>DASTXH010000019.1:0-13401 GCA_035758575.1 Saccharimonadales bacterium (SeqCode)
GACGCATGAAGAAAACGGCCAGACTGTCGAGCCTATCGAAGAGCTGATCATCGAAGTTCCTGCCGAGCATGTGGGCACGGTCCAGATGGAGCTTGGCCAGCGCCGCGCCATCTTAAAAGAACAGTTCAGCTCGGCATCTAAGGGCGTGACCAAGCTGGTATATGAACTGTCCACCCGGGCGCTCCTAGGCCTGCGCAACATCCTCATGACGCAGACCAAGGGTACTATCGTTATGAACTCGTTGGTCACGGCGTATCAGCCACTTGGCGCACCGCTCCAGCAACTACGCAACGGCGTACTGATTGCCTTTGAAACCGGCGTTACTACACCCTATGCATTGCAGACTGCCGAAGAGCGGGGTACGTGCTTTGTTGGTCCCGCCGAGAAGGTATACGCCGGCCAAATTGTCGGTTTGAATACTCGCCAAGAAGACATGGAAATCAACGTTTGCAAGGCAAAACACCTGACAAACATGCGCAGCAAATCGTCCGATGGCGTAGTGCAGCTGACACCACCGACCATCCTGAGCCTGGAACAATCTATCGACTTCATCGAAAACGATGAACTGTTAGAAGTGACGCCTACATCATTGCGCCTGCGCAAGCGGGAGCTTGACCCCAATAAGCGCAAGCGCCAACAAAAGTAGCGTACGGCTGCGCTACCTACCGCTGTCCGATGCACGATAGTGTAGCGTGCAGATTTCGTAATTCACGGACAGGGTTGCCTGTCACGCAGTGCACGCTATCATGGAAAAATACCATGCCCACAATAGCCAGTGCTACTATCGCTATGCCCACCAGTGGCCAGGTGACGATGGAGAGTGTATCTTGGCTGCGATTGCGGAGCAGGGCTACGATAATGCCTATCACTGCGACGCTTCCAGCCATCAGCGGCAAATACAGCACCCAAAGTGCCAGCCATGGCATGCTCCATAGGCTGCTATGGTAGAGCGTCTGATTACGGAGGGTTTTGTCTAGGGCGTTAGCGGCAAGCGCTGCAAAGAAAGGCAGCAGCAATGCGCCACTTATAATTGAGCTACGTTTGACAAGTGCTGACTGGTGCATGGTTTCTCCTAGAGTTATAAGCTGTTGTTGTGCGGCCGCAAGCGGCAGGTCGAGTACGGTACGTATCCACACGCGGCGTCGTTCTGCTGCGGACACGGAATAGTCCAACATATCGGCAAGCGTTTGCAGCATTTCTTCGCCGTAGCGGTTGCGGTATGCACCAGGGTAGAGACGTAGCCAACGCGCGTATCGCGGAAATCGTCGTTTTAGCTGAGTGTCCATGCAAAAGCCCCTGTATTATCTGATAATGCCTGTCGCTCGCGACCAAGACGTACGGTCTGTTCATAGTACTGCATTTCCGCTCCCAGGCGGTCCCAGCCCTTTTTAGTGAGGCGATAATAGCGCCGTCGCTCCGTTCCCTCAAACGGCATTTCTTCAATCAGGTTCGCATCTACGAGTTGTTTAACAGTGCCGTAAAGTGCGCCAGGTCCTAGCCTTACGCGGCCAGCGGTGTCGTGCTCTACCTGTTGCATGAGTTCGTAGCCGTGGCGGGGCTTCAGGCTTAACGCCAGCAGGATACTAAATGCGGTCCGTGACAATAGTTCTGGTATATCCATATTTGTAATATATCAAATTATGATATATCTGCAAATGTAATATAGCGCACAATGCTAAAGCCGTCTTTCAGCCGGGCTGTTTATAGTACCGCTTGCCACCTAGTAAGGGCAGAAAAGCGAGGGTAACAAGCATGCTACGTACGCACCATCTACGGAATCGTGACGAAGATATATTAAACCGCAGGCAAAGCAAGGGTCGGTTTAGTCGGTCACAGGCACTAAAGGTAAAACTGGAGCTGCGCCGACTGTCGGTATAGGAGTTTGGAGAAAACCAGCCTAGCGTGGTAAAAGGGCGCCGTTTTGGTGCCCTTTTTATTTTGGACTACGGGTGTTTAAATAGTATGTAGTTCCATAGGGCTCATGTACGCATACCCTATGCCGTGACATAACGATAAAGCGAGTATTTCTTATGATAGATTTTGCAAAGGCGAAAGACACATTTCGTAACAGCTTGGTCATCCGTAAACGCGCAGCATTGACTGCGAACGATGTGTCGGCAGCCCGTGCCTATATAGCCGACTACTGGCACCATGTGGAGCGCTTCCACCCCAAAGATGACGAAACACTGCTTGGTCTGCCCAAGCCGTATCTAGTGCCAAGCTATGACGTAACTGCCAGTTTTGACTATAACGAGATGTATTACTGGGATAGTTATTTCATATGCCAAGGGCTGTACGATGATGAGCATAAGAAGCTTGCGGCTGGTATCCTTGAGAACCTGATGAGCCTGTTTAAGCGGTTCAAGGTTATTCCGAATGCATCACGTACATACCTTATGGGCCGCTCGCAGCCGCCATTTTTGACAAGCTTTATCCTTGAGGTCTACGAAACATACAAGCCAGGGGATAAGTGGCTTAAAGATGCCATCTCGCTGGCTAAGCAAGAGTATGCCATTGTGTGGATGGGCACCAAAAAGCCGAATGACCGTCAGGCGTATCGTGGTTTGTCGCGGTATTACGACATCAACATGACGCACGACCTGGCCGAAGCCGAAAGCGGCTGGGATTATACGCCGCGGTTCAGCCACAAGGCGCTTCATTACTTGCCGGTAGATTTGAACGCTTTGCTGTACAAATATGAGACAGATTTTGCAGCTGTCGCCAGGAAGTTCAACGATGAATCCGAGGCAAAAAAGTGGGAAGATGCTGCGGCCGCGCGTAAGGCGGTAATGAACGAGCTTATGTGGGACCGCATCCGTGGGCTGTACTACGATTACAATTACGTAAAAAAGCGTCGAGGTAATATCAGCAGTCTTGCGGCGTATTTCCCGATGTGGGCCGGTATGGTGGATGATGCTCAGGCTGCTGCACTGGTGCGGGCCTTGCGCCGGTTTGAAAACAAAGGCGGTTTGGCGACGACCGATTCGCTGCCGGTGAAGCAATATGTTATGGGCAGTATGCCAACGCAATGGGCATATCCTAACGGCTGGGCGCCGCTGCAGCTGATAGTCATACGCGCGCTGGAACGCTACGGTTATCACGAGGATGCACAGCGGGTTGCTATGAAGTGGTTACGCTGCAATTTGTCGTGGTTTGAGACGCATGGCATCTTTCTGGAGAAGTATAATGTGGTAAACCCCGAGAAGCCGCCGGTGAAGGGTGTGTATCCGTCACAGACCGGTTTTGGCTGGACGAATGGCGTGTTTGAGCGCCTGTGTCAGGACTATATAGACAAAAAACCGGAGTAGCTTATGTGCCGGAGCATAAAAGTACTAAGGGAAGGCACCGTAGAAGCGACTAACGAAGAAATGCGCGCCGCGGCGTTGCAGTATGTGCGCAAAGTGTCGGGGTATCGCAAGCCATCTAAGATCAACGAAGCTGCTTTTGACCAAGCGGTAGATGAAGTGGCGGCTGCAACCCAGCGGCTGCTTGATATGCTGACGGCACCACACCATCACAAGCACGCTTAGTGCTATTGCGTCCGCCCTGTTCCTGTTTCGTCCTTTCTTGCTCCAGCAGATCTTCTTTTCCCTTCCATCTGCCACTAGCCGTGGCAGGCCCTGCTACTTTTTTGCATGATCAAAAAGTAGCCAAAAAATCTAGGCGGCTCCACCCCCTCTGGTCGCCGTTGTCACAGCGACAATCGGCCCAACAACTTGGCGGCTTGGCGCCTTCAAACAGAGTTGGGCCGCCGAAGGAAATTGTCGCTGCCACAACAGCTCCACCGTGAGGGCTCCGCATGCCGATACAACCACCAGTGCACGTAGCACCTCAGTGTGCTACCAAAACATAGCTGCATCGGTGCACTGCCAAACTACCACTGCACTTGCAGCCGTGTTGGCCATGCGGAGCGTACCCGGTGCAGTCTGTTCAGTGAAACTGACAGCTTCCTTCGGCGCCTCGACCTGTCTGAGGCGCCGAACCGCCGAGTTGTCGAGGCGGTTGTCAGGCTTCACAACTGCTGCCCGAGGACGGGGGAGCTCGGCCTAGCGTTTTGCCTACTTTTGAGCAATGGCAAAAGTAGGTGGCTTGGTTCTTGGCCAGACAAGAATAAGACAGAAGAAACAGCAAAGACAACAAGGAACACGCTGTGCCTGGCGGCATAACGGAAGCGTGCGGTGGGGATGTGGTATAATGCCCTCATTATGGGCAATTAGCTCAGTTGGCTAGAGCGCGGCATTCACATTGCCGAGGTCACAGGTTCGAGCCCTGTATTGCCCACCACTAAAAAAGGCCGGTCGTAGACCAGCCTTTTTTAGTGGTTAGTAGTGCATGATCGAACCTGTGAAAAGCGAACGCAGTGAGCGTCAGGTTCGGTGCAGCGAAGCCTGCCACAGGGGCGTAGCTCCGAGGAAGACTTCGCGGAAGAGCGAACAAAGCGAGCGACCCTGTATTGCTCGGCGTTAGTATTCGCGCTGCCTTTTTCATTTGTACTCTTCATATCGCGTCGCGCCAAACTTCCATCTTTGCTATAGTTACACTATGACCGACAAAGACTGTGTATTCTGCCAGCCAAAGGATAGGGTGCTGCGCGAAAATGAAGCAGCGCGTGTTATCCTCAGCAATCCGCGTAAGGTACCGGGGCACTTCTTGGTTATCCCAAAGCGGCACGTAGAAAAGCCCTGGGAACTCACGCACGAGGAGTTGGCGGGTATCTTTGATCTTATTTTCTATATAGAAAAGAAGATTATCGGCAAACTAGGCGATGGCTGTGATGTCCGTCAGAACTACCGGCCATTCATGCCGCAAAATCGCCTCAAGAAAGACCATGTGCATTTCCATGTCTATCCGCGCTCACTGAACGACTATCTGTATAAAGTTGCGGAAATCTACGAAACTGACCTGTTCGCCGACCTTGATCCCCTTGAGCACGACGAAGTCGCGAAGCTGTTTAAATAAGCTCCGGGGGCGGCTGCATGGCTTGCAGTATGTATGCCACCTTTTGGGCTATAGAGGGGCTGTCGTAGTACCTATCGATGACCGGGATGCCCTCTAGGTCCGGCTCGGGCGTAGGATTTAAGCGATGTGCGAGGGCGAGTCTTGCGAGCCCTTGGTTGATTGGATGCGAGTACCTGACGGATGGCGCCTCCATGGTTACGTGCACCGGAGAGAATTGTATGCGGCTGCCGTTTTCGCGCATGCGGGCGCATGCGGCCTGTAGGTCTTTTATGTGTTTGATATTGTCATCCAAGTGTACAAGGCGCAGGTCGGGGTTGGTGAATACGCCTTGGCATATAGCGGCTTCCAGCGCGTCGCCTTTATTCTCAGGAGTAATGATAATAACGCCCGGCGGCATCGAGCCGCCGTGATCCACTATCTCGTTGGCTATGCGCAGCAACTGTGTACCGCGGGCTCCTTTGCTGAGGATGCCTACCGGAATGCCGTATTCGCTGCGCAGTATGTAGCGTGCACCGGATACTGCGGTATCCGATTGATGAAAGAGCGGCCAGGTGACGCGCAGGTATATAGACTCGAGTAAGCTGCCGCCCTGCTTGTCAAACGTCGATGTTGTGGTGAACGTTCCATTATCGTAATAGAATGGCTGCATGTCTCTTTCGTCCGGCGGGGAATTGCACAAGGCAAAAAAGGTGTCTTGGATTTGCGCCATCGCGTGCCTAGCATCGCCCTGTCCAAACGGTACGGCTTCGGGTGCGAGCCTGTTGTGCTGGGTGCGCCGTTTGGCTAGATGAAACGCGGCTTGGGCGAGCATACGGGTCATGATAGCGGGATCGTGGTTGCCGCCAGGCGAAGATAGAAGATGAAGCGTATTCATAAAGCTGTCTAAATCTTCGGCGGTATGCGGTATGTGGCGCTTCCTAAGAAACGTAGAGAACAGCTGGTTGCGATCGAGTCGGGCTGTCTCGTTTAGGGCGGCAGTACCGTCGTGGTCCGTCAGGACGCACACAGCGGTGTCGGTATTGAACAGATTGTGTATATATACGTCTCCGGTAGGGCGTCCGTTTGGAGCGGGCGGAAGAGCGTAGTGGCGGTACTGCGAAAGGAGTTCGAGCACATGCATAGGCTTCAGATAACCATGGTTGTCGTTCCCCGTATCCGCCGTATCTATGGCTAGAAATGGCCGGAGTGCCTCGCTACTGGCTAGGCTGGCAGATGCTATATTTTCGGACATTGTTGAGATACCACCGGTAGAACATTATTGAAATATATTATGGCCCATCTGGTACAATATGACATGTGATGATACTGCAAAATACGGCCGCCGTTTATGCGCTTTGCATTATGCCCTGCCAGGGCTAATATTCTCTTACACTATACTATTTTATTTATGAATCAAACAGATAGGTTATCATGAGCAATTTTTATGTAACTACCTCGATACCATACGTGAACGGCGAGCCGCACCTGGGACACGCCATGGAGTTTATCATGGCCGATGTGCTGGCACGGCACGCACGGCACCAGGGCAAGCCGACGTTGTTTTGCACCGGCACCGACGAACATGGCGGCAAGATTGCCGAAAAAGCAGCCGAGAAAGGCCTGACGCCGCAGGCGCTGGCCGACCAAATGAGCCAATCGTTCCAAGATTTGGCACAGCGGCTGAACCTTAGCAACGACCGTTTTATCCGCACCACCGACAAGCCGCATATGCAGCGCGCGCAGATTATTTGGAAGGCGCTTACACAGGATATTTACAAGACCAAGTATATTGGCTGGTATTGTACCGGAGATGAGGCGTTTTTTACTGAAACTGAGGTGAAGGCCAATAACGGCGTATGCCCAAACCACAACCGGCCGTACGAGAAGATCGAGGAAGAGAACTACTTCTTTAAACTCAGCAAGTATACTGATGCCATTTATGAACGTATTACTAGCGGGGATTTTTTGGTGATGCCCGAATCACGCCGCAACGAGATGTTGTCACTTTTGAAAGAGGGCTTGGAGGATATCAGCATTTCGCGGCCGAAAGATAAGATTACCTGGGGCATTCCCGTGCCTGGCGACGCCAACCAGGTAATGTACGTATGGTTCGAGGCGCTCATGAACTACATAACGGTGCTGGGCTATCCTGAGCACGATGACTTCAAGAAATTCTGGCCCGCTGATGTGCAAGTAATCGGCAAGGATATTACGCGGTTCCACGCGGCGATCTGGCCGGCGATGCTTTTGGGTCTTAAGTTGCCCTTGCCAAAAGCGCTGTATGTGCATGGGTTCATCAATGTAGATGGCAAGAAGATGAGCAAATCGCTTGGTAACTACATTTCGCCGAATGATGTTATCGATAAGTACGGTACCGATCCATTCCGCTACTATTTCCTGCGGCATATTCCATCGTACGAAGATGGTGATTTTACGTGGGATACCTTTGAGGCGGCATATAACAACGAGCTCGCTAATGAGCTGGGCAATGCCGTACAGCGGACAGCGGTAATGATCCAAAAATACCAGGACGGACTGATCGGCGACATTCCGCCGGCCGAGCACGATACCGCAGCGTATGATGCCGCACTGGCTGCCTGCAAGTTTGATCGGGCGCTGGACGAGGTATGGGATCAGGTGCGCGGACTGAACCAGTATATCGACGAAGAGAAGCCGTGGGCCATTGCCAAAACGGGCGATGCTGACCACTTGCGGGAAGTGTTGGCCTACCAGGCGAGCTGCCTGATTGAGATTGCCGATTTGCTCGAGCCGTTTATGCCTGATACGGCTGCCAAGATTAAAGGTGTGTTTGCCGAGGGTATCCTACGCCCACTGAGTGGCACCCTATTTCCTAAGCAAGAAGCTCCTAAAGAAGCATAACTATGGCAGTAGAACTCTTTGATAGCCACTGCCATGTCCAGTCGGCCGGATTAGACGCCGGTGAACGCGCTACGCGTGAACGCTGGGCGAAGCTGGCCGACCCGAGCGGCGATGCCATCATAGCGCATGCACGTGAAGCGGGCGTAACCCGCCTGCTATGCGTGGGCTGTGATGCTGCCGACAGTGAACTGGCGATAGACTTCGTGAAAAATCGTGAAAACTGCTGGGCATCCATAGGTATCCATCCGCACGAATCCCAGCACTATGCCGGCAATCAGGGACGCTTGGATGCCTTTGCCAAGCTCGCCAAACGCGCCAAAGTAGTCGCGGTAGGCGAATGCGGCCTGGATTATTTCTACACCCATTCGCCTAAGGAGGCACAAGTGGCTGTGTTGCGCTTCCAGATAGAACTAGCACAGAAGCACGATTTGCCGATGGTATTTCACGTACGTGAGGCGTTCGACGATTTCTGGCCGATTTTCGATGAGTATCACGCAAGGCAGCCGATCCGAGGTGTGTTGCACAGCTTTACAGACAGCCAGGCAAACATGCAGCGTGCCGTACAGAACGGCCTACACATTGGCGTGAACGGCATCGCTACGTTCGCCAAAGAGCCTTCGCAGCAGGCAATGTACAGGGCTATCCCTATCGAACATTTGCTGCTGGAAACAGATGCGCCTTTCTTGACGCCTCACCCGTACCGTGGTACTATATGTGAACCTTATCACACGAGGATAGTGGTTGAGTTTATGGCGCAACAAAGGGGTGAATCGGTAGAACACATTGCCGCAATCACCACGCAGAACGCACAAAACTTATTTCGCGTATAGGAGGAAGGAACCATGTCACCCAACGCTCCCGAATTGAAACAGTTCACCGGCTCCATGCACCGCGAACAGGTGTATCAGCAAATGGAGAAGAATGAAGCCGGCCTTATAAATGGACGCAACGCACTTCGTGGACTGCTTGAGATGAACGGGCCCGATCTATCAGCTTCACAAAGTACGTATACAGAAGCTGTAACCCCTAAGCCTATCGACCTCAACGAGTATCGTGCGCGCGTGAACGAGGCGTACACTAATGCTGCGTGATATTTTTACGCATACGAAGGCACGCAAGCAAGATCAGCGTAAGGCAGATTTTCAACGCGCATTATTACACTATGAGGCCCGCCTGGGCGGTGAGATATTTGGTCCCATTCCCAAAGGTGGCCGCCGTGAGTTTTTCTGCTTAGACGAGCACACCTGGGTGTGGCACGAAGAGTGGAAAGACGAGCAAGGCAAACAGCACGCCTTAACGACCCGGTATGATATCCGTCCAAATGGCGTCGTCAAGTCGCAGGGTGATAGCGTGTATCAAGCGCTCACCAAGGAAGAGGCGCATAATTTTTACTTGGCAATGCAAGCGTATGTAGAAAAGGTGAACACCGAGCTACAACGCATTGCCCAATATATCGCCTAGTTTTCTCTGGCGTTTTATACTAAAGCTTATGAATACGATTTATGCCGACTATGCCGCCGCTACGCCGGTAGATAGCCGGGTGCTTGCGGCCATGCAGCCCTATTTTAGCCAGCAGTTTTATAATCCGTCTGCAACGTATTTGGCTGCAAAACAAGTACGGCAAAGCCTGGAATCTGCCCGTGCCGGCGTAGCGGCGGTGCTTGGGGCTCGTGTATCAGAAATAATCTTTACTGCCGGGGGCACCGAGGCAAATAATTTGGCGATCCATGGGTTGATGCGCGCCTTTCCCGGCAAAAAAGTAGTAGTAAGCGCCATTGAGCATGAATCGATATTGTCTGCGGCGCATGTCTATGACTGCGCCGAAGTTCCGGTAATGTCGGACGGGCTCTTGGATATCGCAGGCCTGGAACGCGCTATAGGCGATGACACCGTGCTGGTGAGCATCATGTATGCTAACAACGAAGTTGGTACCATACAGCCTATTCGCGAGATTGCGGCATTAGTACGTGAAGTACTGATTGCGCGCAAAAAGGCAGGCAACACGTTGCCGTTGTATGTGCACACCGATGCGGCGCAGGCCGCAAACTACCTGGATATACATGTTTCCCGCTTGGGTGTAGACCTGATGACGCTGAATGGCGGCAAGATATACGGCCCTAAACAAAGCGGCGTACTGTGGGTGAAAACTGGCGTGCATCTGGAGCCGTTGGTGTACGGTGGCGGACAGGAACGGGGACTGCGCAGCGGCACCGAGAATGTGGCGGGGGCAATTGGTTTTAGTACGGCACTGCAGATTGCGCAAACGATGCGCGCCGATGAGTCGTACAGGTTGCAGCAGCTGCAGAAGCTTTGTTTTGATCTTATGGAGCGGCAGCTACCGGACGTTATCGTGAACGGTTCGCGCAAGAAGCGCCTGCCAAACAACGTGCATATCACGCTGCCGGGTCAAGATAACGAACGGGTACTTATGCTGCTGGATGAAGCGGGAATCCAGGCGGCGGCCGGTTCGGCATGTAGCGCCAGCAACGAAGAGCCGTCGCACGTGCTGCGGGCTATGGGTGTAGCGCGCAAAGATGCGCAGGCGTCACTGCGGTTTACTTTTGGCCGCCAAACTACAGAGGCAGACGTGCGTACGCTGGTAGATGTCCTTGCTGGAATCGCAGGCAAAAGCTAGACTGTGCGGAAGCGGTCGGGGTAGTCGGTATATACGCCGGCGAGTCCGGCATGTTCCCAGCGGCGGGCTTTTTTTGGGTCGTTGAGGTTATACGCAAACAAGTGATAGCCGCTGCGGCCAACGCTGCGGATAAAGCCGCGCCATAGCCAGCGGGCATTCATGGCAATGTAGTGCGTTTGCAGGCGTCGGCAGCGAAACGAGCCGCGTACGCCCGACCACTGTTCGTTGACGATAAGTGGTACGTCGGGCAGCACGGTGTGTATTGTCTGCAACGCGGCAAAATGGAACGATGCCACCCATAAGTCGTTGGGCTGCCAGCCTTTGGCGCGTGCCTGACGGATGCGCTCGGTAAGTAGCTCCACTGGTTCACCAGGTTTGATTTCGATGATCAGCGGTACTGTTCGGTCGACTGTCGCTATGGCGTCGTCAAGCAAGGCTAGGTCGGGTTTATGTGTTTTTAGTTCTGCGAGTGTGCAGTCGCGGATGTGCAAGTTATTGCCGGCGGCATCAACAAGAGCCTCATTGTGGTGTAATACCAGGTAGTTGTCTTTGGTGGCACGTATGTCTACCTCGAGCATGTCTACGCGGTATTCAAGGGCTTTTTTGATAGAAGCAAGCGTGTTCTCTGGCGCAAGCCCAGCGGCGCCGCGGTGGCCAATGAGTATCATGTAGGCAGTGTAGCATCTTCATAGTGCTTGTGCATTGCTTGTGTGTACACGCACGGCTATACTTACTACAAGATGCGTAAATCTGTCCGCCTGACTATCGCAGCCGGTATCGTGGTATTGCTCGCGCTTGGGGCGGCATTGCCGGCGGCGGCCACCAGCACGCCGACCGCTACCGACGGCATCGCCCAGAGTTACACGGTCGCAGATTCCTCTATTCGTCAAGGCATGATTGTGGGGCTGAACCGTCAGGACACCACAAAGGTCGTGTTGCTCACGACGCACAACATCACCGATATGTTGGGCGTAGCTATATCCGCCAGCGATGCACCGTTGACGCTGTCGGGATCCACCACAACGACCCAGGTGTATGTAGCGACCAGCGGCCAGTATAACGTGCTGGTCAGTAACCAGAACGGTGCGATCAACGTAGGTGATTACATTTCTATCTCTGGCCTAAATGGCATAGGTATGAAGGCGCAAGATACCGAGCAGACCGTGTTGGGCCGGGCGGTTTCAGCCTTTAGCGGGAGTGCCTCCAGCGCCACCAGTTCGGCCACGGTAACGGCCAGCAACGGCGCAAAGACCACAGTGAACATAGGCGTTATAACGGTGGCGGTAAACGTCACGAGCAACCCTAACCTGGGCAAGGGTACGGGCGATTTGCCGGGCTTTCTGCAGGTAGCCAGTTCTTCTATAGCCAACAAATCAGTTAGCGCACCGCGCGTATATCTAAGCTTAGGTGTCTTGGTGCTGACGGCATTTATTTCGGGCAGTTTGCTGTATAGCGGCGTACGCAATGGCGTAGTATCTATCGGGCGCAATCCGTTGGCGCGGCGGTCTATCGTGCGCAGCGTGATGCAGGTGGTTTTAGTGAGTGTGATCGTTTTCATAATTGGTCTGTTTGGGGTATATTTACTACTAAGGTTATAAGCATGAGCATGGTGGGCGGACAAGCATAATGACGATATGGTGGCTCGGGTGTATGTTGGGGATGCTGGCGGTGGCCGCGATTGCTTTTTTGTGGCTGGCTGTGCGCATAAACGGCGGCAGCGGCGTACCCACAGCCAAAACTATACCGGCGGATTATGCGAAAGCTGCCGAGGATGATGTAGAGCGCGTATTCAACGCTGAGTTCCGTGAGGAGCTGCGTAACCGCGGCCGCTTGCACTTCGAGAAGATTATCGGCGAGAACGCCATGTTCCTGCAGCAGGATCTTCGCCTGACGACCTCGCAGCTCAATGAATACATGAAGTCGGAGATTACCCGTAAGCTGCAAGAAGAATTCGACAAATACGAACAGTCCATCATGGATGCCAAACAATTGGCCATCGACTCCATCCAAAAGACCAACCAAGCCATCGATGCACAGCGCCAGGCTATGGGCGAACAGGTGCGCCAGCAGATTGAGGCCGAAAAGATGCAGCTAATCAAACGTTTTGAAGAAAATACTGCCGATATCGTAAATCATTACATCATGCTGGCCATTGGCGACCAGATAAGCCTAAACGATCAGTTAGAGTTTATCCTGGGTGAGCTGGAGGCCAACAAGCAGGCCATGCTGGAAGATATTAAACAGGGTGCCTAAGGCTATGAGTGAGCATACGCCCAAGAGCCCGCAGTTGCCCGCACTGGTGATGACCGTGTCGGACGTGTCGCGGCTGACCCATGAACTGGTCTCCCTGGACAATTACATGCATCAGCAGAAGATCCGTACGCCCGGGCAACCGATGGCGAAAATGCCCAAAACCACACGGATGCTGGATGAATTAGCCGTAGTCAATGGGGTGAATCTGTTGGAACCGGCTGCCCGTGAATACCTTGCTGTGTTTCTGCAGCAGCTTGCAGCGCATGCGCCGGTGGTGCATATAAGCTTTGCGGTCGATCCCTCCTCGGCATTTTTACAGAAGATCGTGCTGTGGTTCCGCAAAAATACCGATCCGCACGTGCTGGTGCGCGTAGGTTTGCAGCCGTCGTTGGCCGCCGGTTGCGTGGTGCGTACGCCCAACAAATATTTTGATATGTCACTGCGACAGCATCTGCAGAAGCGGCGACCCTTATTGCGAGATGCCGTTGCGGCGTTGGGTAAGATACCTGCGCAAGCCCCCGTAGCACCGGAGCCAACGCAGCCCCAGCAGCCGGCTATGCCCGCCGTTGGCCAAGGAGTTGCGGCATGAGCGACAATCTGCATTTTAACCGTTTGGTCGAAAGCGGCCGCCCCGTTGGCGAGGTAGTCGGCGTAGACCGCTTTTTGGTGCAGGTGCGCGGCTTGCAGCCAGTACC
>DASTXH010000032.1:0-2820 GCA_035758575.1 Saccharimonadales bacterium (SeqCode)
GACCACGCAAGCAGTACCTGAACGACGGGTTCAGTGCTTGCGTGGGTTTATGACCATGCCTTTCGTTAAGCTACTCAGTTTAGGTCTGTGAATTGTTACCCGATTAGGGGCATGTGATCAGTATAGGTAAACACGCCATTCCTTGCAAACGCCAACATTACGAAACGGCGAATCCGTTATATGGCACCATCTGCAGGTGCTGTAGTAGTGGCGTTGTCCTTTTCTATTAGGCTCAACCCAATCACCATTTAGCTCAAACTTGTGTTGGTTCATTTAGCCTCCTTTCTACGTATCGAGTATAGAAAGGCCGGACTTCAATAAGCAAGGTAACAGGTTTACGCAGTTATGCCATTCCTTGACGTCAAGGGATACTCGCCATTTGTCTCCACTTGACAGAGCAGCAAAAATCTGTGGTTTGCAAAGTCCGCGATAGTACCAAGGGTATTAGTGGTTGCGGCCATCCCTACATAGTTGGCACCGCCCGCTGTATGTAGTCCGCTGTGGGGTCGCTAGGCCGCTATCACTACGTTAACGCGGCCTGCTCCCGCGCGGCTACCGCCGCGCAGACGCCATGTATACCATTGGTCAGAGGTGCAGCGCTCGCTTAACAATCTCTGATAGTACTAAAATGACAATGCTGGTTATTGCCGCAGTAACTATACTGCTCGCCTGCTTACCCAACGACTCGCCAAGTCTTTGATACCACGGTTTGAGCCAGGCATGGCCGAGCGTAGTTATCTCGTAGCGAATGTATGGCGTTGTTACCGTTTTCCTGATTGCGCCCTTTTCTTCCAGGAGCTTGAACTGATGCCGTATCTGTACAGCTGAGGGGTGTGTTTGCTTGCCAATGCGTATGCGCATGGGGTCTGCACGTCTTATTCCAGCCTTTATTATCAGGTCGTCATGGTCAGCCCAGTAGCCCGCCTCAGTAATCATGCGTAAGAGCATGCGTTGCAGTTTTTTATCATCTTTCATTGTGTTGCGACTCCTTAGATCAGCAAGCTAACCTCTGTTCATACTGACATGTATTATTTGGAGTATACTAATTTGCCAACTATTTTAGCCTGTACAGGTACGCTTGACTGTAAACATTCTTACCGCAAACCACTGGCGTCTAAGCTCATATTGGTATAGGCACTGTAGTAAACCTTAGCAAACTATCCCGATCAGCGCGGGCGATCTTTCATGCAGCGCTACAGGTGCAATGGGCACGCGACATAATCCAATAGGAGCAGCCAGACACAATATGAGCGCTTTGGACTTTTCCATCACTGTGCCTTCTTGTGATCTGAGCACCATTATTGACTTTCTGGCAACACTGTACGAAGCAGGCATGAACCTCAAGCGGGCAATGATGCAAACGCTCATAGCGTGGGGAGACCACCGATCATTTGAAATCCGTCTCTTTGGCGGCTCTACAACAAACCGGCCAATGCATAGCCTAAGCTACTCAGGGCAGTATTGCACCTGGCGCGATAGCGTACTTGCAACGCTCAGAAGTCCAGCGATACCGAAGTATTCTATGTTAAAGTTCATGGCTACCCCTGACGTGCTTATTGAGCCGTGCTATGAAAGCGCCAGCCGCGAGACACTGTTCACGAAAGCAACGGCAAACCTCAACAAAGCGCTGACAACATTGCTTGACATTATTAAAGAACTCACGCAGCTAAAAAGCTATGAGCCAGACCATGTGAACACGCTGACGCCACCGAAAGCGTTACCCATGCATGACTTGCGCGCAGAGATGGAAAGCCGAAGGCTGGTCATTCATGCCGGAGCATACACCCTTGTCTCTAAGCACCGGCTTGCATATAACGGCAATCCGCATAAACTGCTCAAGAGCATGGTAAGCCACAAAGGGCAGGAGCTTACCAGGGAGCAAGCAGGACTCCCGGCTAACTTGAAGATAAGCAATGTGGTGCAGGGTATAGGTTTTAAGGGCTTGATACATCGGAAGTTGCTTGACTCTGGCATAAACACGGTGATGCTCAAGGAAGGTGTGCTCATAAACGACCACGAGCTACGCCAGATACTTGAAGGCTGTCAAGATAGCTTCGACTTGCAATGATGTGTAATCCGCTTGCTGTATCTCTGTAACGAGCGATAAGCCGCACGATTTGACTCAGAAACGACTCGGCACTATGTAGAGCGGCCTAGTATGAGGGTGTCAGTTAAATAAGGAGCATATATGGCACGCGCATTATTAGGTACACAGGATATGGGGCTTGCTATTGCCCTATTATGTAAAGGCTTTCATTTGGTCGATTTGAAGCAATCAGACAACACCGCCCGTATCACATTCCGGTTCCAATGGCAGGACGACCTACACGAAACAGCTCAGGCATATTGGAATGGGTCACTACAGGTCGATGCAAAACACTACTGGCAGGAGTCCAGGACGCTTAAGGCACGGCTGTACGGCATGGAGTAGGCATGCAGCTAACCGACGAGCAAATTGCGAGTTACCAGAAGCTCTATAAGCAAACCTACGGCAAATCTATCTCCAAAGAGGAAGCACGTTTGCAGGCTTTAGCGCTATTGAGCCTCATAAAAGTATTGGCGCGACGAGAAGCATAACATACAATAAAAATGTTTCCGCATTCGGTGTGCTTGTATATCATGTATTTGTTTCTGCTCATTAAGGGCAGCTTGGTGCAGAAAGGCATGATATATGACTGGATGCGGAAACAGCCAAGCTGTCCTTTTTGATGGGTATGTCACATGCGGTATATAGCCTACGTCCGTAAATCTACAGAACAGGAGGAACGCCAGTCCCTCTCTATACCAGCGCAGCAGCGCAAGATAGAAGAGTTATTCCCC
>DASTXH010000075.1:0-2527 GCA_035758575.1 Saccharimonadales bacterium (SeqCode)
AAAACGCAGTCGCCGGCCGGCACGCCATCGGGAGCGCATGTGCTTAGTTATGCAAATGCCGGGCTTTCTAGCGTCGGTGCGGATATCTATAACCAAACAAATGCCACCCAGCTCGACTTGTCGCACAATAGCTTGCGGTCGCTGCCCTCACAGATGGGGCATATGACCCATCTGCAATCTTTGGACGTATCATACAACAATCTGCAGGGGTCGCTGATTGCCGAAATCCGCCTGATGCCGCTAGTAACGCTCAATGCCAGTCACAACGATATGACCGGCATGCCTGCCGAGGTCGGTCAACTGCACGACTTGCAGACGCTGGACTATAGCTACAATCAGATCAATACGCTGCCAAATGAACTTGCCAACCTTACGCAGCTAAAGACCCTGAACCTCACCGGCAATCCACTCTCGGCGGCCCAGATAGACGGCCTAAAAGCAAAATTACCCAATACCACCGTCCTATTCTAGCGCTCTATTTGCAGCAGCTAATTTCTGCTACACTCCAAGCAAAGGAGCTACCATGTCCAAGCGCAAAAAACACCAAAAGGCACCGGCAAAACAGCCGGAGGCCGTAGTTACGCACGAAGAAAAACTAGAAGCGGCAGGCGAACAGCCAGTACAGGAGGCTCCCGTAGTGTCGGCGGACAAAAAGCAGAAGCCCTCGCATTTCCTCGGGCAGTTATGCGGGCGCTACTGGGCTAAGAAACTGTTCACCGTCCCGGCGACTATTCTGGTGGTCTTGGGCGTCCTGGCGGCTGTGCCGTTTACACGCTATACGCTTTTGGGCGTGGTGATGAAAGAAGACGTGACGATAACAGTCGTGGATAGCAAAACCAACTCGCCAGTCAGTAAGGCTACCGTAGTGCTTGACGGCCATAGCGTCACCACCGGCGTGGCGGGCAAGGCAACGCTGCACGCGCGCGTTGGCTACCGTACATTGAGTGTTGATAAAAAATACTATCAGTCGTATGGACAAAGTAGGCTTGTTAGCCTCAGCAGGACCGCCAACATTGTCACTGTAAAGATTATGGCGCTGGGCCGGCTAGTTCCCGTAACCGTTCTGAATAAACTGACCGGCAAGCCGGTTGCCGGTGCAACCGTCAAAGCATTGAATGCCGACGCGGTTACTGCGGCCGATGGCACCACTACTCTGGTGCTGCCAGCCGAGGCGTCGCTGCCGCAGGTGTCGGTTGCTATGGGCGGTTACAATACACTATCCGGCAAGATTACCGTTACCGACCAAAAGGTTGCGGCCAATACCTTTAGTATTACACCGGCAGGCAAGCTGTATTTCCTGTCTAACCTTAGCGGCAAAATAGATGTGGTAAAGACTGACCTGGATGGCTCGAACCGCCAAACCGTTCTGGCGGGCACGGGTAACGAAAGCTTGTACGGCACTACCTTGCTTGCTTCGCGCGACTGGAAATATCTGGCACTGTATGCGCAGCGTACGGCCACCGGTAACTCCGAAATTGACCTGATAGACACCAGCACTGACAAGCTGACCAACATCGACGAGGGTAATGCATCGTTCAGTCTCATTGGGTGGGATAACGACAAGTTTATCTACCAGGTAAACCGCAACAATATCTCCGCATGGCAAAACGGCCAGCAGGCGTTAAAGAGTTTTGACGCCTCCACGAAATCCATTACCGTGCTCGCGCAAACAGCGGCCAGCGGCACTCAATACAACTACCAGGACAGTCGCTCAGCAGTGTCTACATTGTGAATGGCAAGGTCGTCTACGCGCTCAACTGGTACCAAGGGCCATATACGTTCTTCAACGGTCTGGCCGGCAAACAAGCTACACTGAACGCCGTCAATCCCGACGGCAGCGGTGCGACCGTGATAAAAAGTTTCGGCCAGCCAGGTGATGGCAACTGGTACAACCTATATTTTGCAATACGCCCATACGACGATCCAAATACATTGGCGGTAAGTATGGCGCCTACTGGTACCGGGCAAGGTACGGCATACTATACCTACACGAGCGGCAAGCTGGCCGCTGCAAGTGACATGACCGACCAGAATTTTTATTCGGGCAATTACGCGACATACCTGCAGTCGCCCTCGGGCCAAAAGCTGTTTTGGTCGGTAAACGCCGATGGGCAGAATAGCTTGAAGGTAGGTGACAGTAATGCACAGAACGCCAAAACCATCCTGACCTCAAGTGACTATAGCCCGTACGGCTGGTTTACTGATGGGTATGTGCTGTTGCAGAAATCAGGTAATGAGCTATATATCATGCCGGCAGATGGCAATGCCCAGCCGTTCAAGATCACGAACTACTACAAGCCTCGGGCCAACTATTATGGCTACGGCGGCGGGTACGGCGGCCTGTAACCTGTAAGTAACTATTGTTGTTCAAAGGGGAGCGGCGGCAACGGCGTGGTCAAAGAGCCGGCGTTTGGTGACTGTACGGTTACGGTAACGTCGTAGGTATCGGGAATGCACAGCTCCGGGCAGTGGCGGTGCCAGTCAAACGATGTAGAATCGATGGTCAGCGTACCGCCTTTCACGGTCG
>DASTXH010000087.1:0-3040 GCA_035758575.1 Saccharimonadales bacterium (SeqCode)
AAAGCTCGCTCAATGGCCTGTACTTGTGGCATAAAACTGGCGCGCACATATAAACGTAGCGCATTTTGCCATTCTTCATGGCTCGCATGTACGTTTTCAAATAGTGTGGATGCGAGGGCGAAGGGCTCGTACTCTAGCGGCGGAGGAAATGGCAAATGGTTGGGATGCGAGTGAAAACCTTCGCCGCTCGAATGAGGCGAGGGCATCATTAGATAGTACAATATTTTTATACTTTTGGCTATATCATTGTGATATAATCCACTGCATATGGTGCAGGAAGCTTGGCGTTTATTACTGCATGTTGCCCGGTTGGTTATATACAGATTGTGTTTTGGCTGCGTAGTTGTCCGCCGTCTGCTGCAGCGAGGCGCCTCTAGCGGCGTATTCCACAGTCGCAGGATTTTTGCGCTGCTGCGGTGGGAATATAAATTGGCGATAGGCATAGCAGGGGGCGGCGCGGCGCTTATTGTCCTGGCATTTTGCTATGCACAGTTTGTGGCATTCTTGAGCCCAGCCGCGAGTGCGCAGCAGCTAGTGCAATTGGGCGCTGCTGATGGATCGTACTGTACGGATTGGGCATTCAGCCATGCGCAAATCGGTAAGCCCACCGCCAGTCCGTGCGGCGTACTCATGATAAGCGTGCCTATATCGCCGTCGGATGCTATGCCTTACGTAGGCAACAAATATGCGTTTGGTAATTGTACCTATTGGGCGGCGCAGCGCCGGGCACAAACAGGCAAGCCTGTCCCCAATACCTGGGGCGACGCTTATTTGTGGGCAAGCAGGGCGCGTGCCGACAGCTACCAGGTGGATCACACGCCTACGCCAGGCGCCATTATGCAGACCAGCGGCGGTGCGCTAGGGCACGTGGCATTTGTAGAGAGCGTGGATGGCGATGGCGCCTGGCATATATCCGAGATGAATGTCATTGGCCTGAACCAAGTAGACTACCGTGCTATGCCTGCGGTGGCTGCGGCACGGTACAACTTCATCCACTAAAGATTGTTTCGCTGTGCCTGCTCAGCTATACTTATGGTTAAAATGACGAAGCAATACGACGGACGGAGTGGGCAAGCGCATCTACTGCGTGGTAGCCGGCTAACGCAGGTATTGACCTGGGGTGGCGCCGTCGTGGCGGCGGTGACGGTGATGGCCATTGGCTGGCATTTGTTGCGCCCCAGCAAGGCGGCTACGCCGCCGAACCCGCTTATCTGGGGTACCAACCTGGCGATGGATAGCTCCAGTGATCAGTTCCTGACAAGTTCGGGTGTTGTATCTGCCACGCAGGGCCTGGGTGTAAAGCTTATTCGGATGCCGATTCGCGATCAGCTTACTAATTCGGATTACACCACGGCCTTGAATCGTATAAAACAGATAGGTGCAACGCCGCTGCTTGTAGTGCATGGAGCGAACTATAGCGGGGGTGATCCGTATCCAAAGGACAGCGCACTTCTTCAGCTGGCTAAGGGTATTTTTCCTACGCAAACGGTGTATGTAGACTTTGGTAACGAAGAGGACTTGGGGTCAAATAAAATATCGGTGCAGACGTATGTGTCGGGAACGTATGGCTGGAGCAAGGAGATTCCACGATTCAAACAGATCACGGGCTCAAACTTTAAATACGGCGGCCCAGTAAACTATCAGTACGACGAAACATACATTAAAACCTTCGCTAGTACAGCAAATCCAGCTCCTGATTACATCGTGTGGCATTTCTACGCCGGGTCGTGCGGAAAGAATAATGGCACCGGCCAGCCGGATGCGCAGTCTAAGTTTCTGAGTAGCGTCGATAATTGGGCCGCGCATCTGCAGCAAATTGGCGGAGATATGTCGAGTATCGGACATGCCGGTATGCCCATTTTTATTGACGAGTGGAACTACGCATCGGATCTGGGTGTTGCGGGCAGTAACTCACCGTGCCTAAGCACGAATACGTCGTTCATAAACCAGTTTTATACGAAGGTGTTCTCTACTTTCGTAAATGCCCAGCAATATGGTTTGACGGGTTCGGCTGAATACGAGTTGGTGATGGGTAAAGATGAGAGCTTGCTCGACGGCAGCAATAGCAGGACTGCACAGGGGGCTATCTATGCAAGCCAGTTCCAGACGTATTTTCCAAACGGCGCGCCAACACCATCACCAACACCTGCACCCAGCCCTTCGCCATCTCCGACACCGACACCAGCGCCGTCACCTTCGCCGACTCCATCCCCCGGTCCCACTCCAAGCCCGGCGCCTACGAATGGCGGCAGCGCTAGCGGTACGGTTGACCTTGGTTCAAGCTCGTCATCAGGCAACACGACGTATACGGTCGACGGCAAGCCATCATCTTCCACGCTGAACACGACAAACTTACCAGATGGGTCACATACAGTGGTGGCACAGGTAACGCAGCCCAATGGTCAAACGACCGTACAAGAACAGACGCTGAATGTTAATAACCATAAATCGGTTTTAGACAATGCCATACTGCGCTATGGTATGCCGACAGTAGTATCGACCATACTGGTGATGGGTACGGCCCTTGCGGGCATACTGGGCTACACCGTTCACCGTATCCGGCGGCGCGCAGCGGGGCACGACGTGAACGGCCCTGCATTGCTGGTCAACCCTACCAACGGTCCTATCAATCTGCCGCCAACGCCATTTTTATAAACAGTTTGGCGAGTATCCCTTGACGTCAAGGAGAAATACAATGCATCAAACCTGTTATGGTTGATTATCCAAACCTAGCCTTCCTATACTTCAAAATATAGAAAGGAGGAATATGAACCAACACAAGTTTGAGCTAAATGGTGATTGGGTTGAGCCTAATAGAAAAGGACAACGCTACTACTACGGTACTTGCAGATGGTGCCACATAACCGATTCGCCGTTTCGGAGCGCTGGCGTTTGCAACGAATGGCGTGTTTACCTATACTGATCACATGCCCCTAATCGGGTAACAATTCACAGACCTAAACTGAGTAGCTTAACGAAAGGCATGGTCATAAACCCACGCAAGCACTGAACCCGTCGTTCAGGTACTGCTTGCGTGGTC
>DASTXH010000048.1:0-3716 GCA_035758575.1 Saccharimonadales bacterium (SeqCode)
ACCGCACCCAGCCCGCAAAATCCCCCGCGACAAGCTATGGGATGCGATGGGCGGTGATGCTAACTCCGCCGAGGTAACCGGGTTCAAGCTGGCCCGCGGCCTGGGCGGCCGGCTGGACCAATACGTACTGGTGCGGATGCCACGCCTGAGCCGCAGTTTTGCCGCAAAGCTTATCGCCGACGGCAAGGTGCTTGTGAATGGCAAATCCAGCAAACCCGGCTATAAGGTACGCATAGACGACACCGTCACTATCGATTACGATGAGTCGGTGCTGGACACTATTGAACCCATAGATCTGCCGGTACTCTATGAGGATGACGACTGCGTGGTCATCAACAAGCCGGCTGGCGTACTCACGCACACCCGCGGCGGCTTCAGCACCGAGGGTACCGTTGCTTCATGGCTCCGCAGCAAACTCCACGATGGCCTCAGCGGCGAGCGCGGCGGCATCGTGCACCGGCTGGATCGCGCCACTAGCGGCATACTTATCTGCGCCAAGCACCCGGCGGCGCTCAGCTGGCTGCAGCAACAGTTTGCAAACCGGGCAGTTCAGAAGACCTACTTTGCAGTTGTGAGCGGGCATTTGCCACACGATCATGCCGCGATAGACATGCCTATTGAGCGCGACCCCAAACATCCCAAAATGTTTCACGCCGCGGCCAGCGGCAAGCCAGCCGCCACAGAGTATTGGGTGCGCCAGCACAATGACAAGTATTCACTTGTAGAGCTGCATCCGCTGACCGGCCGCACCCATCAGCTGCGTGTGCACCTGCGCGAGATCGGCCATCCTATTATTGGCGATATACTATACAGCAGCGAACCAGCCGAACGCCTGTACCTGCATGCCGTCCGACTGGAAATAGTATTGCCAAGCGGCAAGCGCATGGTATTTGAGGCACCGGTACCATCTGAATTTTACAGCAAGGTCGGCACTCGTGGATGATCTGGTGCTGCACCCGACGACCCGCATGGCGCTAGACCGCTTTGCAGCTCAGCCCGGCCATGCATTGTTACTTAGCGCACCTCAGGGCGCAGGTAAAGGCACGCTTGCACGCGTACTGGCCGCACAACTGCTAGGCACGACTCCGGGAAAGCTGGCGACACACCCCTATGCAAAGATCGTCGAACCAGAGAACGGCAAAACCATATCGGTAGATGCCGTTCGTGACGCCATACATTTTACGACATTGCGCCCAGCTCAAACGGGTGACATTACGCGCGTGGTTATCTTTGAAAATAGTCAGGCTATGACGCCCCAAGCGCAAAACGCGCTGCTCAAAACGCTTGAGGAACCGCCGCTGGGCACGCTTATCATACTTACTGCGGTAGGCGAGCGAGCAATATTGCCGACCATCCGCTCACGCGTGCAGCATGTAACCGTGCATACGCCAGAAGTGGGCGATATGCAAGACTTCTTTGGCGCCAAAGGCTACAAAACTGCCTCCATTCAGAAGGCCGTGCTCATGAGCGGCGGGTTACCAGGCCTTATGCGAGCGCTCCTGGATGCCGATACGTCCCACGCGCTTTATGCCGCCACCAGCACGGCCCGCGATATCTTGCAGAAAACGCTGTTTGAACGCCTGGTGCTCGCCGACGAGATCGCCAAGCAGCGGCAACTCTGGACGGACACGCTCTTTATCCTAGGGCAAATGGCGAACGCGGCGCTACGTCAGGGATCCGGCGGTGAGGCGGGTGTGGCGCGTTGGCGGCGTATCCTACGCGCAGTCCACGAAGCCGAACGCGATACGTCACGTAACGCACAGCTTAAACTCGTGGCGCTGCAATTTATGCTCGCGCTATAGGTTGTTGTATAATAGGAGCGATATGGTAGAACTCCTCCTTGTTGGAGCTTTTGGGGTATTTGCACTATGGAATGCCCGTGTCCATGACGACGAATTTGTTGCGTTCTCGCGCGGCGTCGGTGCGCGCATGGGCAAGTTGTGGGACATTGCCCATCAGGGTATGCGCGAAAACCGTTTCTTGCGCGCCGAGAAAGCCCTGCTGACTATCCTAAAGATAGATGAACGCAATGCCGCCGCTTATAACCGCCTCGGCATTCTGTATGCCAAGCAAAAAGAGTACCGTGATGCTATCGACTGTTTTGAGATTGCCTCCAGCATCGAAGCCACGCCTTCGGCGCTGCATAACCTGGGCCTTATCTATTATGAAACCGAAAACTACGAAAAAGCAGCCGTCGCCTTCGAGCAGGCACTAAAGCTGGAAGATAACCTGGCGGCCCGCCACGTAGCCTATGCCAAGGTTCAGGAAAAACTGGGCAATGCCCGCCTGATGTTCCATGAGTTGGAGCGTGCGGCCGAACTGGAGCCCAATAAAGAGACATTTACGCTGTTGGCCAAGGCCTACCGTGCTCATGGCCGCGAGGCTGAAGCAGATATCGCGGATGATAAGCTACAGAAGATGGCCACACCGACTACCCGGCCGAAGCGTATCATCCGACCGCGCCGCGTCGTCATATAACGTGCAGTAATTATTTTCATACCGGTTGTCAATTTACCTCTGTTTTGGTAAACTACGTGTGTTGTATCGCGAAAAGCCGAAACAGCTACCAATAGGCCGATGTAGCTCAGCTGGTAGAGCAGCGGTTTTGTAAACCGCGGGTCGCAGGTTCGATCCCTGTCATCGGCTCCAGTTCGCCCCGTAGTGCGCCTGGCCACAAAAGTAATGTAAGTATTATCACAGCACTGCCTCTCCCCCGGGTGTTTAATGTAATTGTGCAATGGTAACCAATCCATGGAGGACGAATGTCTAGCACATAAAAGTCCCGTATATGAGCGGGACTTTTTAGTTGAGCCGAAGGCGGTTATCTGTTACAATAGCAGTAAATTAAGCACTTAAAGGTGTTATTTTTATGGCTAAAAAAGGTGACAAGCGCAAGATTGTCGGGCTCGTAAGCGAGGAGTCCGGTGAGCGCATTTACTACACCACCAAGAACACGATGAACACGCCGGAGAAGCTTGCTTTGCGCAAGTACAGCCCCAAACTGCGTAAGCATGTCGTGTTTACCGAGACCAAGAAGAACCTTGGCCGCAACGAAGCCCCGAAGAGATAGCTCCTGGATCCTGGTTCCCGGCGCCTGAATTTGTAGCTATAGTTTATAGAGGTCGAGCAGGGTGTTGACCAGTTCGGCGTGGCTCCACACCAGCGGCGCTACGCTCAGGGCCGTGCCATCTTCGGGATCGAACTGCTCACTGAGCACACCGCTGGACATGCGGCGGGCAAGGGCCCAGTCCAAGAGATCTTTAGCGTCCTGGCCCCGCTGCACGGCCAACAGATACTGCGCCAGCCACAATGTGCAGACGATCCAGGGATTTCCCTGGTACTGCTGCTTTGCCAGGAAGTAGTTATCGTTTTCGTAGCGAATGACGCCGCCGATGGGCGAAGAGTTGTACAGCCGGTCGTGGACTGCATGGAGGGTGCGTTGCATGCGCTTGTCGTCCAGCGGCAGGCCGGCAAACATAAAAGGACCGTACAGGCTGGATATGTCCAATGTGTCATCCGGCTCGGGAGTACCGTCGTCCGACAGTAAAAAGCCCTTACTGAACGCGCCGTCGGGCACGCACAGTTTATCCAGCTGAGCCCGGTAACCGGCCGCAGCCCGGCGCCATTCGCTGGCGTCGGCGGGGTGGCTGGTTGCTTCGGCCAATTTTGCCGCCGCCTCCAGGCCGGCTATGACGGTGCAAACACTGTAGGTGCTG
>DASTXH010000018.1:0-1009 GCA_035758575.1 Saccharimonadales bacterium (SeqCode)
CACTAGGCCGAAGCTTTTGGCGCCTTAGCGGCAAAACGAGGCTGGTGCGTAGGCTTCGACGCGGCGGCGTAGCTCAGTTGGTTAGAGCACAGGACTCATAAGCCTGGGGTCAGTGGTTCAAATCCACTCGCCGCTACCATACGAATCATTAGACTTCTCTTTACGAGAAGTTTTTTGTTGTAAATAATGATCTTGTTTACGAGCATGCCACACCGTAGGCTACGGATGAGAACAACGACATGAAGCAACCTATACGCCAGCAGATACATGATGAAGTGAACCAAATCAGCCCATGGGATGATTTGGAACAAGGACACATCGCCGACGCGCTGGCATGGATTGCCAGCGGCGTAAATATCTTCCGCATCGCCAAGCCCGACAAACCGCCTAAACACCTGGTATCCTACTTTGTACTCATAGACCCCGACCATCGCAGCCTACTGCTGGGCGACCATATCAAGGCGCAACTCTGGCTGCCCAACGGCGGCCACGTCGAACCGAACGAACACCCCCGCGACACCGTAATCCGCGAATGCATGGAGGAAGTGTATCGGCCGGCGGTTTTTCTAAAACAAAACGAGCAGCCATTTTTTATAACCTGCACCGAAACCGGCGGCCTGACTCCGGGGCATACAGATGTAAGCTTGTGGTACTTGCTGCGCGGCAGTATACACGATTCGCTCAACTTTGACCGCGGAGAGTTCACTGATATGAACTGGTTTAGCTTTCAGGAAGTGCTAGAATCCCACCCGACCATCTTTGACCCCAATATGCACCGCTTCACGCAGAAACTAGTCGCCTACTTAAGTAGATAAAACAAGAACCCTGCATGGTTAGCGGGGTTCTTGTTACTGACTGACGTTCTATTGGTGTTACAGCTTGCGCAAGAGTTTATCTATGCTCAGCAACACCCGATCTGTCGTTGAGATGTACTCAAAAGCCAGATCGCCGGTAGTTTTCATGCTCGGCTCCTTGCATGTTAGATTGATTTTTTGTTTTGTTAATGTTT
>DASTXH010000068.1:0-1403 GCA_035758575.1 Saccharimonadales bacterium (SeqCode)
CCTAGTGGGCCAAAGGGCCTCCGGACGAGCTTCGATGTCAAGCATACAAGAGAGCTTCTATCGTCGGATCATGGATTGATGCCTTTGTCTATGCGTTTGCGAGACGATAGCCTTGCAGGATGTTGTTGGTGAGCGCGTAAAGGAGCATGAGGGCGCGGACCTTTTCTCTCCCGCGCACGGGCAATTGTCGCAGGTTCCAGTTGCGCCAGCGCGCATGGATGCATTCGCAGATCGAGCGCGGCTTGTAGTGCGCCTTGCCTGCGTCACTCGCCATGCGTTCCCGCCAGGCCAATACGCCTGCGCCGTCGCCGCGGCGCGGCAAATAAGGATCGGTGCCGTGCTTGGACTGAGTGGGCGGGCAATAGACCTCGACCCCCTCGCCATGCGCCCACTCGATGTCTTCGGCGCTGGTGAAGCCGCCGTCGAGAAGATGGCGTTTCGGCAGGCGGCTTCTTAGCGCCCGAATTCGTTCCAGCATCGGTCGCATCAGGCCGCGATCGGAGCCGCTATTGGAGACCTCAACCGCGACCACGATCTGCTCGCCCGCCGTGCTCGCCACCTGCACGTTATAGGCCGGGCGGAAGCCGCCGTCGGCCATCTTCATCACCCGGGCATCCGCGTCCGTGGTGGAGGCGCGCGGCTCCTTCGGCTTCTTGCCGTTGCCGCGCTTTTCTTCACGCACCTCGCGCTGCCGCTTGATCTCGGCAAGCGCCGCCTGTGCCGCCTGCACCCGCTCATGACGCTCACGCGCCGCCCGTGCTTTGGCTGCCTGGATGCGCTTGCTGCTGACGTCCGAGCCAGCCTCGGCCTCGCGCTTGAGCTTCTTCACCACCGCCTGGGCCATCGCCAGATGCCGATCAAGCGTCGCCTTGCGCCGGAACGATGCCGCTCCCGCTCTCCCCCGGATGCGGACCCCGTCCTGCGCCAGCACATCGAGATCAACGAGCTTGGCCTTGGCCAGCGCCGCCAGGTGCTCGCTGAGCAGCCGGTCAAATAAATTCGCGTAATCGACCCGAAAGTCCGCCAGCGTGTGATAGTTCACCGACACCCCGCCGCACAGCCAGCGATAGGCATCCTGGCTATTGCATAGCCGCTCCAGAGCGCGCGCGCTGCCGACCCCCTCACTGGTGGCATAGAGCCATAGCGCCAGCGAAAGCCGCGGCGAGATCACGGGATGGCCGGGCCGCTCGCCCCGTGCTTTGATCCGATCCTCAAGTTCGCTCAGATCGAGCCCCTCGACATAGGTCCAGATTAGGCGCGCCGGATGGTCCTGCCCAATCAGGCTCTCAATATCCATCGCTCCCAATTCGATCTGGTCGCGCTTGGGCTCACGCAGGCGCGGTGCTGCGAGCGGTCCCGCATTGGCGCGTGTCTTCGCTCGTTCCGGCAGTTCTTCAAAAAGA
>DASTXH010000030.1:0-23579 GCA_035758575.1 Saccharimonadales bacterium (SeqCode)
TATGGTATGCCAGTCGTATCGCTGCCTACGCTGATAATCTGCCGCTGGCGGGCAGTTCGGCGGATCTGGTGTTTTCTTATGCCGCCGTGCCGGAATATTCCAGTGGTCCTGAGCAAGATGCAAAAGACTTGGCGGAGATGCTTCGCGTGGTGAAAAAAGGCGGAGCCATTCTGAACGGACCGATGAACGAGGTTGTATACGAAGACTGGCGGGGCATGCTGGAGCGTATGCGTGCTAACGGGGAGATCCAAAGGTACGAGGTGCGTATGGTGGAAACAGAGGAAGTGGGCCTGGTGTACTTTTCGGAAATTATTAAGTAATGATCGTTTAACCGGATGCCGTCGAGTGCGTTAAGATAGCAGGAGCATTCGGTCCCATCCATTGTCGAGGCCGTAAACGGCGGTCAGCAGTACGAGCGCTATACCCGGTGCGCCTTCAAGCAGGCGGGGGTTATCCCATAGCGTGCCATTTGCGCTATAGTCCTGAAAACCAAAGAGGGTATTTGCATCGTACATCTTGACAATGTCGAGAGTCAGATCTTCCGCAAAGGTACCGAATCTAGGCAAGCCGCTATCCCAATACATGCGAAGAGTCGCCTGCAGGATGCCGCCTAGCCCGTGGCAAAGGTTCGCAGACTGTACGCCCCACAATTTACGAGGTCTCTTCATAAGGCTATCAAATGTAGCTAACGCAGCCGCCGATACTTCATCATTCCGAAGTTCACGGCCCGCGAGCCAGAGTGCGCGTGCGATACCTGGGATGCCGTAGCACCACGCGACTCGTGATCCTCTTGAACCGTTAAGGGTGCCATCCTTTTTGACACTTACGGCACTTGGCCAATTGATGCCATTTTCGTCTTGAATCGTATGGGAAATCATCCATATGCTAAGAGAAGCTACACTTTCTTTTAGTCCCGGTACCGTCCATCCCGCCCGCAGGGCAAGAGCCATAACGGCTATGACTCCGGCAATACCATGTGCAACACCACAATCACTGTAGCCGTATGGGTGCTGTTGCAGCTTATCTGAATGACGAATATTTTCGGGTGTTATGAAATAGGGTAAACCATTGTCGTTCCGAGATGTCGCTTGGCTGACCAGATAGCACAGGGAACGCTGACAAATGTGTACAAGATGTTCCGGCAGTGCAGCCTGATCTTGAGACAGTATGTATGCAACTATACCCACGATACCCGACACTAGGTCATAACGCACTACGCTGCAGCCTGTCCCTTCAATGTTGGGTAAATAGTTCTTAAGCCAATGAACTAAATAATCATCTGTACTCTTTTTTAGGCGAGAATAGTGCGCACCATCAGGTGAAGCAAGCACTGCTACGTAGGGTATACCGCATACCCCGTCGAATAACCCAAAGGTAGGGTGCTGATAATCAAATTCATTTACGGCTTTTGTAAGGTATTGGTGGGCGACCATATCCCACTTGCTATCATTCAGACACTGACCGGCATACGATGCGAGTAGAGCTACTCCTGTGTTGCCTCCGGCCAGCGATGCCCCTTGCCATGCCACTGGTAGTATTTCCTTGCCCTGTTCCAGCGAATCAATAGACCGTCGTATCAACGCTTCGTCCGTAACTCGAAGTAAGACGTTCTGTGCAACCTTCGAAGCAGCCAGGCTGGTAGAAGAGGAGAGGGGTGACCGTTCTTTATGCATCAACAATACATACCTTTCGTTTAAGGGATCTATTAAGTATTATAAATTGGACCAGAATAAGCAAAACGTCATCGATTCCTTACTATAATATAAGCTGCAAAGATATAGAGGACTATGCAATGACACGATTATACCGTGCTCTTCACCAAGCCTACATGCGTGCCCCGATCTTGCCGATTGTATACCTGCCGTATGGTAAACAGCCCATGGAGATGAGCGCTGATCCCCTTATCCACGAGGCGCTTCGAGCGGCCAGCCCTTCTTTGTGTAGCGCCCTGGAGTCGTATGATCAGCTGTCAATAAAAAAGAAGCAGCAGGCTGATGGAAGCCTCCTCCGTTACCTTGCACGCATGAGTAGCCGCTCAACGCCTTTTGGTCTTTTTTCGGGCGTTACGCAAATTGTGCTCGGTGATGAGACCCGGCTTCAGCTAGCTCCAGCAGGTGAGCACCGCCATCGTACGAGGCTCGATATGGATTGGCTGTTGCAGCATGTCAACAATCTCGAGTCACGGCCAAATGTCCGACCGTATCTCGTGTATGCCTATCAGCATAATGCGGTTAGGGTCGGAACGAAGTACTATTTTGAATATCGAAGTACGAACGGAAAGCTGCAAAGTGTATCAGTTACGGCAACCACAGGGCTAGAACTAGCTATTCAAAAAACGACGCCGGGGAAGATGCACAGTACCTTATGCCAGGAGATGTTAGCTGAGATCCCTGGGGCAATCGAAGACGAAGTTAGGCAGTTTGTCGATCAGTTAATCGCCTATGGCCTCCTTCGCAGCTCGCTCCGTCCCCCGCTAACTGCATTTGAACCCGCCCAGTATGTCCTGTCGCAGCTCAAATCAATACCTACGGCACAAGCAGAGTTTCGTGAAATGCGGTCACTATTGTCGGGGATGAGGCGTTATGATGCTCAAGCAATTGGCGATGGCGAGCGCATCTTGCAGGATATTACCGTTCTGGCCAATCGAATACATAAGTCATCCGCGACTGTGCCCTTTGATATCGGCCTCAACGTACATATGACAGATTCCGAAAATATGTTGAGTGCGAAATTCGGTGAAGATGCAGCGCGAATGGCCGAGATACTTTTTAAAGTATCTAGAGAAAACAATGGCATAAAAACCCTTGCTTCATTTACGAAGCTTTTTATCAGTAGATATGGTAGGGACAGGCTAGTTCCTGTACTTGAGGTCCTGAATCCAGATTTAGGTTTGGGCTTGCCGGAACACTACACCGCCAAGAAAGCAACACGTAGTTCCAGGAACTCATCGGCATACGATGCGGCGACGCTCGACATCGCCGCACGTGCCTTACAAAGTCACGCCTTAGTGGTTCAGCTTACCGAACAAGATGTGGAGCGCCTGAGCAACCCATATTTTAGCGCATCCAGTATCCCGGAGTCACTAGATATTGCACTGCAAGTCGTACCTACTTCAGCTAAAGATCCGGAGAAACACGACTACCTAGTCGTGCCGGCGCCTATGGTCGGTATCCATCCCGCAGGGCGGACCGCCGGCAGGTTCGCCGACATGTTAGGTAGCGACAGCGTACAGTACCTCCAGCAGGTTGCCGATGTACACGTAGCGCGACAGCCAAACTATCTACATGCGGAATTAGTATATATGCCTAATGTTGCTCATACGGCAAACGTAACGGTTAGACCCGCCCTGCGGCAGTATGAGATAGTTTTGGATGCTAACCCAAGCGTGCAGGCTGCCAAGACAATTCCTCTGGATGATATATATTTAGGTGTACGTAACAATCAATTTTTCCTCTGGTCAAAGACGCACCAGTCAGAGATAGTTGTGTACTCAGGCCACATGTTGAATCCGCAGTATGCGCCCAGCGTTTGTCGCTTTATCACGGATGTGAGTGTTGACCCATACACACCGCTTTCAAGCTTTAGCTGGGGCAAGGCATCACAGCTGCCTGCTTTACCACGGCTTATGTACGGCCAACTTGTACTGTCCCTTGCCGAGTGGAAGCTAGACGTGGCGACGCTGTTCCCCAATAAAGCTGGTAGAAAAGTCGGCCGACACGACATTAGCGCAGACGACTGGCACCTGGCGGTCCAGTCGTGGCGAAGAAACTGGAACGTACCTCGCTATGTCCACCTCGCAGAGTTTGATAATCGTCTTTTACTTGACTTGGATTCTGTTGAAAGTACGCAAGAGCTCCTATACGCAGCTTTAGCTAAGGGAAGGATCCGTACATTGCGTATTCTCGAGGCTCTGCCAGATCCCGAACAGGCTTGGCTAAAAGGCGAGAATGGACTCTACGCTCACGAGTTTATCTTTCAGCTCGTGCGGAATCGGAAGGTTCCAGTGCACCCTGAGCCAGTCGTCACGGAGCGGAAGATGGCGCTTCCCCAAGCACCAGCTGTGCACGAACGCTTAAAAGTTCCCGCCGATGACTGGTTGTTTTGTAAGGTCTATATGCCAGCGTCGCTCCAGGACGCGTGTTTAACTGGCCATATCAGCCAGCTTATAGAGCAACTGCATGCGCGTACGGACTTTTCATGGTTTTTTATTAGATATGGCGACCCGCGTCCACATGTTCGCTTGCGTTTTAAGGCGCCTTCACAGGATATACTCCAAACGATTATGCCCGCTCTAATGATATGGGCGAGACATATGGTGCGGCATGGTTTGTTGCAGGATTTTTCCATAGATACCTATGACCGAGAAGTGGAACGCTATGGGGGACTTGCCGGGATGCCTATTGCGGAAGCCATATTCACAACCGAGAGCGTGTTTGATGTGCAACTTCTGAAGCTTAAAGAACGAGGCGTTTTGGGAGGGCTAGAGCTGCCGCTTCTAGCGGCCTTAACTACCGAGATTTTCTTAACATCTTTTCAGCTTGATACACCGTGCAAGATATCTTGGACAAAAGATAGGCATAGAGGTCATTCGTACTATGCACAAGATTATAGAAAAAACCGTGAAGCACTGCTTCGCTTATTCTATGCATATACAACCAATACGGAGGGGATTGAGCCAGAACTGCGGACGGCCTGCGATCAATTTGCCAGACGCTTAGACGAGCACGCGGGTGCGTATCGGAGGCTTGAAGCAGAGGGCCGGCTAACGATGGCCGTTGAGGACATTTTGCCGAGCATAGTCCACATGCATATCAATAGGCTGGTTGGCACGGCAGATCAATCACAAGAACCTCGCATTCTAACATATGCATGGCGAACGTTATCCGACCTAACAAAGTGGCAGCATGCGCCACGGGCTGCGCATAGCGCCAGTCCCAAATGACACAGTAAATGGGTGTAATTTCATTGACATAATGCGCCCCGCCCAATACCATGTTGGTGGTTCATATTTGTGATAAATAATACAAATAAAGAGAGGGGTGAAAATGGCAGGTGAACGTTCTCCAGCATTTAGTGGTGCGGAAGTTCCTATATATGATATATCGGCATTCGAAGAGGTTGCCGCACTGGCATGGAAGTCGGCTGAAACACCAATAACCGACGTCCAACGAGATTGCTATGACTCAGACAGTTGTCCACAGTCATGGACATGCGCTAGCGCTCCGCCGAACTGCGATAGCACAAGCGTCGAAGCCGGCTGCACGGTTCAAGGCTGCGCCACTGACCCGGATATGACCTGTCCTAAGCCCGACGATCCGCCCGAGGAGTAATAACTACCGCTTCATAATAAAAACGAGAGGTGAAACTCTCGTTTTTATTCCAGACGGCAAAGCGTTACGTGGTAAGCAATATGCAAAGATTTACTATTGGCTAGAACGAAATAACATATTAAAAATATTGCTCATGGTTTGCCATAGGGGGACGATTGCGAGCGCTTTTGAGTTATTGATAAAGCCGTCTTTTATATCTACTTTTTGAGGAAGGTGCTTATAAATAATTTTCCGACTGCTGCCGAGGCGCAAGCATATGTGCGTAAGAGGGTGGACGTGCCGACGCCCGCGTACCGAGAGGATATAGGGGGTGGCGTATCGCTACGCGCATTTTCGCAAGATCTCGGTAATGGCCGGTTTACGAATGTCTACGACATGAGCTATCAAACAGGGAAGACCACTCCTGTAGTGCAAATACACGAGAAACTAACAAGCGTATATGATTTTGCAGTCAGTGCACCACAGTACCGCGGGGCTTCTATTGGTGGTTTCTTCTTCCTAGCCGACAGGTACGGTCGCTCGCCTCGGCAGCTTGCGCTTAATTTGGCTATTGCGGAGGGCCATGTACGCAGTCTACCGGTCATTGATAGGGAAGCGATTGTTGTGGACAATGGCGTACTTGTGGCAAGGCAAGTCCATGCACTTGGGGCACTTAGTATCAACGGTGCAGAGCTGAGCTGGTCGGGGTCGCTGACTAATCATGAAACGGATTGTAAAGTGTATGGCAACGGCAACGCTATCATTACGCAGGAGCAGTGCAAAGCAACGGGTAGCATCAGGGTGCTCGACGAGACGTCTCGCTATACACCGTTGCTCGCCAAGGGCAGTGAAAAGGTAGACATCGGGTTCATCGCACGCGAAGATGGGATCTTTGTGGCAGGGGAGCGCAGCACGACCGGCGGCGTAGATATTTTTGCACACGACATGGTGGTACGGTGTCATGAGCGAAATCTAGCAAATGACTTAGAGATGAAGGTGCACACCATCGGTTCGGTAGCAGTGAGTAGCGTAGTTCAGGGTGCGTTGTCAGTCGGGCCGATGCTTACGGATAAAAACTTTGAGCAGCATCCTATCAACCGAGATGCATCTCTGGGGTCTAAGCCACCGCTGCTAGAACGGCCATTAGCCCGTTCGGTGCTGTATGAAACAGAGAGTGGTAGTGTGCACATACGGCTATATGATGGACGGCCAGGCAGCGAAACGTTTACTGGCGTGACGCCAAACCAAGCTGCCTATTTTGTGCAGGCTGAAGAAAAGCTTGCATGGGGCTGTTTTCTGGATTCCGGTCAAACAGCGAAGCTTTGCGCACGTACTAGCACCGAAATTGCTAGCCTTGGCAACTCGCATTACATAAAGTGGCCGGACAGAGCGGGTGAGGATTACATGTGGGTGCCCAAGATCGGCCGTCCGGTCGCCAGCCTGATTGCGCTACAATAGACATGATGCACTACTCAAAGCAGGATATAGAAGCGCTTCATAGAAAATACGCGCCAACCGATGCGGTATTTGCCCTCGTGTTTACGCACAGTACTATCGTGGCGGACATTGCCGCTCAGCTTATTGCGAGAAATACTTTCACCATGGATGCAGAGTTAGTAAGGGTGGGGTGTTTGCTGCACGATATTGGCGTATATGCTCTCTACGACAACAAAGGCAACGAACGCATTGGGCTCAGTTACATAACGCACGGCATACGAGGTGAGGAAATCTTAAAGAAGGAGGGCTTTCCCGAGCCAATCTGGCGTTTTGCGTCGCACCATACGGGGGTAGGACTTTCCAGACGAGACGTAGAAGAACAGAACCTGCCGCTACCCGTTGCTGACTATGTGCCGCATACGATAGAGGAACGACTTATTATGTATGCCGATAAGTTTCACTCGAAGACCAGTCCGCCTTTTTTCAACACGTTTGAGTGGTATAAACAGTATGTTGTTCGATTTGGTGATGATAAGGCTACCACGTTTGCGCGTATGGGGCACGATTTTGGTATCCCTGACCTTGGGCCATTTATCAAAAAGTACGGACACCAAGTCAGATGAGCACTCAGCAGTAAACGGCGGCTGGTCGCTACGCTCCCGCGGAGGCTTCGGGTGGCTGAGCCCACAGGGCTCACCGTTCGAATCCCTGAAGCTATTGGGCTGGGAGTGAGTCTAACGGATGGACCCCTTGGTCGCGGATTTTGTGCTGCTGGCCCGAAAACTAGAGCAGCTTGGCTTTATTTATAGTAAGAATAGTGGAGTGGTGGCAGCTGGCGCCGACTGACCGTTGTATATTTCATATATTATGAAATAATAAACATCTATTGACAAAATTAAGCGTGTGTTAGTATACTATAAGTATCACCATGACCGGATAGGCTTAAGGTTTCGACCGATCGCCGATGCCGGTCTTTTGATATTCTACTGACTTTCTGAGCTGACTCATATGAATAATGTATTCAGAGAATGGTTTGAGTAATTTTGAGTACTTATGATTCGGCGCGAGGACATGCATAAGCTTCTGTTTATCTTCAAGAAATTCTAACAGGCAAGCGAAGTCGCCATCGCCACTCACTATCACGGCTTTGTCGTAATTAGAGAATTCAATGGCCGCAGCATGCAGCACAAGTTCTGCGTCGACATTTCCTTTAACTGTCTTCTTGCCGTTCTCAAAGTATTGAACCGTTGGCTTAAAAACTAAAATGAAACCAGCGGCCTGCAATTCCGTGTAGAGCTTTTGGTTATTACCGACTAGCCCGATAAACATAAACGCACGATCGACGTTATACTTGTTCTTGAGATAAAGGCGAAACTTTTTATAGTCTAAGCGCCAACCCAGTGAACGGACGCCAAGATTAAGGTTCTGACTGTCAATGAAGGCGAATACCTTGTGGTGCGCAGCCATTATTTACCCTCCTGAGTCGGCGGATCAATAGCAATGCTTTCGATAAATGTTGCAATGCGTCGCGCATCATCCTTCAAAAGCCTAACGGGTAAGCTAATATGGATAAGCTGGCCATCAGTTAGGGGGTAGGGATAAAGCACCCGACCAGGAGCGTTTGCGATCTCTGGCATAGACTGTGGAGATTCAGGCTGGCTTAATGCTTGGTTAGGCATAGTGGGTACCTGCGAGGGTTTAACTTTTTGCTTATCGGAAACTGTAGCCTTTGGAGCCCGATTGCGCTTTTGCACATCAGGCGTCCAGCCTGGTTTATCGAGAAACTGTGTATACCAACTGACAACTTTGTTAACCCTAGATTTATAGACGGTTAAGCTGTCGCTACTATATTTACCCATTGTTAGATTAGCAAAGCGAGCCATGTAATCTTCAACGTCAATACCTTTAACGTCAGTCACCTCCCAATTTTCACCGTCTACAATCCTAACGACCTGAGTAAAAGCTACCTTCAAAGGTGCGATCGCGCCTTTCGTTGCTTTACCTTTCTCAATCAGGTTGTCTAGATATTCCAGTACATTTTTTGCTTTTCCATCGCCCATCGACATAATTTTTCCCCTCGCTAAGTTGTTATATTAATTTTAAACCTTATACCTATGTAACGTCAATACCTTACTTTATAAATAGCGGGATGAGGTACTCGAACTCCCATTCATAGTGGTGGTTCTTGCAAAATACAAAGAAGATGCACAAATTTGTACATCTTCTTATCTGTTGCTAAACCTGGCTGGACATCATAAGCCAAGTTAGAATGGCAATTGCTATACCGTCAATGATCAAGTGCGCGACTGATAGCGCAGCGTAACAAAATGGCGCCAATGACCTTACTGCTCTACAAATCTTTGTCCCGAGTCACGTCTAGTGTAGACGATTAATTCACCTTATCTTTGCTACAATTGACTCATGAAAGTCTTATCCAACAAAACGGCGGTAGTTATAGGGGGAGGGGGTGGTGTTGGTCGTGGGGTGTGCTTAGGCTTAGCCGGCAAAGGTATGAATGTCGTAGTGGCTGATATAGATTTGAACGCTGCCATGCATGTTACGGATGAAATAAGCCGCAATGGCAATTCGTCAGTGGCGGCTCAGGTAGATGCAACAAATAATGAGTCTCTAGTCCAGCTGGCGGAAGAAGCGGTAAGACGATTTCAAAATGTAAACGTTTTGGTGAATACGGTAGGGGTTATATTGGAACGAAGGCTAGAGGATATTACGGAGAAAGAGTGGTATTGGATATGGAACCTGAACGTAATTGCACAACTTAAAGCCGTAAAAGTGTTCCTGCCTACTTTACGGAAGTCTAACGATGCGCATATTGTTTTAACCGCCTCCGGCGCGGGCTTTACCGCATCGTCGCCCGAACTAAGAATCGGTGCGTATTCAACTACTAAGCACGCTCTAGTGGGGTATGCGAAAACACTACGCAATCGAGAGAGTATTGGCGTCTCGTTGCTTTGCCCATCCGGTGTGGTCGGCAATCTCGCAGAAACGTCGGCGAAAAGCTACAACAAACATATCGGTCAACAAGACAGGGACTTTGGCGGGCGGCAACCTGCAAGAAGGAAGCTGGTGGACAATGCAGTAATGGGAGCTATTACCGCTGAGGTAATTAAAAATAATAGTTTTATTGGCTCAAATAATAAAGAGGCACTCCTAGATGCCATCAAAGATGAGTATGAGTCGCTGCTGACTCAGTAACGACACTATCGTATTAGTTGTGCCTGCCAGGAAGCCAAGAGTTCTCACTAATATTTGCAAGCGAAATCGCAAAGCTCTTTTCAAAGTCCATTTCCGCTAATTTGTGGAATGAGAAGAAGGCTTAAAAAGTGCTCACAGCCCGATGCGATAGAGTAGGTCTTTACATCCCTAATTCTGCTACTATTGCCTCAATCGTGTGAAGGTGTTTTTGCTTCCATGCCTGCCAAGCGGATCGTCCCCAGGCTCTGACGAGTTTTTTATGATCCTCAAAATCGTTTGCTTGCACCACATCGGTCACATTCATTGTTCCTTGGAGTTGCGGTGGTTCGAGCCAAGTGAACCTGCTCGTAATATTCTTGTCTTCGACCACCTTCTTTATTATTCGTGTTGCCTGTACTCCTGATATGTTCTTTTCAAAAGTACAGTAAAGGCTAATGAGATGAACATTGACCGATTGAATCGCTCTTCTCTCCTTTATCCCAGGGTGAGTGACTGCATATGTATCAACAGTAATCCTATGAGTGTCTGGGTCCCAATTTGACATAGTGTACTCTTTCGCTAATATGTCTCCATACAACTTCCAACATCCAGGTGAAGAGAGCATGTATTTATGCGTTGGTCCATCCATGGCTGGTACTAGTGCACCACACCCGAAACACGTGATTTGTTTGTTCATTATAAAAAAGTTGTTGTCCTATCAATCTTTATACTTTACCTCTATAGGCTTTGTCAATTTAGCCCCGACCAGCAGTCTCGCGCATCCATAGGTTAAGTGCTGGCGCGAGCGAGCTTATGCTACAGCCCGCGCTGGGCATCATGTGACGTGGCGGCACGAGTCGTATTTATCGCCTTGGAAGCCCATAGCATATTATTGGGATGGCTGTCATGCCAAGAATTAAAAAGGAAGGGGCAGCCAACTTTAGCCCCTCGACACAAGCCTATGATCCTCTCCTTTCCACACTAAATAGTGGAGTAAAACGCCGAGCGACTGGCCGTCGGTGAGTTCGCCTCGGCCTACCATATTGAGCACTTCTTTCCAGGGTATCGCCCGTGGAGGTCGAATGGCTTCACCAGTCTCGTGATGATTTGGTATAGTATGCAAGCCACGTGCCAAAAAAACAAAGTTATGATCATTGAATGGACCGTTATTCGAAGGATATATGTCGCCCAATTGCTGCCATTTGTCTGCACGGAGACCAAGCTCTTCTTCGAGCTCTTTTTGTGCCGCTTCAAGCGGCGTGTCTCCGCGTTCTATACCGCCTCCCGGGAGTTCCCAGCGCCATGCTTGTAAAGGGTATCGGAACGACTCGATAAGATATATTTCATCATTCTCTGTCTGCGCGATGATTAGTACGCCAGGCTTTGACTCGATGACGCTATATATACCCTCACTCCCCCCCGGGGTGATGACTTTATCTTCACGAACAGTAAGATATGGGCTTTGGTATGCAATACGGCTTGAGAGTGTTTTCCAGGGATTGTTATCTTTTTTGTGAGTCATAAGTCAATAGTACCATGTGAATTATCTGCACGATATTTCTAAAATGGAAGTATCCATAAGGTAGCTAGCCCGTAGAGCACCTAAAAGTAGACCGCAAAAGAACATTGTCAATATTGAATAGGTAGATCCAGGCCGCTATAATTACGTGCGCTAAAATGGTCGTTAGGGCCATAGCGTAGCTAGATAAAAAATCAGGAGAGAAGATTGTGCAGACGGTCAGCAGTGAAGTGAAACGCTTCTTCGAAGAGTTCGAGCGGTTAAATAGTGGGGCAGGTATAGATACTGAAAGTATGGCACGGCTATACAGCGACACATTTATGGCTGCTGACCCGAATGGTGCACATGCCGTGCCAAAGGCGCCCTTCTTAGCAATGCTACCAAAGCGCAAAGAGATGTTCGCATTGGCAGGATATGCATCGAGCACGCTTACTGATATACAGGAACGGCGGCTCGACGATACGTATACTCTTGTGGATACGAAGTGGATCATGAGGCCAATAGATCCATCACACAAACAGAACCTTGAGCTCTCATCAAGTTTTATCCTAAAGCGCACTGCTAATTCATTCGAGATAGTATTCTACTTGAATCATCAAGATATCGTGAGTAAGCTACAAGCCCTAGGGTAGCGGTTTCTCTACCATAGTAAATCTTAGGTCATAGAAGAATTAACATAATAATTAAAGGCGGTTATGAACAATCAGAAAATCACGACGAGTAAGTCAGCAAGTACATTACATAAACTGCAAATACTGGCCGTCCTTATTCTCATCTTCGCCGACGGTTGCGACGTTGGTCAGTTCTCGCTTTCTTCGTTTGACACTTGGAGCATAGGCGGCATCATTAATATGCTCCTTCATGCCCTGGCGGGTTTCATTTTCATGGCCTGCGTCATCCAGCTCTTCTTCTCATCGCAACGGTTAGCTTCCCGTATTTGGGTCAGCCTTCTCTCTCTACTAGGCGTAGTGGGTAATATCGTAATGATCATCATGGGAGTGACTAACCCGAATCCGGACTCCGTAGGCGTTCACTCCCCAGGGGACTGGATGGTGGTGATTGCAATTATGGCGGGCGTCTTGCTCTGGTTTGGCACCCTGCTTACTGAACGCGTCCGGTCCGCCAAGGCTTAAAGGCAGCCCGATGCAGCGCCAGAGGATCAACCCTCGTGGCCGCCGCGTCCATCAGTAAAGCGGACACCTGACAAGGTTAGGCGCGTATTACGCCCACTAATAGCACAGGCATGGACAACTTAAATATCCGGAAAGGCATAAATGGAGCGTCGAAATAATGTGCTTATCGTATCCCTGACAGCTGTTGGGGTGATTGTTATAAGCTTTTTCGCTTACTTGGCGATATACCTTAATCACTTGCACCATCGTATCTACACCGGCGGCTACAGCGACTGTATACAACATGGCGGACAAGCCCTTCGGTATTACGGCGCCATCCAGCTCGAGGCTTGCAGAGGCAACGATACATTGTTCCTGCAGTACTCGGCCCAAGACATGCCGCGACTGACGAGCGAGAAAACGCAGACCACGGCGAACACGGTTATTGCTGACGCATCAACCTCACCTAGCCTGGTGAACTTTCTAAAATACGATTACACTGGCTGCAGCAAGGACGCAGGATACTACAAGGTTTTCAAAGAAGTACCGGGCCGCTTTGCGGAAATGAGCTACGGGTGCGCTGGCACTATACCAGAGATGCCTCGAAGCTACATTATCGCCATGAACGCTGGCGGCAGCTGGACCTTCATCTCGCCAACCAACAATATGGACAATACCACTGGCGTGCCTAGTTGTCTGATCGTGGATATGTTTAAAGTAAGCAAGGCGCTTAGCCCGCGATGCTGGCAGAATACTGGTTACGATAATGGCGCTATGCGTGCTGTAGGCTACCCTTAGATCAAGTAAGGCGGCCGTCGTGACGTACTTTTCCTTTCAATATCCTGGGAGTTAGCACCTTACGCGGCGTAGGGCAGATGCGCAATCGGGCCATTAGGAGTACTATGGACAATAGATAAACGTCTACAAGTATTGTGGACACCTGCTCATCCCGAACCAACACAGGCGTCATCGCACGCGTTGGCTCGGTAGCACCCGGCACATCCCTACCAACGGCTGCTATACTCAATTCTATGAACACTAAATCTGCTATCCAGGTCTTAATAATCACCGGCCCTGTCGGGGTCGGAAAGTCCAGTACTGCGATGGCGGTGTCAGAAATATTGCAGGATCGAGCCATCTCACACGCTGTCGTAGATATGGATTATTTGCGCAGCGCCTATCCTCGCCCGGAACATGACCCATAGTAGGTTTGCGCGATTGACACGAGAGGTACCCTGTGCATAAACTGGAACTAGTAAACTAGAGATATACCATTATGGGGCGACAGAAGCGGCAGTCAGGTCTCAGCATCGTAGAGGTTGTTATTGTAGTGGCAGCAGTTGTTGCTATTGGTACGGCTGGTTTTTTTGTGTACCAGCACAATAAGCCCAATACTAGCGGAACAACAGGCGCCGACCAAATAAGTGGCCACAGTGCAAGTACTCAACCAATTCTGCCATCAGTTACTATATCAAGTGACGGCTGCGCAATTACCGCTCATGGTTGGGCTGGATTGATTTTTGTTACCGGCTCAGATCTACCAGGGCATCATGGCGCACAAAATAACTCTATACTTTCCGCCAGTACTGCTACTATTGAAAGTTCGGGTGGCGTGAAAGGTGAGATTGGTTATGGCGAGCTGATAGGTGCAAATGATGTCGTACTCGTTACGGCTACAAGACGTATTACCGCTGATTCATGTCCAGGCGTAGGAGGTCCCTCTGCTACCGACGAAATGTATCCCTTGCCCGCAGGAGCTTAGCTGGCCGTTTCAAAAACAACCGTTTATGAAGCATGATGCAGCTGCCTGATAAACCGCGCAGATGACAGGGAAGCACGTAGTATCAGAAGTCATATCAAAACTATACTAATGCCAACACGCGGCAGCGCTTGGACAGCGCGGCGGTCAGAAACGTATGCAACAATTAAGCGCCCAAGATCGTAGCACACTTGCCAGGTACGCCGCGAAGTCACGTTGGCACCCCCAGGAAGCCCAGGTAGTGCGTGAACATGTCCAGGAATCATCAGTCTTGTCAAATAGGCCTTAAAGGATAGGCACAGCTACCTATAGGTAAGTGACTGGTCTATCATCCGAAATGAAATGCCGTAGGTGACGCCCCGGAATAGCTACATCCAATTGTGACGCCCCCATAAATCATCTTATTTGCTCCTAAAATGATCTTTTGCGGCAAGTAAAACGTACCCGTTACAATGCATAAGGGCACTTCTTCCTCGAACTCTTTTGCCATGTCAGAGCTTATCGACGCTACCAATTTTTTTGATGTTTGAGCATGCGGAGAGTCATCAGGTATGAGCAGTTTGATGAGAGAGCCCTCTAATTCACTGATACCAACCGAACGGAATGCAACTTCAAAACTTGCGTTTTTGCTGGAGGCCGTGACCTTCAACTTATGCCCACGAGCAGATGAGTCCACATCCTCTACAAGTGACAAGTCGCTAGTCCACTGGTTTTTGTCCATTGACAGAATAAGGCTACCGGCCTGATCACGTATGTTCATGGATATGCTTCGGCTTGCCGTTGCTTCGTCTTCCTCCAGCCAAATTATCCGTTCGCGGCTGGACTCCAGTATCGTATTACATTTAAAGGTAACATTGCCGCCTACAATAAACAGGAAGTTTTGCCTGAACCATTCAAATGTTGACTCTAGCATTGTGCTCTTATTGGCGGGCGAACGTTTACGCGCTCTTAGCTGCTCTTTCGTAAATGTATTCGCGTCAGCCAGCGCGGCATGCTTGACGCAGAGCGCGATCATTCCTTCAGGATTGTCGTGGTGCAGTTCCTTCCAGGGGGGATCAAAGTGATGGTATGTAAGATATGGTTCGCCACAAATAGCACACCCAAAATTGGCCTCTTTTCGTAGTATCCTTCTTGTTGGGACAGATCCGCCTCGTGGCGGGTCTTTAGGTTCTTCCATTTCTCTCTGCCTCCCCTAGTTGTTAATAGCCCTACTATCCAAGCAACATTCGCAGCCTTTAATAGTGGCGCGAGCACAAAACACCCCCGGTAACTACTCATTATCCGGCATAGTCCGCGAGTCCCGCAAAAACTTCTCCAGATCTTCACGCTTCACTAAGTAACCCTTGCCTGGCTTGTATGCGGGCAGCTTTTTCGAGCGTATCCAACTGCGTATAGTATCCAGCGGTACACTTTTATCTAATTCCTCGTAAATATCCTCAATGGTCAGCCATTCCTTCTGGTCAGGCATAGGATAACACCCCTGTCGCAATTTTTGACCAGTATATACCTAAATCCTACGTGAGGTCAATTGACCATAGCAACCCGCGTAACTCGATCATCCCTTGCTATTTTACACCGTATTAGGTATACTTAAGAAAACGCATTGACGCGATCAACTAGAGTATTGCGAGTATCCTTATCTACCGAGAGAGGGGAGAACTGATGCAATCTATCACTGTTAAGCGTGGCTTTTCGGTCACGCCACTATTGGACATCGAAAACGCCGAGTTCGCGCACTGGTACTGCTTAGGCGTATGGTGGGCGATGTACGGCGACGAGCAGGGCAAAGGCCAGTACCGTGACCGCTACATCATTGACGTACTGCACCATGGTATTCTGTCCCACTGGTTCGATAGCCCTACAAGCGGCTGGTTCCCGATGGTGGGGTTTAATATCGGGATGCTGCACGGCGGGATGCTAGACCCTGGCACCCATGCCGTCCGGCCATGCAGTAGTCTTGTCATGCTCACAGATAGCCAGTTCCAGCGCGGCTACCAGGCCGGGCGGTACTACCGCTTTGTTGAATGCCTACCTACTTACGAGCGCATGACCGATGGTGCGTTAGTCGAAACGATCAACAGTTGGGCACTTGAATACCACACATGGCGTAAGCCGCTGGCCTGCCTGTCGTTCGTTATCGTGTGCCGGGTCGGAGAACTGAGCGGCGACCTGCTCCCAATGCAGGAGCCGGAGCGGGCACGCATTGAAGCGGAAGACCGGGCATTCCTGGCCGCATATGACGCTACCAAAGCCGAGCTACTTTTACCAACCCTGTAGACGCAGTGTTACGCATAGTCTATCCGTTGTCGATGGTAGAGAGCGCTTGAAAGCCTCTCTACCAGAAAGGAACTACCACCATGGCCGCCACGTCCGAGCGCACCGCCGACAGCCACATCATCGTAGACATCTATTGCCGCGTCAGCACCGACCCCCAGGAAGATAACACCAGCCTGGAGGAGCAAGAGACGGCGTGCCGCCAGTTCTGCAAGGCCAACGGCCTTGTTGTCGGCAAGGTATGGAGGGAAGTGTTTTCTGGCTATGCCTACCGGGAGCGGCCAGACTTAACAGACATGCGCAAGCGCTACAACCAGAACGCCGACCAGCCGAGCGCCGAAACAAAAACGAAGCAGCGGGCACCGAAGGTCAGAGGGGTTGTTATCCGCACCCTTGACCGCTTAAGCCGCAACCAGACCCATATGGCCATACTCATGGAAGAGATGGAGCATAACGGCGTGAGCTTGTATTGTGTCAAAGAGAAGATCGACAGCAAGCCTATGGGTAAGTTTGTGCTGGCAGCCCTGGCACTCATCGCTGAGATGGAACGCGAAAAGATCATGGATCGCACCATGACCGGGCGCACCAATGCCGTCAAAGCAGGGAAGATCAAGGCCGTTACCAACCACCACTTACGCTATGGCTGGCAGTGGGAAAACCCGGAAACCAAAGAGAAGATCATCGCCAACGAGGAGGAGGCGGCCATTGTGCTCTGGATGGCGCAGCTGTACGCCGATGGCACCGGCACGTATATTATCCGGCAGCAGCTAAAGGCGCGCGGTGTCCTGTCACCGAAGGGTAAGCCGGAATGGGACGACTACACCATTATGGACATCATCAAAGACCCACGCATGACCGGCACCATGGCAAAAGCGTTCTGGCGGAAAGAGAAGCGCTACAAGAGCCACCATGACGAGGTTGACCTGCCTGACGGCACCTACCCTGAAATTATCCCGCTGGCCTTGCACCTGCGCATCAAAGAGCGCATGAAGGTCAACAAAGCCCAGGCTACCCGCTCAAGCAAGTACCCGGAAGAGTTTTTGCTTAGGGCTGGCTATGCCCGCTGCGCCGTATGCAACTACTCAATGGGCGCACGCTATGACAAGCGGCGCGGCTCAATGACATACCGCTGCAACAACAACCATGGCTTTATACCCTCAAAGCAGCTGGACGCGTGGGTATGGCACAAGGTAGAGCAAATGGCCGACCATGTGGCGTTAATTGAGGAAGTCATCGCCCTGGCCACCAATGACCGTACCATCGAAAACAATGTCCGCGCCATTGATGTCAGTATCACCAAATGGAAGACGAGAGCCGCCAACTACCTGGAAGACTTAAAAGACGAGACGCTGACCGGCGACAGCCGCGCCGCCATCCGCAAGCTGATGAACGATGCCAACCAGATGGTTGCCGACCTCGAAGAAGAACGGGCACAGATCGCGGGCGGCCTGGTGGACAAAGAGCGCGAGCGCGCGGCCTACCAGGAAATACTAGGCTGGTGCCAGCAGGTCAAAGAGGCACGCAACGAACTATCCTACCAGCAGAAACGCGACTTTTTGCAGATGCTCGGTATTGTGGTAGTAGTGAAGTGCGAAAAGCCCTACAAGGACAATTCCACGTATAATCTGCTCGTGGCACTGCCAGCCTTGCAGGAGATCATCAGTATGCCAGCGCCGGAAGGTGACGAAGTTGTACCAGCGGTTCCAGCAAATACGTGTTACAAGTATGACGGCGCAAGCGACCTTGCGACACATACGCCAAGGCATACACAGTACAATACCGCCTACTTTATAGGAGTGAATGACGAGGGGTGGTATATTAACCCGTTGCTGGTTTCCCGGAGCGCGGCCTAATAAGACAATCCCCCTCGTATGCCTGATGTACGAGGGGGATGTTTGTTTTACGCGCGTTTCTTATGCTCCCGAATAACCCGCTCAGCCCACGCACGCGACCGCCGCAGCCACTCATCGAAAGATATTTCCTCACGGTTGTACGCCCTGGTTATGTATAGCAGGTCGCCCAGCTCATCCGGTTCAATGGCCTGCACTTGTTCCAGCTGGTCAACTGTGTTTGTAGTTGTGTCCATATGCCCTTACTCCTCGTGGTCGTTCCTCTCGTGTTCAACCTGCCAGTACCCGGCCTGGTCATCCAGCCGGTACACCGTCAGCAGTTCGACCAGCGCCGCAAAGCCGCCCGTATCGAGTGCGGTTAGCACCTTGCCCTCTAGCCCTGGTACCCGCGCCAGCTTGCGGTAATACCAGCCAGCGAAGCGCACCACATCGCTACCGCCGACCTCCAGCGCTGCTAATTCCTCGTCGGTTTGTTCGGTTTCATCCGGCAGCAGCCGCGCCCGTAAGCCCTTAGTGAAGCGGATAATCGACTTGCCCACGGTTTCACGTTCGTACTCATGCCACATATCAAGCAGCGCCATGTCGCCGGTTTGGAAGAAGTCACAGGCAATGTCAAAGGGCATCAGCGAACCCGCCCGGCCTTGCTTGAGATCGACGCGTGCCAGCTCTTGCGCCGTATGCAGCCGGATGGCTGCACCCTCTTGTAGTTTTGCTACGTATTGCGCCAGCGCGGTTGAGCCGAGCCGTATATATTCGACGCGCACCCCATACGAGCGGGATAGCCCAGCAAACCCATGCTTAGCGTAAAACTTGTTCAGGTACTCATAGTACACACTGGAGAGCGCTGCAAAGTGCTCTAGTGTTACCTCACGTTCGCAGAACTCAATGTCATGGGTATGCGGGTGCCAGCCGTTGAAACCATAGGTAATCTCTTTCGAGGCTATACCGCCGACGTAGCCAGCAGCGGTACGTACTGCCTTAACTACTTTCTGGTTGGTGACGTAGCGCCGACCCTCTGCCAACAGGCCGAGCGTAACCCCCAAGCTATCCTCAGCACTATGCGGTATGGTGCGGGTGACGAATAACGCACACATGCCCTGGTCGAGTGCCGACACTACCGCGCGGCTGACTTCATCCGCCCGATGGTAGCGGATTTTAGCGGCGCAGACCGGGCAGACCCAGCCGGAGCCGCAGGTACTCATCCCTGAAAAGTGATGTACGTCGCCTTTGACGCGCACCACCATGTCACCAAGCGGTAGCCCGCAGGAGCGTAAGCGCTTAAGCTCTGTCACCCGCCGCAAGCTGGAGCGCAGCTTGTACCGGGCTTCTTGCCTATGCCCACGTTCGGCAACCGCCGCAGCTGGCAGGTATCCGGCGATATCTGCAACCACACCGCTTTCGATGGCCATTGACACACGCCCCCTTTCTACGGCCTCCGTTGTCAGCGAAGGCCGTCATACTGACCGTCACGAGATGCAGCCGTTTACTCTGGCCTGTACCCCAGCTGGTACGGCTTGCCGTTCCAGTCCAACTGTTCAATGAGCAGCTCATCCTCTGACTGAGCGCCTAAGCTAACCGCCTGGTGTGCTGGCTCAACGAGCAACCGCTGTATCACCTCGTCACCGCACCAGGCAGCACGGACGCAGAGCGGTTTTAGGCTTGTCTCATCCATCACATAGGCCACGCCCGCGCCCGTATTGCCGAGCGGTATTTGCTCACAGAGCGCCCCAGCGTCGTGCATACCCTCGCCTAAGACCAGATCGACCATAGGGGCGGGCAGCCCGCCCGCTATGCGTATCGGGAACAGGTCACGGAAGCCGACTGTTTCCTTGCGCGGGTCTTGCACAGCTCCGACTAAGGAGTAACCGACCGCACGGCCTAGCGCCAGGATGGTTGACACGGCTTTTTCAGCCCGTTCACGCAGTTTTCTATCTGGCAGCATGGCCGACAGGTACCCAAGCTCATCGACTACTACCACATTGAGCGGCGTTTGAGTGCTTGGAGTGAACTTGCGCGCCTTACCTTGCAGCTGCATTGCCCGTTTCAACATGTCGTCTACACATGCTTCCAGCATCTCGACAATGCCCGTTTCAGTATCGGCGTAGTGGTTCCACCAGTCGCGGCCTATGGCAGCTCTAAGCGCTTCGGGTCGCAGCCCCAGAACTTGACCAGACCCGCACGCCACGCCGGAGCCAGGCCGAGCACCAGCGACCAAATCCAGGAGCCTTTACCGCCGCCAGTACGCGCCGCAATAAGAACGTGCTGGCCTTCAATGGGCATAGACCAGGGTTGCCCGTTCAATGTCCGCGCCATCGGCACACCTTTTAGCAGCTGTAGCTCATCCGACACTGCATTAGAATGTGCATGGACGTTTGGCACCATCGGCAAGGCCTGCGGCGACAACTGCCGGATAGTCGTAGCCTGTGGCACCTGTAGCCGCCCTGGATGGTTGTACGCGGCAGGCACCGGCACATTGCCAGCCCGCACGGTAATACCGCCATAACCGGCCAGCTCAAAGCTCACAAAGGGCACGTTAAAGGCGAGCGCGAAGGCGGCAGCCTCTTTGTTGTAGTCCTCGACCGTTTGCCCGGCGAACGGCAGCACCGTACCCGTCCAAGCCTCGTGTGTACCGGACACATCACGTAAGCCTGGGTAGCTTGTGCCCTCTTTACGGTGCGGTGTACCAACGCCAGGCACCCATACGGTTTTTGTGGTTGTAAAGCCGATGCCACCACATACCGCTTTCCAGGTGTGCTCTTTTTGCAGTTCAAAGAGCAAGCCTTGACGGTGGGCGTAGAAGCCCACCGAGCCGTTGACAATGACGCCGATCACCAGCAGCCAGCTGATGTCACCGCCTGCCGAACCGGCGCACAGCATCATAATGAGCAAGAAACAATCGACAATACCAGTGATCCAGAGCAGACGCCGCGCGTGGCGCGTGTTACCTTGTGCCATAGTGGCACCTCCTTTATGCGCTACCTAGAACTACTGGCCGGACGCCATACGAGGGTTGACCGGCATACGTTGGGACGCGAGCGGGCGGATAGCCTCAGCCGAATAGAAGACCGAGAACCCGCCGCGCGCTTGCGGCATAATGCCCAGCTCCAAGCCCTCAACCACCACCGGGCTACCCGGTACAATGGCCTCAAACGGTTTGTTTGGGCTAACCACGGTGATAGGGATAGTCTCAAACTTGGTGTTTTCAAAGGACTTGGTTTGCACCGCCAGCGTTGCTGTCCACTTCAGCACGCCGGTTTTATCGCGGGCTTGCTCCATCGGGCTAGCCGGGTTGTTTTTGTCCGCGCGTTGCATCTTTGGCTCAACGCCGAGCAGCATAGCGCCGCCGAAGGTGCGGGAAAAATCAATAGCGTAGCGATCGATCATGATGAGAACCCCTTTCTTTTTTGCGCAAAATCGCGCTGGTTAGAGCCGCGCTACCTCACGAGAGGTTGCAAGGATTATGTCCGGTTGTCAGTAGGTCAGGCATGGTTTGCGTAAGCGCCTTAACCTAATGGCGTTTCTATGAGCTTTTCTGTTGTGATGGCTTGAAGGTACGGAATGCCTACAGGGTGTTGACTGGCCCGCTAGAGCGAGCCAGCACAGCAACGATGGTTTCTTGCAGGATAAGGATAATGTGAACATGGATGGACGAAGTAGTATCATTTAACCCACGCCAGCCCTCCTGACGCGCCCTGTACAAGCGCAGCTGTACATAACCGCGACTGATGTTAGCACTCACGGTTTTTTCACTAATGCCTAACGCCGCCGCAATCTCCCGCTGGGTCAGCCCCTCAGCGTTCAGCAGCACGCACGTTCGGTACTGCGGCGACATTTCTATCAGCACCTCTTTGGTACACAGTAGCTCGCATACCAGCTCCTCGTGACCAGGCACCGACAGTTCAACTACGTCCGGCTCGCCATCGGGCAGCGGCAGGAACTCATACCGCCGGTTATGGCGGATATAGTCAATAGCCAGATTTTTCGCTACCCGGTAGAGCCATGGCGCAAAGTGGGCAGCAAGCTGCTGGGAAATGCGCCCCTGCTGAGAGACGTATTTCCACGCGTTCGTAAACGCGTCCTGACAGAGATCGTATGCAGCCTCTCTGTCATTGACCTGGCGTAGCAGGTACCGCACCAGCGGCTTTTTATGCTGCTCGTATAGCAGTTCAAAAGCCTGGTGGTCTTTCTGAGACGCCAGCGCTACGACGTTCACGGATGCCACCGTATCGCCTAACGGCGTGGGGCTGGGAACGTCAGACGACAATGTACGCATTGCCTACCTCGTTTCAATCACTTGGGCTATCCTCTCTCTTAATAGCCCCCTCTACTTTGACTAACGGATAGAACCATAAAACCACTGCGTCTAAACGGGCAATATTTTAGAAATACAAAAATATCTGTTATTTGTCTGGCGAGTATACCTTGACGTCAAGGAACAGATGAGCTAGAATAAGAGGTATGAAAGCCCCTCGCTACACCATCGATACCTTCCACCAGCACTTTCCTGATGATGCAGCGTGCCTCGACTACCTGTTTAAGAAACAATACAATGACCTCGCCGCATGCCCCAAGTGCGGCGTCGCTAACCCTCGATATTACCGTGTCAACAACCGCAAATGCTACGCTTGCAATGATTGTGGATACCAGATCAGCCCTACGGCAGGTACGATCTTTGACCACTCACCAACGCCCCTCACAAAGTGGTTTTATGCTATGTACCTGTTCGGTGTCGGCAAGAATGGGGTAAGCGCAAAAGAGCTAGAACGACATTTAGGGGTAACGTATAAATGTGCATGGAGAATGGCCAAGCAGATACGCCTGCTCATGCAGCAGGGCGGCGATAAGCTGACTGATGTCGTGCAGGCCGATGAAACATACGTCGGCGCACCGCGTAAACTGGCACAGAAGTACACGAATAAAATGGCAGTGATCGGCGTCGTTGAGGCTAAGAAAGGTAACGGTCGGATGAAGGCAGTTGTCACTAAACAGGCTGATGCGACAATAGCGCTTCCATTTTTACGCGCCAGCCTCGCACCTGGCTCAACGCTCCATACTGACGACAGCCGCATATACAACCGTGTGAAACGAGACTTTACCCATGAGTTCGTCAATCACTCGAAGCTGGAG
>DASTXH010000012.1:0-31353 GCA_035758575.1 Saccharimonadales bacterium (SeqCode)
GATATTAAATGGCTGCCCGCCAACGAGGCTATCGAAAAGATTGCTTACGAAGATATTGGCCGGCTTATACTAATAGGCATGAAGAAGATACGAAATGGAAATTTGTTTTAAATTAGAGTCAGAAGTCACAAATCAGAAATCACAGCATGGAGCTACTCTTGTCTCATGCGTCACGCCTCATGGCTCTTTGGAGCTTATGCAATGAACCTGCAGCCTTACCACGATTTTGCGGTGGCTACATTCGGCGTGGACTATCACGACATTACCAAACTGATCACGGCATTTACGCATCGTTCATACCTCAACGAACACCGCAAGACCGGCACCGAGCATAACGAGCGTTTGGAATTTTTGGGCGATGCAGTGCTGGAGCTGGTAGTGACTGAGTACCTATACGCCAATTTCCAGGAGCCGGAGGGCATTCTGACGAACTGGCGCAGTAGTTTAGTGCGCACCGAAAGTATTAGCGCGGCAGCCAGCCGCCAGGGTTTTGAGCCGCTTTTGCGTTTGAGCCGCGGCGAGCGCCGGGGTGGCGACCGCGCCCGTATGCAGATACTTGCCAACAGCTACGAAGCGGTCATTGGCTCGCTGTATCTTGACCAGGGTTACGAAGCGGCACGCAAGTTTATTCAGTCCAGCCTGCTGACCACGCTGCCCACTATTCTGGAAAGCGGGTCGTGGATGGACGCCAAGTCGAATCTGCAGGAGCTGTCACAAAGCCGTGAAGGCATGACGCCGCTGTATAAGGTTGTGTCCGAGGAGGGCCCTGACCACGACAAAGTATTCACCGTGGGCGTATTCATTGGCGGGGAATTGCGCGGGCAGGGTAATGGCCCCAGCAAGCAAGCCGCTCAGCAACAGGCGGCCATGCAGGCGCTGCAGCACTATAAGACGGCTGAGTAATCCATCATCAGGGTAAACACTTTGACATATCTGGAAAACTCCTGTAAAATACAGCGTAAATTGTTCTACATAAATTGGAGAAAACGTTTTATATGCTAGCTATTCGAATGCAAAGAACTGGTCGCAGCGGTCGCGCTATGTTTCGTGTTGTAGTGCAGGATGCACGCCGCACGCCAACCAGCGGTAAAATTGTAGCCCTTCTCGGCAGCTACGATCCGCACGCCAAGACTGTTGCAGTCGATAAGGACAAGGCGGCATTTTACCTGAAAAATGGCGCACAGCCATCTGACCGTGCCGCACGCCTGCTGAAGGCAGAGGGTGTAAAGATGCCTGCCTGGGTCACTGTCCGCGACGACCGCCAAGGCAAGCTCCGTAACCCCGAAAAACTTCGCCGTAATCAGCCCAAAGAAGCTCCTGCCGCTGAGGCTGAAGCGACAGCCGAAACTCAGGCCTAGCCTTTTTTCTCCACACCACGTATCATACATGCATACGGTACTAAACGTATGCATGTATGCTTTTTGCTATAATGGTACGAGTACGTTATGTATAAGGTGAGGAGTGGAACGAAATGAACAGTAACAGTATCGACCAGCAGTTCGTTGAATTCGTGGTGAAATCTCTGGTGAGTAACCCTGGCGCTGTAATGGTAAAACGCACTATCGATGAAAAAGGCGTGTTGCTTGAGCTGACGGTTGACCCAGAGGATTTGGGCCGGGTAATTGGCAAGCGCGGCGCTACCGCGCAGTCGCTCCGCACCTTGCTGCGCGCTTTGGGCACCAAGAATGATGCCCGCTACAACCTCAAGATTGTTGATAATGGCGAAGGTGCTACCGAGGGCGGTTCGTCCCGCCGCGAAGAGCCCCGCCAGACAGCTCCGGCAAGCGATATGCCAACAGCTACCGCTGATGATAGCGACGAGAACGACGATCAGGACGACCAGGGCAGCGACCGTCTGCGCCGCACGCGCGAAGAGCTGAAAGAGCTCGACGATCTGGACGTATAGATTCCCGGGCCATACCTAGAATCGACCGGTTATCGCCGGTCGATTCTTTTTGGCAGCTGTTCGGTGTCGCATGTGGGCAATATGCCACGGAGCAGGCTGCCCCAAAAACGACGTTCTTGTATGGGGTTGTGACCGTCGGTCGCCTGCACATAGCAAATATGCGCAAACTTTTCGCGCCCGCCAGCCTCCCATTTGGGCGGGGGCTCATTGGGCTGCCATACTGGCGGATATTCGGCCATAACGATTCCTCCTTACCGTACTCACCGTACCGCTTCTAGGCGTGACCTGTCGCTGATATTCTGGCTTGTAAAGCAATAGCGTGTCATTTATACTAAAAGCAAGTCGCCAAAAACCGACTGACCTTTCAAACAAAAGTACTCTATAGGCTCCTGCGAGACAACTTATGTATGAAAATGCATATTTTGAGGGCTTTATATGTGGCAAAAACGGCTCCTGCAACAGGGGTCTTTTTTGTTGGCTTGTGGTACACTTTTAGGTACCGATGTATATACAGATCATCTCGTTATTCCCCGAAGTTCTGGAACCCTACCTGCATGCCAGCATGCTGTGGAAGGCAGCCGATCGTGGTATCGTGCGCTACGAATGTATCAATTTGCGTGACTACGGCCTGGGCCCTCGCAAACAGGTAGATGATACACCTTATGGCGGCGGTGACGGTATGGTGTTGAAGCCTGAACCGCTTGTGGCCGCAATTGAGGCGGCGAAAGCAAAAAGCCCTGAAGCGCTGGTCATTGTACCCACGCCCCGGGGCAAACTGTATAAGCAATCCGAAGCCAAGCAGTTAGCTGCGGATAAACGTGACCTTATCATCATTTGCCCGCGCTACGAGGGCTATGACGAACGGGTGATGCACTGGGTAGATCGCCAATACTGCATGGGCAACTATGTGCTTACTGGCGGAGAGCTACCAGCTCTCACTATTGTAGATTCGGTGGTGCGTTTGCTGCCTGGCGTATTGGGTGGCGAAACCAGCGCCGAAAATGAGTCGTTCCAGGCCGACGACACCACCATTGAAGCGCCGCAGTATACCCGGCCCGAAGATTTTCGCGGCATGAAAGTGCCCGAAGTGCTGTTGACCGGCCACCATGCCGAAATTGCCAAATGGCGCAATCAGCCGTCTCTATAATTACCCGAAGGGCAGAGCACCACGGCTTTAGCCGTGGGTGAATGAACTTCCAGCCGGAGAACACCGTTCTCCGGCTGGTTCAGTCGCAAAGCGACTGATATTGGGTCTTTTCAAACACCACGGGTTTACTCGTGGTTGTTTATGATGAGTGCTACTAACGCTTTTGGGGATTTACCGGCAGCGTTTCGATAGTTGACCACTGCTGGTCTCTCTGCAAGTTTTTTAGTACGGCCTGCTCGCTGGCGCTTACCTCGTCTGCACTGAGATGGCCCTTCGCCGCCAATTCTCCAATTGCGCGCATATGCCCATCGTATTCTCTCAAAGAACGTAGATCTATCTCGTTTCCTTCGCCTCGTACATGCCTAGGAAAGAATTCTTGAGGGTAGCCCGGTGTGGCCATGATAGTCTCCTTTTTACCGCAGCACAGTACCATGTGCGGCACTGGTATATAAATGACGCTGATCACCATGAAATATTTCCAAGGTGCACCTCTCTGATCTGGAGTATAATAAACGGTACGAAGTAATGGAGGGTAGTATTGTATGAAACTGTTTTCTATCAAGGCGGTATATGCACATTGTGATCTGCCGTGCGGTGTCTATGACCCTGCGCAGGCATTGATTGAGGCTAAGAGCGTGAAGGCCATTATGGATAAGTACGCCGGCTTAGACGACCACAACAAAACACGGGCAATTATTATCAAGGAAGAGCGGGCAGAGCTGGTGAAGCACCACCTGATGGTGCTGTGGGCAGACTACTTTAAGCCGGACCATCTGGTGAAGTACCCGGATTTGCACGACATGTTCTGGAAAGCCATCAAGCAAGCCAGCGAATGCAAGCACCACTTAGAGCCGGAAGAAGGGCAAAGGCTGGTCGATCAAATAGAGGCGATTGCTACAATATTTTGGGAGACCAAAAAGGCTTAACCGACATGCGCAGTTTGTCGTATAATTGGACACGCAGCTAACAAAAACAAAAAGGATCAGTGCGAATGCGAAAGTTGTTTTTAGTGCGCCGCGTGGTCGGCGGCAGTATGCTTCCGGCTCTTTGGCCAGGCAGGATTGTATTTGGCTGGGGGCCGGCCAAGCCGCGGGTGGGCGACATGGTAATCCTTTCCCATGATGGCCTGGAAAAGATCAAGCGGGTGCATCGTATAGATGGTGAGCGGCTGTATATTATCGGTGATAATGCTGATGCGAGCACCGACAGCCGGCATTTTGGTTGGATACACGAAAGCCAAGTGCTGGCACGGGTAGTGTGGCCGCGTGCCAGCTACGGCGCACCAATAGCCTAGGCTTCAATACGGTTGAATCGGTAGGCGCCGAAGATTGCCAGCACGACCAGTGTTACGCACAGTACCAGCATATCTTTGGCCAGGCCGAAATGCGTTTGGCCTATCATTAGGTCGCGCATGGCGTCTACCGCGTACGACATAGGGTTGACAACGGTGATGGCTTTGAGCCATACCGGCAGGTTGTTCAGCGGGTACAGCGATCCCGACAAAAAGTACAGGGGAAACACCAGGAATTGGTTGATGGCCTGGAAACCCTGCATGTCTTCTACGAATGAGCCAATACCTGAACTAAAGCAGGCAATAGCCACCGACAGCATTAACAGGATAAGTAGTGCAACCGGTACCAGCGCCCAATGCTCCGGCCGGAAGCCAAGCAGTAGCGCCACGACGAACACCAGCGTGCCTTGGATGGTAGCAGTAGAGGCCCCGCCTAATGCGCCGCCCAGCATAATGCGAAAGCGCGATACGGGTGCTACCAGCGTCTCTTTCAGGAAGCCAAATTGCCGGTCAAAGATAATCATTGCCCCGTAGAACATGGCCGAAAACAGTACGGTCTGCGCCATGATGCCCGGCACCAAAAAGGCCAGATAATCGCCCTGGCCGGCGCGTTTATATACAGCACCCAGGCCGTAGCCCAGCGCCAGCAGGAATAGCAGCGGTTGGCCAATGGCGCCCAGCATGCGCGAGCGAGCGCGCACGAACCGCTTTATTTGCCGCAGCCATAACATGTATAGAACGTTCATCGCATGCTCCTTGCCCGGTGGCGTGCCCGCCAGTCTTCGTGGGGGTTTATTTCTTCGTCGCGGACGCCGCTGCCGGTTAGTGCCAGGTAGGCGGCTTCCAGGCTTTTGGTCTTTGTCTGTTGCTTCAACTCTTCGGACGAGCCAAGAGCAATCAGGCGCCCATGGTCGATGATGCCAATGCGGTCGGCGGTGGCCTCGGCTTCTTCCAGGTAGTGCGTCGTAAAGAAAACAGTCATGCCTTCGGTTTGACTCATGGTGCGCACGTATTGCCATAGTAGCGTGCGCGTCTGGGTATCCAGCCCCAGTGTCGGCTCATCCAAAAACAAGACATGCGGGTGATGGAGCAGGCCGCGGGCAATCTCGAGCCGGCGTTTCATGCCGCCCGAAAAGCGCTTTACCGGCATATCCCGCCTATCCCATAGCTCCACCAGTGTCAGCAGTTCCTGCACCCGGGTTTTTATTGCGGCACGTTTCAGGCCGTAAAACGTCGCGTGCAGTTCCATATTTTCGTATGCCGTCAGGTCGCCGTCTACGCTAGGGTCTTGGAAGACTATGCCAAAGCTTTTGCGTGCGGCTTCTTGGTCGCGCTGTACGTTGTGTCCGGCCAGGGCGAGGGTGCCGGCAGTGGGCGCCAGTAGTGTGGTGAGCATTTTGATGGTGGTGCTTTTGCCGGCGCCGTTGGGGCCGAGCAGGGCAAACAATTCGCCCTCGGCTACAGTAAACGACACATCATCTACCGCTGTCACCGGCCCGAATTTTTTGGTGACGTGGTCCAGCGTGATGATAGGCTTTGTCATATATGATGCCCTTGCGCTTCAAATGCTTCGCCCTCTGCGACCTCGCGTGTACGGGCGCGCAGCGGTGTTTCACGTAGTAGGAACGATACGCCGAAGGTTACCACAGCAAACGGCACGGCCCACAGAAATACATCGCGGAACGACTGCGAGAAAGCAGTGAGTACGTCGTGGGCGATTACCGTAGGTACGTGCGACAGGCCTGATGTGCCCTGTTGCAGGCTGGACGAATCCAACCGTGCGGCCATGGCCGTTGGCAAGTCTATGCTGAGATAATGGGTCAAACGTGCTGTCAGGATAGCGCCGAATATGGCAGTACCGAACGAGGCGCCCATACTGCGGAAGAACGTCACCACCGATGTTGCCGTGCCCATGTCCGACCTGTCCACTGAGTTTTGTACGGCTAATGTCATAACCTGCATGTACAGGCCAACGCCCAGGCCCAGGACAACCATCCATGCGCCAAGCACAGTTTCGCTGGTATTGAGCGCAATGTGGCCAAACAGCCACAAGCCAACCGCAGTAACCGCGGTACCCACTATGGGAAAAGCGCGGTATTTGCCTATTTTTGATATAAGCCGGCCCGAAACAATCATAGACACCAACATGCCGCCGACCAGTGGCAGCATCAGCAGGCCGGATGCGGTGGCGGATCGGCCGCGGACAATTTGCTGGTATTCGGGGATAAACACCATGGCGCCAAACATTACTGCGCCGGACAGCAGCGAAAGCAGCGAAGCCACGCGGAAGATGTCGCTTTTAAATAGTCGCAGCGGAATAACCGGCTCAGCTGCGCGCGATTCCCAAAGGATGAACAAAGCAGCCAGCAGCAAACCGGCAGCGCCCAAGCCATATATTGGCGCGGATAGCCAGTGGTACGTTACACCGCCCAGTACAGTCAGCAGCAATAGGCACACCACGCTGCCGCCCAGCAGCAGTGAGCCTATAAAGTCGATGCGGTGTTTTACGCTGCGCACCGGCAAATGCAGGCGCGCGGCTACGGCCAACAGGGCGACGATACCTAGCGGCAGGTTGATATAGAAGATCCAGCGCCACGACAAGTGGTCGGTGAACAGGCCGCCCAGCAGCGGGCCGGCTACGCTGGCCAATGCCCATACGCCGCCGAAGTAACCCTGGTACCGGCCACGTTCACGCGGCGGGATAATATCGCCGATGACTGCCAACACCAGCGGCATCACGCCACCGGCACCGATGCCCTGCAAGGCACGGAAGAATATCAGCTGGTCCATATTTTGCGACAGGCCGCAGAGTGCCGAGCCGACGAGGAACAGGGCGATGGCACCTTGCAGAATCCGCTTGCGCCCCAGCTGGTCGCTGATTTTGCCATAGAGCGGCGTAGCCACGGCACTGGTAATAAGATATGCCGTAACCACCCATGACAGCTTGTCCAGCCCCTTCAGGTCGCTGGCGATGCGCGGCAGCGCGGTGGACACAATGGTTTGATCGAGCGCTGCCAGCAGCATTACAAGCATCAGCGCAAATATAACCACCATAATTTCGCGGTGCGTGCGTTCGCGGTGGTGGTCGCCAGATATATCTGGTGTATGGGCCATGGTATTCCTTTGGTTATGTTTATATCGTGCAACTTACGATGCGGATTCTGCCGCGCGGCGCGCCAGCCGGTCGAGCAGCCGTGCCAGCTGCTTGCGGTCGGCCGCAGACCAGCCTGTAAATAATGCCGCCAGGCGCTGCCGTTTGGCACGTCGGATCCGCGCGATGGTGCGTACGCCTTTGCGCGTCAGTCGCAGGCAGCTGGCCCGCCCGTCCGTCGGGTCGGCAAGCCGTACTACCAGCTTGTCTTGCTCCAGCCGCTGTACGACGCGCGAGACCGAGGGTGCCTCCACGCCCAGCCTAGCAGCCAGGGTGTGCAGGCGGCACTCGCCAGCGTCATCGCCACTAAGGGTGATGAGCAGGTGGGCGCTGGGGCGGTCGATCTCGACATTCGCGCTACGCTGTATGGTTTCCCAGTACTGCTGGCGGCCTATGGCTTTTATAAAGTAGCCAAGCGCCGATTCCAACATGTCCAAATCCGCTTCCATGTAGACAAGTATAGATAGTTACCTAGCGGAAGTAAATAATTTTTTATCTTGTAATTTTAGCAAATCTATATGGTATGAATAGTAGACTTACCTCTGTTGTAGCTGACAATGCAGACACGATGTGAGGTTTCTTACTGACATTACCATATTGCAAGGTAGAGTAAGGGGGAAGACAAAATTATTTCTTAATAAGCTAACAAAACATAGAAGGAGAGAGTATGCGAATTGCTTCTAGCTTGCGCGCTTTTTGGGCAAACCGCTGGTCCGCACCGTATGCCTCCCGTCGGATTCCTATGGCCCTTTTGGTGGTATTTGCTGCCTCTGGGGCGGCTTGCGCTGTGGGCGCAGTACAGCTGACCGCCGCGGCCAACAATAGTGACGGTAAATCATCCCAACGTGCTGCAACGCAACCTACGGTACAGCTGACCGCCAGCCAATCTTCAGGCGGCACAACGCAGGCAGCTGATGTACATATTTCAGCGAACACCGATGCAACCCAGCCTGGCACCACGACACAATCCACGGTTACCTCTACGACCTCCGCAGGCGGGTCGGGCCAATCCAGCACCAGCGTTACGGTAAACGGCCAGCAGATTCCCGTGCCAGACAACGGCAGCTTTAGTAAAACAATGACGGATGCGTCGGGCACGACGAACGTCCAGGTAAGCAGCAATGCCTCAAGCAATTCGTCGGTTAATGTGCAGGTAAACAGTACCTCGACCAGTAGTGGGGGCGGCCAGTAGTGGGCTAGCCCTTTTTAGTTGGCCCTTCGGCCGTATGGCGGACGTACTGCCATGCGGTCGGGTGACCAGCCCGAGCAATATCAACCTTAAATCTAGTAGCAACAAGAAAGGGGTAAGAGATGGTAAAAAGTAAGTTAGTACGCGCTTCTGCCGTAGCTGTAGCATCAGTAGGTCTTCTGGCCGGTGTGTCTGGTATTGCTGGGGCAAGCGCAAATACTGGTTCAAACTCCGTAACCGGCTTCCAGTCGGTAAACGTGAACGTGGCGAAGAGCACGGTGCATACGACGCTAACGAACCACACCAATGTGCTCGCGGGTAATCTTACGCTGCAAACGGGCGTAAGTGGCTCTGCTGCAAGCGCACAAAACACGACTGCAGGCGGCGGTGCGGGCACCGGCGCAGTGGCGAACGGCAACGCAACGACAACAAACGTAGCTGTTACCAACACGGCTCCAGTGACGCCAATGGCTACCAGCATGGACTCAAGCAACGGCAGCAACAGCACCACCGGCGCTAACTCGGTGAACAAGAACATCAGCGTCAGCACCACTGACACGACGGTTACGAACACCAACAACGCAGCTGTGCTGAACTTTACGAACCAACAAGGCCAATCTGGTGATGCTACGGTGTCTCAAAACACCACGGTAACTGGCGGCGGTGCAACGACTGGTTCAGTCACGAACACCAACAGCACTAACAGCTCGGTTGTAATCACCAACAACTAATTGCTGTATACGCAGCAATTCGCACCTACTAACATAGGTTGAATACGGGGAGGGCCTCCGCTACTAGGCGCTCCCCTCCAGAAACATACGTTCATAATGGTAGTTCCGATACATCGCACTTAGCTGACTCGACAGTCTTACGAAAGGCAGGGTGACATCCATGAAACGACTGCGCTCCACGTTCATACAAATAACCAAACGAATTGCGTACAGCAGCCTGGCAGTCTTGCTGGTGATGCTCGCGCCCGCGCCGTATGTGTTTGCAGATGGCGCCGATTCCACGGCAGCATCTGCAAGTACATCCTGTACGCCGGTTGTTGCCACGCCGGGTATCAAAAGTCCCACCGGCTCCGATGCGGGCACGTATACGTTCAATACGTGTACGGGCCTATGGGAAAATCAATATTATACCTGGAGCCCGGCCACCAAGGGCTATACGCCTAAAGTACCCTATGTATACACCTGCAATACCGCACAGTGGGATTGGACGTATACCAAGTGGATATATAACCCCGTAGCGGGCAAGTATGTCCAGGTGCCGCTGACTGTCAGCACGCTGCCTGACGGCGCCACCATAGCCGATGGTTCGCCTACGGTGTGCACGCCACCGCCACCTACGCCTGTCGTCAGTACGCCAAATGCAGTTGGCGGAAATGCTGCTGGTGTCGGCGCAACCGGTGCTACCACGAACGCCACCGGTGTGACTATTACTAATGGCGTCAGCTCTACGGCTGGGTCTGGCAACGCTATAGTAGCGGGCAATACATCGGTAGACGGCGGCGCGGTATCGGGCGCAGCAACCGTAACGGCAAATGTCATCAACAACGTCGCTTCGTCTTCGTCGCTGAGCGGCGGCAATGTGGTGACGTTTACGGCAAACGTAAACGGCGATGTGCAGGGCGACCTCATCATCGACCCCAACCAAATACAGCCTGCCAGCGGCAGCGAACCCCTGGCCAGCACGACGACTACCGTCAATTCCACCACCAACGCCAGTGTCACAAACAACCTGACGCTCAATGCAAATAGCGGCAACGCCACGGTGGCAGACAATACTAGTGCCGGCGGCGCCACCAGCGGCAATGCGCAGGCAATCGCTAATGTCATCAATATCCTTAACTCCGTCGTTACATCTGGGAAGTCGTTCGTAGGTGTCATAAATATCAATGGCAACCTGCACGGTAATATCCTGATGCCGCAAAGCTTTTTGGATGAATTGCTGGCAACGAATGCGCCGCACACCAACATGACTATTTCGGCGAGCGATGCATCTACCTTAGGGATTACCAATAATGTCAACAACAGCGCGACTACCGGTTCGGCAACTGTGACCGGCAACACTGAGGCCGGCGGCGCCACCAGCGGCAATGCCAGTACCGCCGTTACTATATTCAACCTTACAGGCAGCGAAATAGTCGGCACGAACTGTTTGCTAGTATTTGTGAACGTGTCGGGTCATTGGGTGGGCGTCATCATGAACGCGCCAGCAGGTACCACCGCGGCGGCGCTGGGAGGCAATGCCACCCAAACAGCCAATGCTAATGTGGCTGCAGATACTAACGCCAGTATCACCAATAACATCGATGTGAACGCCAAAACTGGCAATGCAGCAGTGACCGACAACACGAAAGCCGGCGGCGCCACCAGCGGCAATGCCAGTACTGTGGTCAACCTATTGAACCTGGAGAACTCGCAGCTGAATTTGGCGGGTTGGTTCGGTGTACTGTTCATCAATGTCTTTGGTAACTGGTTCGGCAACTTCGGAGTCTATACCCCTGCAACGCACGCTGCGGGTCAGGGGGCGGGTGATGCATCGCAGCAACCAATGCTGCCTGCAGCAAAGCCCGCGTTCCAATTTGTGCCGCCGCACGTAGTGCCGGCACCTAGGCCCTCCCCGGCAGATGCTGTGCCGTCGTTTGTTGACGCGAGCGCGCATTTGGCTACGGCTGCAGGTCAGGCGCTGGGTACCAGCGTGGGCGCGCTGAGCCATGGCCTGCAGGGCACCCCAACTGCTTCGGCGGCCAAGGGAAACCCGGTGCAACTGGTAGGCGGCATCATGGTAGCTGTCGGCCTGGTAACGCTGGCGGTAGAGCGTGCGGTATCCGCCCGCCAAATGAGGAAGCCCGTTACCACCGTAGCGGCCTAGCGAAAATTCATAAGTCAAACGAATGGCGGCCCGCTATACTAAGCACATGGGCCGCCGCTGTTTTGTTGCGCCGCGTTTGCAACTGATGCAATTGCTTTTTACAGCAGGGCTTATTTTGGTTGGTGTGTTGATTATGTATCAGGGTGGCGGACATGTGGTAGCGCTGCGGAGCGGGATGCATATGGCCGAATACCAATTTCCAGGGGGCGGGCGGCGACTGTTGCCGGACCGCCAGATAGTGGCGCTGTATGGGGAGCCGGATACGCCGGAGCTGGGTGCGCTTGGCCAGCAGCCACTGGACGCAAGTATCATACGTGTGAAAGATCTAGCAGGGCAGTACGTCGGTCAAAGCAACCCCAAGGTGCTGCCGGCTTTTGAGATTATCGCCACTGTTGCGTCGGACACTCCTATGGCCGATGGCAGCTATTCGCGCCCAGCCGACAGCCGTACCTTGGCCACATGGGTGGCGGCCGCGCGCCGGCATGGTGTATACGTGGTGCTGGATCTGCAGCCGGGCCGGACAGATTTTTTGACGCAGGCGCAGCAGCTGGCGCCTTTATTAGCGCAGCCGAACGTCGGTTTAGCGCTTGACCCGGAGTGGCGGCTGACACCAGATCAGTTGCCGCTGCAGCAGATCGGTTCGGTAGATGTAGGCGAGATCAATAGGACAGCCGCATGGTTTGCTGATCTTACGCGCCGGAATCATTTGCCGCAGAAACTACTGCTACTACACCAGTTCAGGCCGTCGATGATTGCCAACCGTGCGGGGCTCGATACGGCTTACCCTGAGCTGGCTTACGTTATCCAGATGGATGGCCAAGGCTCACAGCCCGACAAAGAAAATTCATGGCAGGCAGTAACGGCTGAACCGCCGGAGGACGTGCAATTTGGCTGGAAGAATTTTTTCGAGAAAGATATGCCGATGCGTTCGCCGCAAGATACGATGACGCTGGTGCCGCGGCCGGCGTATGTGTCATACCAGTAACTGCGTACATGTGCCGCCAGACACACCATGCTCCTTGTTGTCTTTGCTACTTCTTCTGCCTTGTTCCCTCTGGCGGGAACCGACCAGATACTTTTCTCTTGATAGAAAAGTATCCAAAAGATCAAGGCTAGCTCCACCCTCTCGGGCCTTTGTTGCTAAAACCGACAACCAGCCCAACAACTCGTCACTATCGTTCCTCAGACAGAGTTGGACTGCCCCTTTGCAGGGGAAGTTGTCGGTTATTACAACAAAGCCGCCGGGAAGGCTCCGCATGCCGTATAACCACCAGTGCACTTAGAAACTATCGTTGCATTTGCAGCCTTTCGGCCATGCGGAGCGTACCCGGCGTCAGCTGTTGTGGCAGCGACAATTTCCTTCGGCGGCCTTAGTTCTGTTTGAAGGCGCCAAGCCGCCAAGTCGTTGGGCCGATTGTCGCTGTGACAACTGCTGCCCGAGGACGGGGGAGCTTGGGCCTAGGCCTTTTGGTTATCTCACACCCCAAGCTGGCAAGCAGCTTGGGGACCCCGATCTTTTGGGCTATGCCAAAAGTAACACGCTGTGCCTGGCGGCACAGCGGAACATGCGGCTATGTTTTGCATCAAGGCAAAAGTATCTGGTCGGTTCCTGGCAGCAGGAACAAGGCCGCCGCGCGTAGGACTGCGGGAAGGGAGAGAGGAGCTGCAAAGCAGCAGGAACGGGGTGAGTCTGAGTTACGGAGTGTGAGTGGCAAAAAAAGTAAAACAACGCGCCTTGGAAGCGCGTTGTTTTATGTAAGGACGGGGCGCTTAGCTAAGCTGTGTCAGCTTGCGGCGCACAAAGAACTGGTAACCAATGCCGCCGAGCACTGATATGCCGCCGATGATGCCGATGACACTGCCCGGGCCGGTATTTACCAAAGCGGTAGGTGGTGTTGCGGGCGGGGTAACAGGAGGCGTAGTGCCGACATGGATAGGCACGCTGCAAGCATCGACTGCGGGTGCGGTGCCCATAGGGCCAGACACCGTGACCGTAGCGGTATAGTCGCCGGGAGCATACTTATGAGGAGTCTTGGTGGTAAAGCTGAGTGCCGTACTATCATCTGACTCGGTGGCGCCATCGCCAAACTTGAATAGGTAGTTGCTGACGGTTGTATTGGTGGCAGTAGCCTGTGCGCTAAACGTATAGGTGTCGGTAGTGCCGGTTTGCAGGCTTTGGGTCAGCTGTACGCAGGCGAGCGATGGGGTTTGTTTGGGGATGGGTTGCAAGGTGATGCTTGTAGAGCAGTTGCCCGAAACGTTGCCGTTGTTCACGACTGCCGTTATGGTAACCGTTTTACTGACAGTATCTTTGCTGTACGTATGCGTATCCGTAGTTATTTGTAGATTGGAGGTGCTGAAGGTCTTAGAGGTGTTATCGCCGAACTGAACCGTATAGCTGCTGGGCGAGGTGTTGGTGGCCGATGCCTTTACGGTGAAGGTATACGACACGGTAGTGTCGGTTTCGCCAACTTGGTTTGGAGTGAGGAACGAACATGAAAGTTTCTTAACGGGCGGAGGGGTAGGAGTGAAAGTAACCATGTTGCCGCAGTGAGCCATGGCAATGAAATCTGCTTTGCCGCTGGCATCAAAGTGTACGAGTACTGGCGTGCTGTTGGTATTAGGCAGGAAGTATGTCTTGTAGGAACGGGTATATACGTCGCCTTCGATGTGGCGGTAGCCGCTTGTGCCTTGCGTCCAGCGGGCACCAATCCAGATGTCAGTAGCGACCGTGCGACCGTTCACGACTACCGTACCGGCCTTGCTGTCGTTGGTGTTGCCGTAGGCAGTACCGATCATCGTATTGCCGGTGTCCATACCTTTTACCATAGTGCTGTTAGCGCCGGTGGCATTGTAGGCCGTTTGGATGTCGGTATGGCCATGACCGTCGTTGTTGGCATTGTACTGGCTCTGGAATGAGCTGATCGCCTGCGCAGCATCCGTGTCGCTGCTAAGGCCACAGTATAATATGTTTGTTTCCGGGAACTGGTCTTGCGGACATGTTGCCGCAGCAGCCGTTGCCGGCTTGGCAAATGCAAAAATACCAGCAGCCAGTAATGCGACCGCAAATGAAGAGGCTACAATAAACGCCTTTTTACCCCGCACAATATTTCCCACGATCTCACCCATAACAGTCTCCTCCCTGTAATGGGATATATATTATCCTATTATGCTTATCTAGTCAAGTCGGTTTTTATACACACAGTCGTTTAATGTGGATGGTCGCGTTTACTCTGCATTTGGGTTAGAGGGCTACTTTTTATCGACCAGCTTGCCATCTTGCAAGCGGAATGATTCGTCGGTTTTGCCGGCTATGGAAAGGTCGTGCGTTACCACGATAATGGTAGTATTTTGCGACCGGCTTAGGCTGTGCAACAAGTCGAAGATCATTTTGCCGGTTTCGCTGTCTAGGTTACCGGTGGGCTCATCGGCCAGGATCAACTCCGGGTGGTTTGCCAGGGCTCGTGCAATGGCCACACGCTGTTGCTCGCCGCCGCTCAGCCGGCCAGGCTTGCGAAGCTGCTTGTCGCCGCTGATGCCCACCTGGTCGAGCAGCTCTGTAGAGCGCGCTTTGCGTTCGTGGCTGCTGATACGGTTGAAACTTTGGGGTAACATGACGTTTTCGAGCGCGCTAAGGTTGGGGATGAGATTGTACCCCTGGAATACGAAACCGATCTTTTTGCGTCTATAGGCAACCAGTGTGCCTTCGCCTAGGCTCGCAATGTCGTGGCCGCCAATCTCGATAGAGCCTTTTGTTGGTTGGTCGAGCGCACCCAACAGCGAGAGCAAGGTTGACTTACCGCTGCCGCTTTTGCCGATGATTGAGGCGAATTGGCCGTCCGGTACCTCAAAACTTACATCGTGGACGGCGGTGACGGTACTGTCGCCGGACTGGAATGTTTTGGTAAGGTTAGATACTTTTATCATTGGTTTACTCCGCCCTCATTACTTCGTATGGTTTGACGCGCGCGATCATCCAGCCTGCACAGGCGCTGCCAATGACGGCAATGGCGAGGGCGGCTGCCAGGCCGTAGGCCAGGATACTCCAGCCGATGTTGGTGGTGATGTTGCTGACGCTGTTTTTAAGGCTGGTGCCATTGCGACTCAGGAACCCGCCGGATGGTTTTGTGCCGAACGTCATAGTGCGCGGACCGCCGCCGCTAAATGATGCTCCGGCGAACCCGCCGGTTTTTGCGGTAGCGTTGGTCGTTGCGGATTCGGTGCTGCTGGAAACAAGCATGTTGGTAACGGGGTTGCCGCCGGCTACGCCGATAAGCACACCGATAACAGCGCCGGCAACCGTCAGGGTGACGGCCTCGCTCATAAATTGCAACACCACGCGCAGATTGCTGGCGCCAATAGCCTTTAGAATGCCAATCTCACGGCGGCGTTCACGGACGATCATTACCATAGTCAGCAGGATGATGATGCTGCCGGCAATGACGGCGCCAATCAGGCTGAACAGGGAGATGCTTGCTACATTTTGTAGTGGCTGCACGGCATTGTTAGCCTCGTCTTGCGAACTTTGTATGTCAGCATTTGAACCAAGCGTGCTTCTCACGGCGCTGGTGGTATTAGCAAGGTTGTCTAGTGAATCTACGGTGGCGACGGCGCTGGTTACTACATCGCTTTGGGTGGTAAGGCGCTGCAACGTGGGCAGTGCCACAACCAGTGTATTGCCGCTGATTTTGGTGCTGTTGGCAAAGATGCCGGCTACGGTAAAGGTGGCGCCGTAGGCGGTGAAGGTTGAGCCGACCTTCAGGTTGTTCTTGGTGGCCATGTCGGTACTTACCAGGGCGTTGTTGGCGTCTTTCGTGCCATCAATGGTACTGCCGCTAGAGAGCGAAACAGTTTCGCTGCCCACGGTAAGCGGTGTGGTGGTGCCCAGCACGGATATGGGCAAGCTGAAGTTGGCCGGCAGACTGCCCCCATCGCGAATGAACAGCCGCATGCCCCCGTTCGCGCTCGTTCCATTGGTATCCAGGGTGATGGGCGAGGTAAGGCTGGTGGTGTTGTTGGTCGCGCTGGCGTCGCTGCTACCGAACTTGCCGAACGTTGGTGCCGGCGAGCCAATAGTAGTGACGCGGTCGGTCAGGTTTTCGCTTAGATTAGTGATGTGCGCCAGGTTGGCAACCTTGCTGAGCTGTGACCCCGTCAGCGCGTTATTGGCCTGGCTGAAATCGCTGAAGCCAGCGGGTGAGATGGCGATAGTGTTGCCCACGGACTGCTTTACCTCGCTAATCTTTTGGCTGACCGCCTGACGGGCAACCAACATTACCAGGCACAGGCCGATACTGAGCCCCAATATGACCATTAACGATATAGAACGTATGGTGTTTCGGAATGCGTTGCGCACGCCTAATATAAATGTATTCATGCTGCCGACTGTACGGCCACCCGCTGAAAGGAACCTTAGGGGGAAGGTGTTTGCGCGGGGCTGGAAACTATGCGAGCGTACAGCTCTTTGAAAAGTAGGGCAGCCCGTGCGTGGCGCGCCTTTGCAGCTGCCGGGGTTATGCCGATTATTTCTGCAGCACTGTTAAGCGAATGACCCTCGATATCAATGAGACGGACGATGTATGCAAAGTGCTGCTTCTTGGCTTGCACCATGGCCTGAAAGGTCCTTACTATGAACTCCTGTTGGGCTGCATCCTCAGCGTAGTCGGTTTCCTGGACGGCGATACTTGCGCGTGGGTGCTCTGCTGTTTCAGGAGTATCTTCTTCTATCCTGTTCAATGATACGTCTCGATTCGCTCGCTTGCGCAAAGTATCGATCGCTTTGTTTTGTGCGCCGCGCCTGACGTATGAGGGCACATTTAGGGATGACGTAGTGGGCGGTGTTAGCTCTACTCGGCCACTCGCCGCCATCTTCTCCATCATAGCTAGGAATACATCATGTGCAGCGTCCTCAGCGTACATGTGGCATTGGCTGGGATGGACACCATAACGCCGAAAGGCTCCGCGTGCAACACGGTATGCTTCTTGCCCTAGCGTTGTATATGCTGCCTCTATGCTGGCGGCTTGTTCTGGAGATAGACGGCTCAAAGTGTCGGCGCCTATACTTTCGTACGCGCTTCTTAGTTCGGGGTTGTCCATGGAGTGCCTTTCCTTGCTTTCGTCAGTTTACTATACGCCTTACGTATCAAGCTTGCATTTTGCTGAGAACGGGACTATATTCACATTTAACAGGTAGATTGTATAAAAAATCACTGCGAACGTGTGTTTTTCTAGGTCTTACGGAAGCAAGCATGTCTTTCTACTCCAAAATACTCACTACTCCCCGCGTTCTTGTTACTCCTGAAGATATTCTCCAAGAGCATGATACTGCCCTAGTGCAGATCGCCCTGCAAGAGAAGGTCAAAAAGCTCTTCGGCGGCTCACTAGCTATCCGTGCGGTAGATGCAGGCTCATCCAATGCCGAGGAGCAAGAGCTGACAGCGCTGTCTAACCCATATTATGACGTCGAGCGTTTTGGTATCCACTTTGTGGCTTCGCCCCGCCATGCCGATATGCTGATGGTAACCGGGCCGGTGTCGCGCAATATGGCCGGTGCCTTGCGCGATGTGTACGAAGCGACACCCGAACCGAAGATTGTGGTCGCGGTGGGTGATGCAGCTATCGACGGCGGTATATATAGGGGCAGTTATGCCGTCCTGGATGGCGTGCACAAGGTCATCCCGGTACACTTTCAAATCCCCGGCAACCCGCCGTCGCCTAAGCAGATCATTGCGGCGCTGCTGCGTATGCTGGATATCATTGACGAAAAACGTAAAGGTTAGGAACTATGCACGTACTTAGCTTCTTATTTATTGCGCTGGCAATCTTTGGCGGTGGAGCTGTTGCGTCATTGGCGTTGTCTAAATGGGCGCACGCTGCACATATGGTGGCCAGTACTGCCGCCGTGATTGGTTCGGCTTTGGCGTTAGGCGTTGGTGGGTATGCGTTGGCGCGCCATTTGGTGGCTGATGCTTCTACTGCCACGACGCTGTCGCTGTTGCGGCTGTCGGTACATATCGACCCCCTGGCGTCGCTTTTCTTGGTGATTGTCTCAGCGGTAGCCCTACTGGCCACTATCTATGGTCTGGCGTACATGAAGCAATATTACGGCGAATACAACCTCGGCATTTTCGGCTTTTGCTACAATATTTTTATCGCCAGTCTTTTGCTCGTTATTACGGCCCACAACGGGCTGTATTTCGTATTTGTATGGGAGCTGATGTCACTCAGCTCTCTCTTTTTGGTACTGTTTGAGTACCGCAAGGCAGCTACCATCGCGGCGGGTTTGCTGTATTTTCTGATGACGCATATTGCGACGGCATTTTTGTTGGCCGCCTTCTTGCTGCTGTACCACGCGACCGGTTCGTTCGACTTTGGCGCAATCCATGCCGGCAGTGCCATGCTGTCGCCGTGGATGCGCGGCATCGTGGCGGTATGTTTCTTGGTTGGCTTCGGTACCAAGGCCGGCATAATACCGGTACACATCTGGCTGCCCAAAGCGCACAGCGCCGCGCCGTCGCACGTGTCGGCCCTGATGTCCGGCGTCATGATCAAGATGGGCATCCTGATGTTCTTCCGTATGTTCCTCGACGTACTGCCACAGCCGATTGCCTGGCTGGGCTATACGGTGCTGGTCATTGGTGCCGTCTCATCGGTCTTAGGTGTACTGTTTGCACTGGCCGAGCACGACAGCAAGCGGTTGCTGGCGTACCACAGCATCGAGAACATCGGCATTATTCTGCTGGGACTTGGATCCGGTTTGGTATTTTTGGCGATACATCAGCCTGCATTGGCGGTGCTGGCGGTCGTTGCCGGCCTGTTTCATACCATCAACCACGCTGTGTTTAAGTCGCTGTTGTTCCTGGGTGCCGGGTCGGTCATTACCCAGACCGGTACGCGCAATATCGAGAAGTACGGCGGACTCATTAAGCGCATGCCGGCAACGGCGCTGTTTTTCCTGGTGGGCGCTATAGCCATATCCGGCTTACCGCCATTCAACGGTTTCGCCAGTGAATGGATTACCTATCAGGGGTTGTTTGCGGGTGTAGCAGACAAGGCCATGGGTATAAAAGTACTGTTTATAGGCGGTATCGGCGCACTGGCATTGACGGGCGGCCTGGCGGCGGCGTGTTTTGTAAAAGCCTTTGGCATAACGTTCCTGGCACGTCCGCGCAGCGAAGCAGCGGCAACGGCTAGTGAGTCGTCGCCATTTATGACGGTCAGCATGGGGGCGCTTGCAGCGGCTTCGCTGTTCTTGGGCATTGGTGCCGCATATGTGGTGCGCATGCTGCGCACGGTAGCCCAGAGCCTGGCGGCCTTCCAGCAACAACCGACCACGGTGCTGCAGGATACTGCCCACGGGTCGCTCACTGCATCACAGAGCGGTGCGACGCTGAATCTGCCGGTGGTGCTGGCGGGTATTCTGGCCGCGCTGATGGTGGCTGTTGTCCTGGTATGGTTGCTAAGCCGCCGCCAAAAGGTAACATACGGCAAGTTGTGGGCCTGCGGCTACCAGCATCTGCCAACACCGCGCATGGAAATCACGGCAACCGGTTTTGCACGGTCGTTCATCGTCATCTATAAGCGGCTGTTCCGGCCTAGCCGCCAGCTGGACATGGAGCCTGCCGGGCCGGGTCTGCGTTACTTTGCTAAGACCAGCACGGTCACGCTTGATATTACCGATGTGTTCGACAAGTATTTTTACCACCATCTCCATCCGCTGTTCGAGCGCTTTTCACAGCAGGTGCGCAAGCTGCAAAGCGGCAACCTGAACCAGTATCTGCTGTATGTGTTTGTGCTGCTAATAGGATTAACGATATGGATACATTTCCAATGAGCACCGTACTGATCATTATTGCCAAGATGTTGTTTGTGCCGATGGTGTCGCCGCTGTGTATTGGCGTCATACGCAAAATAAAGGCGCGTATGCAAAACCGCCGTGGCGCATCTATAGTGCAGCCGTACTTTGATCTGTGGAAGCTCTTCCATAAAGACGAGGTAGTGCCGCACGATGCTTCGTGGATCTTCAAAATTGCGCCGTACGTACTGTTTGGTGTCGGTTTGCTACTGCCGCTTGCCGTGCCGTTGCTCTCGACAGTAGAAACAGTGCGTTTGTTTGGCGATTTTCTGGTGGTAGTGTATTTGCTGGCGCTGACGGCTTTCGTGCTGGCGCTGGCTGGCATCGATGCCGGCAGCGCATTCGGCGGGTTTGGCTCCAGCCGCGAGATGACAATCTCGGCGCTGACCGAGGGTACCATGGTATTCTCGTTTTTGCCGGCGCTGTTGCTGGTGCACACGACGAACCTGGGCGTATTGGCTGGTGCTGTTGCGCAGATGCACTTTAGCGGCTATTTCCCCATAGCTATCGCTGCTTTTGGCTTTGGTATCGCCTTGCTTGCCGAAACGGCGCGCATGCCGTTCGACAACCCGGCAACCCATCTGGAGCTGACGATGATCCATGAGGCTATGGTTCTGGAGTACTCTGGTAAGCGCCTGGCGCTGATAGAATGGGCCAGCGCCAACAAGCTGCTGTTTTTCATTGTCCTGGGCGCCAATGTTTTCTTGCCTTGGGGCTTGGCTCATGGGGCTATCACGATGACGGCGCTGCTGATTGCGCTGGGCGCCATCGTTTGCAAGGTACTGATTGCGCTGGGCGCGATTGCCTTTATAGAATCACGTATTGCCAAGCTGCGCTACTTCCGGCTGCCGGATCTGCTGCTTACCAGTTTCATTCTGTGCGTCGTCGCGCTCATAACGGTGGGGATATAGGTAAAACGATATGAATTCTTCTATACAAGCTGCGTGCGAACTTATCATCTTTCTACTGACCATACCTATGAATATCGTGAAAAAGAATGCCACGGTGGTGGGGCTGTACAGCCTGCAATCGCTGGCGCTGGCCATTCTGCTGGGTATCAATGCCTATCAGGAGAAGTCGGTATTGTTGGGCATATTGGCACTGAGTATCCTGGTGGTGAAGGTATATGGCGCCCGCCGGCTGTTCCTGGGCTTCATCCGCCGCAATCGTGAAAGTTTTTCTACGGGGACCTATTTGAATGTGCCGCTGAGCATTGCGTCGGTGGTGCTGCTGACTATCTTTGCTCAGTCCAGCGTGTTTGCACCACTGTTTACATCTGCCGGGCACGATATGCGATTTGGCCTACTATTGGTAGCCAGTGCGTTGATATCATTGTTTTTGGCCATGAATCGGAAGGGTATACTGCTGCAAATCATCGGCATCTTGTCGCTGGAAAACAGCATTTTTGCCATGGGGCATTTCTTTGACCCCACCCAGTCCAGCGGGCTGGAGCTGGGTATTGTGTTCGACGTACTGTTCTGGATGATCATCGCCAGTGTGTACGTGGGGCTGGTGTATAAGCACCACAAGTCGTTGGATGTAACAAACCTACGGGAGTTGAATAAGTAATGTTGCTGTATATATTGTTTGCAAGCCCGGTCGTTAGTATGGCGCTGATGCTGCTTGTGCGGCGGACGCTGCCTGAGGTGAAGGTTATAGAATGGCTGGCGGTTGCGTCGGCGGTTGTCGAGTTCGTAGCCGGTATGGCTGCAGCGGTGTCTGTGGCGCGGCACGGCAGCTATAGTGCCAGTTCGTTCTTTACCCTGCACGCTTTCGGCGCGTTGGTGCTGGCAACCACGGTGTTGGTCGGATTGGTGGCTACGCTGCATTCCGTGGGGTACCTGCGGGCAGAGCTGGAGAAGGGCATGATAAGCGTACGTCGCCTGCACCAGTGTCATGTACTGACCAGGCTGTTCCTGTTGTGCATGTTCGTTGCTACGGCCGCCACTAACCCTATCATTATGTGGATCGCCATAGAGGCTACCACGCTTTCCACGGTGTTTCTAATCAGCTTCTTTACACGGGCATCCGATGTCGAAGCTGCCTGGAAATATCTGATTATAAACTCTGTCGGCTTGCTGCTGGGGCTGCTTGGTACCATTTTGTTCCTGGCGCAGGCTTCGCACGGCGCCCATACGGATTTGGCCACCTGGGACGGTGTGCTGGCAGCTGCCCGGCATATGGACCCGGCGATTGTAAAGCTGGCCTTTGGCCTGGTTTTGATCGGCTACGGCACCAAGATGGGTCTGGCGCCTATGCATACCTGGAAACCAGATGCATACAACAAGGCACCGATGCCTATCGTGGCGTTGTTGTCCGGCGCACTCCTGAACGTGGCTTTTTTGGCAATTTTGCATTTCAAGCAGGTAACCGATGCAGCCGTGGGTGGCCACTTTAGCAGTGTGTTGTTCATATTCTTTGGGCTGCTGTCTATTGCAGTACCGGCGTTCATCATGTACTCGCAAGGCAACTTCAAACGGCTGTTTGCATATTCCAGCATTGAGCATGCCGGTATCATGACGCTGGGCTTTGGCTTCGGCGGGATAGGCGTGTTCGGTGCCGTGTTGCATATGGTATACCATGCCTGCAGTAAGTCGCTGATGTTTTTACTGTCCGGCAATATAGCAGTGCGTTACAGCTCATCAAAGATCAGTGACGTAACCGGCGTACTGGCGCTGATGCCATTTACCGGCGTTCTGTACGGCCTAGGGCTACTGAGCCTGGTAGGTCTGCCGCCATTCGGTATGTTCTTTAGCGAATTTTATGTGGCGCTGGCCGGGTTCTCGCACTATCCGGCGCTGGCGATTATCTTCATTGCCCTACTTCTTTTGGTATTTGCTGGGCTACTCTACAAAGTAGCCGGCATGCTGTTTGGCAAGCCGCCGGAGGGTCTGCAGCGTAAGCCGGTAAGCCTGTGGATGGTGGTGCCGGCCGGAGCCTTGCTGGCGGTGGTTGTGCTGCTGAGCCTGTACATCCCGCACGATTTGGCCACGCTGCTTCGTGAAAGCGTAACATCATTGGGAGGGGCGCTAGTATGACGGCACGCCAATTAGTACATACATATATTTCGAAAGACGCGGCGTTTGAGGTGTCTGCCAACCTAATCATCGTGCCGGTAACTGCCGAACAGCTGTTGGCGCACGCCCGGGCGCTGCATGTGTCGCACCGGCTGCGGCTTATGACCGTCAAGGCAGAAGATGCCCGCGAGCGTCACGCAGCCTTCCGTATATTTTATATCTTCGCCGTACCTGGCGAGAGCCAGTTGCTGGGCCTGCGCCTTGATGTGCCGGAGGGTCAGGCTGCACCGTCGTTGGTAGAAACCATGCACGAGGCGTCGCTGTACGAACGCGAAATACATAGTTTTTTTGGTATCGAGTTCGCCGGCCATCCAGACACGCGGCCATTTATCTTGCACGAAAATTGGCCGGCCGATGTCCATCCGCTATGTAAGGACGTGGCTTGGAATAAGCGGCCAAAAGAAGCCCACGAGGAATACACCTTTCACCAGCTGCAGGGCGAGGGCGTGTACGAAATACCTGTCGGGCCCATCCATGCGGGCGTGATCGAGCCAGGGCATTTTAGATTTAGCGTGGTCGGCGAAGAGATCGTGCGTCTGGAGCCACAGCTTGGCTTCGTACACAAAGGCATCGAAAAGCTGTTCGAGCTGCTGCCCTTGCAGCGGCAGTGCGAACTGGCTGAGAACGTGTCGGGCGATACAGCCTTTAGTCACAGCCTGGCGTTTTGCCAGGCCGTAGAGACGCTGGCTGGCATAAAAGTGCCTATGCGCGCTAAGTATCTGCGGGTGATTTTTTCGGAGTTGGAACGACTGGCTAATCATGTCAACGACATCGGTTTCATCCTGAATGATACCGGCTTTACCTTTGGCGGCAGCAACGGTACCCGGCTGCGCGAGCAGATAGTACAGATATGTGAGCGCCTGGGCGATCATCGATTCCTGCGCGGTGTTAGTTGTATCGGCGGCGTCACTAAGGACATCAGCCCGTCGGCGGCGTTGGCATTGCAGGAAGAGCTGGTGCATTTTGGTAAGGACTTCCAGGAATTCGTAGATATAACTGCTGATAGTGAAACGGTGGCGAACCGCTTGCATACAACCGGTGTTTTGCAGCGGCAGATCGCCTATGACCACGGCGTGGTTGGCGTTGCGGCAAAGGCGGCCGGCCTGGCGCGCGATGTGCGCGTGGAGCACCCATACGCCGCATATGATGAACTGCCGTTAAAGATTGCGCGCGAAACCGATGGCGATGTATATGCCCGATACCAGGTGCGTGTCCGTGAGGTAGTAGCGTCGCTGGATGTCATCCGGCGGGCACTGGATGTGCTGCCCCGTGGGCCGATTGTGGCTGACGGCGAAGTGCAGATGCCCAAGCACGCCTATGCCGTCGGTGTTACCGAAGGTTGGCGTGGCGACATCGTGTACTTTATTGGTACCGATGCCGACGGTGCTATCACGCGCGTGGGCGTGCGCGACCCATCGTTCCTCAACTGGCCAGCAGTGCCATTTGCCGTAGCCGGCAACATCGTGCCCGATTTTCCCCTCATCAACAAGAGTTTCAACCTGTCTTACTCAGGTTTTGACCGGTAATATTTCGGAGCTAACGGCTATTTGAATGCGGCGTACTGGAACGCTTCAAGTGCAACTTTCGCGAGATACTGTTTGCGCCATGCGTCTGCCTGTCGGCTCTTGCGTTCGTCACTCAGACCATAGACTTGCTCGGTCTGTATCTCGGTGCACAGGATAGCCCGGGACTGAGCTTCTTTTTCTGTTATTGGAGGGCCTGACAACAGAACCTCATAGTCATGGTACCTGCCGCGTATGCTCCAGTTTTGCAGATCATCCTCAAGAGGTAGCGCAATGCGAACGCCGAGACGATCTTGAACCGTGGGTGCTTTACTTAGTATGGCCCCATATGTTCTACCGATTTCTCCAGCCATAAGTGCGCAATATGCACGTAGTGCGTCTCGTGATACGTTTTCAGTACTCATCTCCTGAAGGTTTTCGATAATGGCGACTGTTCCAAGAGTTGGCGAGCCGTAGCTTGCTAGGAAATGTGTCTCGCCAGATTGCGGATCACCGTTCCCATAGTAGGTGACTTCACGCATAAAAGCTCGAGCTGCTCTTCCGAGTGCTCGCGGAAAGGAGTATGGACCGCTTGTCCTTCTGGATCCGAAGGGCGGTGTAATATCGAGGATACGAACGTCGTCTTCGGCCTGTTCAACTAGCACAATAGAACCATCCGATTCGGTAACCTTGTCGATTTGTTCGGCTGCTGGGTATGCACTGTTTAGGGCGTGTGTTCGTCGCTCAATCCATTGCCGCAGGCCAGGTTTGTCAAGCCGTGTGGTTGTAAGAACACGAGGCGCAGGCATCGCCTCGGCTAGAATGTTTGGAATGTCCGTATCTGCTTCTGCTGTAGCGGAGGTCGCGACACCTTCGGCAAAGCGTGAATCTCGGAGGCGCTGCGTTATGGTGCTGGGGCTTGTGCGCGCCAACTTCTTTGCAGTCATGAGCGTGCGGGAGAGCATCATTTCGTAGGTGAGTAAAATGCCCTTAAGGGTGATGCCCATCGGTGAGTAAGGCATGCCGTCTATGATGACGCCGGCTTCATTGGGTGTCACTAGGTACTTCCGCTGTTGTGTTGGCGACTGTATAGCAAGCTTGACCTCATTGGGGCTGGTATATGCCTGCCTGGCTAGACCTATACCGATCAGGCAGTGCTTTATCACTGTTTCGTTTTGCCAGTAGTCTAACTGAAAGTCCTGCGTTGCGCGAACTGATTGGTTAGCTACAATCTCATCGACTAGTTCAGCAGGGACGCGGTCTAGTATACCTACGCCGGTATGTAGGGGCGGTTCTAGGCGCTTGGGCATGTATTCGGACATGCTGATATTAAACAACTAATTTCTTATATTAACAAATATAATTTATGATGATTGTGCTGCGCCGTAAAACCGGCGTTTGATGAGCTGGGCGCAGACGAGATATACGGCAACGACGCTAGCGAGCGCTGCAAGCTGTATCCCGCCTAGATGGCCGAAACCAAAGAGCTTGCCAAGCGGCGATACGATGACGGTAATGGCCGAAAAGGCAATAAGCAGCGTGCTCAGCACCACAATGGCGGCCGGCCGGCTTTGTAGAAATGGCATGAAGCGCGTGCGTATGACATACACCACAAAGACCTGCGTCATAATGGATTCCAGGAACCAGCCTGCCTGGAAGGTGGCCTCGTTGGCGTGAAATACTAACATAAGCAGGCCGAAGGTAGTGAAGTCGAACACCGAGCTCAGCAGACCGTACGACCACATGAAGCGCTTGATAGCGCGCAGGCTGAGGATACGCGGCTTGATAATTTCTGATTCGTCAACGTTGTCCAGCGGTATGGCAAACTGGGATGTATCGTACAGCAGGTTATTCAGCAGGATTTGTGTGGCTTGCATAGGCAAAAACGGCAAAAACAGCGAGCCGCCAGCCATAGAGAACATATTGCCGAAGTTAGAACTCAGGCTCATGCGCAAATACTTCATGGTGTTGGCAAAGGTGCGCCGGCCCTCCACGATGCCGTTTACCAGTTCGTGCAGGCTTTTGCGCAGCAGGATGAAGTCGGCGGCATCTTTGGCTACATCCACGGCGTTGTTGACGGATACTCCTACATCGGCCGCACGTAACGATGGGGCATCGTTGATGCCGTCACCCATGTAGCCGACCACGTGGCCATTGGCCTGCAGCGCCTGGATGATCTGCATCTTCTGCTCGGGGTTGACGCGGGCAAAAACCGTGGTTTTTTCTACAGCCGTCACGAGTTCTTGCTTGGAAAGCTTTGCCAGCTGGTCGCCGGTTAGCAGGCCGGTGACGGGCAGGTTGATGTCGTGCGCAATTTTCTGCGTCACGAGCGCGTTGTCGCCGGTTATGATTTTTATGGTGATACCCATACCTTCCATGCGCTGCAATGTTTCTGTTACGGTTGCCTTGGCGGGGTCGAGGAAGGCCAAGAAGCCACGGAAGGTCAGAGCTTCTTCGTCGCCGGGCGAATAGTGATGTTCGGGCGGTACGTCTTTTGTGGCGATGGCCAGCACGCGGAAGCCGCTGGCGCTGAGCGTGGTGTACGTGTTGGTGATGGTGGTGTGCAGGCGCGGCGTCAGCTTGGTGCTATCTGGGCCGTAGGCGCTGGAAATGCGGAACAGCTCTTCAGGGGCTCCCTTTACAATAAGCGTGCGGCGGTTCTCTTTGGCGTGGTGCACGATGACCGCTTCGCGCTTGCGCTCGAAGTCGAACGGTATCTCGGCAACTTTGCGGTAGTCGGCGGCATTCACGCCCGCATGCGCGCGCACGGCAGCATCCAGTGGGTTTTCAAAGCTAGTGGTGAACAGGCTTGCCAGGTAGCCCAATTGCAGCACTTCGTCGGAACTGTCGTTGGTACCATCGACGTAACGCACCAAGGCAATCTTGTCTTCCGTGAGGGTGCCGGTTTTGTCAGTGCATAGCACGTCCATGCTGCCGAAGTTCTGCACGGCAGACAGCTGCTTCACGATGACGCCCTCGCGCGCCATGCGCAGCGACCCTTTCGTCAGATTCAGGGTGATGATGAGTGGCAGCAGCTCTGGCGTCAGGCCGACCGCCAGCGCCAGGCTGAACAGCACCGATTCAAGCACGTTGCGGTGAAACAGCACGTTTACCAAAAGTACGAAAATGACCAAAAAGAATGTCACTTTTACGATCAGGATGCTGAAATCACGGATTTCGCGTTCAAATTCGGTGGCGCGGCGGGTAGATTGCAGCGCCTTGGCAATATGTGCGAATTCGGTGGCGGTGCCGATACTGGTTACACGCATCACCCCGGAGCCGCTGACTACGCCGCTGCCCATGAATACCTCGGCATTGACCGGCTTGCCCTGAGGGAACGATTCGCCGGTAAGGGCGGCTTCGTTGGTGTATAGGTCGGTGCTCTCTACCATCACGCCGTCGGCGGGCACTATCTTGCCAGCGGACAGCAGTACGATATCGCCCGGCACCAGATCGCTAACCGGCACGTAGTGCGCTTTGCCGGCACGTATAACCTGCGCTTTCACACGTACCTTATCCTTCAGCGCTTCTGCAGCCACCTCCGAGCGGTGCGTATTCAGCAAATCCAGCCCCACGCTTAAGAAGACAATGACCACAATAATAAAGAAGCTGGGCTTATCGCCAAAAAACAGCGACAGGGTGGCTGCTAAGAGCAGGATAATGACCAGCGGATTGCGGAAGCGCAGCAGCAACGCATACCACATGCGGTTGTGTTGGGACGTGTCCTGCAGCACGTTGGCGCCGTATTCCTGCCGCAATTGTTGCACTTTGTGGGGCGTCAGCCCGCGAGGTTTTGCCATACTAGTCTTAAGTATAACCGGTATGTCCTGTCGGCGCCACGTTTGGACGAACACGCTTATGCTGTGACATACTTATAGCAAGCAGTATATATCGCTGCGGTAACATAATGGAGGAATACGGCATGGGAATCTTGCGGCGCAATGATCCTCGGTCTGGGTTCGCGCTCTTGGGCATATTGCTCGTACTTGTAGTCATAGCGGCTGCGGGTGCTATAGGGGCGTATGTGTGGCAACATCGCACAAACACAACGACACAGAATAATACCACGGCAAGCACAACCGGCACTGCGCCGACGGTCGCTGCCGGCACCACGGCACATGTGCTACAGCTGACGCAAAGCGATGCCCAAGACGAATCGAAGATAGACAGCGGCGCAGACACGCAGGCGCAGCAGGACGCACAAAGCGCCAATACCGCACAATCGAACGTAGGAGGGGCATATAATGAAACGACTTTCTAGTACCCGTATTGCGTCGACTGTCGGCGTGGCGGCCGTAGGTATCCTGGCGCTCACACCGGCGACCAGCATGGCGCTGGGCACCACTGGCACCAGCCCGTTCTGCGCCAACCTGCCGGCAAAAATTACCGCAACCAACACGTCGGTAGCGACCATGACAGGCAAGGTTACCACTGCCTGGAGCCAGCAAGGCCAAAAGCTGGCGGCCGACCAGCAGAAGGTTGATCAGGAAGTCGCAGCCGCACGGGCAACCGCCGACCAGACACGGACGGCTGATTTTACGAAGCTCCAGACCAAGGCAACTACACCGGCCGAGCAGGCGGCAGTGCAAACGTATATGAGTACCGTCAATAGCGCCGTTAGCGCCCGCCGCGCCGCATACGACGCTGCCCGGCATACGTTTCGCACTAGCCTAGCTGATGCTATCAGTGGTCGGCGCACTACCGTTACCAGCCAGATGACAGCTTTCCAAGCGGCAGTATCCGCCGCCCTTGCTACCGCGCAAGCTGGCTGCGCGGCTAATTCCGCAAATGGCGCGACGCTTCGTACGGCGTTGGTAAATAGCTTGCGTACCGCGCGGGAAACATTCCAGGCAGACCGCAAGAGCGATACGGCTATAGGTACGCAGGTGCAGCAGTTTGTTGCCACCCGCAAGGCAGCCTTCCAGGTGGCCGACACGGCGTTCCAGGCCGCCATGCAATCAGCCCGTCAGGCCTTGCAGACAGCCTTTGGCTCAACCAGCGCCTAAGTTCAGGCACCGTCAATAAAAAGCCCGGGTATCCGGGCTTTTTATATGGCAAAAATTACGGTCAATGTATTTTCTTGGGTGCCGGGCTGAATGCGGCAAAGGCGTATGACACCAGCGCCGTGATGAACCCCAGTGACATAGTAAACGAGAATACATCGTTCTGTCCGCGGTTTACAAAGATCACGCCGCTGGCAAATGCTACCACGATGGCTATGCCGCCTACCGCGCCGGCAATGCGCATGGCTCGGCCCGCTCTGCGCACAATAACTGCGTAGTTTACTGCAAAAACTACCAGGCAGAGTGCATTGAGTGTATGCAATACAACCGGTCCAAAGTAGTGGAATACCCGCCACGGCTCAACATCCGGTATGGTCACGAACAGGTTTGATAGCATGCCCAGCACAAACTGCAGCACCAGCAGCGCAACGATCAGCAGTGCCAGCCCACGCGGGTCATTATGTAGCCCTTTGCGGACAAGCAAAGTCAGTAAGGTTGCTATAAGGGCCAGTACGAGTGCAGTGATGGTAAGAATAATTGCTAATATCATAAGCAGGATTATAACACTATGATTTAGGTCACTGATATGTTTGTTGGCTGGCTGTGGGTGGTATCGAAGAATCAATATTCAGCAATTCGTCCAGTGTATGAAATATCATTGGCGATACACGGAGGCCAGTTGTCGGGTCGCGCAGCTTTTGCATGGCTGCTAGGGGCGTGTAGCACGGTGGGCGCACTGGGGCGCCAGTGGCGGCCAGCTCTTGTTCATTCTGGCGATATTCGCGAACGGCAGTCATTGCCTCCAGGGCATCCACGGTCGCCAGGATCTGTTCCATGTCTGTGCGCCGGCCGTCCATTGGCAAGTTCGCGCCGTATGGCCGAGCCTGGTACATGTGGTGGCAGCCCGCCAGGCCTTGCACGATAGGGCCAAGCGATGTGACCGCTGTGAACTCAAGGCCGCGCGCGGCATGGGAGTCCATGAGCGTGCGCTGCTCGTCGCTGAGGTTTGGTACGCCCGACAGGAGCCTTATTTCAGGGACTAGTTTTCCAGCATCATGCATGCGCGACCCGGTCATAAGCAAAAGCTGCTCACTTTCACTGTGGTACATGCGATTTGCGGCTAAGACGGCCATTATGGATACGCGCTGCATATGAACAAGTGTGTTGTAATCGCCGACTATTTTCTCGCCGTCTTTTTCGTATACAGTATGAGCAAAAGCTCGCTCAATGGCCTGTACTTGTGGCATAAAACTGGCGCGCACATATAAACGTAGCGCATTTTGCCATTCTTCATGGCTCGCATGTACGTTTTCAAATAGTGTGGATGCGAGGGCGAAGGGCTCGTACTCTAGCGGC
>DASTXH010000047.1:0-28788 GCA_035758575.1 Saccharimonadales bacterium (SeqCode)
GTAAACATAGCGGCGTCTTAATCCTCTTTCCTTGTAACTATATCATGCCGGACGGGCTGGGATGCAGGGCGCGCTACCTTTGTTACCCGCGCCTTCACCAGCATACGCTCCACCAGTGCCTGCAATTGAACGGCGGGCATATCGGCAAGCTGGTCGCTAAACACGGTAAACACCAGATCGTACGGCTCGGTTATTGTAACACTTTGCAAACGTACCGCCTCATATATACGCCGGCGTATGCGGTTGCGCCGTACCGCAGATTTGTGCACCTTGCGACTGACAATAACCGCCGCGCGGTACGATGCACGGCGGTTATTGCGCGCAACGCGTAGCGACATATGCTGATCACGCACAACAACACCATGCCGATAGACAAAATTGAGGCTAGCATGTCCGTGAAACCGGTGCAGTTTCGATATCATGACTACAAGTGCGTCCTTACCTAACGTATTTCGGACGCCCGCAGGCGCTGTCTTAAGCGCTAAGGCGAGCGCGGCCCTTAAGGCGACGGCGGCGCAGTACAACGCGACCGGCCCGGGTAGCCATGCGCTTCAAGAAGCCATGTTCGGCTGAACGGTGGCGTTTTTTTGGTTGATAGGTTCTTTTCGTTGCCATAGTTGTTATTGTACCTTATTTCGTTGCTTAGCTTATTGTTTTCTGTCTATATAAGACAAAACACTTGGGGCGTACTGTCGCGTCAAGTATTTTATATCGTCCCATACCGTAGAATCGACAATATTTAACCAACTAAGTCTAGCAAGTTTTCCACTCTTACGCAAACTATTTCCACAGATCCTAAGGTGTTAGCGTAAGCTGTGGATAAGTAAACCCTATACTCCACTTCCCTGCCATTCCATGATGTAATTTTTGAACACTTGTGGAAAAGTTCGACCATATTCGCTATAGTCGAGTGCATACGAATGCGAGGGGAAGGACGGTAGCAATGCCGCAAGACAGTCTTTGGCGAACAGTACTTGGTGAGGTTGAGCTTTCAGTCTCGCGCGGGAACTTCGTGACCTGGTTCAAAAACACTACATTGCTGCACCATAGCGAGACGGCAGTCGTCATTGGCGTGCCGAATGTCTTCATAAAACAGCAGCTGGAGCGTAAATACGCAGAGCTGCTGCGTGCTACTCTGGAAAAGAATGGCATCAACCACAAAGAAATCATTTTCAAGATACAGAGCAGCAACGCCCCTGTCCGCGAGCCGGAAGATGAGCCGATCCTTGCACATGCCACGCCTGCTACAGAAACTGCCGCACAACCAAAAATGGAATACGCGCAGCCTGTGGGCAAAAACAGCCTTACCCATCCCTACCGCCAAGGATTGAACGAACGGTATACGTTTGACAACTTTATCGTTGGCTCGGGCAACGAGCTGGCCTTTGCCGCCTGCCAGTCCATCGTACAGCTGCCCGGCGCCAAATATAACCCACTCTTTTTATATGGCGGCGTCGGCATCGGCAAAACACATCTCATGCAAGCCGCAGGCAACGCCGTGTTGGCGCGTAACCCGGCTGCAAAAATACTATACATATCGACGGAACAATTCGTTCAGGAATTTGTAGATGCGATCCGCTTCAAAAAAACGGCCGACTTTGCCAGCCGCTACCGAAGCGTGGACATGCTGATCGTAGACGACGTGCAGTTCATTGCCGGCAAAGAAAAGATGCAGGAAGAATTCTTCCATACTTTCAACGCCCTGCATCAAGCAAACAAGCAGATTATCATCAGCTCAGACAAACCGCCGCGCGACATCCCCACCCTGGAGGAACGTTTGCGCAGCCGCTTCGCCTGGGGAATGACCATAGACATGCAAAACCCGGATTTCGAAACCCGGTGCGCCATTGTACAAGCCAAGGCCGAAACCAGCGGCGTAGAGCTGCCGAGTGATGTCAGTGAGTACTTAGCTACCAACGTTCCTACCAACATCCGCGAGCTAGAAGGCGCGCTGAACCAGTTGCTGGCCTTTTGCGAAATGCGCGGCCTGGCGCCAGATCTGTCTATTACCACTAGCTTGCTGGGTGCCGCCAAAACCCGGCCAAAACATCTCAGCGCCAAACACATCATCGAGCGCACGGCACGCCATTTCCAAATACCAGTTGAGGACATATTGGGGCCCAAACGGGATAAAGACATCGTCGTACCGCGCCAGGTTGCCATGTACATGCTGCGCAGCGAGCTGCATTTGAGCTTCCCAAAAATCGCCAAAGAGCTGGGCCGCAAAGATCACACCACCGCTATCCATTCGGTAGAAAAAATCGAAAAAGAATCAAGGCTGGACAATGAGATACGGACCGCCATAGCCGACATAAAGGAGCGCTTGTATGCATAGCAGTACAGCCAGCTGTGCACAAACCTACCATTTCCGGGGAAAACCTGTGGGGTCACAGCGGCAAACTACCGGAAGCACCCCGCACAAAGCCACAACCCACAGTCAATGTTCACATGTATTGTGCACAAAAATGGGTACAAATGTGCCCTCAACCCACCTGCTCTCCCCGCTATTATCCACCCACAAAAACGATCGAACACATCTGGTATACAACAGCTTATACACACAATCCACAGGACCTATAACAAGTAAAACAACGTATATTTATACATTAGTAGAAAGGACGACCTGGGTATGAACCTGCAAGTCACGCAAGAAAATCTGAATAAGGCGCTTAATGCAGTCGCTCGTGTCGCCAATATGCGCAACCCCCTGCCCGTCCTGGCTAACGTACTCATAAAAACCAGCAACAACCGCCTTAGTATCGCCGCAACCAACCTAGATATCGCCATTACCCAATACGTGGGCGCAAAGATTGCCGAAGAAGGTTCTATCACCGTCCCTGCCCGGCTGATGCAGGATTTTGTGAGCAGCCTGCCAGCCGGCGTGATTGAGCTGAAACTGGAAGAGACGCGTCTGCATATCACCACCGAGCGCTACAATTCAGTTATAAACGGCATCGTAGCCGACGATTTCCCTGTGATGCCTACTATTGAGGGAGGTAAGACCTGTGCCATTCCCGGTACGACTCTGAAAAAAGGTTTGCAGCAAGTAGTGTTCGCCGCGTCAGGCGATGAATCCCGCCCGGTGCTGACGGGCGTGCTGCTGCATGCGATTGAGGGCAAGCTGCATATGGCAGCTACAGACAGCTATCGTCTGGCTGAGAAAGAGCTGGGCGCGGCTGCTGATAGTATGAACTTGCTTGTCCCGGCTAGTGCCATGCAGGACTTACTGCGCATTCTGGGCGACGGTGATGATGAAGTGAGTTTGACGTACGATGAACAGCAGGTACTGTTCCACATCGGCGACACCGAGTTGGTAGCGCGACTGCTGGAAGGAAAATATCCTGACTATCGCAAGCTCATCCCGGCTAAGTTTACTGTGTCGAGTGTCCTGAAGCGGGCTGATTTCGTAAACGTCACCAAAGTGTCGAGCCTGTTTGCGCGCGAAAGCGCCGGCAGCGTGACTATAGAGGTGGACGAGGCTGCGCAACAACTGAGCATCCGGTCTATCGCATCGCAGCTGGGTGAAAACGTGGCGACGGCTACGGCAAAGGTTACTGGCACGGGCAGTATCACACTCAACTCACGCTACCTTTTGGATGCGCTGCAGGCGCTATCGGGTGATGAGGTGTCGTTTAGCTTTAATGGCAAACTGGAGCCTACGCTGCTGCGCGATGCCGCACATCCCGACTATTCGCATATTATCATGCCGCTAAAAAGTTAGGCCGGCAGCCTCGCTCCGGTAAAATAGCTGTAGTGATTACGAGTATTCGACTGCAACACTATCGGTCGTACGATGACGCATCGTACGACCTAGACGAGGGCGTGACGATTATCGTCGGCCCCAATGCTAGCGGCAAGACGAACTTGCTCGAGGCTCTGCTGGTGGTGGCGCGGGGCGGATCGTACCGCGTCCGGGATGCAGACCTTATCGCCTTTAACCAGCCATGGGCGCGGCTGGACGCTCGGGCTGACGGTGTGGTGCGTACGGTGAAGCTATTGCGTGAGCCCAATCCAGAAAAGCTCTACGAAATAGATGGCAAAACATTAAAAAGGCTTACTATAGATCACCTTATACCGGCCGTGCTGTTTGAGCCGAATCATTTGCTGTTGCTTGGCGGCTCGCCCGACAGGCGACGTGAGTATCTAGATGAACTTTTGGGTCAAACGATAGTTGGCTATGGTACCCTGCTTCGGGCGTATCGGCGCACGCTTGCCCAGCGCAATAGGCTCCTTAAAAGCCAGCATATAGTTCGGGATGAACTGTTCCCCTGGAATATCCGGCTAAGCGAGCTCGGCGCACGTATTGTGCGCGCCCGGGTTGGCCTAGTTGAGCAAATAGCAGAGCTTATTGGTGGCCTGTATGGTGAGCTTTCGGGTGCCAGTACACCGGTAACGATTGTATATCGTGCCGGGGCCGAACCTGGCCAGTACGAAACCAATATGCTCCACCAGTTGGGGGCGCGGTTGCAGGACGACATTGCACGCGGTTTCACCTCGTTCGGTCCACACCGCGAGGATTTTACGGTGCTGTTCTCTGGCCGGCCTGCTCAGGAGGTTGCATCACGCGGCGAAACCCGCACTGCCGTATTGTGTCTAAAAGTAGTTGAGTTGCAGCTCCTGCAGGCACGGCGGAGCCAGCCGCCGATACTTTTGTTGGATGATGTGTTCAGTGAGCTCGACGCGGTTCGTAGGCGTGCACTCACCACGCATATGCGCCCCTACCAGACATTTATTACTACTACCGATGCAGATATGCTCGGCCGGCAGTTCGCTGCGCGTTGCCGTATCATTGCAACCCAAGAGGGGCTGGCCTAGCTTCCCTGGCTCAATACCCCGGAATCAAACACTTGGCGATTATGAGAGTTCGGGTCACGTAAAAAGAGCTGTGCCTGCAACAAGCCTATCGCATCCAGCGTGGCATTATATTGCTTGTGATCTATGATCATGATGAATGTATATGGCTGGGTAAAACCATCGGATGATACTTGGCCCAGGCTTATGCTCGATGAGTCTATGTTGATATTGTTCGCGGATGGGTCAAACGACCGCAAGGCTTGCTCCATCTCGTTGACCTGGAGGGCACTTATGCCATTGTTGATCAAACCGTCGATTCCGGTGTAGGCGGCGGTACCGGATGATGCCGGTGCTATTGACGGCGTCTGATCCTGGCCGTTAATGGAAACGCGCGTGCTCAGAATGCCACCGTTATTCGTAACGGTCACAACGACCGGCAGCGTCTGCGTGCTGGGGTTTAGCTGCAATGTAAAATCGTACGTTGGCGTGTCGAATGTAACGCTTCCCTGCACGGTCATAGTGACGGTGCCGGTATTGTTAGCCCGTAGATAATCGTTGATGCGAGCTAGGGTGTATTGGTAGCTAGACGCAGGCATCCAGTTTAGGAGGGCGCTGGGGTTGGTGAGCGCCGTTGATCCTGCGGGTGTCGCGGAAGCAAACGAGTACTGGCTATAGCCCATCCGATATATGCTAATACTGACTATCAGTGCAACTAACATGCCGCCAAGTATGGCTAGGCGCATCGTAAACGGCGAATTACGCATCGTTCCTCGCAGCCAGCAACGATTGCACATATGCCCCTACGGCGGATGGCATGCTGCTTATACTTTGAGGATAGCTTGGTGCGTTGCAGTATGCGACAGTCCACGACTTATGCGTTTCGTCATAATGCAGTGCTAGTACGGTTCCGTCCGGCGTGAGCTTGCCGGCAATCCAGTTATCGGGGAAATACTGAACGGTATCGAATTTAGGGACGAGCGTAGAATTGGGTACGGCTCCCAGGGTCGAGCTCGCCACAGAGTTGGCGTCCCGCGGCAGCAGCGTTGGCTTGAACTGTGTGGTGGCTAGCAGGCTAATGTGGAGCGTCCCCTGATATGATTCGATTGTGGGCGAAGTGACGCTTATCTGGTAATTTCCTGGCCTCATCTTGATGGGTGTTGCCGTGACGCGGTGCCCGTTTATGGCCACGGTTGCATTGCTCGGTATGCCCGATATGGCGGCGTGACCAAAGCCTGCTACGGCCAGGAAAATGAATACCGCACAAAGAACTGCGCCTACCGCGATGCATACGTTGAGGATTGTTCGTATGAGTTTGTCTGGCGACTGAACTTGGTAGGGTTGCACCGAGTAATCTTCCATATATTTAATCATACAATACCGTTAGTTTTGTCGTGCATCGTTTCATGGTTAGAACGTGGTGTATGTTACGCCGCCGAAGAGTTGTTTCGCAAAATTATAGTAGTCACCGTATTGTGTCGGATATTGCTTGAAGTCGGTGCTCCCTGGAGGGGCTCCCCCTACGGTCTCGCGGAGGTTGAAGTAGATCAGATATTCACCTATCATGTCTGCCCAACATTCCGCTGTCTGATCTCCCATAAATGGACCGGAGGACAGCGGCGCTCCAGTTGAGCTAAAACTGTGTATTTGGCAATCCCAGGTCGGTAGCCATGCATGGTGCAGTGCCCATGGCCCATTTTTAAACTGTGTGTAGAGATCTTGGTTCCTGAAAGAAAATAGGTGGCCAAGTTCGTGTGTAAGAATGAAACGGTTATAATTTCTGTCGCAGTATCCATACAGAATGACTCCGCTGGTAGAGGTGAACCCAGAGCCACATGCGCCGCCATTGAGTGTGATCGGAACCGTGCCTTGCGCTGTGAGCTTTGAGTAGAACGTAGGAGATTTAGCTAATGCGCACATAGTATAGTAGGTTTCGGCTGCCCAGGTTGCGTTTTGGTCTCCCTGCAAATCTACTTTGAACTTAGTCATTAGGTCCTGCTTAATGGCTCCATAGCCGCTAGGGGCTGTAGTCGTGCAGGCGCCGGCAACGGATCCAGCACCAAGGTTCGCAGAAAGCTGGAGTATCCAATTGTTGAAGCTTGTACCGCACGATGTCGGAATGCCGGGGCCGCATAGCCATGGTCCGGTGGCGCCGGTTGCCCACCCTACTTCGATGCCGGGTGACGCTGCGTTGACGCCGATAACGTCGCCTGCGTTTACGTGCGCACCTACGGTGATGTTGCTATTGACCTGAATAATCTCTGCATAATAGATGTATTGGCTACTGTTTGCTACGCCAGGGTTTTGATCAAGCTTCTCTCGTATCTGCGTACAGCCGGAAGTCCTGGCAAATATGCAGTCCTTGGTGCTTACGTATACGATAGTTCCTGCTGCGGGTGAACATATGTCATAGCCGGTGCTTTTAGCGGGAGTAAAGTCTATGCCTTGGTCAACGCCGGCAAATGTTGCACCCGGCCCGACAAGCGCGGCGTATTTGTCGGTGTTCCCGCCACAGCCTGTAGCGCTGCCGCCGCCACAGGAAGTACCTGGCGATGGGCTTCCTGTAGTGGTGCCGCCGTATGCTGCAAGCGCATCCTTGGCAAATTTTATACGTGTTGGCGCACTGCTTTGGTTTGCGGGACGCTCGTAGTAGTTCATGAATGCCAGCGTCGCATCGGTTGGATCGGTCGTACTGGTCGTTGCCTTAAGATGGTCGCCGGCCGGCTTCTCGCTACTGTTCGGTGCGGTACCCTCCAGCTGTTTCCATAAGAACTCAATTTGCGTCCCCAGGGCGTCGGGGTTTTCGTTCATCGTGCTCGCATATGTCCCGATTTTTGTCGGTGGCGTCCACTGCACGATGCCCCAACCCATCTGTTCACTCAGCACATTGGCGGGTATTTTGGAATAGCTGATAGTTCGGACGCCGGGTATTGCGCCGTCTTGGATGCGTGTGGGTATGCTGCCGGATTCTGCTTGTGTGTTGCCTACAATGCCGGCTGCCTGCGTTTTGGTGTAGCCCTTACTCACGAAGTAATTAAATATCATCTGGGCGTTGTCGCTGCCGGTTAATGGCGTCCCGCTCGTGGTGGCGGTGCCGCCGGCGGCGCAAGGATCCGGTACCCAATCGGACCAGTGATTATTGATAGCTGCGCAGTCAATGCTTGAGATGCCTGATGCGCAGGTTGTGTCTGCATAGACCGCAGGCGCAAACAGTTGGAATGTAAACACACACACCATAGACACCAGCGTTGCAATGCGGGTGATTTTTAGCCTGTTGCCTAGTGTCTTCATATGCCTAGTTGGTCGGATCCGGGTTAATTGCACCTTGGGGTGCTAGCGATGAGTCGAACATAGATCCTGCTGCTTGCTGCGCAGACTCTATTAGCAGACATGCGTTTGTTGTGGTCGCTAGTGGTTCGCCGGTGTTGGGATCCTGAGGCAAGCTCGTCATCCAATCCACGTTTGTCTGGTCGGTACAGTGCGTATTGTAGTATGTTTCAGGATCATTGGGTATCTGGTTCGGCATGTAGCCGTATTGAACGACGCCGAACGGGTCATCCATTGGGCCGGGTGCGGCGAAGGCCTTATTGGTAGCAAACACATTTCCGAATGCGCTAGCCAGAGTTTTAATAGGATTGTCGATGAGGGCTCCTAGTCGTATGGCTGCTTGGGGCATCGTTCCTGGCATAGCAACGGCCAGACGCGACACAAGTGAGTATGGGCTGGTGGTGCTGAACATACGGGCAAATATTGGTTGCCGGTCAAACATGGCTTGATCTTCAGCCGCAGCCGTACTACGTATGTCGGCAATTTGCTGATTGGTAAGTTTCGCACAGCCAAGCTGTACCTGGCATGTCTTGTTGGCAGCTACATCGGCACCGGCCGTAATCATGTCAAAGCTTCGTCCGCCGCTCATGTCTTGCGAGAACGGCGACGGCAGCAGCACGCCGATGAACCAGTTCACGAATTGCCCTACATACTGCCCCGCCTGTTTTACGACGTTGGGACATGACCCGGGCGAATTCGGTGGTATATTGAGCACGGTATTGCAGGCCCCCTCCATTACGGCGCCTGTTATCGACCCAATGAGGTCATTTACCCAGTTTATGATGTGCGCAAGCCCGGTAAGCCCCGGAACAAAGTTGACGATATTAGTGATCGCGTCTGTTATGCCATTGCCACGGTCAAGTTTTTCTTCGGGGCATACCACTTGTCCATTCTGCACCGATGACCCGTCGTTGCAGGTATAGTTGCTTGCGCCGGGTGCGCCTCCTCCAAGTAGTGCGCCATACAACGGCGTGGCAGTAGCATCAACCTGGTTGTTTGCTGAGCCGCTCATGTTAGTCGTAAGCGACTGGACGAATGATCCGAGCTCCACCGAATCCATGTGACCTGACTTTGTCTCTGAGCTGACAGTGCTGTACGTCATATACATGTTTACTGCGGCAGCGGCGTTTATGGCGTACCCCATCCACCGTACCATTGGTCCAAGTTTGTCGGCGAGACTGATGACCTGAGCGGCTAGCAGCACCCATCCAACTATAGGTACTGCTTTGGTGCCAAGCTTGCCTATGTTTTCACCAAAAACGGCAGTCAGCACTTTCTCGACAATAGTTTCGGCAAAACCCTTTTCTGCAATACTACTGGCGTTTTTTACGGCCGTAGCCAGGTCGGTTAGATCATTTGCGGGATCTTGTGCGTATGCGACCATCTGCTGGGATAGATTTTTTTGGAAGGGTGTCATGTTTGTCGTGTCTAGGGACTCACCAGGCGCCAGGCTTGGTATTTTTTCCAGAACTTCACTACAGAACCCCGTATCGGGGCTTAGCAGACACTGAAACATGATGGAGTATTGCTCGCTGAAGAGCCCGACGACGCGCCGTACAAAGGCTGCCTGCGCGGCCAGCTTTTTATCAGCTATGGCTGCAGTAAATTTATCCCGTATATCGCAGGCGATAACGCAGCGTTTGATGCCATACTTTTCTTCTAGTAGTTTACCTATAAAGTATCTTTTGTCGACCTCCCACCAGCGTGTCGCGTCTTTGAATGCCTCCCGTGCCTTGGTGACATTTGTCTCCTTACCGATATCAAAGATGGACACCTCTCCTTTCATGACCTTCTGTAGGTCTGCGTCGGTCAACGCTTGCTCGCCGTTCATTGCCATGTATAGCTTGCCGTTTTTTTTGCCGAAGACAATGCCGTAGTCCTTGGCTAATTTATTCTCGAGTTTATTTTGGCGCCATGCTTGATATAACCTGCTTACCGGGCCATGGCCGCCTATATCACCGACGCAAGTAGGCTCAACGGTACTGGTGCAGTAGCCAGTGTTTATGCCTTTCAGCACATAGTTAGCGATGTATTTATTGATTAGATTGTCAGTCATCTTTTGCATTGCTGCTTGCGGCGCAGACTGAAAGAGTGAGTCTAGCCGTTCTATCAGCGCCGTAACCTTGAGCGGCAACAGGAAGGAATAGCCGCCTATGATGGCTGCGCCTCCGCCTCCAAGCAGGATACCTACGCCGATGGCGGCCTTACGTCGATTCGAGAGTTTGCCCTTCTTCTTTGGCTGCACTTGTTCGCTGTCAGCGGCTTGCTGGGTTGCTTGCGGGGCTAGTTGGTTCAGGGACTGCGATTCCGAGGCCTCTGCCGCTCCTTCTGTCGGCTTCACCTGTGAGGCTCCGGTTAATGCGTTCAGCTCCGCTTCGTCAGGGGATATGCCCGGATCACGGTCTCCGATCCGTCCGAAGTCAGCCTCTTCGTTATACTGGTTCTGCAACTGCATAAGTCGCTCGGGTGTGAGCCCTTGTGTGTCGTCGTGGTCTCCCACGTGCCCAAAGTCGCCGCCCGCCATAGTGTAGCGTGCCTGTAGCGCCTTAAGCCGTTCTTCGGTTAGGCCGTCTGTTGCGCTGGCCTTATGCGGGTCATCTGGAGGAGCAGCCGTTGCCATATACTAATTACGTCCCATTATCTATATAGCTGGACGTAGTTTGCATGCGCCCCTCCGTCCGCTTATGGCTTTATTGTACTACATGTTGGTGGAGCCGGGATAGAGCCGATTGTTTAGATCTATCGTTCCCTGGGGTTGGTCAAAATTACCCTGTTCCTGTGCCGTCTGCATTTGCTGTACCTGCAACGGGTTGGTGGTGATCAGCCCGGTTTCTGTAGGGCTGGCGATAACTTGAATATGTACATGGTTCTGACCGGCAAAGAATAATCCCTGACCTACCGGGAACTGGCTTAAGCGTTTACGTTCCTCGCTCGTCAGTTTGAATACGCCGCTTAGTATATCTACGGCGCTCGCCGATTGTTTCAGGAGAAACTGCATACTGGCGTTGGCGACGATTGCCCGGCCCATGCGCGATCCCATAAAGTCTTCCACGTCCTGCGTAATGGTCGTGATGCCTAAGTTGTATTTGCGCGCGCGTTTGGCGATTGAGAAAAGGAAGTTCGCGGAGTCTTCGTATTTCATCAATTGCCAGGCTTCGTCCACTATCAAGATACGGCGTTTCTGGTCGGTTTTCGTTTTGTTCCATATGTAGTTCAGGACGATGTACATTGCAACCGGGCGCAATTCGTCCTCTAGGTCTCGTATATTGAACACAACCATCGGGTTGTTGATCGATACATTGCTCTGTTGTGAGAAAATGCCGGCAAATGTACCAGCCGTATATTTGCGCAGCCGCTGTGCGAGCTGAGGGCCAAAACCACCCATGTGTAGCAATGTGTCGTATAGATCGTTGATCGTTGGCGGCACGCCCATATGCGTCAACGGGTCGTTGGTAATACCGGCACGAGCATATGTCTCAATAAGTGCGGAGTCTAGGTCGGCTTCTTCTGCTGGCGTCAGTGCTGGCATCAGTGCCGCTCCGCCGCCTACCATTTGTGCTTGGGCGCCACCCATCATAAGGCGCAGAAGGCCATGCAGGGTGATCAAGTTTGACCGCAACGCATTGTTTGCCTCTTCAGTGTCGACTACTTTCGGCAAGTCGAATGGATTGATGCGCGTCGTGCTGTTGAGGCTCAAGTGCACGTACGCACCACCCACAGCATCACACATGCGCTGATATTCATTCTCGGGGTCTACGATGAATATTTCCGTACCAAACATCATGCTACGCAGCGCTTCCAGCTTTACGGTGAACGATTTACCGGCACCAGATTTCGCGAACACTACTGAATTGCCGTTTTCCAAAGAGAAACGGTCGAATATGACCAGGCCGGAGTTGTGCATGTTGATGCCATAGAGGATGCCGTTGTCTTGGGTCAGATCAGCACTCGTGAACGGGAAGCTGGTAGAAAGCGCACCGGTGGCAAAGTTGCGCCGGATTTGTAACTGGTCAGTAAATTGCGGGATGTTGCTGTTCAGCCCCTGCTCTTGCTGCGACGTGGCCGGCTTGCTATAGATAAGCTGCTGGCCTAAGAGTGACTCAACCTTATGTGACACGAATTCAAGTTCGTCCATCGATAGCGCATAGATAGTGAAATATAGTCCAAAACGGAAAAAGCGTTCCTCACCTACCTGCAGCTTGTCGCGCATCTCTTCCGCGTCCAAGATCGCAGCCTGCTTTGACGGATCGCGCACCCGACCTTTTTCCTGGTCTATCTGTATGCCCGCTTCCAGCTGGGTGACTTTTTTACGCAGGTTCTCAAGCACCACCTGGCTTTCTACGGGGTAGATGTACATGCTCATGTCCATCACCTCATCAAGGTTGACCATGCTCGAAAGCCAACCGGTATATACCTGCCGAGGATAACCATAGACATAGTAAGTGCGGGCAAACCGTGTACCCAGCTGGAAGTAATTGCCAAAAAGTTCGATGGAGCTTGGGGCGATGAAGTCGCGAAGTGCTGTAATGCCTTTTTGGAAAGCGGCTTGTACCTCGCGTTCTTCCATAGCACGCTGTGCTTGCGCGACTGCCACTGGGTCAATTTTTTTCCGTGCCATTATTGAAGCTCCCGTTGTAAGTGTGCCTGCGGAGCCATACCCTGCCCCTTGGTTATAATGTCAGCCGTCAAGTCGTTGAAGTTTTTGAGCTGCTGCCGCGTTGCCGTATCGGGATTGTATGTATCGTAGTACAGCTCGATCAGTTCCTGCGTGTCAAGCGGCAAGCCTTGTACGCCGCACTGCATCAGGCCGGCAAGTACTGCCTGTACACGGTTACGGAGTTCAGTTTTGGCTTTTTCCAGATCAGCTTCGTTAAGGGTAACGTGCTGCTCGGTGTTGCTGAACAAGGCCTTTAAACCGCTGAAGAAGCCTTTGCTTTGGGCTAGGGCTTCCTTACCCTGGGCAACTACTTTCTGCCCCTCTGTTCCAGGATTGTACGGTACCACGACATAGAATTTTTTATCCATGATGTTTGTTTGCTGCGAAAGTTGGTCAATATAGCCGATGTAATCTTCCATCAACATTGCCAGTAGCATGTTGTCGTGCTCGGTGCGTATTTTATCCAGCTTAGCTATATAGGGTTGCAAATCAACCTTTTGTGAACGAATAAATATTTGGATTGGAAAGTATAGTGAATTTAAAAATCCTTGGTAGCTGTATTCTACCGCTTCCTGTTCCTGTGGACTCATAAGGTCGAAGTTGATAGATTTTACCATGACGACCGAACGGTAGGAGCCATCATTCATGATTACGATGCCGTCGCGTACCTCGGCGATTTGCAGCGTATTCTGCGTACTGTTCGGGTTAGAGCGTGCTTGTGGTGCGGTAGGTGCGCCTGTAGCTTGAGCAACGGTAACGGCCGGCGGTGCCTGCGGTGCGGAGTGCTGCGGCTGATAATGGAGCGCTTGGCCGCTTTGGAACGAAAAGGCCTCGGGTGCGTCTTGTGCGGACGCGGGTGTATACCCCTGGTGCGTCGGCTGTGGCGGCGTGGGCATGGCTCCGGGCTGGAATTGTTGGTTTGGGGCTGAAGGGTTCATGTAATAAATGTTTCCGTCCAATATTATGATGTAGACCGGTCGTGTAGGTTTATGATTACTTCGCCCGGGTGCTCATCCTGCTTATTGGCAATGTTTGCTAATGTAGAAATGGTCAAATCGTTCCGCTTTGCAAGCTCTATTGTAGCAGGGTTGACTTGGGGTGTCATGGCTGGTTGCGATGCATATGTGTTGCCTATCGACGGCTGCATAGTCGGTTGTGCGCCTAGGGGCTGTATAGTCCGCATGTGCCCATAATTGTTTGTTTGCTCCATGCGTTCCTTTTGCCGCAATAATTCTTCGGCAAATGCCTGCTCTGCCTCGGTTGGTTCGGCGGCCACTGGCATGCCCGGTACTGGCATCGCCGGCACTATGGGTGTCGCCGCCATAACAGGCTGTGGGGCTTGCACTATAGGTGCTGCCGCTGCTACGGCGAACGGCGGTGGCGTATCGGTGGGCGTTCCGCCGGCGATATCGAGCGGTTTGCGGGCGAACCACTGTGACGCCGCAGGTGCCGGCAGCTGTGATTGTATTGCAGATGCAGCGGCATTTTGTGGCACTTGCACCGGAGGCAATGTTGCGCCAGCAGGTTGTCTCATTTGCTGTATAAGGCGTTCACGATTGTTTTGCTCGGTATTGTTCATCAGCTGGCTTAGCTGGAAAGCTCGGGAATTGTTGCGTTCGTCCAGCATGTCATCGCCCGCCGTCACATCTACTTGGGACACCTGCTGCGGCATAGAGCTTGGGCCTACCAGACGGTCAGAATCAGTCACGCCAGGTGATGTGTTGCCCGCGTCGAGGTTGATATTTACGTTTTTGATTGCCCAACCACGACTGTCGAGTGTACTCGCCAGGGCAGTCAGCCGGCTTTCCACTTGCGTTTGAGACAGATTGTTCGTAAGCACTCGCTCTATTTTTTTGGGTGCGGTAACAGTTACCAGCTCTTTGACGCCGCTCTGATCCCAGATGCGTCGCCTTGGTTTTAAGAAAAAGCGAATTTTAGCCAATGCCCACAGTTCTGTCGGCTGATCCCTGCCCCATGGAAATGCAAAGAAGCCGCCAAATATCGTAACGGGCAAGAACAAGATCAAGAGGTAGGCAGCACCCTTCGCAAAACTGATAAAGCCCAAGTAGCCGCTAACCGCAGCCATACAAGCATAGATAAACTGTTTGAGACTCAAAGGCCCTACTAGTTTATCTTCAGCTTCAATATCCTGAATAACCTTGTACGTTGCCATTAGGTACTAGTATAGCTGAATATCCGTTCCTGCTAAATATGTGCTTTGCCTAAGGGCGCCGCCGTACGAAGCGGTTGAGGCGCTCTAGCCACATAGGAATTTTTATCTTGGTGTGAGGGATCTGGTGTCGTGACCAGTTCTCGGGCGCTGCCCGAGGATCTACTTCGTAGTGGAAATATGTATCGTATGCTTTCGCGACGCGTTTATCGTGTACGGACGGTGCCATGGCGCGCAGGTATCTGGAACCGTTTGGCATGGGAGGAGTCGGATTGGTTCGTAAGGATACTATCTGTTGTGCAATCTTGCCATCTATGAGTACCGTGAGAGCTGCCTCGGTCACTACAGACATTGCTTGCCTGTTTCGGTTTCTCCGGTGTGGTATGGGTGTTGCGCCACGTGGATTTATGAGGTTACCTATGCCGCTTTCTACATAGGAGTATTGGTTTCCGCCAGCTAGCCCTTCGGGTATAATGCGCCCATCTTGTACGGTGAGCATGCAAGACATATATGCGTTATCCGCCAAGATTTTTATGGCATCATATGAATATTCGTGCAGTACTCCCATTTTTTTGAAGCCGCCGAGCATGCGTTTTGCTTCCGCATTATTGCCGTAGCCTGCAAGCGCTACCGCCATATCACGGATTTTTTCGCTAAGTGCGGCACGGACGATCTCGGCACGTTCGCTATTGTATGGCGTGGAGCGTGATGGTAGGAGCCGCTGGAACTCCCGGGCGTTAAACAGTCTAGGGTTCCACGCGACCGGAGGCGTACTTGTAAAGGCAGCGTCCAACATGGCCTCGGCATCAACGACGACTTGTTGTTCGGTATTATTTAATGAAGCATTCGCAATTGTCGTTATTTCGGTAAAGACCCGGTTGATTTCGTTATTAACATCCCTCATCGATCGCCCGATATTATTCGCCGATCCTCGTGCCGTATTTATGAGAAGATTGACGGCAGCTAGGCGGTCCGTCTGGTTGCCGGCATTATTAAATGAGCCCATATTTTGGTTGCGTCTGCGATCGTAGGTGGTCAACTCATTGTCGAGCCCAGTGATATAGGTCTCTGTTAGATCATGTAGCTCCGCCATGCTGCCGTACTCACGGGACATGAGACCGTGCCGTTCTTTGCGGTATAACAACTGGCGTCCTACGATCTGTGTCTTTCGGTGTGCAACACGTGCTTGCGTTGCTGAGTTGACTTGGCCTTCTCCGACCATATGTATATCGTCCCTGTCTCTGAACCCGCTGAGGGTTTCTGCCGGCTTTAGGCCGCCACGAAAAAAGTATTCACCAACATTTTTAGGGCGTTCAGCCGGAAGAAGGTACTGTGCAGTCTCCTCGCGCTGGATTGTTTCTAGGAATGCTGTCGGGCTTCGTTTGTAGACCTGTTTTGCCGATACGAAGATAGTAGATTCACGCAACATTACCCCGCCCATCCATCGTACGACTCGAGCCCGGGGCACTTCGATGAGGCCGCTTTCGCTAAACATCCACCAAGGCCGGGTGGGGTCGAGATCCTTTTTGAGTATACTGTAAGGGTCTTTTTTGGCCTGGAGCTCGCCTGCTAGTACGCTTTCGGCATGCCTAGTGGCTTCCGGGGTGGTGTCTACTCCTATCATACTGAGGCGCCATACTTCACGTTGGCGCCGTGTCGCCTCTTCTTGTGTGATGGCACCACTCGCTGCTTGCGCAACGATATTTAGGCGTTCAGCCTCTAAGCGGTTATCAAGCTCCTGCCTTGCCACTTGTTCAGCGGATACCTGCCCGTTACCCTGTATCCCGCCGTTAGCAAGATTTTGCGCAATCATACCTTGCATTTGTTCAAGCCCCGCCCTGTACGGATCGGGAGGTACTTGCGGTATGTTCGGTGCCATGTTTGGCCGGTTCATTGATTTATATTAAAGTAGGTTTTATAATTTAAGTCAATAGTTTATTCTAGCTGAATGTTGCATAATATGCATTAGTGTGCTATAAGCAATCTCATAGGAGGCATTGTGCCAGGCGATTTTGAACAGAAAGGTGTTTTTGAGCTGGCCAATCTGCAGAGGCAGCAGGCTATACAAGAGACCGCGCGACTGACGGCAATAGAGCGGGAACGCGCGGCCGAAGAAGCTGCTCATCTACTACGCATAGAGAATCTGAGGGGTGAGATGCATCGTGCTGGGGCGCAAGTAGTCCAGGCGGCTCAGACAAAGGGTATTTCGCCCGATGTGGTTGAGCGGCGGTCTACTGGGCCGTGGTATAGGCGCAAGCATGAAGACGTAGCCGTGGGATGGCTCATTGAGTCGGCTAGCGGTACGCATTTCGTGACCCAGTCGTGCGGATGGGACAGCACCCAAGAAGTTGCCGATGGTACCTATTACTACCGTACCGTACTTGGCTTAAACGGGCGTATTTATAGTTCGTACAGGCTAACTTCATTGCCGAGGTCACCTGAGAATGACGGTCACCTGATGGAGAATACGATCAGATCATATCAGGACGCTGATTCGTGTCGGAAACATTTAGTGAACTTTATTGTAGCTCACAGTCTTGATATGCCGTAATCGTACCTCCATCTTCTCATGAGACACTGACGGGTAATAGGTTTGTGCGGTCTTGAGGCATAAGGCCATCATGCGAATGAGCATAAACAGGAGATTGCGTGGAATTTAGCTCGGTAAATTCTAAAAGTCACCTCAAATTATCTAGGTAGCTAGCAAGCATTCCGGTTTTTTATATGCCTTGGTTCACTCTGCCATTGTTGTAATGTCACCATGTCGTAACCGAGCAAGTCGTACCGTACTTGGTAATAGCCGTTGCTGTCTGTCAGTACTGCTTCAGGATGTGTGTCGAGTAAGTCTTGCGCCATTACGCCTACATATTCAGGGCCGCCCCACTTGTACTGGAAGCTGTATAGTTTGAGGCCGTTAGCAAGCGTTTGTATATGCCGGATATGTTGCTTGAGTCGTCGGTCTGAAGGTCGGGTTCCTGGGCTGATCTTGCTCGTGTAGTGCTGCTGTGCCTTTGCCCAAAGGTTGTTTCCGGACGCAACACCATAGCGAGGGTGGGCCTGAACGGTTTGTACGGCTTTGGCAATCTGCTGTTGCTGTTCCGGCGAGAGCGACTGGTTCTGATGGGCGGCATACAGTATGTCTGCAAAGTGCTCTTGTTCGTCTTGGGTAGCGGCTGAATTTATGGCGTCCACGATTGCATTGGTGCCAAACAGATTCTCGAGAGATTTTGGTTTCTGGCGGGCGACGGTGGCCATATCCATCTCTTTGAGTGCACTGTAGGCATCGTTACGCCCAAGATCTTCGCGGCCGATTTGACGGGCGGTATATTGGAGCGCGCCTTTTTGGCCGGCTGCAAGCGACTGGTTGCCATGAGAGATACTGTCTATCATGGCATTGAATTCGCTGCCGTTATCAAGGACCTTTCCTGAACGAACTAATGCGTCGGCTGCGGCAGTTTGCATTTGCTGAGTGGCTTGGATAGTGTTGCCGGCAGCCAAGGCGCTATTCAATCGGTCTTGATTGACTAAGCCGGGAGTATAAACGCCTGCGTTATTTGTTTGGAAGTAGCGTAGTCTGCTGAGCGCTGCCCGGTTATTGCCGAACGCCACGGCGGCCATCGCTTCTTCGTTGTTCATTTGAGCTGCAAAATTCGTGTCCATTTTGGATGCGGCGTCAGCAGAAAGCGCCATATTATTAGCCATCGCAGCACTACCGACAGCACCAAGGCCAAACCTACCGCGCATACCAGCGCCGGCGTGGCGTCCCATGAAGTTGACGGCACGGCCGCCTAGGGCTGTTGTCCAGCGGCTGTTAGGGTTCCAGCGTGAGCCCGCCTGGAGTGACTTGGTATTTTTGGCCATAACATTCTGGCGATAGCCCTGCAAACGGCTTTCGATGGTTTGACGATGCGTGCCTTGCGCAAACTCGACTACGCGGCCCACCAGGCCTCCTGCCAGCTTGAATGCGAACGGGATGGCGATATATGGCGCGATAAAGATGATGATTGCCAGGATATGATAGCCATAGTCGCCGCTTTTCACGGTGAGGATGATATACGACAGTGCTGTGCCGCCAGCCAGAAAGCCTTCAATAAGTGGGAACATCACAAGAGCTGTGATAAGCGTTTCCTGCCAGAACTTGCCAAGCTTCTCGGTGCCTGGAAGTACGAATGAGGCGAGTGCTATGGGGGCGATAAGTATACACAGCAGAATGATGATTTGTCGGATCATAAGGACGACTAGGCCGACAATAATAACAAGTATGACCGACACTAGGAGTGATATGATGCCGCCAGCCCCGAGCAGGACTATGGTGCCTGCGGCGACCAGTCCGGTGATGAGGAGGTCTGCGACGTTAGAGATAATGGTGCCTGGATCAAGGTGTCCGCCCACTGAACCGTAACTGGTCGTAGATAGAATAAGCTTGCCTGTCCAGGTGCCCAGGTCGTTGAAGAAGTTGATCACAAACTGCAGCAGCGGCCAGGAAAGCGATATGAGTATGGCGGCAATAATGATGCGTGGCAATGCTTTGCGCACAGTGTGGGCGGCGAATATCTCCAGGTCTGCCGCCTGGCTGACTACCATGACAAGCCCAGCTAGGACGAGCATGCCTACGCCGATATTGCGAAAGATATTGAATACTTTTTGTGTGTTGTCGTTGAAGTAAAGGCCGGTCGGTACGGTGAGCTGGCTGCCGATAAAGCCGCTAATACCACTTGCCACGCCCTGCAGCGAAGTTATAAGCGGGCACTCCATCCAGCGCAAAAAGTCTGATGTAGGTGCGACGCAGCCATCGCCCGTGGGATTCTGCGTCGGGTTGGTGCTAGGTCCCCCGCCGTACGTATTGGTGAGTGCTACAGTGAACGTCTTGGACTGACACTTGGGGTTGTAGGCGGTAACCGTTACGAAAGTAGTCGTATCGTATGGATTTGCGTGCATCGTATTGTCTACGACGTTACCGCCAGCCGTTTTGCAGGTTACCTGCGTAAAGTTCGTCTGGCTGGAATATATCGGAAATAGCAGGGTCATGTCGGTCCCCTGTATCGGCTTGTTTGCTGACTCTAAAAAGGTATTCCCGTTGAAGATATAGCCGTTCGCGTCGCTACCGACAGTGTCAATGATGATGGCGGCATTCGGGTCGGTGGCTGTGGGACTCCAATGGGCTGTTGAAGAGATGGTGATATACGAATTTTGTAACGTAACCGGGTATTTGCTAGTAACGCAAGATCCGTGAGTTGGGCTGGCGGGGTTCTCCTGAAACACGGTGATTGCAAGCGTGCCAGATTGAGTGCTCATAAAACTGGCTGTGCCATCACCTACTGTTAGAATTTCGGGCGAACATTCATTTGCCGTGTCTATGGTCGGGCCAGTTAGGGTCATTATGTTGCCTGTGCTGTCTATCTTCACATTGGCGCTGGTGCCGCCGTACATATGGGTGTTGCCATCTATTGCGACGTTGAACACCTGAATTGTCTGACCGTCAGTCCATACTCCTTGGTATGAATTGTTGCTGGATCCGCCAAGATTATTGAAGGTATTGGTGAGGTCTACCGGCGTTCCGCCGCCGACGTACTGCTTGCAGTTGCTCGCAGAGAATATATACGCCAGCCCGTGTTGAGCTGTGTGATAATCCCAGTCGCTGGTGTTGCCGCCGGTCAGCGTCAATCCTACTTCAAGTATGTCTGCCGGGGCGTTGCCGCAGGCTCCAGAAGCGTTCAGCGTCATCATTTGGGTACTGCCACCCTTCCTGATGCTGCTTTGCACAAAGGTTTCTGTTCGTCCGTTGACAACCATCTGGATCTTAGCCGGGTTGCCATTACTGATCCAGGTGGCTGTCTGATTCGCGGCTAGGGCTGGCGAACTCTGCATGAATTGAAGCAAAGAACTGCCCAAAAGCGTAGCCAGGAAAGCCCCTATTACAAGATGAATGCTTACGCTGCGTCGAAGTTTTTTTGTACTCATCCCACTTCTGCCTACTATGTAATTTACTATACTGGATGGTTTGTGAATTGCCTAGCATTTGCGCGTGGCGTCATCCCATTATTTTCATGTACCTGTACACGGCGATAGCGCCGTCGTATAATTTCTACGTACAATGAAATGGATAAAGCTAAAGACGGCGGTATATCGGGTAACCTTTTTAGTCATGGCAATGACATCCGTTGCGGCACTATTTCCTTCTTATGCCAGTGCTGATGCATGTACTGATAAGGGCCAGTGGACGGCCAGTAATGGCACGTGCTGTCCAGTGAACCAGGTGCAGATAGCCAACGGTTCCGTAAGCTGCAATACCTCGGATAGTTGCAGCGGCGACATAAGTAATACTCAGGCAATGAATTGTATATTTCAGCGGTATATAAATCCCGCTGTCTCTTTGCTGTCTGCGTTGGTAGGTATCCTGGTTGTCGTAACTATCATCCGAGGCGGGCTTATGTATACGTCATCGGCCGGTGACCCATCAAAAGCCGCTGCCGGAAAGCAACACATTATTAATGCGTTAATAGGTTTGGCGGCGTACCTTATGCTATATGTATTTCTGCAATTTATTATCCCGGGCGGAGTTTTGAACTAACCATGATGCCTCTCTTCCATTCACTAGCGACACATTTTGCGGCAAGCTGCGATGCAAATCAAAGTTTCTTGGGATTATGGCCGTGGTATCACTACTTGCCCCTTCAGAACAGTGGCGGTGTTTGCCAAGTAAACCTGGTGCCGGATTCTCAGCATGTGCTTGGTGGTGGCAGCTTTATAGTCCTCATATTGCTTGCGGTGGTGGACGATCTCTTAAGAATCGTCGGTCTTCTGTCGGTTATTTATATAATATATGCCGGCATACGGTACACCATGAGCCAGGGGTCGCCAGATGAAGTCGCCAAGTCCCAGTCGACTATCCTGAACGCTCTGGCGGGCCTAGCTATCGCGCTGATCTCTATCCGGTTTGTTTCATTTTTGGCCGGGCAATTTAGCGGCGGTACGGGTTCAACCGCTACGAGTGGGCTTGATTTACGTAGCCTGCCGAACCCATCAGGCATTGCTAATGGCGGTATAGTGCCCACTATACTAAGCATCATCTTCACTGTTGCTGGCGCAATTGCATTTCTATATCTGGTTATTGGTGGTTTTCATTATGTTAGCTCCCAGGGTGACCCCCAAAAAGTCGCTAAGGCTAAAGGTACTATTATGTATGCACTCGTAGGACTTATCGTTGCCATTATGGCGCAAACTATCGTAGGCGTGGTAGTGAGTAAAATATGAAACGACTTGCCGTGACTTTTCTTGCATTGGTGACATGTATTGGCCTTATGTTTTTGCCTGCTACTGCGTTCGCTTTTGACGTTTTCGGGAACTCATGTCCAACGGGCGGAGCCGCGGGAAGCAGCAGTGCGGTGTGCCAAGACAATAGTGCGAGCCAATCTGCAAAAAACCCTAATCCCCTAACCGGGCCAAACGGACTACTCATCACAGTGGCGAACATAGTTGCGGCAGTCGCAGGCGTTGTTGCCGTAGTCGTTATAGTTATTTCTGGCGCAAAGTACATAACTTCGGGCGGTGATGCCAGTAAGGTCCAGGCAGCCAAGGGGACGCTTATCGGCGCTGTCATTGGCTTGGTCGTTATTGCTCTTGCGGATGTAATAATTGGATTTGTGATCAGTAAGCTATGACGCATAACGATAATGTAGTTGGAGGAGTGATGAGTCGTATTGCTACCCTGCTTTTGCCCGTATTAGTCGTGTTTGTCGGCGCTGTGTTTACGACAGCGCCTGCGTATGCTTTGCCGCATCCGGTCTTGGTCGCTGATGCTAAGAGCGATGTATGTGCCGGTATTGGCCTTTCGGGCGCCAGTTGTAACGGCACTGGGCAAACGACCCCGACGTCCCAGCTAGACACCCTTATTACGACGATCATTAATGTGTTGACTATAATCGTTGGCGTGATCGCAGTGATTATGATTATTGTTGCCGGCGCCAAGTTTATCACGTCCAACGGCGACACAAGTAAAGTGGCTAGCGCCAAGTCGAGTATTATTTATGCCATTATAGGTTTAGTCGTGGTTGTATTGGCGCAAACTATTGTGCACTACGTAGTCAACAAGGCAAACGTATAAGCCATGGCGTGCGGTATGCATAAGCGGTATAATGCTTGATGTTGCACATGCCGGCATGGTATAAGTGTACAGAGAGGAAGATTAAAGAAAGGTAGCTGATGATGCAAAAACTGAAAAGTATATTATTAACTCTCGGAGCGATGTCGGTCGCCCTGCTGCCGACTTTTGTACTCCTCCCTGCTACGGCCTCAGCGGCGACAAACAGCATTTACAACAATCTGTGCACCGGTACTAACTTGAGCCTTGATACGACCGGTGGTAACTCGAATTGTGGCAGCACCTCAGATACGAATTTTCAAACACTCCTGACGAACATTATTAACATCTTTACCATTGTCGTTGGCGTCATAGCTGTAGTTATGATCATCGTTGGCGGACTGCGTTACATTACTTCCGGCGGCGAATCCAGCAAGGTTGGTGGTGCTAAAACCACGATTATTTACGCTCTGATCGGTCTGGTTGTAGTGGCTCTTGCGCAGCTCATCGTCCACTTTGTGCTGAACCAGGCGAACTCGGTTGTAACCGGCGGTTGATCGAATCTTTTGCGCCAAACAAAATCTCCCGTTCCTCGGGAGATTTTTATTCAGCAGGCCTACTCCAGATAGCGCTTAGACAAAAAGTATGTGCCCATATGGGCACATACTTTTGTTGATGTATCCCTGTTCTTTATAGGACTTGGATTTTCTTCACGGTGTTTTGCTCAACCTTGCCAAAACTGACCGTGAGGACGCCGTCTTTGAGCACAGCTTCGATGTCGTCTTCCTTTACGGCAAGCGGCAGAATGATGGTGCGTGAGAACTCGCCCCAGTAACATTCCTGCAGGAAGTAATTCTCTACCTCGTCTTCATTGCCGGCAGACAGCGTGCCGCGTATGGTGAGCTGGTTGTCGGAAATGCTGACATCCAGGTCGCTTTTATTTACCCCCGCTGTACGTGCCTTAATGACAAGCCGTTCCTTGGTTTCGTAGACGTCTACCGGCAGTTGGCCAGGTACTGCAGCGTCAGCATCATCATTCCAATCATCATCGGTAGGTGTTGCCGCCTGCGCCCCACCGCCAGCCGCGTTGCCGAGGTCTTCATCGCCCAGGAACGCAGCCGTCAGTTCGTCCTCTTCCAGCAAGAGATCGTCGTCGCGCTGATTACGTCGCGCCATGGTGTTACCCTCCACAAAATTAAAACAGGTCAATAATTCTTGCGTTTTTGTGTTACTAGCAGTATAGCTTAAGGTGGAAACACCCCGCAACAGCAGGCATACTTATTTACAACGCTATAAATACAACGCATATGTTTGATGGTCTTCTATCAGTTATCGCGCCGCATACCTGCGTAGGCTGCGGCTGTGAAGGCAACATAATATGTGATGATTGTCACAAGTATTTATTGCCTGCCATACCCCGCTGCTATCGATGCCAACGGCTGGCGGATAATGGCCGGACGTGTGCAGGGTGCAGACGCCATACGGCGCTTTATGCGGTCCGGGCTGCTGTGGCGTATGAGGAAACGGCCAAACAGGTGTTGTGGCGGCTGAAGTTTGGCCGCGCGCGTGCTGGCGGCTCTGCGATAGCGCGGATTATGCAAGAACGATGCCAGGTAGACCGCCGTTCTCTTATAGCCTATATACCCACGGCGACAGGCCGGGTGCGGCGCCGGGGCTATGACCAGGCAGCGCTGATCGCCCATGCCTATGCACGTGCTTTTGAGCTAGAGGTAATACCTCTACTCACCCGGACGGGACAACTGCAACAGCGTACGGCAACGCGTCAGGAACGTCTGACTCAGTTGCGCACGGCATTTGTTGTGACAGAGCCGCAGCGTGTACGAGGCCGGCGCGTAGTGGTTATAGACGATGTAGTTACTACGGGCGGCACGCTGGATGCTGCGGCATCTGTACTTCGGCTTGCAGGCGCGCATCGAGTCGAGGGACTGGTGTATGCGCAGGCATGATTGTCCAGGTTCAAACACATCGAGGACTGTTCTAGAATAAAGTAAACGTTCTAGGAGGTCTCGCGATGTATGGCAACGTTGGCATTGGTGTGCCAGCAGGGCTCAGGAGTGCTGCTTCTCCGAAGCTTAGGCAAATAAAGCAAACAGTGACGCTACCGAAAGCAGCGAAAATATGTTTGTCATGGATGGATTACTACCGCAGTCACGGTTCTAATGCCGCTCTGACTTGCCGGCGTTTCGGCCTCGCCAAGAGTTGTTTCTTCAAGTGGAAGCAGCGCCATGACCAACTTGGCCCTCGTGGCCTCGTAGATCGTTCCAGACGCCCGAAAACAGTACGGCAACCGCTCACCCCGCTGCCAGTCGTCGATGCTGTTAGGCATTTGCGGCGAGCCAACCCTGAGTTCAGCAAGTACAAGCTGGCCGTAGTCCTCAAGCGTGACTACGGCTACGTCGTGAGTGCTTCCACCATCGGCCGGATTATGCATCGCTATGACCTGTACTTCACGCCTCCGGTGCGTCCAAAGAGCCATCCGTACCGTCGCACCAGCATACAGCGGCTACGCAAACCGAGCAGCATGAAGCCTACCAAGCCAGGGGATCTCATTGAAGTTGATGTGAAGCATCTGCCCCACCTCGGCTCAAAGCACTACGGCTTTGTGGCCATCGATGTGGTCAGCAAACAGGCTACTATTCACGTCAGCTCCAGTATTACTGCCAAGCATGGCAGGATCGCCTGGGAGAAGGCCGTCGTCAAACTTGGCATACCGAAAGCAGTCCTGACCGACAACGGCAGCGAGAACCTGGGGGCGTTTGCGGAATTGCTCCAATCCCAGCCCACCGCCCACTACTTCGCAAGACCGAGAACTCCCAAAGACAAACCCCATGTCGAACGGTTTATTGGCACCCTGGAGAAAGAGTTCATCCAGTGGGGTGGGGTTGCCATAGATGTAGCCGACCAACAAGAGATGGTTGATGTATGGCTCAACAAGTACCATACCTACCGGCCGCACCAATCCCTCGGCTACTTGACACCGGACGAATATGCGGCCAAACTTTCCTCGTAAGAACCGTCCTCGATGTATTGGACCAGTACAATGATTTGGCTTAGCGTATATATTTTGCTATAATCGCCCCTGTTATACTGTACGTTGCAGATTTTGGAGAGGTGACCGAGCGGTTGATGGTAACGGTCTTGAAAACCGTCGTGCCGGAAACGGTACCGTGGGTTCGAATCCCACCCTCTCCGCCATATAAAAGGTCGCACTACTACAGTGATAGCCAGCCATCTATTATGGTGTGGCGCAAAACTTCATTTTGCGCTAGAATAACTTCGACGAATTGTCTACTTTAGCAATGAAGTAGCCCAGTATTCGAACGAGATAGCCAAGCACATTGTGCTGTTGTACGGAGAGGTACCCAAGAGGCTGAAGGGGACGGTTTGCTAAATCGTTAGGGGGAAGCAATTCCCCGCGAGGGTTCGAATCCCTCCCTCTCCGCCATATAAAAACACCTGCAGTAACGCAGGTGTTTTTATATGGTGCATATGCAGATTCGAACGGTGAGCCCAGTGGGCTCAGCCACGTTCCGCGGCTCCGGAAGTTCACGGATGGCAAGCACAGCTTGCCTCGGAACATTCCCCTGCGAACGGCCGCTGGCAGTTCTTGCACCCGAAGCCCCCGCGGGAGCCGCAAGCGACCAGGAGGTAGCAGGCGAAGGTCTAATCCCTCCCTCTCCGCCCCTTGCCGCGCCCAAAATCAGTTGCAACCCGCTAGCTAAGACGTATACAATAAGCTGCAATGGACGAGCATGTAGTGCGGCCGGGTGGCGTGGGGGAACCGAATCTTTTTCAGCCTGATGGGGTGGCCGTGCCTTTTGCTGGTCAGCAGATTACACCCGGTGCAACGCCTGTTGCTTCGGGGAGCTCGAAGCCAAACGAGGCCATTGCTGTGTCCGCGCCACCTCAACAGCAAGCGATGCCGCAACCCGTAGGAGAATCGCTTGCGTGGACGGCAACGGAGTACATTGAACATAAAAAAAACATGGGATGGTTTTTTGGTTTGGCTGCTGTTGCGCTATGCCTGGGTGTGGCCGTATGGTTTATCACCAGGGATATCTTCTTGACGGTGATGGTAGTGTTTGGCACGGCAATATTTGGCGTATATGCAGCCCGCCGGCCCAAGGAAACTTCCTATGGCCTTGCAGGCTCTTACCTTACTATCGGCAGCCGGTCGTACGATTTGGGCGATTTTCGCTCTTTTTCAGTAACACCGGAAGGGCCACTCCTGGCCATAGAATTGACGCCAATGAAGCGTTTCGCTACCTATACGGTTGTGTACTGCCATCCCAAAGATCAAGAAAAAATTGCAGAATTGTTAAGTGCTTATCTTCCCATGACGCCTCCACGAAACGATCTGACTGATCAATTTCTGCGCCGCATCCACTTCTAATCCAAAACCGAGACTCACATGGTCTCGGTTTTGATGCTTTGACGCGCTAGCCTACCACGCCAGACGATGTTCTTTGGCATTCAGCTTGTGTTCCATGCGGTGCAAAAAGCGCTCGCGCTTCTCTGCGACCTTCCATTTGTCGAAATCGTCCATAAGCGCGTGCTCGTCGTAGTATTCCATCTCCGGCTCCTTGCTTACGTGTACATTGCTATATTGGCAAAAATATTTTTGAGGGGCAGTAAGTATTTTGACTCAGCGACAGTTGAATCAACATGTAGACGTTATAATGGCTTATATGAGTATGGCTGACCGCATAAATTCTATAGTATGTGCCGTCGATCGGTGGCAACGTCGGCATGCCGCAGCGGCATTTTTATATGCTGTTATCAAAAAATACAGCGACGACGAAGCGGGCTACAAGGCTGCATTACTCACATACTACGGCTTTCTATCGTTGTTCCCATTGCTGCTGGTGCTGGCAAGTGTCGTGTCGCTGCTGGCTGCGCGCGGCGTGCCTGTCGGCGACAAAATCTTAACCGACGCAACGAACTACATACCGTTTGTAGGGCATGACGTCGTCTCTCATGTGCATAGATTGGGCGGCAATGGGCTGGCGCTGGCAGCTGGTATAGTACTGACGTTTTTTGGCGCCCGCGGTGTGGCTGATGCCTTCCGTTTTACGCTTGACCATGTCTGGGGTGTGCCTTACGTCCGTCGTGCGGGCTTCCCGTTGAATATTGGCAAGAGCCTTATGGTTATGGCGCTGGGCGGTGCCGGGCTGGTTTTGTCGGCCGCGGCCACAGGCGCAGTACTCGCCGGCGGTCATGAGATCATATTTAGGGGGTTGTCGGTGTCGGTCGCGTTTTTGGGGATATTCGGCACGGCATATGTCATTATGCGAATTGACTTGTCGGTGCCGCAATCCCGCCGCTGCGTTATGCAGTCTGCGTTGTATGTTGCAGTTGGAACGGAGCTATTGCAGATGTTCGGTGGTTATATCTTGGCTCATCAGTTGCACCGGCTTAACAGCCTGTATGGCGCCTTTGCTGTCGTACTGGGGTTGCTTTTCTGGCTATATTTGCAGGCGCAGATAATGCTGTATAGTCTTGAAATAACCATGGTGGCCGCAAAGCGGTTGTGGCCGCGTAGTATGCAGGCTCCGCGGACGCCAGCCGATCAAAAATCCGAGCAGTTGTATGTAACGCGCGACACGCGCACCGCCTAAGGCAAGGTGTACACTGAATGGTAATGATGCCGCTGTTTTACTGGATTGATCAATATGTGGATACGCTGCAGAGCTTTTTGGGCAGCCGCGCCGTGCTGGCGCCACTTCTATTATTGCTTATCGA
>DASTXH010000008.1:0-1197 GCA_035758575.1 Saccharimonadales bacterium (SeqCode)
TGATCAAAGGAGGGAGGAAGGTGCATGTGTGCTACGAGACGGGTCCATGCGGCTATGGGTTGTACTTCCAACTCCAAGCGGCTGGGGCGCAGGCGTACGTTATCGTGGCGGAAGTACTCGGAGACCGGCGCAAACAAAAGACGGACAAACTCGATGCGGCGGCGTTGTGCGACAAGCTTGACCGATATGTGAGGGGCAACACCAAGGCGATGACGCCCGTGCGCGTGCCCAGCATGGAAGAGCAACAGCAACGCAGTGTGTGCCGGCTGCGGGAGCAGCTTAAGCGCAGTCGCCATCAGTGGGAGGCGCGGGGTCGCAGCGCGATGCTCTTCTACGACCATCACGTGACGGGCAAGTGGTGGAGCAAATTGCGCTGGGCGGAGTTGGAAAGCCTCTTGCCGGCTTGGTTAATCGAGCAGTTGAGGATTATCCGTGCGACGATCCAGCAACTTGATGAGGAGGAAAAAGCGTTGCGCACGAAGTTGGAAGCGGAAGCGCCGAAGGCCTTACCCAAGGCGATCGGTGCCCTGACGTGGGTGCTGCTCTCGCGCGAGGTCTGCAATTGGACTCGGTTCAAGAATCGGCGGCAGGTCTCGAGCTTCTCTGGTTTGTGTCCTGGGGTTCATCAAAGTGGTGGACGCAAACGCGATGGCTCGATCAACCGTTACGGCAATCCGCGTGTTCGAGCTTTGCTGATCGAACTGGTCTGGCGACTGGCTCGATGGCAACCCGACTACCCGCCGGTGCGGGCGCTGGTCGCCGGCATTGCTCGCGGCGCAGCTCGAAGAAAATGCGCGGTCGCGGCGGCCCGACGGCTCGCCGTGGATCTGTGGAGGCTGGCTACCGCTCAGACTACGCCCGAGAAACTCAAGCTTGTCGTGCCAACGGTCATGCTCGGATGAACTAACATTACTTTTTAACCCCTGCGGGAAATCATTTTGGAGTGTTGCTGTGCACGGGCTCGCCCTTGGTCGAAAAATGACCGCTCTGTAGATGGTGCCACTTCACTCCTTCCCTCTTTCGCTCGACCTATTGCATACAGCATAATGTGCCGGACAGCCTCCGCGCACGGATAGCAGGTTAACTTGGACGATCGAACGTCCAGGTACAGGGAACAGAGACACTCCAAACGCGCTCGCCGCCACACTCCCCGCAGAAATCGCTCGTCCAAGAAAGCCAAGCACTCCTTCAAATATG
>DASTXH010000027.1:0-2775 GCA_035758575.1 Saccharimonadales bacterium (SeqCode)
AGCATATAATGGCGCTCACCCACGATATCGGGGCTGAGCAAGCTGGAGCTGGAACGGATAAGGTCTACTGCCGGGCGAATACCCTGCTCTGCCACCTGGCGTGATAGCACAATAATGCTGTCCAATTCGTGTTGGATCATCTGCACGGCCGGGTCGCTAAGATCGTCGGCCGGAACGTAGATGGTCTGCACGGCGGTGATGGAACCCTTGTCGGACGAACTCAGGCGATCCTGCATAGTTTTTACTTCAGAGAAAATGGTGGGCTCGTAGCCACCCTCGGACGGTACTTGGTCCAGCAGCGTAGACACCTCGTTCTTGGCCTGCACGAAACGATACATGTTGTCGGCAAAAAACAGAATATCTTTGCCATGCTCATCGCGGAAATATTCAGCCAACGCCACGGCAGACGTACCGATCAGGGAACGCTGCACGGGATTCTGATCCATCTGGCCAAAGAACATGCAGGTATTCTTGAGCAGGTCGCGCCCTTTCAGCGTTTCGTACAGTTCGTGACCCTCACGGATACGCTCACCGATGCCTGCAAAGAAACTTAAGCTACCGCCAGATTTGGCGATGTTATGAATAAGCTCCATCGTGAGTACGGTTTTGCCTACGCCCGCGCCGCCGATGATGCCTATCTTGCGCCCCTTCACAAACGGCGTAAAGAAATCGATAACCTTTATGCCTGTCTCAAGCAGCTCCGGTTTGGCGGCGGTAAACGTATTGGAACGTGCCGGCAGCTCAAAGATATTGCGGCGTGGCAGCGCATCGTCTATAGGGCCCTGGCCATCGATAGGCCGGCCTAGCGCGTCCACCACACGGCCAATCATGGCCTCGCCTACAGGTATTTCCAGGCTCGAGCCCGTACCCACTACCACGGCACCCTTCTGCAACGTGCGGTCGGCTTGTAAGTTCAGGCAACGCGCATAGCGGCCACCATACAAATTCTCGACCAAAAGCATGGTGTGATTGTCGTTGTCCGCAACCAGCACTTCGTGGATCTGCGGCAGTTCATCATCAAATACCACATGCACTACTAGGTCGCGCAGCGCCTGGATGTATCCTCGTGGCCCGGTTGTCATCGTGTTATCATCCCCTGTTTTAGCCCGTTAATTGTCTCTTTCAGGCGTTCGTCGGCTACCGCCCGGCGCGCGCGGTTGTATGCCAGCCGCACACCCGACTCCGAATCTATAGCCTTATCCTTGGCGACACTCATAGAGCGAAAGCGCGAGGCATATTGCGCCAGCTTGGACTCTAATATAGTCTGGCTGAGGGCGATTTCCAACATGGATCGCTCCAGGTGCGCCACCACCGCAAAGGTGCTGGGCTCAAAAATGTAGGTGTGCTCGTTGATGATATTCTCGTCGTCCTTCAGCTTGCCACCAGCCTCTTGCACGGCCTTGCGTAGTTCAATCTTCTTGATGTCTTGCACCATCAGCGACACATACGTCTGGTAATACACGGTAGTGTTGCGATAGGCGTGCACATACTTGATAAGCGGCGCTACATTGATGTTTTCGTCGCGTGCCGGCAGCTTGAAATATTTCTCAAACTTCACGCCGGCCGCAATCAGCTGTAACGCACCGTGGTGGCCAATGATAATAATGTCGTGCTTGGCGGGGTCGTACTCCTCAAGCATCCACTGGATAAGCTTTTGGTCGATGTCACCACTAAAGCTACCTTCGGCAGTGATGGCAATAAACAATTCTTTATCGATGACATGCTCGGCGCCCGTGCGGCCAAACCGAAACAGGCGGTCTACACGAATCTGGCTATAGATGCGCCACAGCTCCTCGAAAAAGCGTTGCGACTGCTGCACTTGGTTCTTGATCTGACTCAGGCGCATACTGGCCAATCCCTCGAATACGCTGGTCAGCATCACGATAGTAGACAAGTCGGTCTTTTGCTGGGCAAGGTCGAGCAGGCGTCTCATTTCTTCATCTCCTGCACACTCATGGACAGCAGCTCGTCGCGCAAGCGCTCGAACTCTTTATCGTCTTTTTCATCGGTTATTTTATCCGCAATTGCGCGCACATTCAGCTTTAGCGAACGCACATCCAACACCTGGTCTTCAGTTGCATGCAGCACGGCCCCCAGCATCAATAGCTGGCTATTGATGGGATACACTTCATCGGGCGCCTGATTAAACAATTCATATAATCGTTTGCCGCGCACAAGGTCGTGCTGCGCCTCTATGGCCAGCTCCGAACCGAAATGAGCGAACTCTTGCGCCTGGGCGTAGGCGTTCAATGCCGTGACGGCTTGCGCTGCCAGCTGCTTCTGGCGGGTGTTTTGGCCCAGGCCGCCCACACGGGTGACGCTCAGGCCAGTGCTGACTGCTGGGCGCATGGTATCGCGGAATACTTTCATGTCCAAAATCCATTGCCCGTCGGTGATGGACATGATATTTGTGGGCAGATAGGCGGTAATATCGCCGTCAGACGCCAGCACGATAGGCAGCGCGGTCAACGTCTTGTGGTTCTGGGCAAGCTTGCCGGCTCGCTCCAGCAGCGACGAGTGGGCATAGAACATATCGCCTGGATATGAATCACGTCCCGGGCTGGAGCCCGACAATAATGCAATTTCGCGGTAAGCATGGGCGTGGCTGGTGAGGTCGTCGTACATAATCATCACATCCTGGTCACATTTTTGCCACAAATATTCGGCTAGTGCACACCCCACGTACGGCGCAAGATAACTCATAACCAATGATTCAAAGATGGTAGACACCACCACGATGGCATTTTTCATGGCGTCGTTGGCGGTTAGCTTTGC
>DASTXH010000001.1:0-3616 GCA_035758575.1 Saccharimonadales bacterium (SeqCode)
TTAGATGCCGAGCTGAACTGTTCTTTTAAGATGGCGCGGCGCTGGCCAAGCTCCATCTGGACCGTGCCCACATGCTCGGCAGGAACTTCGATGATCAGCTCTTCGATAGGCTCGACAGTCTGGCCGTTTTCTTCATGCGTCACTACCTGCGGACGGCCTACTTCAAACTCGTAGCCTTCACGGCGCATGCTTTCAATCAGCACGCTCAGGTGTAATTCACCGCGCCCGCTCACCAAAAAACCGATGCCGCTTTCCTCTACCCGCAGACCCACATTAGTTTCCAACTCCTGTTGCAAACGTTCACCGATCTGGCGGGAAGTAGTGAATTTGCCTTCCGTACCCTTGAATGGGCTGGTGTTTGGCCCCAGATAAATCTTGAGTGTTGGTGCTTCTACCTCAAGGACCGGTAAGGCTACTGGATTTACGGCATCAGCGATAGTTTCACCGATGTGCGCATCGGCAACGCCCGTCAACTGCACGATGTCGCCAGCGATGCCACCAGGCACCTCAAAGCGCGTGACGCCATAGCTCATGAATACCGTCTCTACGCGGGCTTTTATCTGCGAACCGTCTTTTTTGCATAAAACAACCTGATCGCCGGCGCGAACTTTGCCCGCGGCAATGCGCCCAATGGTGTATTTACCCTTGTAGCTGTCCCAGGCAAGAGCCGTTACCAGCATTTGGAACGGTGCGTCTAGCTGTACTTCCGGCGCAGGAATATCGGCGATGATCGCATCGAATATTACTTCCAGATCGCCTGCGGCTTCGCTGTTGTCGGGTAACGTCTTCCAGGCCTTGCCGTTGCGGCCGACTGCATAGTACACCGGATAATGTAGCTGCGAATCGTGCACAGCAAGCTCCAAGAATAGATCGGCTACCTCGTCTTCCACTTCTTGGATACGAGCGCCCGGCTTGTCTATCTTGTTGATAACTACAATTGGCTTCAAGCCCGCCGCCAGCGCTTTGCCCAGCACAAACTTAGTCTGCGGCATGGGACCTTCTTGGGCGTCAACAATCAGCAAGCAACCGTCGGCCATATTGATGGTGCGTTCTACTTCACCACTGAAATCGGCGTGCCCTGGCGTATCGATGATATTTATACGATATTCACCGTGCTGCACGGCCGTCACCTTCGCCGTAATAGTAATGCCGCGTTCGCGTTCCTGGTCGCCGCTGTCCATGATGAGCGTCTGGCTCATCTCTGCTTGGTTATCACGGAAGGTCTTGGACTGCTTTAGTAGACCATCAACAAGGGTGGTCTTGCCGTGATCAACATGGGCGATAATGGCGATATTGCGGATTTTGCTTGGGTCTTGGTTCATAATAATAAAAAAGCGCTCCTTTAAGTAGCGCATAACAGCTTACTTACTAGATGTAAGTATAGCATAATACTACTGTTTTTGGAAGCACGCAGGCATAGCGCCGTCACTAAGTTATGCGATATACTTATTTGTAGCATGTTAAGCGTTCTTAAGCCTATCTCTGAAAAGGCCTTACAGCCTATAGCGCGGCCGCTGCGCAATGTGCCGCCAAATATTATTACCCTGTTTGGGCTGCTGTTTCCTATAATCTTTTTTATACTCATCGTGCATAAACAGTACTGGCTGGCGCTCGTCGTATTCGTGCTCAACGCGGTAGACATGCTGGACGGCATCGTAGCGCGGGCCCAGCACAAGGTAACTGCCTTTGGCGGATTCCTGGATTCCACGGTGGATCGGTTTGCCGACTTCACCATATTGGTTGCATTCGGCTTTGCTGACCTAGTGCCATGGAGTGTAGTGCTGGTACTGGTACTGCTGACATACCTGATAAGTTACATCCGTTCGCGCACGGAATTAGCCGCCAAGGGTAATCTGGTGGCGAGTGTTGGTATCATAGAACGCACCGAGCGGCTGGTTGTCCTGTTTGTCGGGCTGCTCGCGTATGCGCTATGGCCAGGCGTACGCGCCGATGGGCAGAGTATACTGACACTTACCTTTTTCGTGTTGATTGCGCTCTCTGCCGTGACGGTCGCACAGCGCGTCGCGTTTGCCTACAAGAAACTGTAGCTAGCGGCCGGCCAGCTTCCGCAGCTCGTCTTTTGCCCGCTCCAGGCGTTTACGCCGCGGGGCAGCTAGGCCTTTGCCAGCGCGATTTATATAAAATGCCAACATCGACATGGCGGATTGGTAGGGTGATGCGCTTTTGCGCCGAGTACTTTGCTGGGCCGAATACAGCAGCGACCGCGCAATGGCCTGGGGATCGTTCCAGGTAAACACACCCGGCTCAAGATCAAGCGCATTGCTCGACCGCGTCACTTGCTGCGACCAATTACTGCGAGCCATAGCTACAGGATGGGCGGATGGTTTTTCTTGCGCTCGGGATGGTAGCCGGTTACGTCATTTGCCATATCGGGTTCGGGCAGTTCACCCGCGCCGTATGGACCTTCGTCATAAAGCTCCTCCGGCTGAATGCCCGTATCAGTGGCCGGATCGGAAGGATATGTCGTCTGGTCGCCCTTGCTCGTATCGTCCACGTCAGAAGGAGGGCTAAAAGGAGTCTGGTAATCCTGGGGTAGCTCCTCTTGTTGCTCTTCTGGATTTGGTTCGTCCGGTGGCATAAATATCCTCCTTTTAGCCCAAACATACTGTAATACGCACGGGCAGTGCTGCGCAGTAAGAATCATTACCCGTTATATAAAACTACGCAGTGCCGCCCAGGCGAACGCACCGAGAAACACTATCAGACTAATGCCGGCAGCGCCCACCACACATCCCGTAAGCGCCAGGCGCACATCTTGCACCAGCAACGCCAGGCAAAGAATAACAGCGCCGAGCGCCGGCAGCGTGTCCAGCCCCGAGAATGGCGGCGCCACAAATGCCGCTATAATACACACGCAAAGAGCGGCGCCCCATAGTACCCGCCCAGACCGCGCACGGACTGCCCATCCGCCCCACGGGCGCATATAGCGCTCGTACCACCGTACCCCGGCAATCAACCGCGGCAATACCTGCCGGCGCACCCCACGTGGTAATGGCCGGTGCAGCCACCGCTTCGGCAGCCAAAGCCGCTCGCCCGCTACGAATTCTAGGCACAATACGAAGGCAATAATTTCAAACAGATGCGTTATACCCCCAGTAGGTAAGGGCAACGCCGGAATGGCCATAAGGATACCTAGCATCAACGCTTCGCGCCCAAAATTCTCACGCAAACCGGCTATAGTTTTGGGGTGATCGCCCGCTAGCCACGCCGCCAATCTGTCGCTCCAAAGTTCTGGTTTCATATACAGCATTATACCTACACGCAAGCACAGCTGCCGCCTCGCTACAGTGATCAGAATCACTTTGTATATGGGCGTTTTATGCTAAAGTACAATTAACGGTGTGCTACAGGCACAGCGGACACTTAACAAGGAGGCATGATGAAAAGACCGCATACAACAGTTGTTGTTCTCGTTATCCTTGCGGTTGTGCTCGGATGTACGTACGTAACAATACATACACCGCTCACCCAACCCGGCGTCAAGCAAAGCGCCGCTACCTTCATGCCCATGTCCGCTAACAGTCCCGGCCCGGTCGATATACAAGTGCCCTCATCGGCCTATGTCGTAAAGTAAAAACCCTGAGTATACAAAAAA
>DASTXH010000004.1:0-11757 GCA_035758575.1 Saccharimonadales bacterium (SeqCode)
TTGAGATCCACTTCTATAGCGCCGAGGAAATCCACGCGCTGACCGAGCGGCAGTACAAGGTCATCTTGCCACTACGTGAAGAGTTCATACCCCGCGATGATGGTACCTACTGGGTACAGTGGGAGACTATGCTGGAGAAGAGGGATTGAGCCGGACACGGTAACTAACGCGGTTGGTATCGGTGTATTGCTCGCGGGCGTGTAAGAGCTTGTGATTGTCGAAAAACAGTACTTCGCCCTCCGCCAGTTTTACTGGCTCGCCAAGTAGTGTATTACTCTCAAGTAGTTCAGTAAATCGTGTTGCTACTTTTCCAGCACCTTCACCGACTACATAGCGTCTGTCGAAGCGAGCCATGCCTGTTTCCGGATTGAGCATCGGGCCGGTGCCAGTGTGGTTCTGGTACGCAAACTCTACAGGTTGTGCAAGTTGATCTGCTAACTCGCTCGCTTCGGTCGAAGTGCTTGCCCAGTCTAGGATACGCGCCGTTGGCAATAATACGTTTTCGCCTCCATCGGCTGAGCTCTTTACGTTCCAGAAGCCAACGATTTTCTCCGGTTGTTGGTAGTATGGGTCGTCAGTGTGGTAGGGTATACGGGCGCTACTAGGGCTTGTCGTTTTATCCAGCTTCCAGACATCACTCGTGATATCTGCATTGGTCAGAGTTAGTTCGCCTACCGCTGAAGACACAGTGCGGATATATGCTGCCCGTTCTGTCTCCTCCATACGGTGAAATGACATTCCCTGTAAGTGTACATAGTCTGCACCATTTGCAAATTGGTCTGCGACGAGAGCGCCAACTTCTTGCGGTGGCATCGTTTCTGCAATGTATATTCCCATAGTACTGATTATTGTAGGGGACTATCTGGTTGCGGTGCAACCGATTTATCGTCAAAGAGGCATTGGAACAACTGGTGGTGTTGGTATACGAAAAGCATCGATAGGTATCGCCTGCTAAGCAGCTGCTTGAGTTCTCCGTATACAGCCGTCGTAGGCAGTCGGTCTGTGCGTACGAAGGAGCGAAGCTGAAGTAAGTCGGGCAAATGCGCTTCAATGGATTGCTGGTCGGGCAGGGGAGAGCCAAGCCATTGTACGGCTTCTTTTTTAGCTAGCAGTTCCCACATGATCGTGTCTAATATCGTGCCATGATTGGGTTCGTACGCCACTAAGTGTGGTATTCGTACATAATTTGTAGGTGTGCGCGGTGGGTCTGCAGAGATGAGACAGGGCGTAGCTAGGCCTTTATTTTTTGTTCGTAAATCAGTTAGATATTGGGAGAAAGTAATCGGTAGTCCGTCCTCAAGCGTTTTGTAAGTGGCGAGCATAGCAAGGCTGTGAACAGTAGAGGATGCCTGTAAGGCAAGTGCTTGCTCTATATCTTTTTCTGGTACGGGTTTCCACCATAAAGGGGTTTCGTCGGCTGTCTGACCGACGTACAGTAGGTCGCCTGGCTGGCGGCTGGCTATGGCGTATAGACCAGATTCGTTTGTTTGAATAACTGGCAAATCGTTTGGCGAGAAGAAGCGTTCAGGCATGGTTATACGGTGGCCAATAAGGAAGCGTCAGACGGTAGCTGGTGTGATCACTTCCAAATCCGAACCTTGTTTTTCTCTTCCTTTGCGCGAAGGGCTTGCTCAAGGTCAATGCCGAGCTCATTGCAGACAGCGATGAGTAGCCATAATACGTCTGCCGCTTCTTCGGCGGCACCTCCGGTTGCTGGTTTGGCTACATCAAGTTTGCCGCCTATGTGTTTGCGCACTGCCTTTGCAAGCTCACCTGTTTCCTCGCAGAGCATGAGCATACAGTAGAGCACATCTGTCCTGTGCTTTCGGTATTTATTCGTTTTGTGTATGTATTTTTGGATGTCAGCGAGTAGCGGCTTTTCTTTCAGTGTTGGATGGTCGTTCATATTACCTAGGTTAGCATACTGGCTGGTTTATGTTTTGTGTCTCATAAAACGGTGGTTTAGTGAGACATAAGGGTTTTAGCCCAAAGCTTCGCCGAACAAACGGCCTCGCGTTGGTTCGTTGAACTCACTAAGTGTATCCTCCATGCCTTGCATACATTCAGTGATGCCCTCGTGAGTAGCGGTAAGGAGCGGCGAATCATCTGCTGCGGTAAGTGCCAACTCTCCGAGCGCCTGTGCTTCTTCTTCAAGGTTGCTAAGAATGTTTCTAACCTCGTCTTCATAATCCGGTGAACTTCCAACTTCTCTAGACATCTAACTGCCTTGCCGCTGATTGAAGGCCGAGTTGGGATCGTGGGTCAGCTGGTGGATTGTATCCATGAGGTCATTGACACTAAGCAACTCATCAGTTACAGGGTCTTGGTAAAGCTCGTGGTTTGTATTTCTCTCATTAACCAAGTCGGCAATAGCCTGACTATCCTCTGGGCTTAAGCTGTTATGGTTAGGCTGTACTTCGGCCATGCTATTCCTCACTTTAATGACCTCAAAAGAATAGAAGAAAGTGTGCTGCGATGCAAGGTGCAGGGGAACGGTACTGGTGTCAAAAACGTTGGTTTTTGGGACAAGCTGTGGCTAGCTCTATATTCAGCACGCCGATAGATTGTGGATATGTATAGAAACTCGTATCAAAAACAAAGTACGATAACCTCATAGACTTATAAGTTTTGGAACTCTTTCTAATATCAGGCTACTGTCTTTACTTTTAAGCACCCCCTAAGAGGCTGTATATTTCGTCACCACTAGGAATGTTGCCACTCAGGGCAACCAACAGGGCTTCGGGACGGAAGTACTTTTGAGCGACTCTTATAATATCCTCTTTAGTAACGCCCCTAATCTCATTGATATGCTCAGTTAGACCGCCTCTTCTATCAAATTCTCTACCTGCATGGAAAGCCAGCCAATCACCAGCGGTTTCAAGTCTCATAGGTAATTGGTTAAGGCGGTACTGCTTCATTTTCTCGACCTCTTCGGCAGTAATATCTCCGAGCGCCAGCCGCTGGAATTCGTTCGTAATAATGTCGAGCACATCACGCAAGGTTTCTGTTTGGGTGTGTGTCTCAACAGTAAAGTAGCCGGTCTCCTCCAAATAAGCTAAATCTGTATGCACAAGATATGTAAGCCCCGCTAAGCTCGGATGTTCCTTTAGACCAGTTATCAATCGTGCCGAACGGCTACCTGTCAGCATGGTGCTGATAAGCGCCAACGCTGGCGCATCAGGATCGTCGCGGCCGCACGTTCGAAAGCCTAGCTTAATGTTGGTCTGATTCACATTCGGCTGGCTATCAACTATGAGGCGAGCATTGGACGGAGAGACCACATCGTAATTGGGCAACAATGGTTGGGTTCGGGGCAACGCAAGCAGGCGGTCACGATGGGTTTCAAATAATTTGGCTACCTCATCAGCCGTACCATTTCCGGTAGCTACAATTAATGTGTTGTAAGGTGTAATAACTTGCTTTTGGTAAGTACGCAGATCGTCGGAGGTAATGCTGCGGGTCGTCGCTTCGAGCGCTCCCTCAGGTATTGCTAGCGGTGTGTCTTGGAAAAAGAGGTTATGCCATGCATCACGTACACGCTGTTCGGGGTCAGATTTTCTCTGCTCGAGAGTATTCAATCGTGCAAGCCGTTCAGTCTCCAGAACTTTTTCGTCAAAGGTGGCGCCCGTCATTAGTTCAGTTAGTACGGTGATTGCACGGGGAGCGTTCGCCATATTGCCAACAATCACATTTACGGTTAGCCGTTCAGTATTACTGCTCACGCCATACCTACCGCCGTAGCGCTCCAGATAAGCAGCAAGTTCTGACCTAGCAGCAAAATGCTCAGTGGCGGCCGGCAGCATGCGGCCAAACATGCCGGCTACGCCGTGGCGCTGTTCAGGCTCATACCGTAAGCCAGCGTGCGCAAGGGTCGTAATACTAAAAGGCCCGCTCCGTTCATACATAATCAGGCGGGTGCCTCCGGGCAATCGTGCTTCGGTACGTGCTGCGCTCTGTGCTTCAAGTGATTCAAAGACGGGTGTTTGTTTCTCGACAGTCGGCGTTACTTCGGGTACCCCGTGCGGTAAAGCACGAGAAGCAGTCGGTTCGGGCTTGTTTTTGCTATCCGCTGTCTGAACATGGCTCGGGATGTGGACGGAAAGCATACCTGGGTCTATATCTCCAGCAAGAGCCAGATACCATCGGTCATCCGTAAAGTACGTTTGAGCCACGCGCTGTATATCCTCTGATGATACGGTGGAGATTCTTCGCACCGATTCGTCAGTGCTTAAGCTATTGGTACCGAGCATGGCTCCGCCATAGGCGCTTGTTAGCGAGGCGGCTCTTTCTGCGCTAAGGGCTAGGCTATTGACTAGTCGATCTTTATGAAATTGCAGTTCGTCTATGGACACACCTCTGTCTCTAAGTAGTGCTATCTGCTCGCAAAGTTCATCAATGACTTGCTGCAATTTCTCTCGTGGTGCGTTTGTACGCGCCGTAAAGGTACCTGCACCGGTGTATAGGTAAGCTGCTGACTGTATTGAGTCGACAAGGCCTTTTTCCTCACGGAGTGCTTTTAGAAATCTTGAGTTTGCACCAGATCCCATAACTGATTCTATGACGGTCAGTACGGCAGCATCCGCTGTTTCCACGCCAGGCACGCGGAACCCAAACATGGCGTGTACAGTCTTGCCTACAGCGCCTTCGGTATACACATCAATAGCGGTGTTACGAATAACCGGCAGTTCGCCTAGGTTGGCAAACGGTGCTGGCGGCCCTGGATATCCAGGGATCTGTTCATCAAATTTTGCCATAATGTCACGGAAGGGCACGTCACCGCAAGCGACGAATGCGAGCCGTCCTGGTGCCATCAAATTAGTCCAGTAATCGACAATAAGCTCAGGATGTGCCTGCAAAATGGCTATATCATTAGGCGTCCCGATATTATGATGCCCGAGGTCGGTACCCTGAAAAAAGAGTCGCCGCCATACCTCGAACACCATCGCTTCCGGGTTGGTAGCTTTACGGACTACCTCGTTCATAACCGTGCCCAGCTCGGTTACCATCTTCTGTCTGTCAAATTGGGGTCTGGCGATTACATCAGTGAGGGCAGTGATAGCCTGATCGGCATACGCACCTCTGCCGACGTCGACGGTAAAGGTCATGAACTGAGGCCCGGTACTTGCGTAGTACCTGCCTCCATAGGGGTCTAAATAACTGCCTATTTCTGATTTTCGTTCAAACTTCTCAGTCCCTGTCGATATGGTATGTTCCAGAGCGTGTGCGATACCAGGTACCGTGTCAAAGCGTGAGCCGCCGTTAAAGGCTGCAGTAGCTACGAACGGGCCTGGCTTTTGAATATACACAAGCTCAATGCCCGTGCTTGGTAAACGTTCTTGGTAGATAGGAAGACCGCCCAGGCTTTGTTCAATGAGAAGCGGTTGGGAGGAGTGGGATTCAGGACTGGTGGGAGAAGATTCGTACATGGGTAGCCCTACTAAGATATATTCTCTGAGATTATATAGGCCTTTCAGATAATAACCATAAAAAGATTCATGGAGCTGCATGTATATTGTATCAAAACTTGCATCTATAGTTGAGTTTTGATACAATAAAATTATGAAAGTCACCGATGCCCAGAAAAAGAATCTACTGAACGCTAAGGTCGCGGTAGCCTTGCAAAGCGAGCTCGGCCGACAGCCAAAAACCGCTGAGATTGAGCAGATTGCAATGCTCACCCGTGTTATGTGGAAGACCGTCGTAGGTCTGCACTACCAGCGTAAGATCATGAAACAGGAAGGGCAGCTGGCGTTGTTCTAGCCCGACTATGATTTTTAAGAATATTATTGAGAAGTTCAATATGTCAGGTGACAAAAACGCAGGGCGTGATATGAACACGGCCAAATTCGTTAATAAGCGCAATATACAGGCAAATGCTCCGGCTGTTATTGCCGGTAAGAATGTAAAAGCCGGTCATGATGTCATTATTAATGCGGCACCAGTGCAGAAAACAGATGCACAGATCGCCCGTGACCTCATGATCTTTATGGACGACCGACGTGTTTTATTTAACTCCCACAGCTCAGAAGTACCCCACCACGTCACCATGTCCATAGAGGAAATACGCAAGTACCTAACGAAACTTATGAAACAGACCCAGCCAGGCAGCGATCTTGAGCGAGACCTTACAGCAATACGTTCTGCCTGCCGTGAGCTCATGGATATGTCGTATTTACCCCATGCCGCGTCATTCGGTCGGGACAGGGCATTGCTATTCGGCCTCGACAAGTTTAGGGCGAACGTAATTCCCATCCTTGCTCACATTTCAGAGCAATATGGCGTATACGCCGAAAAGGATCTTGCCGCCTCTTTTCTCAGGTATAAGTTGGATAGGTAACCCATGCTCATTGGCTACGCCCGCGTATCAACTCAAGATCAAACATTAGACTTGCAGCTTGATGCCCTGCAGCGTATAGGCTGCGAAAAGATATACAAAGACATGGCCAGTGGTGCTAAAACAGACCGTGCAGGCCTGCAGCATGCCCTCAACGATCTTCGTGCTAACGACACCCTGGTCGTCTGGCGGCTTGACCGCCTTGGCCGTACATTAAAGCAGCTCATTGAGCTTATAAACGACCTCAATACAAGACGGGTTGGATTTATGTCACTGCAGGAGAGTATCAATACCAATACCTCAGGCGGTAAGTTAGTCTTCCATATATTCGGGGCACTCGCCGAGTTCGAGCGTGAAGTCATCAAGGAACGTACCCACGCAGGCCTGCAGGCAGCCCGAGCCCGTGGCAGGCTTGGCGGCCGACCGAAGCTGGCAGACAGCGACCCGAAGAAAATAGAGCGGGCTAGAAAGCTCTACAACGATGCCAACATGCCAGTGCAGGAAATACTGTCTACGCTCAACATATCCAGGAGTACGTTTTACAGGTATGTGAAGGTCGCAAAATGACTACACAGAGTAAAGGCTTGGTGCCGCAGCGTTCACTACTTTCTGCGGCAACCCATTCGGATGCACAAGAAGTGGAAAATCTAATCAAGCTAACAGAGGACGCGTTGTACTACCTACTGAAGTAGGCACCTTATAGCGCTATAAGCCTTAATACTACCCCCGTTTCTCGTTAAAACTGTTTACCAGCGTGACCATGCCTCCATCATCGCCTAATATCTCTTTTACTTCTTCAGTATTTAGAGTATATCCAAACTGGTTGTGGCGGCCCTTAATCACTTTCCAGCGGTCTAACATCCCACGGTATGACATAACCATTCCGGGGGTGTGCGTATTAAGACTAGGGGCACGTTTTAGGTATTGGTATAGCTTCAAGCCGTCGAGAAGGAACATGGCGTAACCCATATAATCGAACTCGTTGTTGCCGTCGAATCCCGGGAATACCACCTGCTTTTGCAACTCTTTATCTTTAAGTTGTTCAGCTGCACGCTGCATGTCGGCAAACATGTCAAAGAGATCGTGTACAAAATCGCTCTGCTCTTTACCGAGCTCATTCTTAGCGACGAGTTGGTCAATTTTATTATAGTCGTCGGTATAGCCATTTTTCAGAGACTCAAGTACATCTTCGTGGCTCCACTGGTCAACGCCTTCGATTCCTAGGTGGTCTGCTATGCCGTGAAGTATTTTATTGTTTTTGAGACTCATGACAAGTTGTACACGCTGCCAGTAGCTCAAGCCGCTAAACTTCTCTCGTAATGCATCTCGTACGAAATCACTTACAGTAGCATAACCCGCTGCTGTAGCGGCTATTCTTACTTTCTCTGCCAGGTCGTCAGGCAGAGAAACGGTTATTTGCGACATATAAAACTCCTTAAAATACTATTCAGTGTGAAAGTGATAATCACTTTACTACTGTAGTATAACCTATCTTTCAATACTTTTGCAAGTGTGTCAGGTCTACTGGTAGAGCCGCGTCAACGGGAATAACTATCTGACGCTGATCTGGTGACACAACTTATGTCCACAGAGGACGGCCCCGAAGCAGACGCGATAGGGCAGAGATCGAAAAACGCGGTTTGTTTAAATAGTCGAGTAACCCTCTGCCCATTATGCGAATACCTTGACTTTATAGGAGTTACGCGGTACTATAAAGACACTAAAATCTCCTGCAACACCGAAAGGTCTTTGCAGGATTTTTTATTTATCGCTGTATTTATATACAGAGGTATTACTCCTAAGATATAATAGTACCCATGAGACAAGAACGCTGCGTAGTGCTTATTGATGGGAGCAACTTCTATTTTAAACTCAAGAATCTTGAGTTACACAACCTGCTCAGTCTCGATCTATCGGGCTTCCTGCACTCGTTGATTGACGGAAATGAATTGGTAAGCGCAACGTACTACGTCGGAGCCGTCAAAACTGATGGCACTGCTAAAACGCAGACATTATTTAACAATCAGCGTAAGCTCCTCGCCCATCTGAGGAAGCACCAAGTCCGTTATTCACTTGGATACTTATTGAAATCTGACGGTGTATTCCACGAGAAAGGAGTTGACGTTAAATTAGCCGTCGATATGCTCGTGGCAACCTATGAAGATCAATGTGATAGGATACTCCTCGTTTCATCAGATACCGATTTATTACCTGCCATCAAAAAAGCCCAAGAGAAAGGCAAAAAAGTTGAGTATGTTGGTTTTAGTCACAAGCCAAGTGTGGCGCTGGTGAAGAACTGCGACGAAACGACTCTTTTGAAGAAAGAGGATGTCGCACGGTTCATTCAAAGCTAACCCCCAACAACCTTTGTATAACAGATAGCAAAGTATATGAATCTCATCTTCGTCGATTGTGAAGCCATTGGTAAAAGCCCAAGCACCGGCTATATGACTGAGTTTGGCGCCGTCTCCTATCCTAAGCGTGAAATGTTCCATGGCCAGTTCTATGCCATCACCAGAGATAGGACAGGCCTTGCTAAGACTGTAGGCGCAGCTAAGCCGCATCCTGAACAGATATTTGCCGACTTTGAGCTTTGGCTAAAACAGGTTGGCAACGGTGAGCGCCCCATATTCGTATCTGACAATCCTGCTTTTGACTGGCAATGGATAAATGATGGCTTCCATAAGTACCTGGGTCATAACCCTTTTGGCCATTCAGCCAGGCGTATCAGCGATTTTTATGCCGGCCTCGTCAAAGACTTCCATGACAGCCAAGGCTGGAAGAAGTGGCGTACGACACCGCACGACCACAACCCAGTACATGATAGCCTCGGCAATGTTGAGGCGTTTGCGGCAATGCTTGAACACTTTGGCGTGAGCAAACCGTAATTGCGCAACAGGTTGTTGCGCAAACAGTGCGTTCCACCCTCTATATTAAGAGTCCTACAGCCCGTACTTCATGTCCGGCTAGTTGCGTAGTGGTACGCTAGTTTGACAATAGTACATATTTTCATTACCCTTGTACGCATGTCCCATAAAAACTCCTATCCATCAAATCGTAACGCCGTCCCGACACCTAACGCACGTCTCCTTTCACGCCGTAATGTGCTGGTAGGTGGATTAGTACTTCTTGGAGCAGGTGCCGTCGTACGTGGCCTGCAGTGGATGGGTGAACAAAATGGAACTGCACCCCAGCCGTCTAACCCGAATAACGCATCTCAATTGTCCGAGAAACTGAGGGCAGATTTGGGCGTAAAAGCTGCAGCGTTAGACAAGCAGATCACAGCTGCGTACTACGACCCAGCCGTAAAAGGTACACGATTATCTGATGTACGAGTAACGCTGAGCCCGTCTCTAACTTTGGACGGCATTGGCATTGAGATACCGGCAGGTTCAACCGACAAGGCAGAACCCTATGGTGCGTACCGGCTGGAGACCTACTTTCACAACACACCCGAGGGGCAAGTAGGCGATCGCGTCAGCATAGATGAAGCCCTGAGTAAAGACGGTCAAGCGTTCTTGCCCGCCAGAACGACGGCCATTACGCGAGAAGCTGATGAAAGCGTCTCCTTGTATGTCAGCGAAAGAAATACCCTGGCAAACCCGACAAGTACTATCGTTACCAAACTAAACACGGGTGATCCAACAACGCTACATATTACGACTACTCCCCTTAACGAAGCAGGTCCAGGGATATCCTCAAGCGTGCCAGTACCATCAGATTTTGTCGAAACATCATTCCAACAGGCAATGCATGCCATCACGCTTGCCACTCAGAAAACCCCCGCTCCAGTCGGTGGTGACTTCACGCCGTCGCCATACGTCCCAGCAGGGCCACAAGCATAAAACCTCATCCGTATTGCTGATATAAGCCCGTTCTTGCTAGGTATCGGTATTGTAGCCTCTGGCTTATTCTGTGGTGGGCATCCGCCCTACCCCTGATTCCGCAACAACTCCATCGGATGTACTTTGAGCGCTTTTGCAAGTTGTTTCAGGCTGCCGAGTGATGCAAAACGCTGGCCGTGTTCTATGGATGTAATCGTTGAATAGGCTATACCGCTGCGTTCGGCCAGCTGTTCTTGTGTCAAGCCAGCCTCTTCCCTGAGTTGGCCAACTCGTTTTCCGAACTTCTTCAGGTCGCTTACTTTGGTAGTTACCATCTCAATAACAGTAACTAACTGGTACTCACAGCGACAGACGCTTAAAGCATTAGTCATATCATTATTTCATGGTATTCTTTTTGTATGGATTCTGATGCTCAAAGCACTAGTTACAAGAGTAATATAGCGATCGATAGGAACGCAGAAAATCCTAGTGTTGCTAGAGTGCTCAAACTACTCCAGCCTATCGCCACCAAACGCCAAGAGCACTTCGTCTGCATTACCCTGAACGCGAAACATATGGTCATAGGTACACACACGGTGTTCATCGGGTCGGCTACTGCATCACTCGTACATCCCCGTGAAGTCCTGGCACGGGCTATAGATGACCGTGCGGCAGCTATCATTGTGGGGCATAATCATCCGTCAGGAGACCCGATGCCAAGTAATGACGATGTGAGCGCCACACGGCAACTGGCTGCGGCTGCAGAAACGATGGGTATACCCTTGCTTGACCACGTTATTGTGGCTGGTGAACGGTATTGTAGCTTCAAGGAACAAAGGTTGTTAGTGAAGCCAGCTTTAGTAAATGAGGACATCAAAAAGGACATAGCAAAAAGGTTCAATGAACTATATACGCCACTCGTACATCTTATTGAAGCGCTTGATGTGATTGAGCCGGGCGGAACACTTGCTGAGGATATACGGGTACGTGAAGAGGACGACAATACGGTACGGCTGGAGTTCGTGGCTCGGCCGACGATACTGACGATCAACGACGGGGTGCGGAAGATGGTGCTACGGGTGGTGGAACTGTAGCAGAGCCACCCCACGGCTTTACAGCACGCCATACTTGAGCCGTCCGCAAGACTGTGACTTACCGGCGCAGTCTACTGTAATCATACATTTCCGTTGTCCTAGCGGGCGGGGTCAAAATATGGGACAATCACAGGTGTTATGATGGGAAAAGCGTAGTGCTTACCCCTTACAAGAGAGGTGTAGGCGGGGTTGGCAAAGAAAGTATATTCGTCGTCATAAAAAACAATCACAAAACAGCAATCATAAAGCCCATACAAACTTAAACGTACTAACAACTAAAATCTCAACCTACATCATAAACCCAAGACATCAGGCACAAACAATGAAACTACCAGACATTACCGCAAAACAAGTAGCAATACTCGAGCTCATATACCGTTTCAGGTTCGTAAACCGTATACAGATACAAGCATTGATGCACCATAGAGACTACCGGCGTATCAATGCCTGGCTGAAAGACTTACGTGAAAAACAGTACGTAGAGTGGATCTACTCAGACCACTTC
>DASTXH010000052.1:0-8374 GCA_035758575.1 Saccharimonadales bacterium (SeqCode)
GACGGCAACTGGTACGACGAGGATGGGCATGGCACCCAGACGAACCGTCCCCGTATACGGTTTACGACCATGGAGCAACTCAAGAAACACGGTATAACGGCGGCGATATGGGAAGAAGGGCGGAAGGTGTATGGGGTGTGACCCACTTACCTTCCCTGGCCGCAGGCGCGCCACCTGCTTGAACCACGGCAAATAGCTGAATAATGCATAAAAGCTCTTGCGGAGACTGGTAGGTGGAATTAATTGAACGTATCTGAGGTGGCTGCTATTTACCGCGTTTCAACCATGCGTACGTGCCTGCTGGTCGGTGGAGACCACGGCATGCAGCGCTTTCACTACAACGGCTCAGGCGTTGCGTCGGTTCAGGAACTCTTCCAGGGCGAGGGAGCACGTATCCTGGATAGAAGCATGGTTTACTTCGCAGAACTGCTTCAGGCGCTCGTTAAGGTCAACTACTGGTCTGAAAATAACCTGCACGCGTGGCTGGGCATCCCGCGAAGGTGGCATGGCCAAAGTTTCCGGCTGCGGTTCGACGACTGTCGTTACTTTCGGCGCAACTTTTGACTTTGTTGCTACAGGCCTCTTTTCTATCTGCAACTGCCCGGTCGACTCAGGCTTACCAATAGGGACACTTGCCACAACTTCTCGGTGTACCGGTTTTACGGTCGGTATCGCTTGCTCAAGCTGCTTCAGTTTATCAAGTTTGCTCATAGTAACCTCCCCGCCACTTTCATATATTTTTGTGCCGCCTCAGATTGAGGTTCGGTAAAAATGACTGGCCGGCGCATCCGGTGAGATTCACCAATAACCGACGTTTCCGGTATCCAGTCTTCAATCACCATACCAGGATACTTTTCATGCATCTCCCGCACGATGTCCATGGAGTTCGACGATACGCGCTTGACCATGACGGGCAGTATACCAGCGATTTGCAGCGTTGGGTTCAGCCCTCTTTTGATCTGCGCTATAGACTCTATAATCGCGTCAAGCCCATCCAGTGCTTCCTGCTCAGCCTGGACAGGAATAATAACGTCGTCGCTGGCAAAAAAAGCATTAACAGTTATAAGGTTGTCGGATGGTGGCGTATCTATGATGATATTGTCGTATTCATCTTTTACCTCCGAGAGAATGTCCTTTATAACACCAACCTGCCGCGCAGTAAAACCCTGGATTTTCTCTGTCATCCTTCGCTCAGATGGCAGAACATGCACCGGCTTCATATTTGCATACTGCTCTAACCCGAATCCATTTTCGTAAATGGCATCTCGTACTGGAATGTCACCATGCTCCAACAAGTGCCATAAGGTCACAGGAACATCGCTCGGCACTACACCGAGCCCTTTTGAGGCGTCGGCCTGTGGATCCAAGTCAACAACTAGTACCCGCCTACCACTCCATGCCAAAGCAGCAGCTAAGTTTTTCACTGTGGCAGTCTTACCGCTCCCGCCCTTCCATAATGCGACCGTTGTAACTCGTGTCATCGTAACTCTGTTTCTGTTTTAAAAATTATCATCACCTATACAATTTTTATTGTAGTCACTTATTCGTGAATATACAATAGTACTTATATATAACATAACTAGTGCTATAATGTGTGTACTCACTAATGATAGCATTATTGCTATCACATAACAGATGTACGAAAATTACGACTAATCGGAAAAATCGTGGAGGTTTTTCGGTCATTTAGCCCCTGTTATTTGCCTCTAATTTAGGGTCTGTTATCCTAAATCCATGAAAAAAGAGCTTACAAACGCTGGTGTCCCGCTTGCCAGCAACCAATGCAAAGGCGGGGCAAAACAGCTGCCGGCACGCAGCGCTGGTTGTGTTTGTCATGCAGCCGTAGCCATAGCTTAGGCCATGGAACCCAGAAGCAAGGCCGTCGCCTTGACCGCTTCGTAGCCTGGCTCCTGGGCAAGCAATCCCAAGAAGAACTACCAACTGGCTTTACTGACCGTACCTGGCGTAACCAAACAGCTTGGTGCTGGAGTATTGTTCCGAAGCCAGAACTCACTGGCGAAGTCTACCCAATCCTACTGCTGGATGGCATCCGAATTAGCAGCCAGGTCTGCCTCATTGCCCGGACACCCGGCTACGTCGTTGGTTGGGCCTGGGTACCGTATGAATCGAGCGGGTATTGGGACAAGCTGCTTGCTACATTGCCTCCACCCATTGTGGTGGTCTGTGACGGCCAGAAAGGCATTCTGGTATCCATTCCAAGAAACTGGCGTGGCACCGCAATACAGCGCTGTCACTTTCATGTCTGGCAAAACGTGAGAACCAAGCTAACGCTCAAGCCGCAGACCAAAGCTGGGCAACAGCTGTTGCAACTGGCCAGGGGCTTGCTGAAGAGGTCTCGTCACACGAGAGCAGGCCAGTCTCTGGATACGCTATCTGGAAACCTGGGAACAAACCCATGGCAGCTTCCTGAAAGAACGTACCTACACCGACAATCCGAAACCAGGACAACGCAAGTGGCGCTACACCCATGAACGGCTCAGAAGCGCCTACCGCCAACTCGCTAAGCTACTCCGTGATGACCAACTATTCACCTACCTGGATAACGGCCTACTGCAACAAACAAACCAGCCAATCCCCCGAACGACCAATTACGTTGAGGGTGGTATTAACAGTCAGTTACGAACCAAGCTCAAGCTACACAGAGGCATGAGCGAGGAACACCAACGCAGGCTGGTTGAATGGTATCTTTACACCAGAACTGAGGCACCAAAACCTCCACGAAAGTTCCTATAACTTAAAATTACCTACCATACGTTTCACGGAGAGCGCTTGCCGCAACAGAGGTTTCCGCACCTCATGTTGTTATTTTGAACCTATAGCGTTATGATACTAGTAACTTAGTGGTTGTTGCATCAGGTAATCTCGTCGTTGTTTTTACCCGCGCAATCCTAGGTTACAGTAGGGTTTTTAAGCTGAGGCATTGACATGCCTGGGTGATTGAGCTAATATTGCTTCATAACGACGAGTTCCTGAGCAATAGCCAATCAACTTGAAAAGCCCCACCCGGGGCTTTTCGCTTTTTCAACCCTCCTGTCAACATCAAACGTTCAGCAGGAACCAGAGGGTATGCACACACAACCAACGTCAACGACCACGGTGCAAGACATCCTTGCCAACCGCATGGCTCAGTTCAAACAAACACAGTCCAGTTCAAGTTCAACCGCGCTGCCACAGGCATATATACCAACCGAGCAAAAACACACAATCACCATCAAACCCGCCTCAAAAAGCTGGCCCGACCTCCTGACAGCCCTGGAGCCAGTCCTCGATGCCGATGGTCTGTACCGCACGTGCATCCTTAGGACTGTCCGTGCGCTCTATGACCAGGGCTATGGTGCTGAGCTGGAAACAGCCGCAGAGTTGGCTATAAAGCTTGCCAACAAGAAACCGGCATCACACTACTTTGCCCGTAGTGTCAGCAAACGGGCAGGGAACTGGGCAACCAAGACACTGGCTAAAGTACATGAAGTATGGGAAGTACGGAAGAATGCCCTGGAAGTCATTGAAAAGCTGAAACTGGATAGTAAGATCACCAACTACATACTGTCTCTATCTTGGAAGTACAAGAATACGATCATACGCTTCTTGAGCATTGCAACAGAGAAGGGGTATGGTATCACCAACCCCGCAGGCTATTTCTTCGGCATCATAAAGACCGCACAGGCCACGACCTAAAGCAACAAACCAACACAACATGCGGCCAGCATACAGCTGGCTTATTAAGGTTAGGATAGGAACGAAAACCAAGGCAGGAAACATGAGCGGTACGGATGCGAGGCAATAAGCATAGAGGTTTGTAAATAGCCCGCATGTAGACAGTTGTGTTTTGCGGTTGAGCAGACGCATTGGGCGAGCGAAAGCGGCAAGAGCAGGGCAGGGCAACGGCCGGAAACAAGCCAAAATAACAGGGGTAGTTACAAGATATATATTGTAAGACCTTATTTGTTTAGAAGTACCTGTTTAAGAACTGCTGCGCGGAAGGATAAAAACAATCACACCAAGCAACTAACAACAAAGTGGCAACTAGAGTACCGAGACTTCCTTTTCGCTGTACTCGATCATACTGTTGACTGCATCATACCGCGCAGTTGCAGTAATCTTTTTACCCGACATAATCTTGGGTAGCCACTTGCGATCGCTTTCCCACATTTCGTCATATGGAATATTCTCTTTAGCGAACCATTGTGGTCGCATTTCTTCGCTCTCTTTCAACTCACCCGCCCACTTGTCGCAAAGAAATATGGTAGTCGTATGATCAAATTTAAGCTCAGGTGAAAAGTAAAAAGCGATGGCTCCGACTTTCTCAAGATGGAGCGGTGTGACGCCTATTTCTTCTTGCGTTTCACGGATTGCCGTTTGCTCGATGGTCTCGCCCTCTACAGCTTTACCGCCAGCACCGTTCCACTTGCCGACGCCATGGCCACGTTTTTTCATTGCGAGTAGTATCTTATTATCCGTTACTAACAAACAGATAGTCGTTTGTCTCATACCTCATTCACCCCTATCGGCATGGGCTGTACATCATTAGCCTTTATCATTGCCCGATGCGTCCAGAGTACGTAGACAATAGCCGGAATTTTACAGGCTACCAATACAAGGAGGGCTATGAGTATCGACTTTTCACCAAAAAAGCCGGCCACGACGATTAGTCCGCTGCCCGCCAGATTCGTTGCTACGCCGCTAACCGAGAGCAGAGTAGCACGGTTACGCTGGATAGCCTTATTGAGCGTAGCTGACATGTATATACGAAAGTAGTTCTCAGTTGCCAGAAATACAGATAGTGCAGCAATGCTTACGACCAACGAGTGTAGACCAAACAGTGCCAGCGATGCACTCATCAGAACGAATACCGTCACAAGTTTTTTGACCGAGAAGGTTTGTTTACGAGCCAGATATGTACCGCCAATAGACAGGAGTTTGAAAAAGGCAAAAGCCAGGCCGAAATTCGTAACGTCGATACCAATACTGGCCATCTGTGGCTGCCATAATACCCGTCCGGATTCATAGAGAATAGCGAACACCAGGAACAGTGGCAGTAGCTTCCGGCTATCAAGCAGCCCTGCTTTGAAGCCCGCGAAGGATAGACGTGTTGGCTTATAGGATGCTCCTTGGTGTCTATTGGGAAGGTACATGCTCGTATAGAGCACATTGGCGAACAAGCACGCACCGGCAACAATAAACAGTATCCGCAAGTTGGCATGGGTTAGCAGTACGAGACTGCTTGCCAGCATACCGCCTACGGTAGTTGCTTCATCGACGATAGATGCATTTGCGTATGTATGCTGGTAATGTTTCTTATCCTTAATGTAATCGTCATGGATATATGCCTCGTCAGCACCAGTAATAAATGCCCAGGCCGCCCCGCTGAGGATGGCGGCAAGCGTAAAGACTAGCAGACTGCCACCATAAGCCAGCAGTGCCATCGCAATAGCGTGTAGCGCCCCACCAACCAACAACGACTTTTTATTACCGAACCGGTCGGCAAACACACCTGCAGGCAGGTTTACAATAGCGGTCACAATGAGCACTAACGCCTCAGTATCGGCAGCCTGTAACAGACTTAGGCCATTATGCAATTTCCAGATAATTGACACCGGCAGAATGAGGCCGAAAGCAAAGTGCTCAATGCCGACTTTTAGGTAGTACTTCATCTCTTGCGTATTATACTGACACCATGAAATATCTGCTCATCCGTCACGGTAAAACCGACGCTAATCGTACGACCAGAGCGGCATACGGCACACAAGGAGCACCACTGAATGATGATGGTATCCAACAAGCCAAAGCACTACGCTGGGAACTGCTCAAGCATGACATCATCCTGAGTAATGAGCCTGCCGCTGTATCTGAACTCTTGCGTGCCAAACAAACCGCAGAAGTAGCCGGCCTCAAAAACATCCATACGAATAGCCTATTGAATGAAGTGAACACACCAGACCAGCAGAAAACGACCGAAGACATAAAAAAGGGTATCCTCGCACCGGAAGCCATTGCTGCCGCGAAGAAGCTCCTTGCCAACCCACCAAAGGAAAGAATATGGGTCACCCATGGCCAACTCATCGCGGCCATCCTGGCAGAACTCAAACAAGCCGACCCTGACACGTTTATGCCTGATTTTTGTGAGATCAGGGTGGTAGAGCTATAGGGTTTGGATGGGAAGCTGTAGTGAGTTGAAGCGGTTGCGTGCGCCAGATCATTGACAATTTTACTTTAATAACCGTTTGCGGCATGGTTAAATAAAAACGACTACTTGAAAACGGTGAGGGGAGAAATAGGAAATGCCGCTTATTGACCAAGCGCTGCTGACATTTAAGACTGCAGACAAAAAGATACCTAAACTCATTGTTGTCTGTACGCACGCAAAGTTTTCTGCCATCGAACTGTGTAGGGTGCTACAAAAGTCTGGAATCAAGGTAGTATTTTATCCGGTAGGCTATAGCAGGGAACCGGAAAACCTCGACAAACTTCTTGCTATGGGCATACAAGTTATCGAACGCGAAGAGCAGTTGCTGCCATTTATCGAGAAAGCTGACTGTGGTCTTGAAGATGGAGCACGAATCAGCAAGGTAATAAATAAGTACCATCCGATTCTAAAAAAGGGTTTCTTTACGGTCGAGCAAACGTCAGGCGGTATCAGATACTTCGAGGAACATCCACCAGCATACCCTGTCATTAACGTCGCTATGTCGCCAGTTAAGTTGGACATTGAGAATCGCAGGGCAACGCCTGAGGGTGTTATCCAGTACTTCTCAGAAACGACGGGCAAAACCTTAGGGGGTAAGCAGGTACTTGTTATCGGGTTCGGCAGCATCGGTGAAGGTCTGGCTCGTTTTGCTCGTATTTTAGGTGCTAACGTCACGGTATATGATCAGTTTGCAACTAAACGGATGTTTGCTAAGCATCGTGGTTACGCCGTCGTTGAGCAGGAGGAATTCGATCATATCCTACCGAGGCAAGACGTTATTTTTATGGCAACCAATGCCTACGCAGGCAACGCGCTTAGCATAGAGCAATTCTTGCTTATGAAGGATGGGGCGATCGTTTGCAATGCTGGCTCCGGCACCGGCGAGGTGGGGCCTGAATTGCATACTGCAGGTAATTACAGCATGCACGATGCGGATGTGCACATTCGTGAAGAAAATGGACATTTGGTTGTTCGCCTGAAGAAAGGCGATCTTGAAAAGGGTGTTACGATTCTCGCGCGGGCGTTTCCTATCAACTTGCACCTTGGCAAAGGTACGTCGCACGACGCGATCGAGGTTGTTATGTCACTCATGTTGCTCGCGGCACTCAAAGGGCCGGAGGGCACGGCTGCAGGCCTGCAGCCGCTTGGTTTGGACATCCAAGAACACGTTGCATCTGTAGAACTCAGGAGCAATAAACGGCATGGTACTTTTGAGCCTAGGTATGTCAAAACGAAGCAGCTTGACCTTAAAGAACGTCCGTACGGCGGCGTGTTTCCATTCCATAACGACTTGAGCCATATCGCCAACCACTCAGTAGCACGGGCGTGGTTCAAGGCTGGTAGCAAAACGCGCGGCCACTACCACCGCCGGTCACAAGAGGCGTACTATGCCGAAAAGGGCGGAGCGAATATTATCCTATGGCACAAGGATAGTCCCGAACAGAAAACAACTCATACGGTTGAGCCAGGCGACTACCTACTTGTGCCGGAGAACTATTTCCATGATGTTCTCGTCACGTCGAAAGACGATTTTGAGTGTCTCATCATTGCCACACCGCCGTTTCATCCTTGGGATCAGTTCTTTAACAAGGAGGCCGAAGCATGAAATCCAACCTTACCATCACCAACTGGGACAGAGCGTACGCCCAAGGCAAGTATGATCAAGAGGGAGCAATTCCATTTGTCCAAGATATTATTGCGACCATTAAGGAACGCGATCTTGTCGATAAACTCGGTTTCTATCCTGGCTGTGGCAATGGCCGTAATTTCGTGCCGTTGTTTGATGCTGGCCTCAACCTTGAAGGCAACGATATTTCTCCAGTTGCCATTGAACAGCTGAAAACCCGCAGGCCGAAAGCTAGTGCTACGGTTGGAGATTTTCTGACCCATAAAGCCAGTCAACAATACGCATACGTGCTCTCTATCCAGCTGTTTCAGCATGGTAACCAAGAGGTAGTGCGCCAGCTGTTCGATAAAGCCTACGAGCTGCTACAACCGAAGGGCTTGTTTGTACTACGTGTTAACTCCATCCATACCCAGATTGTTCAGGAATATGATACGACCGAGCATACACCGGAGGGCGGTTTTACCATTAAGTACCATAGCGGCCAAAAGAACGGCCTTGAGATCCACTTCTATAGCGCCGAGGAAATCCACGCGCTGACCGAG
>DASTXH010000053.1:0-54791 GCA_035758575.1 Saccharimonadales bacterium (SeqCode)
GTGATAAGCCCAAGTACTATCTGATACACACTTCCTGCATCAGTTGCGCTGCCGTTAGATCCTGCCAGCAGCGTAGCAAATGCGCCGATCCCGCGGAAAAACTGTCCGGCATTGCCTGCGACCCCAGTACTTAGCTGCTGGCGTACCGACTGCGGATCGACTGTATTGCCGAGGCCGTGGACGAAGACAAGATAAAGTGCAATATATATACCGCCAATGCTCAAAAACAGCAAACGCTCTTGCCAAAGCACCGACACGGCAATTACCAGCACGCGCCAGGCTGGGGGCAGTTGCCGAGGGTGTTGTACGCGGCGCATGCGAAGCAACTTGTACGGGGGGAGCCTGAGCCGCCGTGACGGCTGGTCCGCTGAAGCGTCCGGCCCCGATGATGCTGTCTGGGTAGATGCTACTGTAGGGGAATATTTTTTCTTAGCCATGCCCTAATCATACCAATATTTTATGGCCTTTTGCCTGAAATAGCATACACGATACAATTAACGTATGACACATACACCCCGCCGCTATGTTGCGCTCTTGCGCGGCATCAATGTCGGCGGCAATACAATGGTACGCATGGCGGACTTGCGAGATTGTTTTGCACAACTGGGGTTTAGCGATGTCACCACCTACATCAACAGCGGCAATGTTATTTTTTCATCAGACACAGACAATATCCATGCCCTTGAGAAGCACATCGAGACAGCACTTGCAGCAGCATTCCACCTACCACTTCGTGTTGTAGTACGCAGCCGCAAAGATATCGCCGCACTCATAGACCATCTGCCAGAGAGCTGGGGCAATGCAGGCGAAAAAAAATGCAACGTTATTTTCCTGCATGCCAGCATAGATACGCCTACTATCGTACAAAACTTCAAGCCCAAACCGGGCATAGAAGAGCTACAGTATTACCCCGGTGTACTGTTTTGGTCGGCAGACACCAGTGCCCTGACACGCAGCGCCATGATCGGCGTCAGTAAATCTGTACTCTATAAACACATGACCGTGCGCAACCTAAACACGGTACGCAAGATATACGAACTTATGCAATCCTAGGCGTGATCTTCCATACGGCGCAAGCGGACAATACGCTGGTCTATGGGCGGATGAGTACTGAACAACGCAGTGAGGCTATGGGCCTTTAGTGGATTTGCAAAGAACAGATGTGCCGTAGCGGTATTTTGGCGGCGCAGCGGCCGGCCGTAGGCGCCAATTTTCTCCAGGGCACTGATAAGCCCCTCTGGGTAACGTGTAGTCAGCGCGCTGGTAGCGTCTGCCAAATATTCCCGCTGCCGCGACACGGCCAGTTGGATCATAGTGGCCACGATGGGTGCCAAAATAGCCGCCACAATGCCCAGGACCATCAGCGCTTGGTCGTTCTCATTCCGGCTGCGGCCACCACGGAACCACGTCAGGCGCAAGATTACATCCGCCATCAACGATATGACGGCAGTCAGGGCAAAGGCAATCATAGATACCCGAATGTCGTAGTTTTCGACGTGCCCTAGCTCATGTGCAAACACACCCTGCAATTCATTGTCGTCCATGATGTCCAGCAAACCCGACGTGGCGCACACGGCCGCCGTTTGCGGCGTGCGGCCGGTAGCAAAGGCGTTGGGCGACGGATCGTCCATGATATACACCTTGGGCATCGGTAGGCCGTCGGTAATACACAGATTTTCGATAATGCGCCACATACGGGGGTTATCCTGTTTCTGGATTTCGCGCGCGCCATTGACGGCCAGAGCAAGCCTGCTGCCGGTAAGATAGGTAATAAGTGCATACAGGACGGCAGCCACGAGGACACCGTAAAACATAGACGGCTGGCCGCCCAAGTACTGGTTAAATAGCCAGGCAATAGCACCCACAAACGCCACAAACACCGCCATAATAATGACGGTGCGGCGTTTATTGGCAGCTATTTGGCTGTACATGGAACGGTACTTAGAACTTAACTTCAACCGGTGCGGCAGCCTGGGCAGCGGCAGCGTCGTCAAGCTCGAAGAACTCTTTGTCCTTGTTGAACCCCAGCATGCCTGCAAAGACGTTGGTAGGGAACACCTTGCGCTTAGTATTAAAGTCGCGCACCACGCCATTATAGAAGCGACGGGAAGCCATAATCTTGTCCTCGGTGTCGGTCAGCTGGGCCTGCAGCTGCTGGAAGTTCTCGCTGGCACGGAGCTGCGGGTAGCTTTCGGCCACGGCAAACAGGCTCTTTAGGGTCTGCGAGAACTGATTCTCGGCCTTGGCGGTTTCGGCTGGCCCCTGTGCTTGCATAGCCTGCGAGCGAGCTTTAGTCACATCTTCAAAAACGGTCTTTTCGTGGGTTGCATAGCCCTTAACGGTGTTGACCAAATTTGGTATAAGATCGTAGCGGCGCTTCAATTGCACGGTGATGTCGCTCCAGGCTTCATCGGCGCGTACGTTCAGCCGCACCAGGCCGTTGTACATACCAACAATCACAAGTACAAGCACCAAAATGACGGCGATGATAATAATGGCTGGCCACATGGTAATCATAATCTCCTTATTGCACCTACAGTATAGCGCAATTTTACAACCCGCTCTATATGTATCCGTACCCGCTGAGTGCCGCCTGAGAGCTTCGGCCTTTTGTCCATAGCAAAGCCGCCTCCGTACGCTACAATAGAAGCAACATGATGGATCGACCCCTCCACAAGGTACGGCGCCGCCGGCATCCGCTGCGCCGCGCGTTATTGTATGCGATTAGCGCCGCATTGGCGCTTGCTATCATAACCAACGGTGCCATGCTGCTACTCTACCGGAACAAGGCGTTGCCGCGCGCTCATCTGGGTCGGCTGGCCGCAGGCGGTATGGCATATACGGCGCTGGCCACCTCGCCACCCGAGACTATATTGCCGGCGGTGTTCACCCTACAAAAAGACAGTACGCATAATTCGCTTACACCATCCGCACTGGGGCTCAGCGTTGATGTACCCGCTAGCATACATGGCATAAGCGGGTGGCAACGCTGGCTGCCCATTGTCAGTCTATTCATGCAGGAAGATATACCACTACATACGCACTTGGACGCGGCAGTGTACGCCGCGGCAAGCAGCGGCCTTGCCAATACGTTCTCGGCAGCGGCCTTGCCGCAGCACATTGTTTTTAATGGCGCTTCGTTTGCAACAGCGCCTGCCAGTAGTGGCTACGCATTGGATGCCGCCGCGCTACCGGGCGCACTCACCAGTGCTGCTGATGCCGGTTCGGGTACGGTACTAGTGCCCACCAAGACTGTCGCTGCGCCCGCCGGCAGTAGTGATCTATCTGGTGCAGTGCAAACGCTGCAAAAACAGCTGGCAACCAAAATCAGCTTTATATACAAGAACCAGCACATCGACCCCAGCGTCCAGGATATTGGCGGCTGGTACACAGCCAGCGGCCAAAGTATGACACCGGCTACTGAACGCATTACAGCATATCTGAAAAGTAATGCGGCCAAGCAAGCCGGCATTACTATCGTCAACCCAAACGATCTAGCTACGGCCGTTGCCTATGCCCTGGCTAAAAACCTTTCGCTCAACTTGGCGCTAGTGCCACAAACAAGCACCACCGTCGTGCGCACCTATTGCACCGCTGTGCGCGACGTCAGCGAAAGCGTGTTCGACGACCTTATCGGCAAGCTGGCCGCCACCTACAACGATACGCGCGGTTGGAACAACAGCGGCCAGATAGCCTTCGAGCACGTTGATAGCGGCTGCCAGTACACCGTATGGATGAGCGCCGCGGCGCAAATGACCAGCTTCGGCGCTATCTGCGACGATTATTACAACTGCCAGGTTGGTGGCAACGTGGTGCTCAATTACGACCGCTGGACATCCGCCACCGACCCATGGAACGCCACCCACGGCAGCATAGAAGACTACCGCACACTGATGATCGACCACGAAACCGGCCACCGCCTGGGATTCTTGGATAACCCCACCTGCCCCGGCACCGGACAGTTGGCGCCCGTGATGATGCAACAGTCCATCAATCTCAAAGGTTGTGTATTCAATGTGTGGCCGCTCGCCGCAGAGTTCGCCCAGCTTGATGCTTCACTGGGCTTGCCCGCAACCACCGCAACTGCAGAATGATTCTTTTGCTTGCATTTGTGGAGCAAATAAGATAAAAACTATATAGGTAAATTGCAATATACCAATGATTAAATTAACAAAGATGTTCAAGGCCCTCGGCAATCCCACGCGCGAGGAAATTATGCGTTTGCTGCGCAAGCACAACGAGATGAATGTAGGCGCGCTAACGAGCAAGTTGCACCTTGCTCAGCCTACGGTTTCGCAACACTTGAAGATACTGCTGGACGCCGGCGTGCTAAAGGTGCGCAAGGACGGCAACGAAACCTACTACTCTATTTGCAGCACGCAAATTTTCGATATGATTGACAAATTACTGGAACTGTACCGGGGCGAGCCTTACAAAGAAAAGGAATAAAATACATATGGCAAAAGTTGCCTATTACGAAATAAACGTAGACGATTTTAGGCGCGCCCAGGCCTTCTATGCCGCTATTTTTGGCTGGACATTCGACCGCTACCCCGGCCCAATGGAATACTACCTCGTTAAAAGCGGCGAGGACAAAGAGCACGGCATTGATGGCGGCATGTTGATGCGCCAGGCACCGCTCAAGGATGGTGCAACAAGCGGCTTTGTGTGCACAATTGCTGTCTCGTCGGTGGACGACGCTATTGCCAAAATCAAAAAGGCCGGCGGTGTAATCGTCATGGAAAAGACTCTTATGGAAGGCATCGGCTATATCGCCTACGCCATCGACACCGAAGGCAACACCTTTGGCATTTGGGAACAAGCCTAGCAAGGGCAGTTCCACCAAGAAAAATCACCAGGATCACTGGTGATTTTTCTTGGTGGGTGATGAGGGATTCGACCTTGCCCTTGCAGGGCAACCCGGCTCCCATGGTCGCCGGGCCAAGGGCGGGGATTGCCACTGGCAATCCCGTTCGAATCCGAATGTATACCAATATAAAAGGCCTATCCTTCGGATAAGCCTTTTATATTGGTGGGTGATGAGGGATTCGAACCCCCGACCCTCTCGGTGTAAACGAGATGCTCTAGCCAACTGAGCTAATCACCCGACTTGTAAAGTATACACTATAACGGTTCGAACCCCCGCCCACCTTCGGCGGGCCCGCGACTTCGCTATTGCCAGCACAGCTGGCATCGGAAGATCGCCTTGCGAACTGCCGCTGGCAGTTCTCACCTCTCGGTGTAAACGAGATGCTCTAGCCAACTGAGCTAATCACCCTTGACGTATGGTGCTGGTGCGGACGAGAGGACTTGAACCTCCACGAGTTGCCCCACTACCACCTCAAAGTAGCGCGTCTACCAATTCCGCCACGTCCGCATATGCTCTACATGATGCCACCTGAGATGCGTCAGATTGGCAGACTTCAATGTACTCGGCAATAAATAGCCGCACACAATAGGCCTAGGCCGATTGGACATGACTATCTTATCTGTTTTTGCCAAAAAACTCAAGGGGGAGTTACGAGCGCGGCAGGTCGCGGTACAGATGGTCGAGCGTATAGCCTTGCCGCAAGAGCGGCTTGAGGTCATCCAGCGAAACGTCTACTTTTACGCCCGGGTTCATGGTGCCGTACGGATCGAAAACTTTTTTGACCTTCCTTAGGAGCTCGTAAGCTTCTGCTCCGTATAATTGCTCCAGGTATGGTGCGCGCAAGCGCCCGTCGCCGTGTTCGCCCGTGGTAGTGCCGCCCAGAGAAATAACCAACTTATAGTATTCGTCCATTACCCGAAATGCACGCTGGCGATCGCCTAACTGGCTCAGATCAAGACTGGGCTGTACGTGCAGGTTGCCATCACCCGCGTGGCCCCATAGTGCTACCTGCATATGATTGCGCTCAAAAATATCATAAATACCGGTGATAAACGCGCCCAGCTGTTCCACCGGCACGGCACCGTCTTCTACAAGCGGCAGTGCCTTCGCATTGCCCGACGAGTGCGCCAGCGCTGACGAGGATAGCTGCCGTATCTTCCATAGCAATTCTTGAGACTCGAACTCCGCTACTATTTGCACATGCGTCGCATATCGTTCTAAAATCTTCGCACCATGCTTGGCGTTCTTCTTTTGAATCCGGCCACTGTCATCGTATTCGACCAACAATATAAACTTCGGATAGGGGTTCTCTACGAGTCCCTTCAGTTGCGCCGGACTCTCTGATGCTGCTAGCGTCAACAGGTTACCGTCTACCATTTCTATGGCACTCGGCAGGTCGCGGCTACGCCGTAGTTCGGTAACGGCCGACTGTAAGTGCTGTACATCATCAAAAAACGCAGTCAACAAGGTGGTTTCGGGATTATGTGTCTCGGTGTTCAATATCGCCTCGGTCACAATGCCCAGGGTGCCTTGCGACCCTACAAAGAGCGGCGTGAGGTCAAATGAGCCATCCTTATGCTTTACGTCGAGCAAGTCATAGCCGGCAGAGTTCTTGGATGTAGCACGAGCCATGCCGGCGATAACCTCGTGGTGCTCCTCCAAAAGCGCATCCAGTGAGCGATATATCTCACCCTCGAACGAAGACAACCCAAGTTTTTTACTGAGCTCACGCTTGGTAAGCCGCTCGGTAACAATTGCCTCGCCGTTTGCAAGTACTACACGCAGGCTCTTCACGTACGCGCGCGTATCACCATACTTTATGCTATTGGCACCGCTGGCGTTGTTGGCGATAGCACCACCAACCGTGGAGTAGGCGGCCGACCCGGGGCTGGAAGGCAAAAAGCGCCCATGCGTCTCCAACGTCTGCTGTAATGCACCAAAATTGGCACCGGGCTCCACGGTTACCGTGCCGTTTTTGGGATCAAGCTCTACGATACGATTCATGTGCGCCGGGAACACCATGACGATACCACTGCCTATGGCTGCGCCGCTCTGGTCGCTGCCGCCGCCGCGCGCCGTAATGGGCAGGATGCGGTTGCGCTCGGCCAGCTGCCAAGTAAAACGGGCAGCTTTACGGACATCGTTTTCGTTACGCGGATAAACAATGAGCGTCGGCATCAGTTCAAACACACTTTTGTCGGTAGAAAAGTAGCGACGCGCATCAGGCGAAGCGATAACTTCACCCTGAACATGCTCTTGCAAGTAGTGAGCGACTTTATTCATTTTTTATCTGTTCCCTGCCCATATGAAGTATGTAATTCCTAAGCACTATGATACCATACTGCGCTTATGCTACGGGGCTGCATTCCAGGCTTAGGGGAAAGTTGGACTGGCATCGTTACCGCTGAGCCACCACCTCCTACCGTCTTGATCGTCCTATCGCAACGTCAATAAACGCAAGGAGCAAAGCAAGAAACGGCACAGCCGTAGCGACCACGATGACCGTGGTATCAACGGGCGTCTCGGGATACCGCTCGGCTATCAGGGAGCGGCCAGAGGCGCGCATCCAGTTTCCTAGGCCAATAGCCTTCTCTCTAGCTCTCAGTGATCGCAAACTATAGAACATTACCGGGAAGCCATTGGCTGCGATACCCAGGCAAGCCGCTCCTACCAGAGTCCTGCTTCTTAGTAGTGCGTATACCCCGAGCCCGCCTATAAGAAGAGTGATTAATGCGAATTCGACAAAACTAAACATGAACCCATTAACTGTATTATGGCGCTTAATTCTCTCGATGATCATAGAGCCAAATTATACAGCAGTAGCCCGATATCGGCTATTTAGCCATCTAACAAATCTACGAACTATCCATTGACGGATGCGTACCGGAACTAGAGAGCACTTTGCCACCTTCAGCTACCCATTGCGGCAGTTGTGGCTCGAGCCGGTCGCTACACCAATATAAAAAGACTCCATCGGAGTCTTTTTATATTGGTGCGCGAGAGAGGACTTGAACCTCCACGAGTGTAACCTCACTAGTACCTGAAACTAGCGCGTCTACCAATTCCGCCACTCGCGCGACATGAGACAAACCTAACGGTTTTTCTCATCGGGCTTGCGAAGTAAATTCGCATTCGCCTTTCAGGCGAACCGCCCTGCTCTTTTCCCTTCGGGCAACCCGCCGGCCAAGAGCGAACACTCGTATCATATCTGTTTTTTGGGAAAAACTCAAGAGCGGTCGTGCGGCTACTGACGGGTTTGCCAGGCTACGTGTATCATCCAATTCTGGACATTGCTATACATGTCTGCATCGGCATTGATCTGCGTCGCGTCCAACCCATACACCTGCACATGCGAAACGTACAGAAGCCGCGGCTGGTATAAGCCAAGCGCCGGCGCATCGGTCTGCCATGCCTGCAAAAACGGTTTATATTTTACAGCGCGAAGCGCCGGGTCCAAACGAGTACGGCCAGCCTCCAACGATGCATCCGCAGCCGTAGAAGAATATTCAGAGAAGTTCAGGCGGCTGGCCGAACGCACATCAGCCTGTGAGCTGTCCCAATACGCAAACACATCAGGGTCGACGCCTATTGAGATGCCGTACAGCAGCGCATCATATGAATGTGTGGACAGCGCATATTGAAAACTATCCACAGGCAGCAGTTGCAGCGTAACGTTTGCGCCCAAGGCTTTCCACTGGCTCCGCAGCTGGTCGGCGACCGTACTATATTCGGCAGTATTGGTAGCGACCAAGCTGAAGGTCAGCGGCTGCCCCTGCTTTGCACGTATGCCGTTAGAGCCCATCAGCCAGCCATCGGCGTCCAGCAACTGCTGGGCTTTTGCTAGCTGGCCGGTGGTTTGCGCGTATGCTGGGTTATACGCAAATTGGGCAGCAAGCATCGCCTCGGTTACGGGCACGGCCGGATAGCCCAGCTGCTTGATGATAGCCGAGGGGTCGGCTGCCAGCACCAAAGCCTGACGAACCTTCACATCATGCAGTATGGCATTGGTGGTACGGAAAAACGTGTAGGTACCGGCTGTAAGCGCCATACTATATTGGCGCGACGTTTTGTCGGCGGCAATGGCAGCGGGCACTGTATCCAGGCCTGCCATAGCAGTAATAGCCCGATTGCGATACGCCGAAATCATGGCGTTACGATCGGCATAGGCATGAATGCTAAAACTCCCCAGCTTGGGTGCCCCGGCCCAGTACGAACGGAACGGGGCTAGCACAATCTGCTCCTCTGCATCCTTACCGGTGCCGCTCACGCCTATGGAGCTCCACATAAACGGCCCCGAACCAATAGGACTCGCGGTATTGAACCCTGCCGAACGTAAATCAGCGGCATCGAACGATCCTAAGATATGCTTAGGGATAATGCCCGTGGTAAGGCTATACGGAAATGAGCTGAGCGGGTTAGGCAGCGTGAATGACACCGTGTCAGGACTAAGCTCCGCCACCTTGACGCCTTGCCAGCTAGTGAACAAGGGCGATTGAGCGTCGGGGTTCTGGATTGTCTTGTAGGTAAATACCACGTCATCAGCTGTCAGCGGCTGTCCATCGTGCCAGGTCAGATGCGGCCGCAGGTGCACAGTATACACCGTGCCGGCGTCATTCACCGACCATTGGTCTGCCAGGTTGCTCACAAGATGATTTTTGCTATCATACGTCAACAGACCCGCAAACAGCAGACGCGACACGCTGGTATCTACGCTGTTGATGGCATAGATGGGATTGGCCGTAGTAAACGAACCCTCTATTCCCTCAGAATACATACCGCCCGGCGCCGGAAGCAGCACCTGGTAATAGGGCTTCAGTGATGATATTTGGAGGCCTAAACCTGTGGCCAAAGCTCCAACGGCTAACAGCCACACCGTAACCGGACGCCACACACGACCCAAGCGGCCAAAGCGGCCCAGAAAATTTTTATCAAACTGCTCGCCTGCCGCGTGTGAAGCCGTTTCAATAGCCCGGAAGGCGGCACGGCGCGCCCGGCGCAGGCGCATTCGTATAGTCCGGAAGCTCATAGGCTGCTGGCCATCCTCCGCCGGCCTGCGTTAAACGAAAATCCCTAGGATCAGCGACAGGGCAAAGACCACGGCGCATACAATCGTGAGTTGGAAAATCGTTTTATCGGTACCGCGCCGCGTAGTATTGATTTCGCCGGCCCCGCCCAAGCCCGCACCCAAAGAGGCGCCGCGCGTCTGCACCAGAATCAGCAAGGTCATAAGAAGCATGGAAGCGATGGTAAGATAGCCGAAAATTGTCATAATTACTCCTGTAATAAGGCCGTTACGATATAGTTTACCAGCCCTATCACCATTCCTGCAAACACTGCTGCCCAAAAGTTGGTAATATGCAGCGGGGTGTACAGCCAGCTGGCCAGGTATACCAAAAATCCATTAACAATAACCGTAAAAAGCCCCAGGGTAAGGATGATCACCGGCAGCGACAGCAACAAGAAAAGTGGCTTCAGTAAGATATTCAACACTGCCAAAATGAACCCTGCCGCAACGACAGTCCCCAGGCTGTTCCCAATACTTATGTGGTTACTGAGCAGTAACGCCGCCGCCCACAAGCCCAGACTCGAAACCAGCCATCGTATCAGAAACCGGACGACCATATCTTTCATGCCTTTATTGTACCCGACCATTCCCAAAAACGCCTAGAGCGTACGCGGCAGTGCGTCACTGAGCACGCGGTTACCTTCAGCGGTTATCAACACATCGTCCTCGATGCGTATGCCGATAGCTTCTTCTTTGATGTATATACCCGGCTCCACTGTCAGTACCATGCCTGGTTCCAGCGGCAGGTCGTACAGGCCTACGTCGTGCGCGTTCAGACCCAGAAAGTGCGATATGGCATGCGGGCAATAGTGCCGCACGGTTTCATGGTCGATAGTCTTTATAAGCCCCAGTTCGCGCAGCTTTTCACCGATAAACTGCTCCACCTGGTCTTCATAGGTTCTCAGGATGACGCCCGGCTTCAGCAGTGACACGGCGTATTGATGCGCCCCCAGCACGGCATCGTACACCGCCTGCTGGCGGCGGCTAGGCGTACCCAGGCTGACCGTACGAGTAATGTCGGCGGCGTAGTGGCCATATTCGGCACCTACGTCGCACAGCAATAGCTCATCGGCAGATAAAGCACTACTGTTTTGCTCGTTGTGCAGCACACAGGCGCGAGCGCCGCCGGCAACAATAGGTGCAAACGCATGACCGCTGGCGCCCTGGCGGCGGAATGACCGTGCCAAATCCGCCTCTACCTCGTATTCATAGCCGTAGGTAGGTAACTTTGAAGGCCGAAACACCTGGCGCAGACTGGTAGCCGTGATATCAATGGCTTTTCGCATTGCTGCCAGCTCGGGCTCCTGTTTTACCATGCGCTGCCTGGCCACATGCTCACCAATGTCTAGCAGCTCAATCTTGCTATTGTACGATTTCAGCTGGTCTATCAAATGCTGACGGGCAGGATTGGTAAACATGCCGTACGACTCCAGGTATGCAGGCGCCGCCGCCAATGTAGCAGCATGTTTCACACGTTCCAGGCGCGCACCCAGACGTTTCCAGCCCTGTTTTTCGTCAAGAATAGTTTCTATACCCGATACTCGCTTTAGCTCAGCGTCGTCTATCGCGCCCTCAAACGCCTGGCGCGAAGCATCGCGCAGCGGCACTATCAGGTACTCTTTGTCTTTATCGCACACCAGGATAACATCCGGCTCTTCTATGCCCGTGTAGTACCAAAAGCTGGCGTCCTGGCAAAACGGATACGTGGTATCGCCGCCGCGCTGCAACCTGCCACTTGCCGTTAGGATAATAGGTGCCGTGCCGGTAAACAGCCGCCGGAGCCGTGCCCTGTTGCCAACAAAAAAATCACTCGTAAACATACCCTGTTACCGTCCTCAACAACTCATCCGAGTGTACTATGCCCTCGGCAATAAAAAAAGCCCCCATCTGTTAGGGGGCTTTTGCTTGGTATAACTATGCGCTTTTCTCGTTTTGAGAATCGCTAGAAAAGAAGTCTACTAGTGTAGGCATCGGCTTCTTGGTCTTAGCCTGCTTACCACCGCGAAGAACTACGAATCCTGCCTTCTTAGCCTTCCGAGATGTAGAAGTCTGAGGCATAGAAGTATTCTCTTGGCTGTGTTCATCATGCTGATCACGCAAAGCTTGCTCAAACTGCTGTTGCTGAATAGCACGCTGTTGTTGCTCCGCAAAGCCGATCCAGGCCGTATCGTCAATCTTAACGTTGAAGTTATCAACACGCGCCTGCGCCTGTGCAAGCCCCTGACGAGCATCAGCCATCTGCTGTGTGCTGCCACCGAAATATGCATCAACTGCCGCCTCGCGATGCGCTGCGACGGCCCTATTCGCCTCTACATATGCAGCGTATGCATCTTCACCAAGCTGGACACGCGCCTGCACACATACAAAGTGTGCAAAATCTTTAAGATCATTTAGCTCAATGATCTCCGGAACGGCCGGTGCTGCCGATGTCTCTGTGGGTTGCACTTGATTCATTGTTTCGTACATACTCCAATTATAACATATATATCATTAAGTACAATAGTCTTGCCGTCTCGGCTAGTATCGCACGTGCTGATGGATGAACAGTACCAGTGTACTATAGTGGCTCGCACACAGCCAAATATCTAGCACTAATAGACCCGGGAACACAACGAGCGTCTCAATGTGTTTGCCGGTGGTTACGCGCAGCGCTTTTAGGGGCGGAAAGCCAAACTTTATGGGGATCGGCAGTAGCCACGGCACGCCTTCCTTGGTGAGCGTATCCATCAGCAGGTGCGAAACGACGCCGATCAAAAAAGCGTACCACACCAGCTGGATGTCTACATGCGGCATGATAGGGTGTAAAAAATGCAAAAGCAGGTTGGACAAAAACGCAAACAGTGCCAGACCTACCAGTGAGTGGCTGAGGAACCGGTGCCCGCCCAGCAGCTTGTCGACAATGCGGCCAAAAAACGACCCCGAAGGCAGGTTCCGCCAGAACGGCGCCGTGGGCTGGTCTATATCCGGCGCTATGCCGCCAATTTGGTTGGCCAAGATCGCAACCAACACCGTAGAAAGGCTCACCGATGGCAGCGCTACCAGCGCCGCCGTAATACCGAGCGCCGTTATGGCGGCTAAATCGTGCGTTCGGGCAGTCATAAGCACTTATTGTACTAGAAATTTGCGTACGACGGCAGCGCGCTGTTTGCCGACTACAATGGCCAGGTCGGCTTCGGGGGCTTGGGCAACGCCGCGCAGGGAGCCGAAGCGGCGCAGCAGCTTTTTGCGGGTAGCGGGGCCGATACCGGGGATGTCGTCGAGCTGGCTGGACGACTGACGCTTGGTCTTGAGCACGGAGTGGTAGCTAACGGCAAAACGGTGTGATTCGTCGCGGATGCGCTGCAATAGCTTGATGAGGTTGGTGCTATGCGGCAGGTTGAGCAAGATAAAATCGTCGCTCTCGGTGGCGTAGCCGCCTAAACGATGCAGTACGCTCTGGTCTAAAGAAACGTTGGAACCTGCCTTGTGGATGACAATCTGCTCCTCGCGCTTGGCGAGGCCGATGAACGGTAGTGTATTGAAACCGGCCTCATCGCGGGCGCGGATGGCGGCGTCCAACTGGCCTTTGCCGCCGTCGATGAGGACGACGTTAGGCTTTCCCCAAGCTTTGACGTTCTTGTCGCTGAGGCGGCGCTTGATGGTTTCGTTCATATTGTAAAAGTCGTTATTGTGGTCGAACTTGGTTTTGAACTTGCGGTACTCGCCCTTGTTGCTGACGCCGTTGGTAAACACCACCATGCTGGCTACCACATCGGTCCCCTGCATGTGCGAGATGTCGTAGCCCTCTATACGACGCGGCACCACGGGCAGCTTCAATAGATCTACCAGCTCGGTGAGGGCGTGGTCTTTGCTGATGTCTAAAAATTCTTTGTCACTGAAGATGACCTGTTTGGTGAGGCTTTGCAGCGAAAACAGCTGGTTGCGCAGCTTGGCGGCCTTTTCAAACTCTTTGGCCCGGGCGGCGGCTTTCATGTCTTTTTCTATCTCGCGCTCTACTGTGTGGCGCCTGCCTTCTATGACGGCCATCAGCTTACGCAGATTTGCGCGGTAATCTTCCAGCGAGGTGCGGCCCTCTTCCAGTCCCGGGTCCAGCCCCAGGTGATAAAACAGCGTGGCACGCTTTTGGCCGGGAATACGGCGCGTGGCAAACGGAAATACGCGGCGCAGCGCCTTCAGCGCCTGGCGCACGCTGAGGCTACTGAGATACGGCCCGAAATACCGGGCACCGTCGTCGAGTGGGCGGCGCGTGGTGGTGACAGTGGGGAAATCGTCATCGTAATTGATACGGATATACGACAGCGACTTATCGTCGCGCAGCAAAATGTTGTACCGCGGCATGTAGCGGCGGATCATTTCGGCCTCTAAGAATAGCGCTTCTATCTCGCTGTCCACCACCATCCAGTCGGTATCCACTATTTCGGCTACCAGGGCATCGGTCTTGGGGTCGCGTACGCGCGACTTTTGGAAATACTGGCGCACGCGGTTGCGCAGCACTGCCGCCTTGCCTACATAGATAATTTCCCCTTTGGCGTCTTTGTGGAAGTACACGCCGGGTTCTTTTGGCAAAGATGCTAATTTTTTCGCTAATGATTCTGTCATATTTCTAGTATTATTATAGCCGTACTTATGAAACCAACCGACAATATCTTCTTTCACGAATGTGAAGTAAAGTTCCGTATTCCTTCTGAGCACGCCTATGAGGCGTGGGAGCGCCGCCTGCGCAGCATCGGCTTTGAGCGCACCAGCCGGCAGCTGGAGACAGATTTTATACCCGATACGGCAGATTTTGCCTGCCGCGCGCACGGCCTGATGCTGCGCTTCCGCCACTTGGAAGTGGATGACGGCCGGCAAGATATTATCCTGACCGTAAAGCTGAAGGGCGATGCATCGTCGTTCCAGGAACGGTTTGAATACGAATGCGCGTTTTCGGCAATTGACGATGCGATGCTGGCGCGTATCAACCACCTGCTAAAGACCGCTACCGGGCGCACATTGCCGCCCTCGCTCCTAGCCTATACGCCCGACCAGTTCGACGCGCTGTGTAGTGACGTGCGCAGTATTTTCCCTGCCTTGCGTATACACATGCAGAAAAAACGCACCACATATTCGTACGATGTCTACCATGCGTTGTTCGACACGCTGCCGGTGGGCATTGGCGACTACCTGGAGCTGGAGGCGCCATCACCCGAAGCGCTGGATATGCTGCTGCGCGCCCTGATGATAGATGACGACCACAAAACCGCGCACGACTACGGCGAGATCCTGATAGCCCACCATGCCGACAAAGAGGGGGCGGCACAACGCACGGGGTTGTTCCTGACCCACGAACGCACGCTGTAATCTGCCTATGCAGCGACTGCCGCACACTCCTGCGAGCACACGACCGAATGGCTGGCGCAGGCCTTACACAACAGGATAAGCTGGTTGCAGGCCTTGTTGGCACAGTTCTCGTGGTTGCTGGTTGCCTGCCCGCAACGGATGCACGTGCCGATGTCTGTAGAACTGTCGCTGAACGCCACGTTCATGCGGCGATCGAACACGTAGCATTTGCCGTCCCAGTAGCCTTCATCGCCATATTTTTCGCCGTATTTCACGATGCCGCCGTCCAGGTGGTATACATCCTGAAAGCCTTTGTGTTTCATGTACGCGCTGAGGTATTCGCAGCGGATGTCGCCGGTGCAATAGGTGAGAACCGGCTTGTCTTTGGGCAGCTTCTCCAGCTCGCCTTTTACTTCTTTGAATGTTTTGATGGCTGGTTTGATGGCACCTTTGAATACGCCGATGTCGGACTCGTAGTCGTTGCGCGCGTCGAATACGATGGCGTCGGGGTGGTCCGCCAGGTACTGGTGCCACGCCTCGGGGCGCAGGGGTGTGCCTTTATCGAATACGTCGAAGTCTTCTTCGGGCTCCAGCGTTACTAGTTCTTTGCGCACTTTTATACTGAGGCGGGGGAAGTCATCGCGGGTGCCATCGCTCCATTTATATTCGATGCCTTTGAACTCTGCGGTGGCGTTCATTTCGCGTACGTACGCTTTTACGTCGTCCAGCTCGCCGCCCAGCGTGCCGTTTATGCCGTGTTCGCTAAGGATCAACCGGCCCTTCAGGTTCAGGCGCGCGCATAGCTCACGCTGCCAGCGCATAGTCATATGCGGGTCCTTGAGCGGCACAAACTTGTAGTACAAAATAATTTTCTGCATAAAGCTACTGTAGATAGTATCAGCGAAGCCAGATAAATAGCAATACAGCCAGCAAAATGACCAACAAGGTAAACGCTATAGCGTTCGCAGCCGCCAACACGGGCTGCACCGTACGGCGCGTTTGGGTGGATATGATGCCGCTGGTACGCTTTGGACGCGCAGGCGGCGCGAGCGGCTCAGGTGGCTGTATAGATGGAGGGGTAGCGAGTATTTGCGGTGGCGCGATGGGCAGACTGTCCATGAGCCACGGCGGCAACATGGGCGCCTGTGGTCGCTGGATGGGTGCGGCCTCGGGCGTTGACTGCTCGTCCTGCTGCATGGGATCCAGTTCGTACTTCATCTCGTGCTTGAGCATTTCGTCTTTGAGGATAGAGCGGATGTCGCCGCCATGGGCGTGTTCGATAACCAAGCGGCGCAAGCCCTCCTCGCTGACCTTATTGTCTTCGTAAATGCTTTTCAGATCTACGGAGCCAATAAATATCTCGGCACTGGCAGCCAGCAACTCCTGGTGGTTCATAACTTCCGGCGGCGTCTTGGGGCGGACGGGAGCCTCGGCACGGGGAGCCAATACGGGGACAGTGGCTTCCGGCATGGCAGCAGCCGGACGCTCCGGCGCCCGCAGCGGAGCTTGCTCGGCCACGAGCTGCGGCGCAGGCGTCTCGGCCACACGGTATCGGTCGGCAATGCTTGTTGCAGGGGCTGCCAGCGGGTGCTCGGCCAGGGGCTGGGGTGCGCGGTTGGGGGCTGCTACCGGCGTTGCCTGCACGGCTTGTGCGGCGCGCAGTTCGGCCTGTTGGCGGGCCAGCTGGCGGATACGTGCCTCTTTGGCAGCTACCTCACTTACCAGCTCACGCACCGTGGTCTCCAACTTTTTTTGCTGGGGCAACAACCTGCGTTCAGCTTTTTTACGGCCGTTGTGCCTGCCCCACAGATAGGCTGCGGCGGCCGGTACAAACCAATCTGCAACGTCCAGGCGGCGCTCGGCTGGTGCGGCCGGTTCCAGGTTGCCGCTGGCCGCCTGTGCAAAACCGGGCTGCGGTGCCACATTCCCTGATGCTGCATATGCCACATACTGCGGCGGCATACCACTCCCTGCTGCATGCGCATGCGGCGCCTGGGCTGCAGCGTATGCCGCAAGCGACTGCGTATCCGAAGATTCGACGTCTTCGTACTGCATCGACCCAGGTGCAGCGGCTTCGGACGACAACGGTTGCTTCGCCGCATCGTCTTCAGCTATCTCCTGCAAGTCGACACCGGTCGCAATCTGCTGCTCAACATCTTCGAACGCCGTAGTCACAGCCTGCTCTACATGGTCTTCTTTTGTGTCGGCCGCTACAGGTTTATGCAACTCGCGCCGTGCTGCACGCAGAAATGCCTGATTGGCTGCTACGACAGGAGTTTGTACGCTGTCGGCGGCAGGTGTATCACCTTCTGTCTGCACAACATCGCTACGAGCCTCGATATATGCCTCTACTACCTCCTGGCGTTCAGCAGCGTCCAGCTCTACGTATTCAGCCGTGAAATCACTATTTTCAGGGGTTTCGTCAGCCTGCTCATCCTCTATTTGCTGCTGCTTTTCTTCCTTGGAGCTATATATTACGGCTTCGTCATGCGCTTCCTTCTTCGCACCTTCGTCACTGGCGCGGCGACGAAACCATTCCATAACCTCTGTGCGCCGCGAATCAGCACCAACGGGTTCACTGGCTACATCCTCTTGCCTGCCTGTCTTTGATTTTTTTGTTTTACTCTTGTCTTGAGCCAGGGCGCCATCATTCGATTCATCCGGCAAATAGTCACCGCCGGCCTCTCCTAGCGATCGAAAGTTAGGATTATTCATACCGATATTTTATATGGCGCATGCAACACATAAGTAAGTGTTGCTATACAACAGATAGTATTATAAGATAGCTTACACATATACGCAATTGGTAGCCCAGATCAACCCTCCATCACGTCAGTACCACCGCTACCCTCTTTTCTTGCATTACGTCCGGCCCAGCTCGTTTGATCATTAACCACCTAAAGAAGGGTATAGGTATGGATTCCACTACAGCCAGGCAAACGCTTCGGTTCTACTGGCAACATGTATGGCGCTACCCGGCGCTTGCAGTTGGCGTTTTAGTAAGCACGCCGCTTACTGTGCTGGCAGGTTCACTTGTGACACCACTGTTGGTGGCTAATGTCCTGAACCGTTTGGGGCGCCACGATTATATTCCGCACCATCTATGGGCCAGCTTCGGGGGTGATATTTTGCTATATGCTGCCTTGCAGATAACGGCAGGCCTTATTGGCTGGCGGGTGGTGGATACCTTCGGTATAAAGCTCGAGGGCGAGGTAGAACGCAATATTGCCCGGCAAGTCTTTAGCCACCTTATGAGCCAAAGCCCCAACTTCCACGCTAACCGCTTTGGCGGTTCGCTAGTCTCGCAAACTAACAAGCTAATGAGCAGCTACATCCGTTTCGCCGATACCACCATATATCTTGTAGTCCCCCTTTTGACGGTGCTTATTTTTGCAGGTATCATCCTGGCCTGGCACGCCCCGCTCTATGCCGCCATTCTGATACTGTTTGCAATTTTTTACATGACGACGTCGTTGTTTGTTACCCGCCCAACACGAAAGCGGGCGGCCGAACAGGCTGCTGCTGAAAGCCTGCAAACCGGCAACCTGGCCGATGCCATTACCAACGTCATGGCCATTAAAAGCTTTGCAGGCCAAAAGTACGAAGAAGAGCGATTTGCTCAGGCTACCACCAATACCCATCTGCACTTGATGCGCCTCATGGCGGCACACAACCGGCAGCAAATGTACTTTGGCACCCTTACCAATACGCTTACGGCCTTGTCGCTTTTTATGGCAATCGTAAGCGCCATGGTCTTTAATGTAGATCTGGCTACGGTGTACCTGATACTCAGCTATACCGGCACCATCGCCAGTAACCTGTTCCAATTCAGCAATACCGCGCTGCGCAACTACAACCGCTCATTGGGCGATGCGGCCGACATGGTGCGGGTGTTGCAGCTGGTGCCCGAGATCCAGGATGCAGCAGAACCCGAAAAGCCGCGTATCCATAACGGCAAGATCACTTTCCGCAACGTTACCTTCACCCACGACGGCGCCGATGGCGCACTGTTCCATAAACTCAACCTATCCATCAAAGCCGGCGAAAAAGTAGGCCTGGTGGGGCACTCGGGGTCGGGTAAAACCACCCTCACCCGCTTGCTGCTGCGCTTTAGCGACATTGATTCCGGCGAGATTACCATAGACAGCCAAAATATCGCCTGCCTTAGTCAGGACGACCTGCGCCGCCATATTGCCTATGTACCGCAGGAGCCTATACTGTTTCACCGCAGCCTGGCAGAAAACATTGCCTACGGCCAACCTGGCGCCACCCAGCAGGAGATCGAAGCCGCGGCCGGGCTCGCCCATGCCAGCGACTTCATCGCTCATTTGCCCGATGGCTACAATACCCTGGTAGGCGAGCGCGGCGTCAAGCTCAGCGGTGGCCAGCGCCAGCGCGTGGCCATCGCCCGGGCCCTCCTCAAGAACGCCCCTATTCTGGTTCTGGACGAAGCGACCTCAAGCCTGGACAGCGAAAGCGAAGCGCTGATTCAAAGCGCGCTCTGGCGCCTCATGGAAGGACGGACTGCCATTGTGGTCGCTCACCGGCTGAGTACCATCCAAAAAATGGACCGCATTATAGTGCTTGATGCAGGAAAGATCATCGAGCAGGGCACCCACCAGGAGCTACTGCATGCCAAGGGTGCCTATGCCAAGCTCTGGGCACACCAATCGGGCGGCTTCATCGAAGAATGAGCAACACACCGCCAGCACGCTTCACGAAGCACCCATGGCCGGAGACACCCGCCCTGCCCTGCGCCGAAAAACTGGCATTCGACACCCAGCGCGAAGCTAACGCCGTGATCCATACCATAGTTTTCAAATACGACACGCCCATGCACAGTTACCGCTGTCGGTACTGTGCCTTGTGGCATCTGTCGAGCGGCCGCGACGAAACAGCCTGATTATCAGGCGCGGACACCCTGTGGCCGAACGGACCGCTTAGGAAAGATACTGCGCACCGCCTGCCAAATATTTCTGCCCATAACACGCAGGGTCGTTTGACCTACTTTTTTACGCAGTTCGTCCTGGAGACACGCTATGTAGGCTTCTACCCGATCCGGGTCTGAACAATTCAGCTCAATCGCTTTATGAAGATGCTGGATTGCCCTTGCCTCGTTGCCAGCGGCGGCAGCCGCATATCCCTTCATAACTGCATCATCGGCGCTACGGGGCACGAGCTCGTCAAGCGCGCTATAGGCCGCCCGCGCATCTTCGTATGCGCCAAGCATATCAAGCGACACTGCATCCATATAGCGCGCCGTTATGTTAGCCGGGTCGGTCTCGATGGCATAGGTAAAATATTCGTGAGCAATTGCAGGCTGACTTGCATGTGCCGCATGCAATCCGCTCTGGATGATGGGATCAGCATACTTCAAACGCAGCGTTTGCTGCTCAGCGGCATCTTGCATAGCCTGTACGAACTCGGCGACTGACGCATAGCGCTCGGCAGGACCTTTTGCTAGCGCCTTTTGGATGCACGGCTCGATTGCCTGCGCCAACGCAGGCACGCAACCCTGCATGTGGGCCTCAAAAGAGTTCGGCAGCATATATATCTGAGCCGACACAACCTGATCTGGGGCACCACTAAAAAGCGTCCTGCCGGTTACCATGTGGTACACTACCGCGGCTAAGGCATACTGATCGGACGCAGGCCCCACCTCACCAGTCACTTTGGTCTGTTCCGGCGCAACGTAGTAGCAGGTACCGTATGGAGTCTGCTTGTCCTGCTCCTCTTGTATGTTGCGAGGATTCACGCGGACAGCAACATCAAAATCGGTCAACACCAAGCGGCCGTCATTAGCAAAAAGCAGGTTTGAGGGCTTGACGTCGCGATGCACTATGCCATGATCATGTAAATGCTGGAGTGCACCGCCGATTTGTGCAGCATACCCCAGCGCCTCATTAACCGGCATCGGCGCACTCATACGCTTGTTCAGCCGGCCGCCACCGTAGTTAGGCATCGCCATAATAATCTGGCCGCCTTCAGCGTCTACCTCGTAGTCCCATATCTCCATAATATTTGGATGAGGACCGGCATCTTGCACACATGAGACTTCACAGATAAAGCGCGCCAGGGTTTTATTTGCGCCACCGCTGGCCGCCTGCAGCATGTCTTCTTCGCTAAAATACCGATACTTCAGCGCAGCCTCTCTGCCCGGCATGGCGCCGCCGGGGTCTCGCCGATACCAAAAGCCATAGCACACTTCAGCGCCACTGCCACCGGAACCGATATGAGTCTTCGGCTCATAGCGCACCAGTTCGTCGGCGTATGGATAAATTTGGCGTGGTTCGAGCGCTGACTGTTCTGGCATTATTTTCGTCATATCTCTCAAATAAAAACTGCCCCACTTAAGGGAACAGTTGAATGAGTTTAATCTACAATATTTTTATTTAAAAATCAAATAAATGGTACATTTTTCATACTAAACTATTTTGCAGTATGTACTTTTTTGTCCGAACCCAAAATCCGCGCCCTACATTCCACCTCGACATAACACCCGAGGAGCGGGAAATCATGGACCGGCATATTGCCTACTGGACCGGAAAAGCCCAGGCGGGCATTGCGGTAGTATTCGGGCCCGTCATGGACCCTAAGGGTGTATACGGCATGGGGGTTTACCGCGTGCAAGATGAATAAGAGATGCAGGACATGCTTGCCAATGACCCAGCAAAGGAACTCTTACAGTACGAGTTTTTTTCCATGCCACGTGCAATCGTCGGTACTATGCACGAAACAGGCAGACTCGCCGGATCCGAAGTCTCACAGCCGTCCTGAAGCATAATACGCACATATATTTGCAGATTGCGCGGATTATACATTAGAATGTACAACCATGCATAACGATTACCCTAGAAACCCCGGCGAACAGCCAATACACCCAGCATACGAAGTGAAGCAACTTGGTTTTGATGACAAACCGCTTCTCCGCGAAACCCAAACACCTCAAGCATACGATACGCAGACACAGCAGGCTTTTCAACAGCAGGCTCGCCGAACAGTTGAGGGTGTGTTTGCGGCGCAGCAAGAGGAAGATCGGCTCAATGGTATCGCCGGCCACAGTACGCAACCACTTACCCCCTTAACTGTCGCTCAAACACGCTCCCCTAAACCCCAGTCGGCGCACGACCTAGCCTTGGAACAGGCGATGAAAGACTGGCAGCCACCGGAAATCATACCAGGCCTCAAAGAAAAAGCTGCCGAGTGGCAGCTCAACGTCAAAACAGGAAACTATGGCCCCATTGCCAAGGATGTTCTAGCGGGTATTTTCTATCCGCTGCGTCACCCGCTGCGCACTATTGGAGCCCCTTTTGGCATGGCTGGACGAGCCCTATTGCATACGCCTATAGGGCGTGACGGCGTACGCCGTCAGCTGAATTACCAGCTCGAGATCGAAGAAATGCGGGCAAAGATTGCAGCCAGGGAGAACCTTAAACCGTAATAGTTCTTAGCGCACCCTTGGCGCTACATATTGATTCGTTCACGAGATAACAAAAGAGCCCTGTCCGGGCTCTTTTTTGGATGAAACACAGAGTCTTTAGACTTCTTTGACAGCAGGCTCGTTGTCGCCGGATTCTTCGGTTACAGCTTCTTCACTTGACGCTTCGGCTTCTTCGGCGCCTCCGGCATCGTTGTTGGCGGCTTCAAGGGCGGCCGGCTCGAACACGGTAGCTACTGGGTGTTCCAGTTCGTCTACGATCTCCACACCATCAGGCACCATCAAGTCGGCTACGGTCACTTGGTCACCCACTGCAACCAACTTCTCGGCATCGTATTCCAGTGCCGATGGAATCTTATCTGGTACGGCGCGCACGGTCACGGCGTCCAGCTGCTCCAGCACGATCAGGCTGGCGCGCTCTGCTGGCGTGGCTTCGTTGCCTTCGGCATACCGCGGCCGGATGGGCACCTCTGCCTCGACCTTTTGGTTTTTCTTGACCGCGTTGAACACCAGGTGCGTCAACTGGTTTTTCTTCGGCTCAAAGGTAGCAGTTTTGATAAGTGCTAGATAGGTGCGCGACCCTGTAGTAACATTCACCGGATGGTGTTTACCCGCTTTTTGGTACACCTGGCGCATTGCCAGATATGGCCCCTGCACAACAATAGAATCCTTACCGTGGTTGTGGATAACTGCCGGCACTATGCCCTGTTGGCGCAACTGCTTTACGGCTTTGCCGGTTACGGTACGCGCCTCAAGCTCAAGATGAATGGTCTCGTCTGACATGTCCCCTCGCTTATCTTACTTACCCTTATAGTATACATTACCACTGGACGCATACCCAAAAAACAGATACGATACCTACATGTTTGACGTAACCCATCTCATTCAGGCCGGCGGTCTGCTGCTTATTGCTGCTATTATTTTTGCCGAATCCGGCATGATGGTCGGCTTTCTGTTTCCGGGCGATACGCTCCTCTTAAGTGCCGGCGTATTGGCGGCCGGCGGCAAACTGTCGCTGTCGTTTACTATTGCGGTCATCGCGCTAGCAGCCATCGCCGGCGACAACGTGGGCTACCATATTGGTAAGCATTTTGGTCGCAAGCTGTTCCGCAAACCCGATGGCATTGTATTTCGCCGCGAATATATCCAGCGGGCCGAAGCATTTTACGAAAAATACGGCAGCAAGACTATGCTTATCGCACACTTCGTACCGGTCGTACGCAGCTTTGCGCCGGTTACTGCCGGGGCAGGCAATATGCCGCTGGCTAAGTTTATGTTTTTTGACGCCATCGGCGATATTGCCTGGTCGCTGCTTATTACCTGCTTTGGATTTTTTGTGGGCAGCCGCATTCCGGGCATTGACCGCTTTATTGAGCCGGTACTCATCTTGGTCGTACTCGTCTTTCTGGCGCCGACGCTATACCACGCTTTCAAAGACCCCAAAATCCGCGCAGCCCTTGGCAAAGTCTTTCGGCGGAACAGCCAAAAATAATAAGCAGCTCTGCCGTTTAGCCAAGCATGGTGCGCAGATATCTAGCAGTATGCGAAGCATCTGCTTTGGCAACCTGCTCTGGCGTGCCTTCGGCCACTACGGTACCACCGCCGGCGCCGCCTTCTGGGCCCATGTCTATCAGCCAGTCGGCGTTCTTTATAACATCCAAGTTGTGCTCAATTACTACAATACTATTACCAGCGTCCACAAGGGCGTGCAGCATATGCAGCAGCTTATCGACATCAGCCATATGCAGGCCTGTAGTCGGTTCGTCCAGAATGTACAGCGTCCGGCCGGTGGCGCGGCGCGACAATTCGCTGGATAGCTTGATGCGCTGCGCCTCTCCGCCAGACAGCGTGGTCGCCGGCTGTCCCAGGCCGATATAGCCCAGACCAACATCAACAATCGTCTGTAGTTTATGCGCGATGGATGGCACATTGGCAAAAAACTCCAGTGCCTGTTCGCACGTCATATCCAGCACGTCGCTGATAGTCTTGCCCTTGTAGTGGATTTCCAGGGCTTCGCGGTTATAGCGCTTGCCATGACAGACTTCGCAGGGCACATACACATCAGGCAAAAAGTGCATTTCTATCTTGATAATGCCATCACCCGAACAGTTTTCACAGCGCCCGCCCTTGACGTTAAAACTGAACCGCCCTGGCGTATAACCGCGCAGCTTGGCCTCTGGCGTAGCCGCAAACAGCTCTCGAATAGGCGTAAACAGCCCGGTGTAAGTAGCCGGGTTGCTGCGGGGCGTACGGCCAATGGGCGACTGGTCAATGATGATAGCTTTATCGAGCTGCTTGATGCCCTCTATGTCGTCGTGCTTGCCGGGGGCTACGCTGGCGCGGTGCAATTGCGCCTGCAATTCCTTCGCCAAAATATCGTTGATAAGGCTGGACTTTCCCGAACCGCTGACGCCGCTTACCACCACTAGTTCGCCCAACGGAATAGTGACGTCAATATTTTTCAGGTTGTTTTCGCGGGCACCGCGGATAACCAGTTCCTTGCCGTTACCTTTGCGCCGCTTTTTCGGTACGGCGATGGCCTTGGTACCTGCCAAATACTGGGCGGTGATACTTTCGGGTACTTTCATTACTTCATCAGGCGTGCCGGCCGCCACGACGTTGCCGCCATGCACGCCCGCACCCGGACCTATATCTACCAGATAATCGGCTGTGCGGATAGTTTCTTCGTCGTGCTCTACCACAATGACAGTGTTGCCCAGGCTGCGCAAATGCTCCAGCGTACGGATCAGCCGGCCGTTGTCGCGCTGGTGCAGGCCGATAGACGGCTCATCGAGGACGTATAGTACACCCATCAGGCCCGAGCCAATTTGCGTAGCCAAGCGGATACGCTGTGCTTCACCGCCGGATAGCGTGGTGGCACTGCGCAGCAGGGTGAGGTAATTGAGGCCTACGTCCACCAAAAACTGCAAGCGGGCGCAAATTTCCTTCAAGATAAGCTTGCCGATGGTACGCTCTTTATCTGTCAGTTCTAAGTGCGAAAACCACTGATAGGCATCGTCAATGGACTGGTCACAAACATCCATGATGGATTTACCATACACCGTTACAGCCAACACTTCCGGCTTCAGACGGCGGCCCTTACAGGCATAGCACGGCTTTTCCACCATAAACTTCTCTATGTCACGGCGCATGAAGTCGCTGTCGGTTTCGCGGTGGCGCCGCTCCAAGTTAGGTATAACGCCTTCATAGGTGGTACTGAACGACCTGCCGCCGCCTAGCGACACATGATAGGTTTCGTTGCCAGTACCATACAGCACGCGCTGGATATCTTCGGTTTTCAGCTGACCGGTAGGCACGTGCAGCGAGAAGCCGTATTTGTCGGCCACGGCCTGTACTTTTTTCATGTACCAGGCATCGGGGTTAAAACGGTTGTAGGGGCGGATAGCGCCTTCGGCTATAGTCAGCCGCCCGTTCGGGAGCACCAGTTCGGGGTCGACCTCTTGGCGTGAGCCAAGGCCGGTACATACCGGGCAAGCGCCATGCGGGCTATTGAAACTGAAGGTGCGCGGCTCTAGGTCGGGAATTACCACGTCGGGATGATCCGGGCAGGCATACATCAGGCTATAATCAGATTCTTCGTTGGTATCGGCGTTCACTACCTTCATCCGGCCTTCAGCCACGTCCAGCGCCTGCTCCACCGACTGGGCCAAGCGCGTACGGCTGTCGGCATTGTTTACCAGACGGTCTACTACCACATCTATGCTGTGGCGGTAGTTTTTGTCGAGCTGCGGAAATTCGTCCAGCGCATATACCACGCCGTCCACACGGACACGCGCGAATCCAGCGCGCTGGTACTGCTCGGGAATATGCTCGAATGCGCCTTTCTTATCAACAATCACCGGCGCCAAAATCATCAGCCGGGCGTCGGCCGGTAGCGAAGCTACCTGTTCGATGATATTCGCCGCCGTTTGGCGGACGACAGCGCGCCCATCTATGGGACAATGCGGCACACCAATGCGCGCAAAAAGCAACCGCAAATAATCATAAATCTCGGTGACCGTGGCCACGGTGCTGCGCGGGTTGCGGCTGGTAGACTTTTGGTCAATGGATATAGCGGGGCTCAGGCCGTCTATCTGGTCGACATCCGGTTTCTCCATGATGCCCAGGAACTGGCGGGCATAGGAGCTAAGGCTCTCGACATAGCGGCGCTGGCCTTCGGCATAAATGGTATCAAAGGCCAGGCTGGATTTGCCTGACCCACTAAGACCGGTAATAACTACCAGCTTGCCGCGCGGGATGGTCACATCTATATTTTTAAGATTGTGCTCCCGAGCGCCCTGAACCACTATCGCGTCATTCACAACTTTTCTAGTATAAAGAAAAATGGCCTGGCATGCTAGTCTTAGGGTGCCCACGCACCGCCGGCCGCCAGGCGCTTGGCGTTAATATCCAGCGTCGTAAATTGTTCGCTTTTGATGATCCGTTCTTTCTGCAACTCACCCAGACTCATGGTAACGCTTTCTCGGCTGACGCCCACCATGCTGGCGATAAGCTGGTGGCTTACGGGAAATGTCACCCGACGCCAACCGCCACGCTTCGCAGCCGAATGGCGATCTACCAAAAACCGCAGTGCCGCCAACACTTTGTCCTTCACGGTGGTTTGTTCCATACTGCTGAGCCGTACCAACAGCTCATGTACTTCCAGCGAAAACCAACGCATAAGATACAATGCAAAATCGCCATCTTCCCGCATAGCCTCAATCATGCGCTCGTACGGCAGCACAAATACTTCGCAATCGGTCAGCGTCATATATGCCCACTTGATAATCTGGTGCGGCCCCGAAAAAAACGCCAGCGGTATAACGGCATTTTGCCGCAGCAAGTGCAATATCTTCTCGCCGCGGTCGCTGTTTTCACACATTTTCACGACCCCGCTCTTTAGGATGAACGCATCGAGTGGGTTGTCACCCTGGTGCAGTAAATACTGCGCCTTGGGCACCCGCCGCAAGCGTCCCTCCTGCATAATAACCTGCCAGAAATCCCGCATATTTCTCCCCTCACTTGTGTTGGGGTAGTATGCAGGCAACCGGACAGCTGCGCTGTAAAAAATCGCATGGCGGTAGCATGGGCCGGCGTCGGCTGACGCCACCGTCCCATTTACTACACGTGTCCTGTCAAAAAGTTACGTTTGGGCTCCCGCATTATTCACTGACCCCTACCGCCTCCTCACCTACACTAATAATCGCAGCATTACCTGAGGAATGTTGCACGAAGAATATAAAAGGAGGGCAACTATGGCAGACGACAGTATGTCAACCAGCCAAGCGGGACATAAGGGCGGTGAGCGCACCAGCCAGACCCATGGCCGTGATTTCTATGTAAAAAACGGGCAAAAGGGCGGCCGCAAAGGCGGTGCCCGCGTGCGCGAATTGATCGACGAGGGCAAGACCTCGGAACAATAAGTACTAGTAAATAATAATGGGAGATACTATGGCAAACAATGCAAACGACGACAGCATGAGCACGCGCGAAGCAGGGCAAAAAGGCGGCCAGCGCACCAGTGAAACGCACGACCGCGAGTTCTACGAGCAAAACGGCCAGAAGGGCGGCCAGCGGGTAAGTGACCTGGTTGACAAAGGCAAGCAAAGCGAAGCCGATAGCGACTAAAGTCTAGATCGTACCATTCGCCCCCGCATGCAGGGCTCCCCAAGGGAGCCCTGTTTTAGTGCCAATACGCTTACGGTAAAACATGCCTTAAAATACTATTGCCCTTACAACAACTTAATACTATAATTCAGTTCAAGTTAAGAGGTGGCGGACGTGATAGAGCTGCTAATGCTTGGTATTGTGCCGGGCACGAATATTCAGATCAATTTTATGGATTGGCTAACGGGACTAGCGGCTATTGCTGCTTGCCTGCTGTTTTTTATGGCCGTACGCCACCGGCTGGCATTCGTGGCGGTGGTGCTGGCAGTGGCGCTGAACGCCGAGCAACGACGCTTTAAGGCAACGGCCGCCTGGACACAGCGCCATAGCGCTGTTTAAGCAGCTATGCCTCCGAGGCGTCGCTGGGCACTATAGACTCGGCATATAGCTGCAGTTCCTGCAGGATGTACTGTTTGCTTGCGGGTACACCCGGCGAAGCGGCCAACGCCTGCAACCGCGCAAAAAACTTTGCCATACGGCTGCCACTACCGCCATCCAGCAGCCGATGGGCGCAAAAAGTATCCCACGCCGCCCGCTCTTCGCTGCTGAGTAGCGCCGGATAGTTCCGCGCCTTATACAGCGGCCACAGCCCGCTCAAGCGCTGGTCGTGAAAATGGGGCGACAGCGTGCCTATCTCGCGGGCGTCGCTGGCACGCACCACGCCCATCATGTCATGGTCGCGCTCGTCCAAAAAGCCATCATACAATTGACCGTCTACCGCTTGCTCATTCGCCAGCAGCGCCATTTGCGGCCGCTCTTTATCCAATATCTCCATGGCGGCAAGCAACCTGGCGCCAAACTCCGGCAAGTTGCGCAGTGCCTGCATGTGACGCTGGGTTGCGGCCAGATCTAAACCAATGCGCTTTTGGCTACCTATGTCTACCACGCTCAGGGGTGCCACCGCCGGACATTTATTGAATTTCACGGCCTTTACCGGCAATGGCGGTTGGTCGGCCGGGCGGTCTTTGCGCCAACGCCAGCGGTCGGCTAATTGCTCGGCAGTCATGGCGGCAAGCGGGGCCGGATCAAACCGCAAATTGTATACCAGCGCACCCTGGCCGTTCGGCAAGTCGGCCACTTTCACCACTGCCGTAGTCTTTTCGTGTTCGCTGGGGTATGTGCCCGAACTGTAGGCAAACGGCTCACCACTTTGCACCAGCGCGGCTACTTTCCGCTTGTCGCGCATATCTAGCAGATACTGGAACAGCTTCGGCTGTTTATCCCGAATAAGTTTCGTAACGGCAATGGTGGCGCTTACATCACTAAGGGCATCGTGGGCAGCAAAATGGTCGATCTTGTTCACTTTTGTTAATAGTTCCAGCCGATTACTCGGCTTGCCGTCGGGCGAAAATGGCCACACGATGCCATCGGGCCGCAGTGCACGTGTCATCCGCACCACATCCAGAATATCCCAGCGGGAACAGCCGTCACACCAATGCCAGCGATAGGCATCGTAATAGTTACGGTAGTGCAAATACCGCATAAACTCATCGTCAAACCGCACCGAGTTGTACCCTAAGAAAATGGTATCTGGTTTGACAACATGTTCATAAAAATACCTCAGGAACTCGGCTTCGGTAATGCCATCCGCCAGCGTTGCCTGAGGTGTAATACCTGTCACCATAATCGCGTCAGGGTCGGGCAAAGTATCCGCTGTCAGCCTAATAAGAATATTGACTGGCTCGCCTACCGGATTCAGTGCATCGTCCGTGCGCTGCCCGGCAAATTGCATAATGCGGGCATGCTTGGGGTCAAACCCGCTTGTTTCTAGATCGTAAAAGAAAAACCCGGCCGCCATGCCACCAGTGTAGCGTACTTGGCGACAAAAAACGACCATGGCTATGAGCCAATTAGCACAATTTACATAAAAATGATATAATAATTAAAATTATTCATACTAAATCGCCTAAATGGAAAATTCACCGAACCGCATTACCCGGCGCAAACTTGGCCGTGACCTACTAGGCATAGCCGCATTGGTCGGCGGTGGCGCACTCGCCAATGCCCTACTAAATGTTCACGCACAGGGAGTGCGTGAACAACAGATTACCAGAGCAGTCATGGCTGCTGGGCATCAAGAAATTGCTGGAGATATTGCCACATGGCCAAAACAGGTGGTCGAAAGCGCAATCAATAATACCTTCCAGTTGTGGCTAGGCACGCCTAGCGGCGACCCGCAGGGTACTGCATTCGCTATACATGGCGAAAGGTCAGACCAGACGCGGCCTACTTTCATGACCGCCCGCCACGTTACAACGAATGACGGCATGAGCCCGGGCACTGCAGATAGCATTGGATATCTGCAGCTTATCCGCAGGCATAATCATATGAATCTCATCAAGGAGGGGCACACGGCAGTGTCGCAAGCCGGGCTGAGTATCGTAGTGCCGCGTTCCTCCGCCGATGTTGCTGCATTTGCCGTTAGCGAAGAAAACCTTGCGTCGTCGACTCCAGGGATACCCATCATCCCGGACTACCAGCCACAGACAGGCGAACGGCTGTACATACCAGGCTACCCGAAAGAAGACGCTCTTTCAGCCAAGTCCCCCTTGTATGGAACGACCGCGTCCTATATATGCCCATATTTTGACGGGCGTTGGCTAGTAAGTGGCCTTTCAGATTCAGGCGCAAGCGGATCGCCAGTATTAAACGAGGACGGTCGGGCGGTGGGAGTTTTTACCGACAGTATCAACGAATGGGGTTCCTTGTTGGTCGTAACGCCCATTCCCAAAGACCTCTCTATCGCGTCCTCATCCCTTTAGCAAAAGGTGGCCTGCTTAGTAAAAAAGTACGCCGCTACGACCAATATGCACTGGCTGATCAGGCTGGATGCCCTTGCGGATAAGCTCCTGCATGATGCCTTGGCGCTTCAGGATGTCGCGGATACACTGCACGGCTTCATTGTTCATCTGGATCTGTCAGTAGGCATGGGCTGACAACATACCTTGCTATAAAATCACGATGGTGCTTGAAGAAATCGTCTTTCGCTTTCCGATAATCTGGCTCAGGCAAGCCTTCGTGAGCACGTTTTATGGCATTATATGCATCACGCAACCACCCGTTGCGTTTGAAAACTTCTCGGACAACGTGGTATGTGTCATACTCGGAGCCAATTGCCGTTATCACAACACCGACTGGTACTGCCTCCTCGTAACGCTCGTAAAGCGCAAACCGCGGCGTCCACATATCCGGATGGTTCACATGATAACGGGGTGCTAGCGCTGCGACGGCCTCCGCCATGCGGCACTCCGGAACCCGCACCTGCATATCTAAGTCGCCTTTTGTCAATGAGCCAGGCACCGCTGATGATCCATTGTGCTGTACATCTACACCAGGTACGGCCTGTAGGATTGCCTCGCGTTCAGCCAAGAAAGCACATTCTATCTGCGGACGTATTTCATCAGCGGACACAAAGTGCATAAACTCTATCGTTTTGGCCATGCCCCTACTTTACGCCGGCGGGATTGCATCATCTGTGATCCGCGATACACATTTACTCCTTCTCAAGCCTTTACTCACTCGTACGCACGCCTTATAGTGACTAAGGATGCTGGACGATAACCAAATATACATTGTCGTAGACATAGAAGGAGATGGGCCGGTGCCTGGTCTATATTCCATGCTTAGCCTTGGCGCAGTCGCTAGCACGGCGGATGAAGAGGTGGGGTCGTTTTATCGCAAGCTCATGCCGCTCCTGGATGCCGGACAATACCCGCCTACTATGGACTGGTGGCAATCACAGCCTGATGCATGGCATGAAGCCACCACCAATGCCCAGCCTGCACGATTGGTCATGCAAGAATTCAACGAATGGGTGCGCAGTTTTGACAAAGTACCTGTATTCGTCGCCCAACCTGTTGGCTACGATTATACATACGTCAGTTGGTATCTGTGGAAGTTCGCAGAAGAAAATCCGTTCACTGATCATGGCGGGGCATCAATAACTCTCGACCTTGCTTCATTCATATCAGGTAAGTTTGGCCGCACGCTGCAAGGATCGCGCAGGTCGAGGCTCCCCAGCTGGCTTAGGCAGGGGATGCCCGAACATTCACATAATGCGCTCGACGATGCTCGTGGGTTCGGGGTCATATTACGCCATGCCTTGCGCCGCTCATCACAACTATAGGTGACCTGGGTGCGCCGGCTCACAAACTATTTACCGTGCATATGATACGCTTTCGGCAACATGCATATCATCGAATTTGTTGGCATGCCGCGAGCCGGTAAGACCACGCAGCTCAATTTGCTTAAGTCTTGCCTGCGCAACCACGGCCACACAGTGGAGGTTATCGACGACCGCGTCCGCGCCAGTCAAGTAGCGGCACCTTTTACCAACAGTCTCGCATATGTTATGAGTTTTGCTACCACGGCGTTGAACGAACGGCATCGCCACAAAGATATAGATTTCCTGCTTATAGACCGCGGCTTCAATGACGTGCGCGTATGGGCCGATTTTTACGCTCAAATCGGAAACATTACAGCACGAGAAAAAGATGGGCTTACGTATATCTTCGATAGGTTTGCACAACAAGTGACACTTACCCTCAATTTCCAAGTACCCGTAGAAAAATCCATAAAAAGGCACCTGCGCATAGGGAACACGATCACCGCAGATGATTTGATCATGAACGAAGGCAACCTTCGTATCTTAAAGCATGCCTATGAACGCAACGGTACATTCCTCCACGAAGAGGTTACCATTGACGGCTGCAAATCGGTTTATGCCATTCAGGCAACCGTCTGCAAGGCTATTATGGAAAAAGGGATTAGTAGTACAGTGGGCCGAAGCGGCCGATGAAGATAGCTCGATTGGGTTCGATACCTTGGCGGATAAGCTCCTGCATGATGCCTTGGCGCTTCAGGATGTCGCGGATACGCTGCACGGCTTCTTCGTTGTCGAAGTTGGTGCGGGCAGCAAAGCCCTCTATGGCCACGCCTTCTACCAGGAATGAGCCGTCTTCTTGTTTAGTGACCGTCCAGTCTTTGTCGGTCTTGGCCAGGGTGTGTACGGGCAGCTCCTCGGCTGCGTCATCCGGCTGGGCGGCAGCGGCAGCTGCCGCAGCGCGTACCTGCTGCACCACTTCTTGCAGCGCATACAGCAGCGGCTTTAGGCCACTACCAGCCTGAGCAGAGATAGCGTACAGCGGTGTGTCGCGCGCTACGACTGCCCGCAACTGCTGCATCAGGTCATCTACAATTTCTTCGTCCAGGCCTTCTACCTTGGTGAGCGCTACAATCTCGGGGCGCTCCAGCAGCGCCGCGTCGTAGGATTTCAACTCCTCGCGTACCGTCTGGTATGCCTTGGCTACGTTTTCGTCGTAGGCGTCGATAAGATGCAAAATAACTGCGGTGCGCTCAATGTGGCGCAAAAATTCGTGGCCCAACCCCTTGCCCGCGCTCGCTCCCTCGATAAGCCCGGGGATATCGGCAACTAACAAGCTATGGTCTTTGTCCACGGCGACCATTCCCAGATTCGGGGTAAGGGTAGTAAAAGGATAGTCAGCAATCTCCGGCCGCGCATTGCTGGTACGCGCCAGCAGGGTAGATTTGCCAGCATTCGGCAGCCCAACCAGCCCGACATCAGCAATCATTTTCAACTCCAACCGTGCCATATAGGTCTCGCCCTGCTCACCTTTTTCAGCGAACTTTGGCGCCTGGCGCACGCTGCTCACAAAGTGTGCATTTCCAAACCCGCCACGGCCGCCTTTTGCAATGACTACCTGCATACCATCTTCGGCAAGGTCAGCTACCATCGTGCCATCTGCACGGAATGCTACCGTACCCACCGGCACATCAACCAGCAGGTCTTCACCGTTCCTGCCGTGTTTACGCTGTTTGTCACCAGCGCCGCCGGGCTGGGCCTGTAAGTCTTTCTGAAAGCGGAAGCGCGCCAGCGTATTCTGGTTGCGGCTCGCCACAAGTACCACATCGCCGCCCTTACCGCCGTCGCCGCCGTCGGGTCCACCCTTGGAAACAAACTTCTCCTGACGGAACGACATCCGGCCATTGCCGCCGTCACCAGCAGCCACTGACACTTCAACTTTATCTATGAAATTCATATTACTTCGTAGTATAGCTACAAATCCCCAAAAAACCTAACGCCTGTCATCTGTTACCAATTTATGGCGCCGTAATGTAATTGGGATACTCGGATATCGGCACCCAACCTTGGCCCACTTTGGCGTAACCGCCGCCGTCACCGTAGTTGTTCATGTCGCGGACTTCAACCTGGTCGCCCTGCACAGCAATAACAATCGCAACATGACCTAGACCGCCGGCGGCATACGGCGTTTGGGCAATAGCACCCACGCTTGGTGTGGAGCTTACGTGCCAGCCGGCGGCACGAGCGCCTGCAGCCCAAGTTGAGGCATTACCCCAGTTAGCTGGCACGGCAATCTGCGTAGCGACATACCATGTACAGTTGCCATAATCATATCCGTTGAAGCCATAAATAGCACTCGAACCCCATGCAAAGCCAGAAGCGCTGCCGTAGGAATACGATGTGTATACCGGCACTACAATGATCTTGCCGTCTGGCACAACAATACGCTCACCTTCGTGAATACCGCTGATCTCGGCATCGTTGAAAGCGATAATTTTATCGGCGCTGGAATGGTACTTTTGCGCCAGGCTATCCGGCGTATCGCCCGACTTTACGGTATATACGATGCCATTGGTCGGCGGGATATACAGCGTTTTGCCGGCAGGCAAAATATTACCAACCAAGCTATTCGACCACATGATGCTATCGGAACTGACGCCAAACTGCGAGGCAATAGACGACACGGTGTCGTTTGTTTGCGTGACGTAGGTATGTATATCTTTGTTGGATAAAAATGTGGTCGATACCAGCTGCGGTTTGTTTACAACGGCATTGTCGGTAGAGGCGATGGCCAGCTGGATGCTTTCGGAGTCTGCTTGGTTGGCCACGGCAGCAGATTCCGGCAAATTTGCCATACGTGCCACCGTTACCGCAACCGACACCGACGCCAGCTGGTCAACCGGAGCGGCGGCGGTCTGAGCCACGGCAGAGCTTACCGGGGTAGGCGTAGCCGCATGGCTGGGGTTGAGCAGCACTACGCCCATGATGATGGCCACCAGCGCAATATTACCCCCAATAAGGCCAAACTTCAGGACACGGCGACGCATACCAGGCCGCTCGGCCTGTTCACGTACACGGGTAAGTACCTCTGCCCCGGAAGCCGGTTTGAACGATAAAATACGAGGGCGCACAGTACTGCGGGATGTCGTATCGCTAATGAGTTGCTCCTTTGGCGGCTTTCATGGCCGCTCCAGCGTTATAACGTACCGATGCAAATACAGACGTAGTTCTGTACGTTATGGCAGCAATTGTACCAAAAACCGTCTGGAATTGACAGGACTACCCCTGTGTGCCGAACTTGCAGCCAACGCCGCTATGATGCCTGGCTGCACAATTTGTGGCAGTATTTGGCCACGTTGGCGTTGTGCTCGTCCAGGGTCTTTGCAAAATGTGTCACGCCATCGTCACCGGTTACAAAATACAGCCAGTCGGTGGTTGCAGGATGTGCCACGGCGTTCAGGGCGCTATCGTTGACGTTGCTGATAGGGCCCGGCGGCAAGCCCTTGTGCAGCAGCGTATTATACGGCGTGTCGTAATCGGTGGACGGGGCGACACCAGCCATGGTGGCTCCGTAAAACGCCGTTACGTCCGAACCCAGCGGCATACCCAGCTGCAGCCGCGACAGGAACACCTGCGCCGCCTGATTACGATCATCCTGGGTGGACACTTCCTGCTCCACAATTGATGCCAGTGTCACCCCCTGGTACACGGTCAGCCCGGCGCGGGCAAACCCGGCCCGCACGTCTGCGGTCAGGTGCTGCTGCATCTCGGTTAATGATTCCTCAATAATCTGCTTGGGGTCGGTGGCGGCCGTTTTTTGGAACGAGTCGGGGTACAAAAAGCCCTCCAGGCTGGCGCCGGGCGGGTTGTCGGCCAGTGCCGGGTAATCCGCGCGGTATTGGCTGGCGTCCAGCGCCGCATCTACCGCAGCCGGCTGGAAGCCTGCGGTGATAAACGCCTGCCGAATCTGGTCGATACGTTTACCGGGCAGGATAGTAATAAGATCGGAGGCTGCCTTGCCGGTGGCAATCATGTCTGCAATTTCTGACGTACTCTGGCTGGAGGTGAAGCTGTAGGTGCCGGCCTGGAGTTTGTCGCGGTCGTTATGCACGCTGATATACCACGAAAATGCCTGAGCGCTGCGAATCAGCCCCGCATCGGACAGTTGCTTGGCAATTGCTGCGGCACTGGAGCCGCTGGCGATGGTGATGTACTGCTTCTGCATACTGGTGCCTACTGGCCGCAGCTGCACGTAGTACCACCGCTGCACGGCAAACGCGCCCACAGCCAAAACCACAAGCAGCGCCAAGAATACTGCCAGCAACCGGCGCAGTACGTGCCGCCGCCGGGGTACTATGTTATACTGCCGCATGCAAATAATCCTCCAGGATATACGTTGCCGCCAGCGCGTCAATGTCACCCTTGGTATAGGGCTTCCTGCGCTGCTTTAGCTCGGCCTCGGCCCGCACCGACGTCACGGCCTCGTCCTGCCACACCTGCGGCAAACTAACATGCGCTGCCAACGTCTCACCAAAAGCACGCGCCACTGCCGTTTGCGGCGTATCCTGTCCCTGTAAGCCGCGCGGCAGCCCAAGCACCAGCGTATCAACCCGCTCACGCCGGCATAGCGCTGCAATGTCGTCAAAAATATGCTCGGTGCGCAGCAAGGCACCGCTGGGGTGCGCAATACGCGCCATAGTGTTAGCCACCGCTAGCCCTACCCGGGCTTCGCCTATATCAAGCGCCAGCAATGTTTGTGCATTGTTGTCGGGGACGGCCACGGGCTACTTTGCCCCGTTTATGGTAATAGTTATCTTGCTGGTATGCGACGGCACACTGCCGACCCAGAATGGGCTCAGTTGGACATCCACATTCGTGACGCCAGATATAGCGTTTATCATGCTCTTTACGTCGCCGGCGCGCTTGCCCACAACCTGCTTCTTAATGGTATCTACATTGATGTCCGGCCCCACGGTAGCGGTGGTTTGCAATGAGATTTGTGCTGCGTTGTTGGCGGTGCCTGTAACGCTGATGGTAGCCGATGCCAAGCCGTCCTTCACGATTGCCTGGTTTTGCATGTCGATTTGCCCGGCAACGTTTGCCTTGATAAGCGTATCTAGGTCGGTCTGTTTGGCGCCATACATGGTATAGGTGATTACTTCGGTAACGGTTACGTTGTCCGCCTGATCGCCCACATTGTTGCTGGTGGTAATGACTGGCGTGCCGGCGTTAAATGTTGCGGACAATGGGTACAGACCCTCGCCCTGCAATGTTTGCTCCAGCGCGGTCTGGACGGATGCCGTATCTTGACTGCCCAGCTTTTGCTTGGCGCTGTCTATGTCGGCCTGGGTGACGGTATGGATGACGTTGTCGGTACCATTTGCCGCCGAACCAGTCGCGGTTACGTCACTGCGGCCGGCCACGCTGAATGTGGCACTGGACACGTTATATTTTGCTCCCGCAGACTGCGCCGTAATATTCGTCTGCCCTGTAGCCTGCCATGTACATTGCCCATGAGATACGGCTGGACTAAAGCTAGTGTCTCCTTGTGTAATATACGTCAGGCCCCCGGTACTTACACCGGTGCCAGCCGGAACAGCTTGCGGTGCGCTAGCACTACAGGCACCGGCGCTCATGGTGATCGTACCTGTGGCAGTGGTACCGTTGTTCTGCTGGCCGGTGGTGGCTACTTGTTGCGACAACGTCTTCTGCTGCTGTTCAACCTTGGCGGGCACGATGCCCTTGCTGGTGTCTAGTGCGGTTGCGCCGGGCGTTAGCGCGGCAGTAAGGCTGACATTTTGGCCGCTGGTCTGCGTGGTAATGACGATATTCGCCTTTGGCAGCACAGCCAGTGCCTCGTACAAGCCAAATACCAGTAGCACAATGACTACGACGCCAGCAAAAAGCATCATGCGGAACTTATTGAAGTTCGGCACCTTCAGATGCTTATCTTTTGCAGGCTTTGGCTGTTTTGCACCGCGCGAAGGTTTCTCCTGTGGCTCGTTCTGCTCTTCGTCGTCGGGAACATCTAACGTCTCTATTTCATCGGCGGCAGCGCCCGGCGTGCCGGCCAGCTCGCCGATGGGACGACTGCCAGCGTTGGCGGCGGTATATTCGGCATCTTCGGGGGAGTCATCTTCATCCATGCTTGTTGCATCCGATGAGGATGGAGCGGCCGAAGGGATCTCGGGCTTAGACTGGGGAGTAGCTGCCACGTGCAGGCCTACGGTGCCGGCTAGCGGCATCAGGCCGGGTTCGGTAGTAATAAGCACCAGATGTTTTTTGGCGGAGTCCGCGCTGCGCTTAAGCAGCTTCATATTGACGATACTCTGGAACACCGACGCGCGCTTTGGCAGCACCAAGGCCACTACACGGCCGGAGCTGCTGCGCACCTTATCGATGATAGTAGTTATCTCATCGTCAACGTCTACGTAAATGGTGTCTTTGCTGTTTATCGGTGCTGCCATGTGTTTTATACCCGTAACATTCTATCAATTTTTTCTCTAATGGACTTTGTGCCCGTACCGTTAAACTGTAACGTATCTACGCCCACACGCAACAGCCCCATGGCGGTTATGAACGTGTGGTCGGTCACGTCACCCGTGGTATCGGTAATACCAACCACCTGTTCGGGCCGGATACGGCGTACTACCGGCTTGCGCGTAAACGGCAGCTCGCGGTACCAGTCGGATTCTGCAAGCTCGTCTATCAGCATGTCCAGCGAGGAGCCACCGCCGCAAAGGTACATACGGTACGGCAGATGGTCCAGCTTGTCGAACTCGCCCAAAGCCAGCTCCACACCACTCGCCCATACGTTCACGGTCTTTTTTAGAGCCGATTCTACGGCAGCTATCTTGGCGTGGGGGATTTTATCTGCTTGATCTGAGCTAAGACTGAGTTTAAGCGTTTCGGCCTGTTCAAAACTGACATTGAGCTCGCGCTCTACCGAACGGGTATAGGCGCGGCCGCCGATGCCGAACATTTTGGTGCCCTGTACGCCGCCTTCGTTGACTACGGCAATATCGGTGGTGCCACCGCCAACGTCCATAAGGATGACGCTGAGGTTGGCATTTTCGGTGTCGCCAATAACGGCACGCGCCACGGCGAACGGCTCGGCGGCTACAGCCAGCAAATCAAGGTCAAGCTCCTGCGCGGTACGCTCAAGCGCACCAATATGAATCATGGGGGCGAACGCCGTATACAGCTGAACGACGATCTCTTTACCCTGGAAGCCAATGGGATTATTGACGGGGTAACCATCAATTTCCATACCCACGAGTGCGCTGTTTACCAGCCGTACGTCTACATCTTTGCCGCCCAATTCTACAGCGAGCTGCCGTTTAGCGACGGCCTCGGCGCGTTCTTGCACAAGATGGATAATGCGTTCTACCTCTACTAGATCCAATGGTTTGGCAGGCTCTTTGCGCGAAATGCGCACCGTCGTGGTGGTACCCTTTACCAGCTCGCCAGCAATACCAATGACAGCCCGGCGCACACTGACGCCAGCCTGCTGTTCGGCATCATTCAGTGCGGCGTCACAGTTGGCCACTACGCCGGCTATGTCGGATATGGCGCCCGCTTGCATGTCGCTGAGTTGCTGGTGCGCGCGGCCTACGCCGATAATCTCTACCTCGGACCCGTTGTCGCTGATCTTGCCAATAAGGGCTTTTACAAATTCGGTGCCGATATCTAACGCCACCAAATATTGATCGGTTGGCGCACCAGCGGTACCACGGTTTTGAACTTTTTCTTTGGTGCGCGCGGCCGCATCACGAACCGCGGCCGAAGCCTTACCCGCCATCTGTTGGCTTAGTGTCTTGAACTTATCAAGCATATGCACCATTCTAGCACACGCTTCTTTGTGGCGGCCAGTAGCTGTTCAAAACTATTAGCCTAGGCAAGTACGGCTTTGATACGACGGACACCCGCAGAGCTGGATTCTTCTTTGACTATCTTAAACCGCTTGCCGCCTTCGGCAATCTGGCCGGTATGGGTAACGTGCGGGCCGCCGCAGATTTCGCGGCTAAAGTGCTCACCGTCGGGGTCGCCAATGGTATACACCTTTACCGTGTCGCCGTAGCGGTCGCCAAATGCACCAGATACACCAGCCGCCAACGCCTGCTTGGTGTCTTCTTCTCGCCAGCTAACCGGCCAGTCACGTTCAATCTGTTCATTCACGATACGCTCCACTTCGGCAATTTGCTCGGGGGTAAGTTTGTCGGGGTGCGAGAAATCGAACCGCGTGCGTTCTGGCGTAATGTTGCTGCCGCGCTGAATGACATGTTCGCCTAAGATATTTTTGAGCGCCCGATACATCAGGTGTGTTGCCGTGTGGTACTTGGTGCTGATGTCGCTTTGGTCGATCAGGCCGCCCTTGAAGACGCCCTTCTCAGCGGTCTGCGAACGCTGGCGTTGCTCTTGCATAGCCTCGTCGAACTCATTTAGCCAGTTACTCGACAGAAATGCATCATCACGGATGGCAACAACCTCCGCAATGAGCTCCTTGGGGTAGCCAAATGTGTCGTACAGCTTAAATACGTTGCCGCCGCTCAGTAATTTCCTACCCTCACTATCTTTATCGTTGGATTCCTTCAGCATTTTCTCGAGCTCTTTTTGGCCCTGGCGCAGCGTCTGGCGAAAGGTCTTTTCTTCTTTTACCAATACCTCTACCACCTTGTCGCGGTTTGCGGCCACCTCTGGGTAGTCGGCATGGTACATGTCGGCAATGACCGGCACTACTTCTTGCAGGAAGTTTTGCTCAATACCCAGGTCGAAAGCAAAACGAATCGCGCGGCGCAGCAAGCGGCGCATCACATAGCCTTGTGTTTTGTTGCTGGGCACCACACCGTCTACCGCCAGGAAGGTGGCGGCACGCAGGTGGTCAGCAATGACGCGCATGCTTTCCTGGTGGCTGTCGTAGTTTTTGCCGGAAATAGTCTGCAGCTTTTCGATGACCGGCCACATCAGGCTTATCTTGAATACATCGGGGTTATTGATGGCCGCGGCAGCGATGCGCTCCAAGCCAGAGCCGTGGTCTATGTTGGGCTTAGCAAGCAGCTCAAACTTCCCTTCGGCTACCTTGCGGTAGGTCATGAACACATTGTTACCAATTTCCATGAAGCGGCCGCAATCGCAGTTGGGGTGGCAGTGCGCGCCCCACTTGGGATCGTGCGGGGTACCGAAGTCGAAGAACATTTCGCTGTCTGGGCCGCAAGGGTCGCCAACCGGCGTGGTTTCCGGGCCGGTTTTGCCGCGGTTCCACCAGTTCTTGGAGCCATCGTAATAGAAGATACGCTCGCCCGGTTGGATGCCACGTTCGTAGCCCTGGCTTTCGCTGCCAATTTCGGCGATGCCGGCATCTACGCCTTTTTCGCTGAACAACTTCTGCCACAGTTCGGCCGCGGCGGTGTCGCGCGGAATGTCAAACTGGGTAGCACCCTGGAAGCACGTCACATACAGCTTGCTGGGGTCAATCCCCACCACATCCAGCAGGAAGGTGAACATCCACTGTATCTGGTCTTCTTTGCTGTAGTCGCCCAGGCTCCAGTTGCCGAGCATCTCAAAGAATGTCGTGTGGCGGTTGTCGCCTACATCTTCTATGTCCTGAGCGCGCATACACGTCTGGCTGTCTACTAAGCGAGTGCCACTCGGGTGGTTTTCGCCCAACAAATACGGGATAAGCGGCTGCATGCCGCTGCCGGTAAAGAGCGTAGTAGGATCATTCTGCGGCACCAGGTTGGCGCGCGGGACAACCGCATGACTGCGGCTGGAAAAAAAGTCTAAGTATGCTTTGCGTATATCTTGTGCGTTCATGTACCGCTTCTCCTTTTAGACAAACAAAAACCTCGCTCATGCCAAACACTACATTTCGTAGTATCTGACAAGAACGAGGCGCGCTCGTGGTACCATCTTGTCTTTACCGGCACATTGCTGGGCTCGGCCTTGGCCGCTGAAGCATCAGCGTTTCGCTATAACGGACGAATGCCGGCCATGCTCATCGCAGGCAGCTCGCGGGTGGCGATAGGTATCCGTAATGCTCATTTTCACCAACCATGAGCTCTCTAAAATCGCAGAATACCTTTGGCCCGGTCAACGCTTTTCTTGGTTAAGTCTATAGCGCTTCGGTCATAAAGTCAACGGCCGCATCTACTTATGGCGACTGAGCAGGCTTGCCCGTTTAACCGGCTGAGGCGGTGCATACTCGCTGTACGACGCGCTAGCCTGGACAACTCCCGTGCGAGTGGCGACCACTTCATCCCGAGCACTCAGACGTATGACTATGGCGCTAGCATTCGCAAGCATGCGCCGATACGAATGCTTATCTTGGGCCCGCTCCTGCGCCGCATGGACAATCGCTTGGGGAACGTCCCTAAAATGGGTCGCAAGCCAAATATCGTTGATCTCCCTATCTGTCAGATTGAGGGACACGCCTGCGCTAACCATCAGCATCTGGTCGCGGGGATGCACTTCCATGACGTGTGTCGCCATCACCGGCCTAGTACCATAGCCCAAACCGGCGGTCAGCCTATCCCGGTGCCCAAAACGCTCGCGGTCATTTTTTTGTATATCTTTCTGCTGCATTGCCTGCGCAAAATAGTTCTGCCATTGCCGAGCCACCTCACGGTCAACTTGATTATTCGCTGCGCTATTTACTGGCGCGTTTGTGAGATTGTTTACGGCCGTCGTGTAGTCTAGGGTAAGGCATGCAAAACCCCATTCTTTGCCGCCGAGATGCGGCTGGATATATACTCGGGCGTTACCTGTATGCGTATAGGTCATCATCGACTGGCCCTCGGGTGTATCAAAAAAACACAGCCCTACCGCCGCGGCGCCCACAAACCGCATCACCTCAGGCGGGATATTCATGCATAGATCATTTACTTCTTCACCAGCATGCTGAAGGGCCCGCCCGCTCCTACGTCCAGCATACCCCCTTGGCTCAACAGGCAATAGCCGCCCGTATTCATGGGTCATAGCATCCAGAGCGCTTTGCCCAAGTTCGGCAGCATCGGCAGTTATGCCAATAGCTCGCATGTCCACTATTCCATAAACTGCAAGGCTATCGTCAGAGCTGGCAACATCAGCAGCGTCGGTATTCACCCGCTCGCCCATAAGCCCCGTGCTTTGTACGCGCAGAGTCAGCTGTTCAGCTCGAGTAACAGGCGCAACCGGCTCACCTTCGTATGTGCTCATACGCTGCTCCAAAACATTACGCGGCAGATACTTTATCCGCGTTTACAATATGCAAAAGATTCTAGCACGATTTGCCAGAATTGCAAAAGGCTATACTACTATGCCGCCGCCGGCAACACGGTCACCATCGTATACAACAGCAGATTGACCAGGAGTGATGGCGCGCACGTCTTCGTGCAGTTTCAGGATGGCGGCAGAGCCATCTACCTGCACCTCGCCCGGCACGAGTGCTGCCCGGTATCGTGTACGGATGTAATACGTTTTGCCGGGGTCGGGTGCACCATTGATCCAATGCAAATCCGTCAGGTTCAGCTGGCGCTTCCACAGGTTTTCGTCCTGCAAGTCGCGCGTAACATACACCTCATTTTTGATCATATCTTTGCCGGTTACGTAGTATGGCAGGCCGCCGCCCAGATTCAGACCATGCCGTTGGCCAATAGTATAAAACAATGCGCCGTCGTGCTCGCCCACGGCCGTACCATGCTGGTCGCGGATAATGCCGTGCGGCTGTTCACCCAGCTCGTGCAACAGAAAGTCTTTGATGCCCACTTTGCCCACAAAACAAATGCCCTGGCTATCCTTCTTTTCAGCAGTATTCAGGCCATACTTTCGGGCCAGTTCGCGTACCTCGGGCTTCTCATATTCGCCAACTGGCATAAGGCTATGCCGCAATGCGTCCTCGGTAACGCGATACAAAAAGTAGGATTGGTCTTTGTTGGCATCCAGACCCGTAAATAGCCGGCCCGCCTGCACCCTGGCATAATGCCCGGTGGCAATTAGATTTGCGCCATCTTGTAAGGCTGTCTCTAGAAACAGTTTGAACTTTACTTCCTGGTTACACATTATATCCGGGTTGGGCGTGCGGCCGGCCTGGTATTCCGCCAGCATGTAGTTGACTACTTTGTCGCGATATTCACGCTCGAAGTCGTACATTTTGAAAGGAATACCTAGGCGCACGGCTACACGCTTGGCGTCCTGGTAATCTTCTTTCCACGGACAAACCATGCCAGGCAAGTCCTGGCTCCAATTTTTCATATATACACCCGTAACGTCGTAACCTTCGTCCCGCAGCAATGCCGCCGTAACCGAAGAATCTACGCCGCCCGACATACCAACGAATACTTTCGTATTTTTTGCCATAACTCGTATATTTTAGCAAATATTGACGGCTTCGTCATGCTGTGCCTGTTTACTTACAGCACCCAGCGGCATTCGGCAGTACAGTAAAGGCATGAAACGTATCCAGGACACCACCGTCTACAAAACCATCCTACAGACCTTGCGCCGCCTGCCGTTCAGGCACGACTCGCCCTTTGTGTATGTGGCGCTAGGCGACAGTACCGTAGAAGGCGTGGGGGCGTCGCACCTGGACCGCACCTATGCCAGCCTGGTACATGCCGACCTACAGCTGAACTTCAAGGGCGCCGTCCACTACAACCTGGGCAAAAGCGGCGCCCAAACGCACGATGTACTAAGCACCCAGCTACAACAAGCCATAGCCGCCAACCCCGACCTAGTAACCCTGTCCGTGGGCGCCAACGACATCTTGCGGCGCGTACGTTACGGCGACTTTCGCCGCAACCTAACGCATATCATTGCCAGCTTGCGCGCCAATACGCACGCTATCATCGTTGTCACCAACATCCCGAACTTCTCACTCCTCCACGTCGTGCCGGCACCGCTGAAACCGCTGGCCCGGCTTCGCATCCAGCGCTTCAACAGCGCTATATTGCGCTTGGCCAAAACGTACGACCTGGTGCATATAGACGCTTTCCGGCAGACAACCATTTTTGTGCGGCAGTTCCCGGACGAAGTGTTGTACAAAGACGGCTTCCATCCGTCCGACTTTGGCTATGCCTTGTGGGCAAACTCTATCATTCTGGCATTACGCGACAAACTCATTGCACATAAACGGCAACAGACCCACGGACACGCCTGACGCATAGCGCCTATATAATTTGCTCGCGGCTGTTTTCCAGCGACTTGCGGATGGTATACAACTCGTGCCGGCGGCCCAGCCAAAACGCAATCAGAATAATAGGGATGGCGCCCAGCAGCGGCTCCCATATTACGATGGTCTGACCATTGGGTGCGGTGCCCGTAGTAGTGCTGCCCGAAGACACGCTGCCGCTGACCTGGCCATTCGCCACGCCCACTACCTGCAAATACGCAGAGGTATTATTGGCGTCGGTGCCCTTGACCGTAACAGTGTATACGCCAGCCTCGGCGTAGATATGATCCATAGTCACCGAACCTGGAAATGACACGCTCTTCAGGTCGGTTGGCTTGCCGTCGCCCCAATCCACACTAAGCGCATACGGGCCGGTGCCCCCGCTGATAATAAACGGCCACGACAACGTATCGCCCGGGTTAGCGCCCTTGCGGGCATAGGTGCTGGATATGGTGATGTGCGAACCAAACTGAGCAAACTGCGCATCGTTGAACGTAACCGATACTGTGTTGGAATCCGGCCCCTGTTGGTCTAGATTGTCGTACACGCGGGCTATAAGGTCATTGCGGCCGCTGAATAAACCCACCTTCAGGCTAAAGCTGCCGTTTGTGCATAGCGCCGACCCCACAAAGATGTTATTAGAAAAAATCTTCACGAGCAGCCCGGTTTTGCATAAGCCACTGACCGTAATAGGCGAGCTGGTGAACACCTGGCCGTTGGTTGGCACCCCAATAGTGGCCGCCTGGGTAGGCGCAGCGCCCGGCACCGTGCCCTCCAGGCCCACCGATGACGACTGCGGGTTCTGCTGTGAACCCAGGGCATAGATGGGCGCAGTAGAGGCAAAACACGCTACCACCGCAGATAGCAGCATTGCTGCTATCGTGCGACCGTTGGTAACGTGTTTGCCCATCCTCATACCTTAACCTTAGTGAAAGTCGGCCAAAATGGCAAGGCTTACCGCTAGCGCCGGCTGGCCTGTCGGATTACCCGCTTGTTGTAGGCGCGAACCATCCTCGGGAAGACGAAGATGAAGAACAGGATGACCAAGATGATGGCAATAACCACACCTATCAAAGCCAGCGGGATAACGTAGAACGTCGTCTGACCGCTGAGCAGCTGGCCGCTGGAACCATAGCCAAAGTTGCCTACCACGGTATATTTGCCAAATGCGCCTACCTTATCCAGGTTGACCGTAAAGCGGCGGATGCTGCCCGGCAGCACGTTGCCTGCAGGCGTGGTGTTGTTGATCTCGTAGGTGGCGATTGTCTTGCTGCCCTGCTTCAGCAGTAGCTTACCAAATGGCTGTTCCTGTACATCGCCCGAGTTTTGGAAGCGCATGGTAGCAATCAGGTTTTTGTTGCCCGTAAACAGCACTTGCGTCGCACCGCCCGTGCCCTGGTTGACGCCCAGACTCAATAGTTGCATATCTTCTTTTACGTTGCCCGGTACGCGCACCAAGATCAGCGAAGCAACGCTGGCAGATAGCGTAACAGTGCTGTTAGTGTTCGTCGAGGCCGGGACAAAACGTACGGCACCATAGTAGCCGCCAGCAGAAGCATCAGCCGGAATGGCAATCGTAACGTTCACACCCTTCTGCTCGCCCGGCTGAAGAGTGATATTGCTAATTGGTGCGATAAAACGCTTGAGGCTGTGCGTAGGCGCGTACTGACCCGGGTTCAACAGCAATGCCGGCGAACCGCTTTCGTCACCGCTGGCCGTAAAGTCGTTCGTAATTACCTGCAACGTAATCGTTGCGTTCGTTATATTCTGCGCATAAATAGTTGTCGTTTTGGTCTGACCTGGCGTGATAATAAGGTCGGTAGTGACTGGCGATACTTTCAGGCCATTGCCGCTACCGCCTATAGAAGTACCGCTCGTGACAGCCGCCGCCGGCAGTGCCGTAGTAATAATCAGCGCAAACGCTGCCAATAATACCCCCACCGATGCCAACACATTGTGTCGTCTCATGTATTCATACCCTCTTATTGCTTGTATATATCCTAGCAAACCATTAGAAGTTTGCCAAACAGACATACGTTAGTGTAGCAACATATACGCCCGGTGTCTGCCCTGTTGGAATGTTTACAATATAGCTAATGGTATATTGGCGATACGAATCCGACGTCGTTACGCCCGCGATGGCGCTGCCGGAGCTAAACTGGAACCAGTTGTGCGTAGCGTAGCCACCAGCGACCGTGGCGCTTCCCGGTCCCTGCACGTCTGCCCCCACTTGGGGCGTCTGGTTCGCCGCCAGGTTTATGCCAAACTGGCTGGTGCCTGGCTTGGACACATCCAAGGCAGCCATGGGGCTTATGACGTTATTGCCCGATGTCATAGTAGAACCATACACCTGTATTTGGTAACCGCCCTGGCCGTTGGTCGCTGCCAGCAGCTGCGTTTGTGCGGCGCTGGTCGCTCCACTGGTAAGATTACCAAAGTTTACATAATTGCCACTGGCCGTACTACAGTCAAAACCCGTAATCGTAATGCCGCCGCAGAATAACAAATACGGCGGTACTGTGGCGCTCACCTGCACGTCGTTATTAATACTGAACGCCAATCCACCGTGCTCATTCTCAGGCGCCGCAGTATCCGAACCAGGAAATGTCTGGATGCGCCCATAGTAAGACCCTCCATTGAACGGATTAACAATGTTGCTGAACGTGTATGTGGCAGGCGTAGGCGATGCAATACTCGCGGGAGTGCGGGTTATAACTACGGTATTGGCATCCGTGCTCCCTGCAACTACCGCAAACCCCGTTGCGCCGGTTTGTGCTGTTAGCGTGGCGCCAGATGCATTCATACCAACGGGAGCCACGCATGGATCGGTCATCAAAGGATCATTGGAGCAAAATTGTATCTTGATCGATCCTAATGTTTCCGGCGATGGAATGGTCAGGCCTAATTGGTATAGTGACGTTGCACCGGGGGTGCCATCGCTTAGCGTTATACTCCGCGCCATCAAATCAGCCCCATATGCCGTCTGCCAAAAGAATAGCCCTCCCCCCATCAGGAGAAGGGCTAAGCAGGCAGTGAATGCGTTGCGAAAGTTAGTTCGTCGTGTAACCGTAACGCCGCTCATTCATTCCATTGTAGCGCAGGCTAGAATGTTCCCGTTGCAATTAGAGATTCAGTGGTGCTATACACACCTGCGGGCGTTGTCGTGCTCGCCGTCGCCCCATAAGTCAACAAGCTGTTCACATTAGCAACAGCACCAGTTGAGCTTTCGATGGGATCACCGTATGTGCCAAATGTAGACGTTCCCATGCCGTAGCTACCCGCAGTCGTACCGTAATTCGCATTGTGCGATACAGTACCCGTACCACCTGTACCGTCGGCAACATTCAGGCCGAATGCAGCCGTACCGGCAGTAATAGCACCGAAAGCACCCTTGCCTGGTATGCCGCAGGTTGCGCCGCCGTCACGGCTTAGGCCCGCGCAGGTCGTACTGCTGGTTACTTTCAAAGCGACCGAGACACCGCCGTTAGCATTAGTGGACAATTGCGTATATGCCGTATCCGTATCGACAACCGAGCTGTCCAAGGTTAGCGGGGAGTTGTGGCCGATTGTCAGGGTAGGAGCTGACGTACCCGTGCATGCCGATCCTGGCGCTACTTTAGACACACAGAAGGTAAGCGTTTCCATAACTGTTGCGGTAATGGAGATACTACTGGCAGTCGACAAGGCGAAACCACCGTAGTCCATATAGGTGCCTAGCGTGGTCTGGTTCGTATACACGCCACCGCAAGTTGCTCCATAACCCGTATCACAGTATGTGTAAACCCGGGCATAGAAACTTCCCGTAGATGTTGGGTTAGTGATGTTGCCAAGCGTAAACGATATAGCAGAGGTGCCCAGGTTGGAACCAGTACCCTTATTGAGTTTTACCGTCGTAGCACCTGCACTACCTATAACCCAGTTGGTAGTTCCTGTGCCGGCAGTAAACGTCGCGGAGGTAGCTGTTACGTCGTTCGTCGTGGTACAAGCGCCGCCAATGATTGGGCTATTCATACAAAAGTCGATGACCAAGCTCTGCGCTGCTGTAGTGGCCGGCGTAAAGGTAACAAGGTACGATACACCCGACGCCGAAGCAGTCGCATTGCTGATTTGGATACTTCGGGTGCTCACCTGCCCAGCTGCAGCGGCACCCTGCGCGAATATTGGCAACAAAGGCACTGCAAGCGCTCCCAAAGCTAGCAGCGCATACGCGCAACGAGCTAGTAAACGAAATCTGTGTTTCATCTTATTTTTGTCCTTCTTTCTGGTTTTGGTAATGGTCTGCTCTCATGCGAGATTCTATCATGCTTATCTTTACCACCGCAAGCGGAGTTTCCTCACAGAGCCATCACTTATCCACAGACGTCACAGCCCGGTCTCGGAGCTGAACAGATCTTGGTAGCCATTGGTATCGGATGTCACTAGATTTGTCGCTACCGACTGATATACGCCTGTCTCGCCATCGCTTGCAATGGTTGGTGATTTGCTCTCGCTATTGCCCTCAGTGCCGCTGCTGTTTGCGCTGAGCAGTTCAGTTGTCCCGGCATTAAGGTTTCGGAAGTATATCTGATTGTTGCCGCTGGTAGCGCTGCTGGCTAGATTGGTTGCGGGGCTCTTGAATACCGCCGCTCCGTTATCGCTCAGCTGCATGAATTGCTCTTCTCCGGTAAGTGGGTAATATAGTACGCCGAGATTTCCAGCCGTACCAGAGCTAGATACATCAACGACGGAGAACGTGCCATTTACGCGATTGTAGGCATATGCATGATAATTATTCATACTCGTATCGGTAATTGAGGTGTCGAGATTAGTTGCTTTGGACAAAAAGCCAATATAGTCACCTGAACACGATATATTGGCACCAAGCGTAGCAGAGTTTGAACCTATCGTAACATCTGTGAGCCTATCACTGCCCCGCCTATCCAAAAGGTATATACCTATCGGATTACTAGTGCTCTCACCCGTCAAGTTAGCGCCCGATTGGAATACGACAAGTGAACCATCGCAGCTCATATGACCATACGGAGCCCATGTGGTCGTATTAGGTAGCGAGCCATCAGTTGCTTTATTGAGTATCGAGAACGTGTTTGTTACCCTGTCGAGCATATATAGGTTACTACCACTATTCGTGACAGTAGGACCGAGGTTGGTGGCGGCGGAAACGAACAGCACAAACCGCCCATCTGAGCTAACGTCCATCCCCTCAACGTTATTATTCGCCGTCACCCCCGAGGAATTTTGGCTTAGGAGGGTAGTGGTATTGTTTGTAGTATCGCGCAGATATAGCTGCGCATATGTCGTGTCAGTTGTACTGCCGTCCACTAAGTTTGATGCCTGGGAGTAGAATAAGACGTAGCGTCCCGTCCGGCTTACTGCGCTTACGATACTGCCGTCGTTCGCCTGAACACCCGAACTCGATATACTCACCAGGCTAGTGGCGCCAGTCGCAAGGTTTCTCTCAAAGACATCATTCTTGGCATTCATGTCGCTAGCCACGAGGTTAGAAGCCGTAGAATCAAAAGCCACAAACCTGCCATCTGCGGAAATATACGGTCTGTAGCTATCCGAGTTTCCGCCACCGGAGTTGTAGTAGTTCTCGCTTATCATGGCGTTCACCCCTGGTACGGTAGCCGAGGCGCCATTCGGTAATACCAGCCCCACCACCAAGAGTGCACTGGAAAGGGCCGCTATCCCTGCCGTTATCTTTGGTCGCCGCATTTTTGCCCCCCCTTTTTTTAGTATTACTTGCCTTCCATTATCGGCTGCAAATGGGTCCTGATTCAATGTGACAAATCACACTACTGCTTAGAATGTGCTGGTGGCAACCACGGACTGATTGAAGGTGTACACGCCATTTGGTGTTACGCCGCTGATGTTGAACAGATACGACATAACGTAACACGTGGTGCCGGAGCTCTTGGCAGAGGTGGCGATAGTATCGCCATTGTTATATTTGAAATTGTTTGCCGTGCCGTAGCCGGTGGCCGCCTGGCCAAAGCCGAACGTGCTATCGGGTAGCTGCGAGGGGCTGGCACCTACACTGGGGCTGGTGTTAGCCACCAGGTTGATACCAAACTGCTCGGTGCCGGGGCTGGAGGTACCGCCCGAAGTAAGCGCCGCAAACGTGTGCGCCGGCACGTTGTTGGACGCCGGCGGCGTACCCACCGTGGTAACGTTGTATCCGCCCGCCAGATATGACTTCACGGAAAAATTCACGGTACCGGTAGTAGCGGACAACGTCGACAAATACCCAAGGTTTACGCCGGTGTTATACGAAGGGCACTGCGAATCGTTTACCACCAGAGTCAGCGACGGTGTGCGGTCGGTATTGAACCCGGCGCGGGCCTGGTAGTTAGTACTGGACGGATTGCCCACGGTGGTTTCGCCGGCAGATTGCTTGGCACAATAGCTGCCGGAACAAGTAGTGTCGAGCAAGCCGCCATTACCGAAGAATGCTTCATTCAGCTGATAGTTCGTGGAGCATGTCTGGGCATTGGTACACGCCCAGCTGGTGCCAGTAACCGTCCCCAGAAGCGCGGCTATGGCCGCCAGCAATAGTACACTCGTGGTTACAAGTCGTCGCCTCATTGCATGTATTGTCGCGCATAGGGCCGCAAAACTCAAATCCGTTTACGCTTTTTGGAATATCTAGTATGCTAAACATAAGTGTAAATGGCTGATATTGCCGCATGGATGATTTAAACGACAACCAAAAAGACAGCCTAGACTCGCTGGAGACGCCAACAACGGTAGTCGCCCCGTCTACTTCTGCTACACCCGCGGCAGCGGCCAACAGTGCCGACACCGCGAAATCCGCCGCGACCAACACTACTGCCCTGAACGAACCCGACACGCCGGAACCTATCATGCCGAAGCAGGGACCCATCATCAACAGGCCAAGCCTGCTGCGCCGTTTTATTGGCGGCCTGAATATATATCTTTTACTGTTTATGGTATTGATGGTAGTGGCCGGTGCTACTGGTGTGGTGTTTTACCTAAAGGCCAAAAACGGCACCAACAGCCCGACCTCGCTTGGCTCGCAGTCGCTGCCGCAAAGCACGCTGGACCAGCTGGCTAATAGCGACGTAACCGTAGGCGAGCCCAAGCACACCCTAAGCGTACAGAGCGACACGGTCTTTGGCGGCAGCGTGGTAGTGCGCAGTAATCTGCAGATAGCCGGCTCGTTGCAAGTAGGCAGCAACCTGGCTATCAATGGCATCCGCGTTACCGGCAACAGCACGTTCGACGACGTACAGATCACCAAATCGCTGGCGCTGACCGGCAACGGCTCGGTGCAAGGGCAACTGAACGTGCAGCAAAACCTGAATGTAAACGGCGGCGGAACTTTCTTGGGTGCTTTGTCTGCGCCATCATTGGCCGTCGGTTCGATACAGCTCAATGGCGACCTTATCGTTACTCACCACCTTTCTGCTGGCGGCAGCACGCCCGGCCGCACCAACGGTACGGCACTCGGCAGCGGCGGCACGGTATCGGTAAGTGGGTCTGACAGTGCCGGATCGGTTACTATCAACACGGGCGGCGGCCCTGGCCCCGGCTGCTTTGTGACCATCAATTTTTCGACCAAGTTCAACAGCATGCCCCATATCGTAATTACGCCTGTGGGGTCGGCGGCAGCAGGCATCCAGTATTACATCAACCGTTCTACCACCAGCTTCAGCATTTGTAGCGCCGGTTCGCCGCCGGGCAGCAGCACCTTCGGCTTCGACTATATCGCGTTTGATTAGCCCCTCTCTCTTCCTACCTCCTTTGCGCCCTCTCATCTTCTTTTGCCCTTCCATCTGCCACCACGTTCCTGTTGTCAGGAACCGACCACCTCCTTTTGCCTTGATGCAAGAACCTAGCCGCATATTCCGCTGTGCCTAACGCGCACAGCGTGCTACTTTTTGTCATCGCGCAAAAAGTAGCCAAAAACGCTAGGCCGAGCTCCCCCGTCCTCGGGCACCAGTTGTGAAGCCTGACAACCGAGCCGACAACTCGTCGCCCAAGAGGGCTCCTCAGGCAAGTCGGCCCGCCCTTTTTCAAGGGAAGTTGTCAGTTTCACTGAACAGACTGCGCCGGGTACGCTCCGCATGGCCAGCTCAGCTGTAAGTGCAGCAATAAATTGCCGATGCACTGGGGGTTATCCGGCATGCGGAGCCCTCACGGTGGAGCTGTTGTGGCAGCGACAATTTCCTTCGGCGGCTCGGCCTGTCTGAGGCGCTAACTCGCCGAGTCCCGAGCCGATTGTCGCTGTGACAACTGCGACCAGAGAGGGTGGAGTCAGCCTTGATCTTTTGGATACTTTTCTATCAAGAGAAAAGTATTGAGCCCGCCACGGCTAGTGGCAGATTGAAAAGAGAGGCGCGAAACTGCGCAGCAACAACACAGGCAGACACGGATCAGACCTCCAGGAACACCGTCACCACATTCTTATGCACCTGCATAACCCCGCCCGAAATGCGAATTTTTACCTCGCCGTCCTGCGTCTGCAACACCAAATCACAGGCATCAAGCAAGGTAATAAAATTGCGGTGCTGCGGCAAGATGTCAAACGGACCGGTACCGTTTACACCGGATACGCTTTTAGCTTCATCATCAAAGTACACCTGAAATGGTGACCATACTTTCACATGCAGTTTGTCGGCTGCTACTTTTGACTGATCTTTAACTGCAGCAGTTTTGTCTTCAACAAACTCACCGGTGCTGGCCTCCTGCCTAACCGCCATACCAATGCCTACAGTTCAAGAAAAAAGCAGCCCACGCGACGGATGTACTCCGGTGCCCGGCGCAATGGCAAAAACCTTTGGTTTGTCCCATTACACGATTATCTCCTCTACGCCCTTTAGCATATCGTCGCGCGAGAACGATTCGCCACCGTATGCTGTCTGGTTTTCTACCACGTGCATGTGCTGCGAGAAATATTGGATCAGCTTCTTGGCCTTGGCGTAGTCGGTCCTGTCCACCGCCGACAATTCGTTTTCACCGATAATGGCGATAATACCCTTCAGGGATTCATACTTTTGCAGCAGCGCCTGCACCTGCACGCTCAGCATATAATGGCGCTCACCCACGATATCGGGGCTGAGCAAGCTGGAGCTGGAACGGATAAGGTCTACTGCCGGGCGAATACCCTGCTCTGCCACCTGGCGTGATAGCACAATAATGCTGTCCAATTCGTGTTGGATCATC
>DASTXH010000091.1:0-45638 GCA_035758575.1 Saccharimonadales bacterium (SeqCode)
AAGCTTTCGCCTATTCTATTGGTGCGTGACTATCCGCGTTTGATTGTCGCCGATGGCTATCACCGTTTGTGCGCCGTGTATTACGTGTCTGAAGATCTTGAAGTGCCGTGCCGTATTGCTAATCTGTCGGAGTAAGGGAGCGGTTGGGGTTGTCTCGTCGTAGCCGCTCTAGGCGGAACATCAATAAGGCTCTACCGAACCAGTTGACGCAGCCTAACGTCAACGGGCAGGTTACTGACGTCACCCCGTGGATGGCTGGTCTTCTCCCTAACGGCACGAACTACACGGCTGGTTTGGCCCAGCCGATGCCGAGGGATTTGTTTCCGTACGCGTTCGGTCCTGGTGTTCCGTTTAATCCTGCGCCGATCGATCCGACCCGCAGGGACACGGGTAGGGCTGAACCGCGTTTGTGGGAATACCCGGTTTCGTGGAACATTCCGGGCACTAATCACAGGCATATTCCGTGGCAGGTGTTGCGGGACGCTTCCCGTATTCCGATTATCCGTAACCTTATCCGTATCCGCAAGAATGAGGCTTCTAGTCTTCCTTGGGATATTTGCATCTCGGATCGTGCTATCGAGATGGAAGCACGTAAGAATCCGGGTAAGGCTTCTGAGGATATTGAGGCTGATCTCAGGAAGAGGCTTCTTCCGGAGATTGATCGGTGTACGGATTTTTGGCAGGAACCGGACCGTCGTAACGGTTTGAAGTTTTCCACGTGGGCCTCTAAGGTGATGGAAGAGCGCCTAGTGTTGGATGCTTTGGCCATTTATCCGCGCTACGATTATGGCGGTAATTTGTGGTCGCTTGAGGTGTTGGACGGTACCACGATTAAGCCGCTGCTTGATCACGATGGTGGTAGGCCTCTTCCGCCGTATCCGGCGTATCAACAGATTCTGTGGGGTTTTCCGCGCGGCGAGTTCGTTGCTGACGTGGATGATTCGGGCGAAGTTCGCCTAGGTGATGTTGATGTGGTGAATCAGGTTCCTGGTGGTTACCTGTCGGACCAGTTGATTTATGAGCACAAGGAGCATTTCACCAACAGTCCTTACGGCTTGTCTCCGGTGGAGCAGTCGTTGGTGGATTCTGATTTGTGGATGAAACGCATGGGTTGGCTCAGGGCTGAATACTCTGAGGGCACCATGCCAACGTCGTGGATTGAGATTCAGGAGAAGTCCGCTGCCGCTGGTTGGACTCCTACGCAGGTTATGGAGATGGAACGTAACCTGAACGATTACCTGTCGGGTCAGACTGGTAATCGGCATAGGCAGCGTATTCTTCCGCCGGGGTTGAAGCCTTATCCGTTGACTGAGCACGCGGAAAAGTATCGCCCAGAGTATGACCTGTATTTGTTGAAGCTTCTGTGCGCCAATTTCGACATGACTATTGCCGAGATGGGTTTCACTGAGGCTAAGGGTTTGGGTGACTCTGGTTATCACGAGGGTCAGGAGGATGTTCAGGACCGTAAGGGCCTGCGTCCCGACCTGGAGTGGTTGGCTTCTGTTTTCTCTGACATTTCCTATAAGCATTTGAGGATGCCTAAGGAGCTTGAGTTTAAGTTCCTTGCTAAGGACTCTGAGGATGAGAAGGCAATGGACGAGGTTGCTCAGGCACAGATGTTCCGTGGCGTTATCACGTTGAATGATGATCGTAAGCGGTTGGGGAAGTCGCCCTACAATTTCCCTGAGGCCGATATGCCTATGGTTATTACTCAACGCGGCGTGGTGTTTCTTGAGGGTGCTTCTGAGAATGATGTTGCTGGTGAACTGATTCAACCGGGCATGGCACCCCCTAATCAGAATGTTGAGGGACAGAACGCTGTCCCGTCTGCCGCCGGTAAGCCTGTTGATCAGCCGCCGAATAAGGCTGGTTTGGATGATAAGAAGAAGGCTGAGATTTCGGCTTATCACCGTTGGGCTTCTAAGGGTAAGCGCGGTAGGCCGTTCGAGTTTGAGCATGTCACCAAATCTGACGCGGTGTTGAATGAGGTTGACCTGAATCGCTCGATTTTTAAGAGCGGAGATGGTGTTGACCCAAAAGCGCTGGCCCGGACCGGGCATTTGTGGCACGGGTGGACAAAAGACGAAGAAGCGGCGAAGCTTTGGTCCGGCCGTTTGATCGAGTCTTTGACTACAACGATCGACACTAACGCTATCGCTAATGATTGGTTGAGTCTTCGCAAGGCTGATTCGGCTATTTTCTTGGATGCCCAATCGTTTCTTGGTAACCAAAACGGAGCTATCCATCAAATCGTTGGTGACATTCTGAACGGTATCTACGCCGATGGCATGGTGGTGGGTCAACAGTCCGCTGTGTCGCTCCTGGCGTCTGCTACCACCGTGGATTGGCAGAACTGGTCACCTGGTGATCTCCAGGCCGCCTACGAGGTTCTAGGGGTGCAGGGTGGGGCCGGTTTGCAGCGCATGTTAGATGACGCTGGTGTGACGATCAACAGTATCTCATCTAACCGTATCGATTCGTTGGCTAACAAGCTTGCGGAAGCGTTGCAAGAGGGCTGGTCTTCTGACCAGTTGGCCCGTGAACTGCGGAATGTTCTGGACGATTCTAGTTGGGCCGACATGGTAGCTCAAACTGAACTAACCAGAGCCGTCAGTTATTCAACCCTTCTCACCTATCAAGGTCAGGGTGTCACCAAGTCTATTTGGTTGACTGCCCACGATCAGCGGGTTTGTCCTGTCTGTAAAGACAATGACGGCGAGTCCCGTTCAGTGGGCCAGGATTTTCCTTCCGGCGATTCGCAGCCACCAGCCCATCCGCGTTGCCGTTGCGCTTTGGGTCCCGATATTGATTCGATCACTGTTAATTCTGTCGCTTCAACCATGTAACCTTATCGGAGTGTCATGACTATCACTAATGTGTTCGCTGAGATTTTGAAGTCTCAGCGTGATGAAAACGGTGATCTTATTGTCACCGGTAAGGCTACCGGCCCGGATTTGGATCATGACCAGCAGAGGTGTGATGCCTCTTGGTTGAAGTCGGCTATGCCTGAGTGGTTTAAGATTGGGAACATTCGGGAACAGCATGGCGCTAACGCTGCTGGTGTTGCTACGGAACTTGAGCAGGATGGCGATTCGTGGCTTGTGACCGCTAGGGTTGTTGACCCTATCGCCGCTAAGAAGGTTGAGGCAGGCGTCTATAAGGGTTATTCGATCGGCATTAAGGGCGCAACTGTTTTGAAGTCTGCGGATGCCCCTGGCGGGTTGATCACTGGTGGTCGGATCGTTGAGGTGTCGTTGACTGACCGTCCCGCTAACCCGACATGCACTCTTGAGTTGGCGAAGTCTGCTGTTCCCGGTATGCGTGTTAAAGGCTCTGAGTTTGACCGTGAGCGCATGTTGGTGAAGACGGAGACGATCGTTGAGACTGAGGCGGATCCTGAGGTTGAGATCACTCAGGATGACGTTGACAAGGCGGAGACTCCCGTTGAGAACACTGTCACGGATGAGACCGTTGAGAAGCGTGATGTTTCTACGGACGAACGTAAGAAGCTTGCCGACAAGGGACAGGCCCTTCCGGATGGTTCTTTCCCCATCGCTAACGTGGGGGATTTGAAGAACGCCATTCGCGCTATCGGTCGTGCTAAGGATCCCGCTAAGGCTAAGGCCCACATTAAGAAGCGCGCTAAGGCTTTGGGTAAGCCTGATCTTGTGCCTGATTCGTGGAAGAACGAAACGGCTGACGTTGAGAAGGGTGCTCACGATTCTTCTGAGCTTGCCGCTATCCGTCAGGGTTTGGTGAATTGTATTCAGGCTGAGTTGGATGAACTCGCTAACGGCGAGAATGAGATTTGGGATATCAAGGAACTCATTGACACTCTCTGCACTTTCTTGTGTTGGTGGCAGGATGAGGCGTATGAGGGTGAGACTGAGTCCCCGAATATGGAAAAGACTTCCGACAATGTCACTCACGTCACATTGAGCGACACGACGGATAAGGCTGAAACCGCCGATGTGACTAAGGCGATTGAAGCCAAAATTGAGGAACTAAAGGCAGAATTTTCGGAGAAGCTAGAGGCTTCACAGGAGAACGCTAAGCGTCTCGAAGCAGAGCTGACGAAGATGAAGTCCCTTCCTGTTCCTGGCGGTCCCGTGGCGACACGCACAACCGCCGATACCGTTAAAGCCAAGTTCAAGGAAGAGAACTTGAGCAAGGCTGAAATGTATGAACAGCAGGCCGGTCAAGTGACTGACCGACAACTACAGGCCGGTTATCTTGAATTGGCTCGTGCCGCACGTCTCGCGGCTAATTAAGGGAGTTATCTGAAATGGCTTACGTTGCACCTTCCGCAACCGAGATGTTCTCGGATGCAACCAATAAGGCGGAGGTGGCTACTCGTTTCGAGGCGTACAAGGAGTCTCTGAACAAGTCGGCTGCAACCGCTAAGGGGAACACGTTCGTTCCTCAGCAGGGCATTATCAAGGGCGGCGGTAACGCTTCCGCTACCGCTATCGCCGAGAGGGTTGACACCCTCACCAAGTCCATGTCCGCCGATGCTCTTGCCTCAGTTCAGACTGAGCTTGACGCTTTGAAGACCCTTGTTGGTGACATCAACAAGGAATGGTCTATCACTACCCCGTTGAACACTGGTCTGGTTCCCTATGACCTGGAGGCTCCCGCTAAGCTTCTGGTTCCGCGCCTGACCCCGTTGCGCAACTCTCTGGCCCGTAGTAAGGGTCAGGGTACGGCCCGTAGGTTCAAGCGGATTCTTGGCTGGTCTAACTCGGGTGTCGGTGGGGTTGCCGACATGACTCCGTTCATGAACTCGACCACTGCGTCTACTTCGTTCGGTCCTATCAACCTTCGCCGTGGTGCGAAGATTAGTTACGCGGCGGACGAGAAGGCTGTTTCCTATGTGGAAATGGGCCTGTCGGACATTGTTGATTGGCAAGCGCAGTTTGCGGGTCAGGGATTCCAGGATATTCGCCAGTTGTCGCAGACGGCTCTTTTGTGGGCTCACTTCGGTGGTGAGGAGCGCGCTATGCTGTATGCGCGCGGTTCGAGCGGTAACGGCTACAAGGGTGCTGTCTCGGCTCCTGTGATCACGTCGTCCACTGCTACTACTGGTGGCACGATTGCGGCTGGTACGTATTTGGCGACGATTACGGCCCGTACCGGTTTCGGTGAGTCGGTTATTTCTAACGAGCAGTCGCAGGTTACGACCGGTTCTACTTCGACGATCACGTACACGGTTACTTCGGAACCTGTTGGCGCTTTGGGCTACAACCTGTACATGACTCTTGTTGGCGGCGGTTCGGGTACTGAGAAGTTTCAGGCGTCTTTCGTCGGTAACACTATCACTGTCACTGCTCCGCCTACTTCGTCCGGTGCTGCGCAGCCTGGCTCTGACACGTCGGCTGACGCTAACTCGTACGATGGTTTCTTGACGGTTCTGACCGACCCGACTCAGTCGGGTTATGTGAAGCGCGTTAACGCTGCACTGTCCACCTCGAATCCTGGTGACGAATTCCAGCAGGCTCTCCTGTCTCTCTACCAGTCCGTGAAGGCGGATCCGGAGGAGATTTGGGTTGACGCTGGTGTCATGAAGGAGGCGGGTGACCTGTTTAAGACTGCGTCGTCCGCTAACTACCGTATCGACTTGGACGGCGGGAATGTCGCTGGTGGATACAAGTTGGGTTCGGCGGTTACGGGTCTTGTCAACCAGACCACTCAGTCTATGGTTGATTTGAAGGTTCACCCGTATATGCCTGCGGGTTGTGCGATTGTTCGTTCGCGGACTCTTCCGGTTCCGGATTCGCAGGTGTCGAACACTTCTGAGGTTGTTAACGTTCAGGATTATATGAGTGTTGACTGGCCTGTGATTCAGTTCACCTACGACCAGTCTACCTACCAGTACGGCACTTTGGTTCACTACGCTCCGGCTTGGTCTGGGGCCATTGTGGGCCTCAAGTAACACGGTCTGAAGGGGGAGGGTTAGCCCGGTAGCTCTCCCCCTTCTCTTAACTGAGGACTTACGTCAATGGCTTGTTTCGATACTGGTCAGGCTGCTATCTCGGGAACTACTCCTGTTCCTCTTTTTACCGTGGACTCGCCCGGTCCGAAGAATATTGTTTTGTTGACTAGTGTTTCGTCGGGAAGCGTGTACGTGGGAAACAGCTCTACCGTGAGTTCTACTACCGGGTTTCTTGTTCCCTCAGGTTTCCCTTTCTCTTTCAACGCAACAGCCGGTAGGGGTACCACTCTTTATGCGGTAAGTAATGGTGGTAGTGGGACTATCTTTTGGATGGTGGGTCAGTAATGTTCGGTGACACAGGTCTTATCACCACGTCCGCCTCACCCCAAAAGTTGGTTGGCCCCATTCCGGCAGGCCACGGTTCTATCACTCTCTCGGTGGTTGGTACTGGCACGGTGTTTGTGTCCAACAGCCCTAACGTTTCCACTTCTAACGGCTTCACTATTGTTGCGGGGCCGCCTACGTCTATTGACATTATCACTAATGGTCAGAGTCTTTACGCTCTGGCTTCTGGTGGCACGCCAACTCTCTCCTACATGCTTGGGGCTTAAATGTCTGACACTATCCGGGTGTGCGCTCCTGACGGAGCGGTTCGAGCAGTGGTCTCGAACGGTGTCGAATACAAGTCTAAGGATGGCGTGTATGAGCTTCCGCCGTCTGCCGCGAAGAAGCTTCTAGCCGAAGGTGGTTTTCAGGCTAACGCTTTGCGAGGTAAGGCCACGGGTGGCTATGAGTGTCCGTGCGGTTTCGGTTCCTGGTTTAATAAGTGCTCACGGTGTGGACGTGAGCTGACCAAGTAGGTTGGGGAATGCTGACTACACCCTATGTTCAGGTGAATGCCTTTAAGGCTCACCCCACATTCCTCGACTTGTTGAATCTGCGTTCGGGTGATTCGTCTCTCGCTGATCAGACGGAGCAGTTGAACGAGATTCTGTTGGATGCGTCCGAATGGGTTAACAATTATTGTGAACAGCCGCTGTACGCGCACGTTCAGGTAGACAACGAACGTATCAACACTAACCGTCTTGGCCAGTTGATTCACAAGCCATGGAATACGCCTGTGGTGTCGTTCACTAGTTTGTATAGTGGAACTACGCCCGGCTCTTTGGCTAGTGTCGACATCTCTAACGCATGGATTGAGGATGGTAGGGACATTGTCGTAACTAACGGTCCGTTGAGTTTGTCAACTAATGTCGGCCCGTTGCAGTTCGGCACATTCTCTCAACTAACCCAATTCTTCACCCAGTGGACGTATGTCTCTGGATATACGAACACTGTTCTAACCCAAACCGCTAACGCTAATGACACGTCTATTCATGTTCAGGATGCCACAGGTGTTGTTCCCGGTCAGGTGCTTAGGATTCTTGACCCTGGCAACCGTGAGGCTGTGACGGTAGCTAACACGTTCACCCCCGTTTCTGGTCCCGCCTCTGTTCCTTTGACTTCCGGTTTGCAGTACACGCACACGTTTGTTTCCGGTATCGGCAACGGGATCGGTGTTTCAGCGGTTCCCTCAGACGTCCAGTTGGCAACGATCATGATGGGTGTTGCTATCTGTCTGCGACGCACCGACACACCAGCCAACACGGCTTTTCCGGGTGCCCTGGTTCGTCCTTCGGCTACGTCGTCTCGTGGTGGTTCGTCTACTCGCTCTAACGGCCAGGCGGGTCAGCCTTTGATTGATGAGGCGGTTCGCATTTTGGAACCGTACAAGCGGGTGAGGTAATGCCTACTAATGAATCGCTGATTGTTCAGAAGGTAGCCGAGTTTTTCGGTGGGACAACCTACGACATCAATACGAGGTCTTACCGTAACCCCACGGTGTCGGGGTTGGGTGTGGTTCGTAGGGGCTTCACTAAGCAAGAGGATATGGCGAACTATTTCATTAACCAACCGCCCGGTACCGCCTCCGGTTCTGTGATGGTTGTTCAGTGCCCTTCCGGTCACGAGAGCCGTGTGGCTATGGCTGGCGCTACGGATGGTTTGAAGGAGTTCCGTAGTCTGGTTCAGCTGCATATTTTCGTGGTGTCTAATTCATCCTATTCTGAGGATATGCAGGATTATACATACCAGTTGCGCGATGACATTGTCAACCTTATGCACACTGATCGCACCATGGGTACTGGCGGTTTTGAGGCTGGCACTGGTGTTGGGTTCATTGTTGGCGAGGGTGGGGAACCGTGGATCCGTTGGAATTCTTCCGAACCAGATTTCGAGGATAACTGGTGGAAGATGTATTTGTTGATCGAATTTGACGCAGTCATGATGTTGCAGGCGTAAGGGAATGTAATGGTTGAGACACGACCGGAGACTGACGAAGTGCCTATCGCAAAGGTTTCTGTCCCCAAACCTGTGACTAGGTTTGTGTACACCTCTGAAACCCCAAGGGTCTACATGGATCGATCCTTGGTGGTTGAACAGGGTGATGTTGTTGAATGGCCGAATGGCGCCCCTGACGTTCTGTGGGTTCCGGTAACTGATTCTAAGGAAAACTAATGCCAATCACTACTTTCACGTCTAGTAGGCAGTTCCTTGGGATTGCCACCGAAACAATTCAGGGTACAGCAGTAACGCCCGCTACTGCGACTATTCCGTTTACTAAGTTTGAGCCTGAGGATAAGCCCGTGTGGCTTGATGACAAGGCTTTGCGTGGGTCTATGGCTGACCTGTTCGGCAAGCAGGAAGGTGTCATTAAGACTGATTTCTCCCTGTCTGGCCCCGTGTATGGTGACACGTTGCCTTATTTGTTGGCGAACGTGTTTGGTGACAACTCGGCTCAGGGGCAGGTTGGTACAGCCACTACCACGACGGGTACTAACTCGGCTGGTTCGACCACTCTAACCGTGACGTCCGGTACCGGTATTGCTACCGGTAATATTCTGAACGTGGGCACTACCGCGCCTAATCAGGAGATTGTCAAGGTTTCTTCCGGTGGTGGTACTACCACTCTTACTTTGACTAGTCCTCTTCGCTATACGTATGTGGCCGGTCAGGCTGTTTCTGTCGCTACTGCACCATTCAACCGAACCTATTCGCTTCTGAATAGCGGTAACGGTCAGCCTGTTTCTCACACGTTCATTCACTACCAGGGTCCGCCTGCCTCGACTTCTGCCCGTGTCTATGCGGGTGCGTGTCTGTCTGAGTTGAATCTGAAGTATAACGCTGAGTCGAACCTGTTTGAGTATGACGCTAAGGGTTCCTGTTACCCGTCTGCTATCGCTGGTGTTACGCCTACGTCGGCTCCTTCTGCTGTGCAGCCTGTGGCGTCTTGGCGTGGTGTGTTGGGTATCGCTGGGCCTGCGTCGGGCGGTACTAAGGTTGTGACTATCACTGATGGCGAGTTCGATTTCAAGCGTGTTCTTGAGCCGATTTTCACTGTGCAGGGTTCTCAGGCACCCTATTTTATTCAGCGCGGGGTTATGTCGGTTATGGGTAAGATTTCGTTTGTTGCCGCAGACGAAACCCCGTACCTGAATATGATTCAGAACACTCAGCCTCAGATTCAGTTTGTTTTGGATAACGGTGTTGGTGGTGCTGGTGATGTGAAGGTTCAGGTTGATTTGCAGAAGTGTGCGTTTACTGCCGCTAAGTACAATGCGTCTAAGACTGCTGTTCGCTATGACGTGTCGTTCGAGGGTGTAGCTAACTCGACTAACGCTGGTGGTTCTGGCGGGTTGTCTCCCGCTTCCGTTTCGGTCACTAACGCTGTGGATATCACGCAGTACGCCTAAAGATTGGATATACCGGGCTATGTCTACTGTTCATAATCTGCCTTCTGGCGGCTCTATTGAGGTTCTTGACGTTGACGATTTGAGGGCTAAGCATAAGCGTGCCGTTCAGAGGTCTATCGCCTTGAAGGGTGATGACACCCTGAAGACGTTTGTTGACGCCACTGATCACCTAATCGAGGTGGTTACCCTGTCCGTGTCGCTTCCTTACGCACCTGAGGCTAGGGCAGATTTTGAGGGTTGGGTTGAGTTGTTGAAGCTTGACGACTTGAATGTTGTTGATGGTTTGATGACACCGTTGTCTAAGGCAATGTTTCCGCCGAGTTCTGAGACTGGGGCGGAGGAAGAGGGAAACCCTGATACCCCTTCCGTGCCCGTGAGCGAGTAAAGGCACTCATCACGGGCAAAACATTGCCTGCACCGTTACCTGGTTATCAAGAAACATGGGAGAAGGCCCTCGACTACGTTTTGTGGATGAGGGCCTTCCCTTCTTTAACGCCAGACAAAATCGATGAACTACCTATCGACTTCTACAATTACGGTAGGGAAATCAACAATCTCTGTTCCGCGAGAGAAAACGGTGTTTCTTTCACTCAAGTTGAAGAGGGTTGGACTGAGATAGATCTAACCAAAAAGGGCTAGTCATGGCTGACGGATTCAGTTTCCACCTTGAAGGCGTCGACGAATTCACTAAGGCTCTAGAGTCGGCTGTAGTTAAAGCTAATCTAGCCAATAAGGTAGCCATCACTAAGGCTGCGAACATTGTTAAGAAGACGGCCCAAACTGCGCTTGCTTTGCGTTCCCACCGTAAAGGAACCTGGTCCCCTTCACCGCCTGGTGATGCACCCGCTCTAGTGTCGGGTGCTTTGCGCCGGTCAATTAACGTGGACATCACTAGTTCTGGGTTTGTGCACATGGCGAAGATTGGCCCCACTATCGTCTATGGTCGCATTCAAGAATTGGGTGGTTCCGCTGGTAGGGGTCATTCTGTTCATCTACCGCCCAGACCGTATATGGCTCCTTCTCTAGAGTTCTCTAGACCTCTCATGTCGACTGCTTTCGCCGAGTCGTGGTCAACTATTTTCACTAAACTTTAGGACAAGACTGTGGCAGATAGTTTCCTTCCGCCGGTCGTAGCCGTGCTCATGTCGAATATCACCCAGTTCGCTTCCGGCATGGGCGAGGCTGAGGGTATCATGGGTTCTTTTAAGGCTAAGGCGGCTGAGGCTACGGGCATTAGCGCTAACGGTCTTACGGCCATCGGTACCGCCGCCGTCGCCGTCGGCGCTATTTCTATCAAAATGGCTGCCGATTTCGAACAGGCAACTAATAGGCTTGTTACTAGCGCTGGTGAAACGCAGGATAACATCGGCAATGTTCGTCAGGGTATCCTCGACATGGCTGGTTCGGTTGGTTTCACGGCGCAAGAGCTAGCTAAAGGTATGTACACGGTCGATTCCGCCGGATTCCACGCTGCCGATTCTTTAACGATCCTTAAGGCGGCTGCTCAGGGCGCTAAGATTGAACAGGCCGATTTGGGTACCACAGTTGACGCCGTGACTACTTCACTGGTTGACTACCATCTTGGTGCTGATCAGGCTGCTACGGTCATGTCTAAGCTTGTGACGGCTGTTGGTGAAGGTAAGACTAATCTTCAGGATTTGGCTGGTTCTCTGCACTCTGTGACGCCATTGGCTGCTAACCTGGGCATCACTTTGGATGAGGTCACGGCTGCTGTAGCTACTATGACTGTTCATGGTATGAGTGCCGATCAGGCGACGCAAAACCTAGCTGACACTATCCGGCATTTGTCTAACCCGACTCAGACAATGATTTCCGAGATGGGACAGTTGGGGTTGAATTCGCAGACCTTGGCGCAGAATCTCAGCAATCCTACTATTGGTTTGCATGGTGTGTTGGAACAAATCTATACCACTATCATGAACCACATGGGTCCTGCCGGTCAGGTGTTGTTGGGCACCTTCAAACAGTCGGCCTCTGCGGGTGCTGACCTTGCCCAAATGATTTCGGCTATGCCGGCCCAGCTTCAAACCCTAGCCAAGGGTATGGAAGACGGATCGGTGACGGTTGGCGACTATCGCAAGTCTCTTAAAGACCTCCCTGTCGACATGCAGGGTATGGCTACCCAGTTCCTTTCCCTGTACGAGAAGGCTAGCGGTTTCTCTGACGCTTTGAAGTCTGGTTCACCTGAGGCTCAAACCTTTGATGCTGCTCTAGCCAAGATCATGGGTGACTCTACCGGTTTGAACACTGCCCTTATGTTGGGTGGCGAGAACGCGGACCGATTCAACCAGAACATTAAGCAAATCAGTGGATCGTCTGCCGACGCTTCCGGTAACGTCAAGAACTGGAGTGACGTACAGAACACCCTGAACCAGAAGTTAGCAGACCTTGAAGGGTCCGCTTCTAAGTCTGCCGTAACACTGGGAAATCAGCTTCTTCCGGCAGTGAAGAATGTTCTTGACTTCCTCAACGCACACAATGATGATTTGGACAAGTTCAACAAGAAGTTGGACGATTCGGCGGGCGCTGTTCACGATTTCATTGTCGGCGCTTTCAACAACACCCAGGATTTTTTCAATAACATTTTCGGCCTGAACGTTAATCCTGCCGATGAGATGCACAAAGCCATGCAGAAAAGCATGGAACAAATCCAGGGTGACGGTACAGCTATCGGCACTAACTTCGCCAACGGTGTTGTCGGCACTACCCCTCAGGTTGTTGACGCTGCCGGCAAACTGGTTTCGAGCCTGTCTGGCCCGTTGACCATGTTCAACGACAAAATCTATACGGATGGCTCCCAGATTTCATCCAAGTTTGCTGATGGGGTCTTGGCTACTATTCCGCAGGTTGATTCGGCCGCCGGTACTTTGGTTTCACACCTGGATGGCGTATTGGGTGCCTTCACGGGTGTAGCGTTCAACGAGGGTGACACCTCAGGTACCCAGTTTGCTAATGGTGTACAATCAACCCTGCCGGGTGTGAGTTCAGCTGCCACAGGTTTGGTTACCGGTGCTACCGGGATTCTTGATACAGCCCCGCCACAGGCTTCTACCGCCGGCCAGAACACTGGCAGTTCGTTCGCTAACGGTTTGGCTTTGCCTCTTCCGTCAGTTGCGGCTAATGCTAATAGCCTGTCGACCGGAGCTACCGCCCCTCTCGGCAACCTTGGCCCAATTGCTTACGGTAGTGGTAGCTCTATCGGTTCTAATCTTGCGGCTGGTATGGAAGCTGAAATTCAGCATGTTTCTAGTGCTGCTGCCGGGTTGGCCGCTTCTGTACGTGCACACCTCCCGTCGTCTCCCGCTAAGAAGGGTCCTCTGTCCGGTTCCGGTTCTCCCGATATTTTGGGTCGCAATATTGGCTTGATGATTGCCGCCGGGCTGGATTCAAGTACTGGTAATGTCACTACCGCTATGGGTAACATGTTGTCGTTTAAGGGCGGGGGTTCTTTCTCTTCTGGTTATGGTGTTGCTTCCGGCGGTCCTGGTGGCGGTAACGGAATGCTGCAAACTGTGATCATCAACTTGGATGGTAAGCAAATCTACAATCAGACTCAGAGGGTTTCGCTACGGCAGGAACGGAACAATATCAGTAACGGCTTGTCTCGCTACACCCAGAGGTAAATAGTGTCCCAGATTGCCAATTGGCCTACTGTTAATGCTGGCATTTCTTTACTGTCCTCCAATCCGGCAGGTCAGTTGGTGGGGTCTGCCCCGAATGATCCTACGCTGACACCTATCTGGACTGATATTACTTCCCGCGTGCAATACATGAGCTTTATGCGCGGAAAACAGTATGAGCTTGACACCCCCCGTTCTAACCTGAATACGATCATTGCGGTTAACGGTGACGGCCTTTTCGACCAGTACAATACGAGTAGCTTGTTTTACCCGCAGTTGAATGCACAGAATCTGGCTATGATCACCACGACGTGGCCAGCGAAGAACGTTAACTTGTTGGAGCAGCAGTACGCCAACGCGGGTGACTTCTACCGTTTGGCTGCCTTCTTTTCCCAGCAGAACGGCACCACGATTGGCTACCAGACAACCACTTTCATGTCGGGTGGTGGTGCCCTGGTGTCCGTGTATCCGAATTCTAGCGCTTCCGGCACGCGCGGGTGGATGTTCGGGTTTGGGGCCTGTACGCCTGGCACCCAGTACACGTTCAGCACGTACGCGGCAGTGTCAGCAGGGACTCAGGGATTCGCCGTGACGGCCGTCTGCTACTCGGCTACCCCCACACTCCTGTCGACCAACACGGGCTCTACGGTCACTGTGGGTACCTCTTTCAGCCGGCTATCGGTCACGTTCACCCCACCAGCCGGAACGATCGCGGTAGGCTTCTATATCGCGTGCACGTCGATCACGGGGTCTATCAACCTGTACACTGATCAGCTTCAGTTGGAGGTTGGTTCTAGTCCCACAGCGTGGACTGCCCCGAACACCACATACCCTATCGGTGGTGGTTATATCGAATCGATTGAGCATTCATATAGTCAAACCACATTGATGCCTGTTGTCACCATCACTTTGGATGATGTGATGGGGGTTTTGTCGCAGACCCTGCTGGGTTCTGCTGTTTATAATCAAATCCAGTTGCTGCAACCATCCGCATACTACACTTTGGGGGACAACTCTAATAGCACAGCAGCAGGGGCAACCACTAATCCTTTGACTGGTTCCACAGCCGCTCCCGCGCAGGTCGTTTCGCACGGTGGTGGTTCGGGTGTCAAGTTCGGTGACAGTTCCCTTATTTCCACATGCCAGTCAGATAGTAGTGTGACATTCGATAACACTGCTGTTTCTGGTGTGTCGTGGTCTGCTATTGAGCTGCAATCGCAGTCTGTGGGTCAGCCTGGCGTGAAGATGTCCACGGTTGGTGGCGTCAACTCGGCTATGGTGTTGTGGTTTCAGGCTGGTTCCGGTATCACAAATCAGCAGTTGTTTTGTCAGCAGAACGCGGACACCACTGGCATTGAGGTGAACCTGTGGATCAACACTGTCGGTCAACTGGAATTTGATCTCGCTTCCAGCAGTAGCTCAGTGGATGTTGTCACGACCGGTGCGACATCATATAATGACGGTCTTCCCCATTGGGCCGCTATTAACATCTACAACAACAATACGCGTGCTAACCTGTATGTCGATGGTACTCTTGTTACGGACTTTGCCCGTGGTGGTTCTCACCCGGTTATTGGTTCAGTTCCCGTAACAGCGCAGTTGGGTAATAACATTTCTGGTGGTGCACCACTTGTTGGTTCGTTGCAGCATTTCGCTATTTTCACTGGTACCGGCACTTCGTCTACCGCTATTTTGACGTCAACAAACATTGGCCTTCTGCAAACAGCTCAGACTAACGCATTCGCGGGTGAGTCAACTTCGCAACGATTCACCCGGATTATTGCTAATTCACAACAGAACGTCGGCTATTTGTTCTCGGATTTCGGCGGATACCAGAACGTTGGTGGATTGACCGATTCTTCCGGGCAGTCTGTTATCCAAGCGTTGAACCTGGACATGCAGGATGAACAGGCCAACTATTACGTGTCTCCCGAGGGTTCATTCTTTAGGGTAGAAGCTAGGCATGACCGGTGGCGTAACGTGGTGCCGAACTGGACTGTTGGGGACGCGCCAGGCGAAATCCCTTATCTGTCGGATGTCAAAACCGAATTCGATGACGTTCGCGTAGTGAACTTTATTCAGGCCACCAAAATTAACGGCACCGTACAGCAGTTGGGCGACGCTACTTCAATCAAAGCACACTTCCTTAGATCCTATCCTGGTTCTCTAACGCTAAAAGCCCTGTCCGATAATGATGTTAACAGTATTCTACAGGGCATTATTTGGCGGTACAAGAATCCGATGGAACGTATAGCGCAAATCAAGTTCAGCTCTATCGGTAACACTATCGACCCAAACACTCAGTGGCCGTTCCTTCTTGGCGCTAAGATCAGCGATAGAATCCGATACAACAGGCGTCCGTTCGGCTCCCCCGGTTCGTCTCGACCGCCAACCAGGTCGTTGGACAACTGGATTGAGTCTATCCAGCACACGATAGATTTCACTGGCCAAACCCCTGCATGGACTATGGTGTTGGAATGCTCCATTGGTTTGCCGGGCAACACGTCCCCCGGGTTGAGCTCTAACGCGTGGATTCCCACAGCCGCAAGGACCACGCTAAAGACCAGCACTATCGTGGGTGCTACCACGTTTGTGGTGAACGCACTTCCCGATGCTGCCACCATCACGTCACAGCAGGATGGTTGGACTGTTTCGTCTATTCCGTCTATCAGCTTTCAGGATGGCGCTAACAGCGAGATTCTGCCGGTCAGCAGCATTTCCACCACCACAACCGGCTATACGCAATTCACTATCACCACCTCTTCGGGCGCGTTGTTCTCTCACGGTGCAGGTGCGATCGTTAACGAAACGGTGAAGCAGCCAAACAACACTGGCCGTATTTACAACACGTTTGACACTGTCGCCACCACCGATACCGCTAATAATGTTGTCGTCTACTAGGAGTTTGGGTTATGCCGCTTTCACCGCCTAGCGTTCCCACGTGGCCTGTCGGCGGGGCTATGACTGCCGCATGGATCAACACGAACATTCGTGACGCCATTACTTTCCTCGCTAACCCTCCTCTCGGCGTGTTCACGTCTACTTCCGCACAGACTCTCGCCAACAACACGTGGACTTCCATTGCTTTCAACGCCACCACGGTAGACACCTATAATGGGCATTCTAACTCTACCAACAACACTCGATACACGGCGCAGGTCGCTGGATATTATGAATTGTCTGGCGGTCTCGCTTTTGTTCCTAATGCTTCGGGAACGCGTAATGCCATGTGGGGTGTAAACGGTACTCGTATCCAAAAGACCGGCGGGGGTAACGATATCGGTAGTTCGGCTAACGACAATCCGGCTACACCTAACACCCATCAGGTCTTTTTGAACGTGAATGACTATGTTGAATTGTTCGGCCTTCAACTGTCTGGCGGTAACTTGAATACGCAGAACACGGGCGATTTTGGTTGTATGATGTGTGTCAGGTGGGTTCACGCGTAAAGGGGTTGGCTGTGACTGAGTCTGATGACGATAGAATCACTAACAGGGAAGTGTATAACACGTTACTCGAATTCAAAAAGGAGTTCGGTGATTACGTGAGAGAGCAAGGCCCTAAAATGGCGTTACTGGAATACAAGGTGTTGGAGTTGGAGAAGAAACAGCAGGCCGCAGAAACTCAGTCTTTCACCGAGAAGCAGAACAGGAAATTGTATCTGTGGGCTTTTGGCGGGTCGAGTGTTGCGTTAGAGATTTTCAATTGGATTGTGTTCCACAAATAGTGGAGAAACAGAAAGAGCCCCCTTTCGGGGGGCTTTTCTTTTACCCATTTTCCCAACCCAACGTACTCATGGACGTAAGGAATTCGGTAACAAACTCTTCCGCCTCTTCCTCGCTGTGAATAGAAATGGAGTCTATCACTTCGCTGCCTTGCCATCGTTCGATGACGATGGTTCGCATGTCTCCCCAGATTTCGCAATATACGTTTAGTGTGACGGGCTTTTCATTAGAGTGAATGGTTGCCATCACATGTTCTCCGGAGCATAGTAATCAAGTTCGGGGTAACATCCATCATCGAACTTAGCAACAAAATCCTTAACGGTTTCGGGAAGTCTAAGGTTAGTGAATCCGTTGTGAGTTCGATAAGATAGTGTTGTGTAGCCTGTCAAGATTCGCTCTGCCCTTGATTCCTTGTAAACGTATTGCGTAACCGCACATGCGGTAGATACTTCCCGCTGTGCCTTCACACCCGAGTCTTTCATCAACCGGGCGATCTCGTCAGGCTCTAGCTGACCAAGCTTGAAAATACAGTCCTCAGGAGTCACGGTTACTCCTCAACTCTGGATAAACACCCCTGTCGAATCGGCGCATAAACTCCACCATAGGCTCTTTTCCTGTAAAGAAAATCTTTTCATCCCCCGCGTGAATCCATCCCGCACACATACCAACCACTTGCCCTGTTTCGCGCTTTACGTAATTGGCAATCGGGCAAGAGAAAGCCTCAAACGTACTACCGGTAATTCCCTCTTCATTAAACAACTTGGCGATGCCATCTGCTGACATTCCATTAAGCTTACCAACAACAACCTGCAAGTCAATCACTTCTTACCGCCCTTCGTAGCAACAACCGTAGGAGACCCTGTGATAGTCGTGCAGCACGTGCAACGCCACCCCTTGGTGCAGAGGTTGTGTACACGCCTGTTGATGCCGTAGAGGGCATCCTGGCCTGTGTTGGGGCAGGAGCAGTGACGGACCTCAGTCCTGCTCATCGCTAGACTCCTTCACATTCGTGTATGGCCAGTAGTCGTACACTGAAGTCTCTACCGCCTCTAACGCGAGTTCAATACCGGCACGGTCACAGAAGTCTTGCAAGTCGATAGTACCATCTAGGCCGTCATCGGCGGCGTTGAACGTGTAAGTATCAGGACCGTCGATATCGGGTGAAGCACTGCCGTAGCCGTGACGGAACCGCAGATACCAGTAGTTGCCCTCCTCATCCCATGCGTCCCATTGGCTTGGGCAGGCGTAACAGGTTTGGCGTGCATTGACGATTTTCACAGAACACCCCCGAAATAAAGCCCCGACATCAACCCAGTCCACATAACCAAAAGAATAGTGAAGACCAAGAACAGACCGCTATCGCCCTTGTGGGCAATCCTCATTGTATTGAGATTAATAAGCGTAAGAGTAGCCCAGAATGTACCAAATACGATATTCACGATTCACTCCCTGAACGCCACACCTCATGAATGTCCATATTCTTGACGTTTTCCTTAAGCCAACCACCCCATGAATCCATCGGCTCTTCAATATCGTAGCAAGTAATTCCGCCATCATGAGAAATGTACATTTCGTCGTATCGATTATGACGATATACAATTACCTCAAGTCGATTCACTTGGTCACCAACCTAGCCAGTTGATTAACCACAAACGCGAACACCTGACGATCCCCCTCCGTAAACGCCTCATCGTCACCCATGGCCTTCAACCATTGGGCAAGATCATACACGGACGCGAAAGTCTGGCCCTCGTATCGGAGGGTTTCAATCTCGCTAAACGGTTCAGAGGCCATCTTCTCCCGCCTTCTCCTCGAAGATAGAATCCCAATCCACTGTTTCCCCCTCATCCGCAGTGATAGCCGCTTTGGCCCAACCGTGAATCAGGGCGACACAGTGAGCGAAACCCTCAACCCTAGACAGGGCTACAACCTCAACCAGTTCTGACGCTAGGATCTTTTCGTCATCATCGGTGTCTTCATCGTTCTCAATTTCGTCAAGTGCGGCTTGTGCCTCTTCTTCCACTTGGCTTGCGTATCTGTCCTCTTCTTGCGATACGATAATGATCACGTGGGCCAAGAACTTAGCCATGTCATTCTTGCTGAGTCCACCCAACAACACGTGACCTTCGTCGTTGAGTGCCCAATCCGCCATCCCGTTCTCAACCTGAAACTGTAGAATCGGATCATCGAATTCACCGATTGTTTGATCGAGTGCGGTTTTAAACTCTGCGTACACTTCATCTGCTGGTGAAGTCACGGACACTCCTTGGTGCTGGTTGTTCTAGGTGGCCACCTAGGGTCCCGGTATTCTCACCCATCACCGGTACAGGGGCTAGGCGGGTGAAGCCATGACCTCCACGGTTCTAGCGTGGCTCCCCTGGGATTCGAACCCAGAACACCCGCATTTTGAGTGCGGTACCTCTGCCGGTTGGGTCAGAGAGCCTTGTGTCAGGTCCCGCCAAGACGGGCGTCTTGGTTTCGTGCAGAGCGGGTGGTTCGGTTCCTGACCAGACGAACCCTACAGCACACCAGTAGACGTGTCAAGCACCAACTTGCAAGTAGGTTTACCTGTTTACTGAACCAGTAGGTTGTTATATGTATGTTATTAGGGCCCCTTAAGGGCCCTTATTTATTTTACTACTAGTAAAAGATAGAACCCCTTTAGGGGGTTCTTAAAAGATAATAACTACTACCGCGCGTACCGTCATGACGCGCGCCACGTACGCATGACGTGCGCGTCACACGCGTATACACCATCCACGGTAGGAAAGTCAAGCGAAAGATGATGCGAAGTTACCTTGACGTTGTGATCAACTGCGTGTAGATTGATCATCACCAACGACGAAAGACCAGGTCATGACGTTTCAGCTGCACCACATCAGCCACTCAGCCGCCAACAAGTACCTTCAGTGCGGCGAACGGTACCGACTCGAACGCGTAGAACACCACTACGGACTGCCCCATCTCGCTTCCATCGGCGGTTCGGCCTTTCACAACTGGACCGAAGAGTGGGACCTTCTCAACAACCTCGGTCAATCCACCGACGGTATCGCAGACTTCCGAACGTTCTTTCTCGCCGAGTTGGAGGAGAAGGCGGAGGAACATTACCGCCGAACCGGTGAAGAACTCAACGTAGATGATATCCCGCATTCCCGTGGCGAAGGTCACGAAAAGTGGGTCACCATGGGCACCTCAATGTGCGAGGACTATGTTGAGTGGCGTAAGGAAACCGGTTGGGAATGCGTTGAGATTGAATACTCCTACGAGCAAGAGTTGGGTCTCACGGTTCCCGCTGTTGGTTTCATTGACCGCGAGTTCATCAACAACAAGGGTGAACGAATCCTTGTTGACATGAAGTCTGGTAAGTCGTCGAATATCGGTGGTACTCCGCAGTTGTTTGAGTACGCGGTTATCCGCCGTTTGCAAGGTGTCCGTATCGACTGGGTAGCTTACTACGATGCACGTAAGGGGATGCTTCTCACTCTTCAGGATCCCACTAACCATAATGTTGCTTGGTTAAAGAACTACTACGGTAAGGTGGTTGACAAAATAAACAAGGGTGTTTTCAAACCTAATCCTGGTATCCAGTGCCGGTATTGCCCCGTCCGCGAGCACTGCCAATACAGGGAGGTTAGGTGACATCGTTTGGGGATTCTCGATTGCCGTCGCGCTTCTGGAATAAAGTTAGAGTTGAAGCAAATGGCTGCTGGATTTGGACTGCCGCAACTTCGCGACACGGGTATGGAAACTTTTGGGTTCGCGGCTCGATGAGGTTGGCCCATAGGATTTCCTACGTAAACCTTAAGGGGATAATTCCTTTTGGTTTCGACATAGACCATCTTTGCAAGATTAAACCTTGTGTAAATCCAGACCATTTGGAAGCTGTAAGTCATAAAGAGAATGTGCGAAGAGGTGACCTACGCAAGGTATCACCCAAAAGGGCGCAGTGTCGAACACACTGCAAACATGGACATAAGTTTACACCAGAAAATACATACACTCGCTCTAATCGTACAGGGCGTGAATGTAGAATCTGTATGAGAGAATCCTGTCAACGTAGGTCCGAAAGGAAAAGTAAAAATGTCTGACTACAAGTTCCGTACCGTCATCCTCCCCTATGAGAATCTTGGGGTTCAGGGCGACACGTATGACGAGTTTTTCGAGAACCTGACCGCTATGTTGGGTGACGACAAGAAGGCTCAGGCGTACATGGATTGGAGGCGGGAGCAGGTTAAGGACATGGTTTTGGGCACCAACACGACTGCCGGGTTGAATCAGGCTGTGTCGAATGTTCAGGACCAGATTCCGTCGACTGTTTCGGATGCGCCCCTTTGTCCTGGTCACGGTAGGGCTTCTCGTAAGTCTCAGGTGAAGAAGGATGGGCCGAACAAGAATCGGTGGTTTTGGTCCTGCGCCGAACCGCAGAACAGTCAGTGTAAGTTCTTTGAGTGGGCGTAACTCGTTCTACCTACTGTTTGACGGATATGATTGGACGGAGGGGTGTTAGGTGTTTCTTTCACAGGCCGCTAACCTGCGTGGCGACTCTGGCACCCCCCTGCCTGATGTCTATCCCACACTAGCCCAGAACGACATCCGGTTTTACCGTGCTTCCACGGTGATGGTTGCGGCTGGTCCGTCTACTGGTAAGAGCATGTTCGCGCTGAACTACGCTCTTGACGCAGGCTGTAAGACCCTGTATATCTCCCCAGACACGTCTAAGGGCGATACGGTGGTTCGAGCCGGCCAGAGGCTCACAGGGAATCTGAGGGCTGTTGTTGAGGCGCAGTTGACGGAAGGCCCGGATGTCTATCCGCACCTGTACGAGAAGCTAGACTCGGTACGGAACATTGACTTCAACTTCCGCACTGGTATTGACCTCGATGATATCCGTAACATGATCTTTGCCTATTGCGAGAAGACCGGTGAGTGGCCGGAACTGATCATTATCGACAACTTGGTTAACTTGATTGTTGATCAGTCTAATCCTGCTGAGTGGCAGATGACGACACAGGACCTTGACGATATCGCCAAGGAAACAGAAGCTTGTGTCATGATCCTAACGCACGTTGCGGGACATAAAGAGAACGGCACAGACCCTATCGGTTTGTCCGATATTCTGTATAAGGTCACCAAGTATGCGGCTACTGTGTTGACGTTGACTGAGGATGCTTTTGACCGGTCGAAGATGCTGGTTGCGTGTGTGAAGAACCGCAACGGTAAAATGAACAAGAACGGCACAATGAGGTACGAGTTACGTATCCGCCGCGAGACGTGCCACATTTGGGACCCGCTGAATCGTCAGGCACCCCCTGTTGATTCTGTTAATATCCCATCGGATATGATGGGCGTAGGCTTGGAACCTACGTCTATCGTACAAGACACCCCAGCGCAACCTCAGTATGCGTATCAACAGAACGGGTATCATCAGGAGACTCCGCCTAATCTGGATCGAATCAGAGCTTTCATGGCTGTACAGGACACAAGCTAGAACATAGTGTGTTATGATCAACCAACCGTTAACCCCTCGGGGGTGATTGAAAGGACAACTATTATGGCTAAGGTGTATGCGGAACTGGAGTACGGTGACCCCGCGTGGGTGATTCGCAAGATTTATGTTAGCAACCAGTTCGTTGACGACTACGGACGTATCGTCACCATTTCTGAAGACAATGAGACGATCATGGAAGACGATCCTGATTTGGTTGCCATCATTCCAGCATTGGACGAGTGATGGGAGACGACTTAATAAAGAGGGAATGGGATACTTGCATCTGGCCCTGGGGATGCACATGCCGAGCATGTCAGAAGGAAAGAGAAGTACTCTTAGAAGCTCTTCGTCAAGTTAAATTCTTTAACAAGAAGATCGGAGAGAAGTAGTGGACTTTCAGGCTTGGCCCAAGATTTCCCGCCTCAACAGCCCATACATTATCACCGAGAAGATTGACGGAACCAATGCGTGTGTTCTTGTAGATGAGAATGGAAGGGTTCAGGCTCAGTCGCGTACGCGGCTTATCACACCAGAACAGGACAACTACGGTTTTGCCCGATGGGTATATGACAACTCTGACGTTCTAGCCGCCGCCCTTGGACCTGGCTATCATTTCGGTGAGTGGTGGGGTCAAGGTATTCAGCGCCGGTACAACGCTGACCAGAAGTATTTCAGTCTGTTCAACTCTACCCGTTGGGACGGATTCAACCATCCGAACGCACCATTGTATGATATCGGTGTGCGTGTAGTTCCGGTGATCAGTCAAGGTGAACAGTTTCAGGCCGGTACTGTTTTGGATGCGGTAGACCTGTTGCAGAAGGAAGGCTCTCTAGCTTCTCCTGGGTATGACCGGCCAGAGGGTTTGGTTGTTCACTTCCTTCATAACCGTATCAACTTCAAGTACATCCTGGACAAGTAGGGTTGACGTCTAGACACGCGTAGGGTACTGTCCCTGACATGAGCAGCGACCGACCCGCCAGACACAGACTACGCGCCACAGGCGAGAACAAGCACCACGCGCACGAACCGGAAGACACACAGGTCAAGAGGGTGCCAGGCAAGAACCTTCCACACGCTCTCGTGGAAGAGAAGGCTAGGAAGATTAAGGAAAACAAGGATTGGCCTAGGAAGTCGGGGGAACTGTGAAACTGATTTGCCCAGAGTGCGGCAGTCCGAAATGTAAAGGCAACTGTGGCGGAAAGGGGCCTCAGTGACAGACACCAAGTGGTATGTGTATCACCAGAATAATTCTGGTGGTAGGTTCACCAACGACCCTGACCGTGGTATCGGTTATGAGGTTATTGTTGAAGCTGAGAACTACGTCCAAGCTAACGAACGGGCTGAGGCTATCGGCCTATATTTCGATGGCTCCGGCGACTGTTCTTGCTGTGGTAGGCGGTGGGACAGGCAGGATAGTTTTGCTGATGAACCTAACCGTTCATACGGCTATGATGTTCTGCCCTCTGCTCCTGAGCCTGGCACTAAGAGTGATTGGTATTCCGATATTGGCTCCTACGCCCATCCCCTGACTGGCGAATTCTACCGCTGCAATTGTTTGTGAGGTCTAATGCCGAACCGTAACAAGGCTACCGGAAACGATAGGGAACTCCGCGCCGCCAAGTTTATGCGAACTAAGGGCTGGCCCAAAGCTAGGCGTAGGTTGGCCGGTAGGCGGTTGGATGAGGGTGACCTAGAGAACACTGGTCTTGTTACGTGGCAGGTGAAACGCTTGAAGAATGGCGCTTCACGGAACCTGATTCGCAAATGGTTACAGGAAGCACAGAACCAAAAGAAGAACGCTGGTACCGATTTCGGGTTCTTGCTGTATGTACAGGAGTTTAAGCCCGTTAATCAGTGGTCTGTGTATGCTCGGCTTGTTGACGTTATTCAGTTGACAACCAAATATACGGGCATCGTTTTGCCGACAGATGGCAAGATCGTTCGTCTTGACTTTGAAGACATGCTAGACCTACTCTATAACGCGGGATACGCGGAGGAGAAAACAAGTGACAACTGACGAAGACCTCATGAAGGCCCTGTTTGGTGGCAAGTCAATGCAGCAGGCATTGGAGGAGGCGAAGAGGGCCAAGAGAAAGGCAACGCTTGAGAAGGCTGTTGCTGGTGTTCTTACGGCTCTTGTCGAGTGGCCACTGAAGGCCCTGTTTCTGTGGGTGTCCCTCGATTGGGTGAACTCCTACTGGAATTTCGTTCCTACCCTTCCCTTTTGGGGTGCCATGGCGGTAGTGTTCGCTATCGGTTCGGTTCGTTCCGCATGGGAGAGGGTTAGCGATAATGGCTAAGGACAAGAATCCCGAGAAGCCCACGAACATTAAGAAGATCCACAAGGACGACAAGTCACTGACCCGTGCGTCCGACAAGACGCAGAAGCCCAAGGGCAAGGTTGAGAAGGCCCTGCGCGAGTGGGTTGAAGACATCGATAGCACCGAGTGGTGAATGGACCGGCGGCGGGGCGATAGCGTAAAGTTTGATGTGGTTCCTGTGCTGTACCACTACGGTATGGTGCAGGAACCCATCGGGCGAAAAGTGTACTGCCCATTTCACTCCGACACACACCCGTCAGCGTCAATAGATGACAATCAAGTATTGTTTTACTGCCATGTGTGTGGTATCGGTGGGGATGCTGTAGCGATCATTAGGGAGAGAGATGGCGCAGACTATCAAACCGCCGTCAGTAAGGCAGAGGAACTTTCTACGAGCGTGCATCAACCAGTACGCCGAACTACCAAAAGACGTAGAGGACTATTTGGCCGCTAGAGGCATCCATCCACCTGTGGCCGCTAGATGGAAACTGGGTTACGTGTCTGAACCCATGGATGGACATGAAGGCTACAGGGATCGTTTGGCGATTCCCTACCTGACTCGTTCAGGTCCTGTTACTATGACGTTTCGATGCTTGAAGGATCATGACCACAAAGCGTGGGATTGCCCCAAGTATCTAGCGGAGGATGGTGTGTACAGGCCTCTGTTCAACGCTCACGCCTTCACCAAGCCTTCCGGTACCATCTATGCGGTAGAAGGCGAGTTGGATGCTGTGGTGGCTTCTAGCTTGGGCTATCCGACTGTGGGGTGTCCGGGTGCTGGTAGGTGGGAGAAGCATTGGGACATGCTGTTTGACGGGTTTGAGAACGTTGTGGCCTTGTGCGACGGGGACAAGGCTGGCAGGGAGTGGGGTAAGAAGTTCAGGTCACAAGTCCGTAACGCTACGGTGAGGGTCTTGCCGGACGGTCACGACACGTCTAGTTTGGTGGCTGAGGAGGGTCCCGAAGCGTTGGACGAATGGATGGTGATCTCGTAGTGGCTAAGGTCCCAGATTTTAAATGGGAGTGGGTTGAGTCTGAACCGACAGTGATTGAGCTTAAGTTTCCAGAGTCTAAGAAGTTTAGCGAGGCTCTAGATAAATCCGTCACCGCTTCTATGCTTGCCATGTGGAACAAAAGTGCAATCCAAGCTTCTGAAGCTGTACAAGCCATGGCCACTGCTGTAAACGATACGTCGACTTCACTTCATTCGATTCTAGTACCATACATGGAAACGGCCGAACAAGCACGCAAGCGGCAAGAAGAAGTAGACGCCAAATGGCGACCCTGGTTCGAATCATTGACCCCATGGCAGAATGAGGTTTTAGCACGCATTCAGGCGTACAAGTTTTTGGGTCACGTAAACCCTGACTATACCAGGGTGGTTAGTTTTCCCGAGAACCAGTCTGAAGGAGACTGGTATCATTTCCAATATGTTGTTAACGGTCCACGAAATAACGTTACGGTTATGTTGGAGAGGGTTCCTTCCCTACAGGCCGTTCTAGACCCAGACGTCTGCCCGGTCTTTGGTTGCCGATTAAGTCAAGGTAAAGTCTGTAACTACATCATGCATTTGAACGACGAACACGAATACAAGTTTACCGATATCGCCGATTGGCTAGACACGCTAGGTATCGACTTCTCTTTCCCCATCGATTAAAGGAGCAACACATGTTTGACACGCTCGCCCTTCCCGAGATTCAGGAGCTGGTCACTGCTGAGCAGGCCAAGGAGTTGGAGCAGTCCACCCGATTCGACGTCCAGACCGCCCTCAGGGCTGCTGCTGGGTGTCACGAGGTGAAGCAGGAGGTTGGTTCGTACGGCAACGGTAAGGACACCGCGTGCGGCCTGTCGGCCGTGTATCTGGTGGCCTCCCGTCTCGGATACCTGAAGTGACCGCTTGACACGGGTGATCATCTGCGGGTAAGATCATCTACTGTGGACAGGGAACCCCCGTTCACGCGGGGGTTCTCGCACAGGAGGATGTATGCGCACGTTGGTGTTGGACATCGAAACTAGCCCTAACGTGGCTGACGTCTGGGGTTTGTGGCAGCAGAACGTGGGCCTCAACCAGCTTCACGAGTCGTCAAAAACCATTTGTTTCGCCGCCAAATGGACCGACCGAAACAAGGTCATGTACCATTCAGTCTTTCATGACGACTACGAAAGCATGGTAACCAATGCACACAACCTGTTGGATGAGGCAGACGCAGTAGTGGGTTGGAACTCTACACCATTCGACTTGAGAACACTAAACAACGAATTCGTTCGAATGGGTTTTGCTCCGCCCAGTTCATACAAGTCCATTGACCTAATTAAGACTGTAAAGAAGAATTTCCGTTTTCCTAGCAACAAGCTTGACTATGTGGCAACAGAGTTGGGTGTGGGCTCTAAGCTTTCCACGGGCGGTCACGACCTGTGGCGCAAGTGTTTGGAGTTCGATCCTGCCGCGTGGAATAAGATGAAGAAATACAACTGTCAAGACGTCTTGGTGACCGAGGGTCTGTACTTTAAGCTTCTTCCGTGGATTTCGGATCACCCAAACGTTGCACTATACGATCAGCAGGAAGATCAATCCTGTCCCACGTGTGGCGGAACTTCCCTCACCAAGCGTGGTTTCTACACTGCGGAGACTGGACGATACCAGCGGTTTAACTGTACCATGTGCGGCAAGTGGAGTCGTTCCACTGTTAGGGCTGTATCGGTTCAGACCAGGGGTATCTAGACACCATGGCTACGTTCACCGTATCTTACAATCCGAACATTGTCGCTAAGCTTGTTACGGGTGCTTTCGCGACGAAGACTGTGACCGCTGATCAGATGGAAGTCAACGTAGATGGATCCGTTGTTTTCCAAACCTATTTTCCGAATGCTTCACCAGCAGGATACTACACGGTTGATATCTTGAATTCCGGATCGTATGTCGAGGTTACACAGAACTAAAGCAAGAAATTAGCTAGGGAATGGGGGAGCCTTTCGGGGCTCCCTCCTTCGTTAAGGAGGAGAACGTGAAGCATGTTAAGACTACAGTTCAAGAGGCAGTTTTCACTATCGAAATTACACAGACCGAACTATCGCAGATTGTCAAGTCACTGAGCAGGGACTGCGGCGGCTGTTCGTATGAGCTTTGGAGGAGCTTGCGGGAAGTTTTAGAGGAGGGTCTGTAATCGTGGATTACGTTAAAGACAAGGTCACGGTGTATAGGGTGACGTTGACACAGGCAGAGGTTGACATGATTCACGCTGGCTTAGGTGCGCTTACAGGCAATGATGAGTACAGGTTGTATGAGAAGTTTGAGGAGATTTGCAGTGACTGAATACGAGAAGGTACTTAAGGCCTGGGCCGAAAAAAGGTTCGGTCGGCCCGACGCCAAGGTAACAAACGTGTCCTTTGAATACGATGAAGGATACCGCTACTCCGAATACACCTACGAGAACCCTAGCTTCAAGATCATAGTGTACTATGAGGTGAACGGCGATCTCAGGTCTGACTATGAAACCTTGTATGAGGATGAAGATCCTATGGATATGGGTAGCTTGATGACTGAGCTTTTCGCGATCGCGGCTGGTGGGGCAAATGACTGACTTTCAACAGTTCGAATCCGGCGCTGTACGCGACACCCAGGAAGGTAAGATCAAGTTCGAACTGATCACACCCACATTCAAGAAAGACCTTGCCGCCATGCTGACGGACAAGGCCAAGCATTACGGTGACCGCAACTGGGAGAAGGGCATCCCCACCGCTAGGACGTTCTCCAGTCTCATGAGGCACATTGAAGCCCTCGGCAGGGGTGAATGGTTGGATGAGGAGTCAGGGCATCCTCACACGGTTTTAGCAGCCGCTAACCTCATGTTCATTCACGAGTTCCATGGATCCGAGTTCGACACTTTGAATGAGCTTGTCGGGCCTGCGTTGCGTAACACTCCATCCGAACTGAACTACGCCGAAGCTTTCCCTACCGGTTCATTGAAGGATGAGGTAATCAATCACGGGGATCCTGAGCCTTCCCTTGAAACCACGTGGAAGGATTGCCAAGGTGACACCTGGAGTTCTTCGCTAACTAACGACGGTTGGACCTATACCGGTAACCGTTACGGTTGTGATTGGAACGAAATTAATCCTGCCTATTTTCCCATGGTGCGTGTGTCATGACCTTCACCCCACCAGAGCTCAGGTCAGACCTCAAATGGTTAGCTGTAGACTTTGACGGGACCCTGTGCCGGTCCAATTGGTCAGTGGACAACCCAACAGCAGTACCAGGCGAGCCCATCGCGGCCAACATCGCTAAGCTAGTCAAATGCGTCAATAAGGGATACAAGATTTGGATTCACACGGCTAGGCCGTCTACCGATTACGAGATGGTGGAGGCGTGGCTGAACCATTGGGGTATCCACTTTGATGGTATTGTGACAGGTAAGATTCTCGCCTACCGGTATATTGACGATCGCGCGGTTAATGCAGACGCAGAGGAGTGGGCGTAATGGCGATTCCCGAGGATGACGATATCCGTGACCGTGTGGCTAGTTGGATTCTCAACTCCGCCGCCGATCGTGACTGCCTTTACGAACTGACCTACAATTGGGAAGACCTTACCGAGGAAGAGGATAGGATCGTTACCGATAAGGTTTACGAGATTTTCGGCCGTGCTAAGGTGTATGTTGTGATCGATGAGGTGGAATACAATGGCAACTGAAGAGTCTTCCCTCACAGACTTTGAGTACAGGGTTGTCGGAATTCCCGGTTTAGAAGACAGGATCTACAATCAGGAAGGTCACGCTAAGAGTGCGGTAACACAGGCTTTGACGGGTTGGCCTAACCGTATGAACCGTGCCGCTTTGCGTGAAGTGGATATCGCTAGGCACATTCAGATTCGTTTCGTGTCTCGTGGCGCGTGGATGGGTAGTATTCGGGAGGTGTTTGGCTTTGAGTGACACAGACGTCTATCGACTGGTTCGCCTGTTTAAAGAACCCGATGAGTGGCATGTAATGTATTCATCCATGGGATGTACTAGCGGTTTCTATTCTTCCCTGCCTGCTATTAAGGGTGTGCGTACCCGTAGGCAGCGAGAAGATAAGCGTCATGGTTGGGTTAACGAATACAAGATTCAGCATTTGGAGAGCACCCCAGTTTTTCTAGAGGAAGATGGTAGTTACGCTTTAGAGTGGGTTGATGTCAGTGACTGAGCCTACGTCTTGGGATAGCGAGAACGAGGATTGGGAAGCCGAATGTCTTGCTGAGGCTGTAGCTGAGGCTTGGATGTTTGGTGCAGAGGATGCCGGTTGGGATGACTGACATCTATTTATGGGAGGATGTTCCCGAAACTGTAACACTTCACTTCGAAGACCATAAGGTAGTGGTTAGCAATATGGGTGAGTTCCATATTGTAAAAGAAGATGGTTGTTGGTATGAGGGGTCATTTGATGAGTACCTCTGACATCACAGAACAAGCCGCTAAAGCCATGTTTAGTTCAGTCCACGGCTACCCGTCGACAAGAGTATTGTGGGGTGGCAGACGTGGCAGGACTACACGGATCCGACGAACGGACGCCTGTTGATAGCGGCGGTGCAGAACCAGGGCTGGCAGAACCTATATGCGAACACCCGTACTGTTACACGCTCAAAGTTGCCTATGTCGACGGTAAACCCACAACCGACCCCCACACCCCCGACACCTGTCCCACCAAACCCTGCACCTGTACCCCCGTTACCGTCTCCTTCTTCCCCCACACCACCGAATCCTCTCCCTAGATTCTATGGCCCATTACCGTAAAAAGAAGCCCCCCGGTTTGGGGGGCTTTCTCATGCCGTCTTCAACTCTCGCTGTCTCTTACGGTATTCCCGAACATTCAAGTTGTGGCACAGCCGACACTTCCGGACATTACCAGGATTCCACAGCACATTCTCTTCGGTCTGCTCGTGGTTTCTCTTACAGTGGGTTCGATACTTTCCGCGTAGCCTGCGATCGGTACGAACAATACCAGCCTTCAAATCAGGTGCGGTGTCGATCGTGTCGTCATCCCACGATATCGGGGGTGGCCAGTTCTTAGACAAAGCCAATCTGCGCGCCATCTTAGACGGGCCAGGAGTGTTAGAAAGTCGATCGTAAACCTCTCTAAACCTCTCCCCATACTCCACGCTAAAACTGCGCTGACCGTAAGCCGTTCGGCGAATGTTTTTACTGGTCGAACCCATTTCGCGTGCAAGGCTTTCCGAATCCCAACCCATCCAACCCAGAGCCTGATAACGGCGCTTAAACCCAACCTGAGTCACCGTTACCTTAGGCCGTAGGGCCAGCACATAACGCTCACTACTCTTAAGAACGCGACGCTGATCACCCGTGTAAATGCGGCTGAGCGTTGAGGCCGATAGGCCTGTGACACGGTGCATTTCCCGTAACGTCCAACGACTACTGATAAGAACATTCATGTATTCACGCGTAGGCTGTGCATCCACGAGACTATCATACAAGCCCATACGCAACCTTTTACGGTAATGCTTGTTGCAGAACCCCTGCGCCCCCTGCGTACCAATCCTGTCTGTGCAATTCTTGTGCCCGCACGGGTTGGGGTTGTTTAGGATTTTGTTCCTGGGCATTAGTTCTCCCTTGTCACACTTGCTCAAGCAATTTGAGTGTAACCCCAAAACCTGCGCCACGCAATATCGGCGTCCGCGAAAGCCGCTGGTTGCGAAGAAGCCTCGCCACCATCCACATACCTGTCTGAGGTCATAAGGTTGTCGTTGTGGCTACGCAACTCCCACCACCATACACCACCCAATTTGTAGATTGTCAGTCGCGCTTCCACTTTATGTACCCCTTACTGTACCAGGGATCGACACCAACCAGGTTCCATGATCCGCGATGCTTCTGTTGCTTGGACTTCTTGACGCAACCCCACATCTTTTCTGGATGCGAGAATGAGCATTGTGGAACGTATTCTGTTTTGGTTTCGTACCACTTCATCGGCCACTTTAACGGTTTCCTAAAACCGTTTTCTTCTAGAACAAACATCTTCGGCGGGTAGTAAATCCAGTCTGCCCTTTTCGCTTTACGTCTAGAAGTCATGGGCACACCAAATACAATAAAAGATCTCGGAAGAATCTAACTCGGGAGTAAAACCGCAACTAAGCACGTCATCCGGAAGGGGCGCGGAGCCCCAAAAAGCTTTCTCACCCTCTGAATTGTACTCCGAGATCAGCTGATCCTCGGTCCAGTAGATGTGGCCGCACTCGCCGCATGTCCTGTAAGGCTGCTTCTCGGGTGTGATGTCACCCTCAAAGCCGTGAAAGAAGCAACCGATATCGAACTCTGTCGGATCCTGCCCGGTCATGAGGTCATGCCCTTACGGTTCAGGTTGAAAATAGCCCAATCTGCCGTGTTGCGCAACTCGCGCAGTAGAGCCACATTCAATTCAATGTTACGGCCGTCGACACGCAACACGCCAGTCTTGCAATCCAGTTCGACAGTGCCAAACTCATCGGACACCCGCCATGAGTCCACTTCCACATATCCTCTCACCAAGGGAGGCAAACGAACAGTAGTAGAATGAAGAAGAAGGCACAAAACAACTCGACCGCCCGAACGTATCGCCTTTCCCTCTCTAAATCGTAGGCCTTCACGATCCCATCATCTCCTCAAAGTCCACAGAACCTACCGTGTCATAGTAGAGCCTCCAACAGCTCTCACAGCCGCACGTGGTGATAGTAGGTCTACCGCCAGGGAACACGCTTCCCGGTTCAGTGACAGTCTCCTGGATCCTGCCCGATCCGTCAATGGTCGGAATCAATTCAGAAGGTTGCAACCCGATAACATCCACATGCGTGTGACACTGCCGGTTGTATGCGATTTGCGGGTGATATTCCTGCGGGTAGTGGCAGGTGGCACAGCGGTGAATGATCTTCATCGATGCCCCGCCCCCATGCACAACGCCACAGCACACGACACAGCAAACAACGTGCCAGTCACCGTGAGAGCCATTAGAGCCCACTCCTTGCCGGACCAGTCTTTCACCTGACCTCCATTTCCTCAACCTTGATAAGCCAATGTCCGAAATCGAAATCGGTTCCCATCAGGTCCATTAACGGCTTTCCGTACGCAGCGTCTTCGGATTGAAAGACACCAAGAATCTTGCACTCATTGATGGCGTATGCGACAGTAACCCAAACCTTCACTTCGACTCCCTTTGTTTAGACAGAAGACCAGGGGGACTAGACTACACCACCCCTGGCCTTCTGAGCTCTACAGCCCTAGCTCGTCCGCCTTGGCTTCCATTTCGTCACAGGCTGTACGGTATTTCGCGATAGCTTCACGGATGTCTGTGACAGCGAATCCGTCAAACAGGGAAGCAACCCGAACGTTATCGGTCACAAACGAAACAGCGGGTGGCCACGAGCCGTCAGCTTGACACAAGTCAACGTTGTAAGACATTTTCTACCACCAACCAGAATTGGCTGCGTGCAGGTTAGCAACATGCGTATCAAACCATGTTACAATCGTGGACGTGTCATTCATGTTCTTGTCGCACTGTTCCTCAAACAAACACACAGACACTCTCATGCCAGTAGTCAAAATGCCGTCATCGAGAAGCTTCTTCAAGTGGCGTTCGATCAGCGGCAGGAAGATACACGGCTGGTCGGGTTCCTCACAGTCGATGGTCACGAACTCGCACATGGTGATATGTGCTTCCAACTCTCGCATACCAGGCAGTGCGTTGTGTGCGTCACCTGTCGTGTAGTAGCTTTGCACGTTCAGAACGAGGGACATTATCTACACCTTCCGCCAAAACGTGGTCAATTCCGCCAAAGACATAGAAATTGTCTCATCCTTGTCTGAACCAGATGTCAGTTGAACATCAAAGTAGCGAATGCCATTGTGAATCCACATGTTGACAATCTCGCCCAGTTCGTCAGTCTTAGTGTTCTTGACCTCAAGACCAAGCCGCATGTCCGCGTAGGTGATGTTTTCCATTGTTTCTTTCCTCTCTCCTCTGTGTCCAGTCTGCGCCACTGACAAGATCAAGTCAAGCCTATACGCTAGACCAAACGAGTGAAGATACGAGAAGACCCCCGAGGAGGAGAGGACTCGGGGGTCTTCTGTCTCAACCACAGACGGCCAGTGCACGATCCCGCGATACACACGCCTGTGGGAGTCTCTAGGCTACGGCAACTTGGTCTGTGTCTGAACAGCAGCGTCAACCGTCTGAGCCACCTCAGTAGCCACGTCAACGGCATCCTTCACCGACAGGACAGTGGAGTTCTTGAGGAACGAGGAACCCACAACCACCACAGCAGCGACCACAAAGTTAGCCCACACAGGCAGACCGAACGCAACCTCACCAGCAACACCAGCGATGGTGCCGTTGATCACATCCTCATGCAGGGTGGCCAGGGCCTTAGACACGACATCCTTAAACGCCATTAAAACCATTTCCTTAAATCATCGAATAGGGCTATAGCCTCACCAACGTGAGGTCTGTGAGTGCCATCATCTGTTTCAATGTATGGCGTTTCGTCGTGACCCTGCTCAGTCAGGTCAGCGTGTCTGTCGTCGTTACTCATGACCGTCACACACCAAAGGACCAGCGATATCGCCACGGTTCAAAGCAATGGCTACAGCGTGAGCGATAGACGCTGCTCCAAGCTTCTTCATAGCCTGCCTACCCGTGTGCCTGGCAGCCTCTTCCGTCTTCTCAAGACGCCTACCCGACTGCTGGTAGGTAAGGCCTTCTGAGGCCATTTGAAGAACAGCCAACTGATCAAGGGTAAGGTGTGTTACCTTCGGTCGTCCCATGATCTCTCTCCTTAGATCAGTGTTAGGCGCGGCTGTACTGCCAATTATACTACCACCGTTGATAGCCCTTTCAGGCGTTCCAATCTGCTCCGATGGACGAGATTCGAACTCGCACCAACCGCTTAGTGCCCCTACGGGAGTCGAACCCGTCCCTTCCCTTTATATCAGGCAGCCACACCCATGACATACGGGGCCTGTTTCGGTTGATAAGAGCATTTGCGAATCTAATGATTCATGCTCCTATCAACCTATCCGAGTTAACTTGGTTAGTTATCGGAGTCACTAACGAGCGTAGAGCGGGACTTGAACCCTCCACTACCCACCTTGTGGACCGGGCGGAATCGAACCACCTATCTCCCCAGCCCTCTTGTGTAGATGATCAGTCTAGCCGAGGTGTGCACTCCGAGGCGCATATGCCGATATATGCTTCTAGCCCATGTTGTAAAACGAGCGTAGAGAGGGATTCGAACCCTCAATCTCCACGATGGCAACGTGGTGCTTCACCATTTAAGCTACCTACGCATTGGAGGTAGTTACCTGTAGGATCAACCGCTTCCCGCGAGATGCAAAAATCCCAATCCACGTACTCTACAGGTAACTCCTCTTGTCATATGGCTTCACGGGCACGTATCCGACGTGATCCCCAAGCCTCTAACGTCACTTGTCGCCAACCGGTTAAGGTTTAAAAGACGTCAGCCTGAAACTATTATCCTCTATCGCCTACACGCTTCCTCGGCCCCAGGCATCCTGCCTGGAATGACAAATGTCGTATAACCTTGGACACATGCAGGTCTATCTTCGCTTGGCCTCTCACCAACTGTGCGTTCTTCCCCGTGGTTTGAGGCTATGGAGTTATTTCCATGGCGTGGATTTTGAGAACAGGCACGCCACCCCCTGCACCTTCGGATTTGCCGTCTGTTACGATAGGCTCCGGGTCCGATCCGGTCTCACAAGAACCAATCTACAGACACAACCCTAGACAGTCAAGTCACAAAACGGTAACGGGCTAGACGACCGGCGGAGGGTTCGTGCCAGGCACAAAGCCCAGGGCCTTCAACTGGTCCGTACGCTCCTGGTCCAACTGGGCCTGAACAGCCTGAGCAACCGCAACAGCCGTAGGAGCAGAACCACCACCAGCCGTAGTGTTAGCCTGGTTGTTCTGGATAGTCTCCCAACGGTTCCCCTGAGCCTGCAACACAGCAATATCGTTCGCGTTCGACAGGCCCCGCGCGATCGGAACACCATTCCAAGTGGTGGCAGTCGCCGGAATCTGCTCCTTCAAATCAGTGTACTTACCGGTGCCCTCAATAAGGGCACCCCAACTACCAGTCGGATTGACGACAACATACGGCATATCATTACTCCCAAAAGCCTGCACAACCGCAGGCGTAGCAGAAACCAACTGAGACAACTGATCACGAGAACCACGAAACGCGGAAGCATCCACAGACAAGCCAGCAACCAAAGCCTTATCCGTAAACTGGTACAGAGAAGGCGTCACATTACCGTAAGCATTCCAGCCAGCGGCAGTGTCACCCGGGTACAGGACAGAAGCGTAACCAGACGACGAAGACGGGTAGCCGGACGACCAGAGAAGACCCAACGGGCGAAGGTCCGGAGAGCCAATCTGCGACCAAAACCACTGTGGGAAGTATGTTCCTACCACATTCCAGCCGTCAGCCCTCAGACGGGCAACCAGGTCCACAGAAACGCCATACTCGCCAGACCCGTCAACCTCCGAGTCCAACCACAGGGGGAGGTCCTTGCGTACGTTCCTCTCCACCTCAGCCACTTGACCGTTCTCATCAGCCGAGTGCACGAAATGATACGACATGGTTAGAAGGCCAGCGTTAAGCGCGTTCTGTACCTGTGAAGCATAGGAAGGGTTAACGTAGTTGTCACCCTCGGTTGCCTTCACGATCACGAAATCAAAGCCCTCAGCCTTGACTTGCGACATGTTGATGTTTGATTGATAACTAGAAACGTCGATACCGTAGATGGGCATAGGAAAACCTCCCCCGTAATTGTACCAGGGGAGGTCTCCTAGATCAAGTTCTAGTCGAGGCGAAGGACCAGAAACAGGCCGTTGTCACCAATGCGGGACTCAAACTTCTCACACTCGTAGTTGAGAGGGCCACCAGTCGATCCCTCCCACGTAACCTTAAGCCAATCATTCTCGACATCGATACCGGTAACCGTGCCATTCAGCCCGGGGAAGTCTGCGTAGGCGGGAAGGACAACCGAAAGGCTGATCATGCCCTGTCCGACGTGGTTCACGGTAGCCATCTCATTCTCTCCTCTGAGCCGTTCAACCTGACAGGAACAACGTTAGTCGGAGGGAAGACCAAAGTCAACCCTCACAACCCAACGTCACCCGAACAGACTAACCGAACCTGTGATGTGAGTAGAACTGTGCACAAGCCTTAGAACAGAAATTCGACTTGTGTGCCTTCACTTCCTTACCGCAACCCATACAATCCGTGGTGCCCCGACCGATGTCCGTGTTGGTGAGGATCCTGGCAACCTTGATTGCCTTGCTGAGCTTGCCCATCAATTGACCTTCTCGTAAAACGTAACCATCTTCTCTACCGGCTGCACCTCATAGAATGGTCCATCGTACTCGCCACCATCGTAGGAAGCCCAATAGCCGTCAACCCGGTAGTAACGGGTGTCCATCACGATACCCGAGGTGTCAAACTCCACCTTAAAAACCAAATAGTACTGGTCCCCCTGACCCTCACCGCCGAACGACTCGGCGAGAGACACGTTACCCAATCCGGGAACAGGGACAGACTTACTGTTGTATCCGATAGCCTCTTCCCACTCATCCCACGTATCCAACAGCCAAGGGTCACCACCATACCCCTCGATTGTGGTTTCGAACATGAGCTCTTGAACCCTAGAAGCATCCATTGTCATTTCTCCTCAATCCGCGATTTCCCACACAGTAACAGTCTTAGCAACAGCCTGAACCTCAAACACCGCACCATCCCACTCAACCTCACCATACGAATCGCCACGACCAAGCTTCTTGAAAAACTTGTTAGTAGCAACCTCCTTAAAAGCAATCCACAAATCAAACGTCTCCCCCTGAGACTCCTCCGCGTGCGTCTCCTTACCGACAACCTCAAACCGGCCGTTAAGGAACTTGTCCCCAACCTTCAACTCAGAAACACGCCACCACGACGAATACCGGTCAGACTGAACTTCTCGCTCAATCTGATGCCCGTCAATCTTCGGACGGCCACACTCATAACACACGTTAGACATCACTTCTCCAATCGAATCAACTTGTGGGCATTGTCGCGATGACGCTTAACGTAATCCATATCTGGACTACGAAACAACTCGTAATTATCAGCCAAAAACAGCGCCGACCGCCCCTTAGTGAGAGACGTGATCGTCCGACGCAAAGCCCAAGCGTAAGCAAACCGAGGAGAGCAGCGATATTCACGAGGAATCACAATACGCTCAAGAGCAGTAGCATACACTTCCTCACGAAACAACATCACTTGCTTCTCAAACGGCAAAGCCCACACCTTACGCATATCCGTCTTCACGCTCTGACCGTCCGCCATCACATCCTCATACAGCGGATGATCCCCATACGCCACACTAGCATGAATCGAATCATGATCATAGACCCGTGTCACGGCATCATCGAAGAATCCTGACTTGTCCATGTTCAGGTTCGTCTTCTTAGCGCCGTGCTTCTCCACCCACACCTTATACAACAAGTCATGCAGTTCAGGCAGTAGAACAGCACCGTGACGCTTGAAACAGGCTGCATCATCCATATGCTTAGTCCACGACCCGTTCGGCAGTTCCCAATAGGCGTGTGAGATTTTGATCGTGTACAACTCGTCTAGGGTTGCGAAAACACCTTGCCAACCAGTTTTGCGATTACTGAACCATGACGTAAAAGACGAGTGAACGAAAGGCTCAATACGCATACCAGCATACTTAGCGAACCCTACACCAGAAATGATCTCGTCATCCTCAACGTCAGAGAAGATGTCGAAATCCTTAGGGTCCCTAAAATCAGGAATCCAATGCTTAGCGGCAGTAGAACCAATGATGAGAGTAGTCACTTGAAATCACTCTCGCTAGGCAAGTACCCCTGCTTAACGAAAAAGTCACCTGCTGCCTCAGGAATCCTGGGATTAAAATGGAATCGAGAATCACGGTCAGGTCCGCACGTACCTATACGTATTCCCCTATAGTTTACGCGCCAGTTTCTATCCATCTGCTCGCAAATACACTCCTCCGGTATGTCCAAAATCTTGAACATGGGTTGAGCTGTGTACGTATATTGACTATGGAAGTCCAATAGAATATCTACACCCGCAACCAACTTGCGGGTTGGATCCTGCGGAGAAATAAACCTAGTCTTCACTTCCTCACCAGTTCCTCTCCGCGATACTTGGCCTCATTCAAACGAGTAGTCAACACAACCCAATACGTGCCATTACTGCTAACCTGACTCACGTGACCTATCTCGCCCGTCTCCTTCACGCGAATAAGGTCACCCTCCTCGAATCGGTCAGTCATCCAACTTCACCAACTCATGCCTGTGGCAGTTACCGTCAAAACCATTATCAAACCTACACCAATAGGTGCCATCCAAATTCGCGCGCACCACGACACCCCGATCCTCCTCATCCCCCCTATAGAGCACGTTATCCCCAGCCGCCAACATATCAGGTTGTCTAGCCATCATCGGTCCTTTCCCACCTTCACAGACTGAACCTTACCATCCGGTGCCACAAACCCAAACGTCAACACACCACCCCAAGTGTCATCCTGCCGATAGTCAGGCCTAACCTCCTGAACCACCCTCGGAAGACCAGCTGTACTGTCAGCCTTCTTGTTGCCCTTCTCATCAACAGCCATGATCAGTTAGTCCCATTCCTTAAGTAGATCGTAGATCTTCTTAGGGCAGGATGGGAGTTTCAATCCCATCCTTCCTCTTCGTCAGTCTCCTCAGACTGCCCAGTCTCCACCTGGTGACCGCACACACGACATATAGACCAGCCAGAGTTGCCCTGCGGCTTGTAGTTGTGTCCGTGGATGTCGCACCACGTCAACTCGTCCATGCCAACCACCGTACCAGCCCCAGTAGGTGTCTGTCTAGTCACAAGCAGATAACGGATTTTAGTGAACCACATCACAGCAGTATTGACACGATTCAGTAGACACCTGTACAATATCTCTTAATAGATCCGCCTTCACCGGATCGGCGGATCACAAACAGATAAAGCCAGCCCTCAAAGGCTGGCATAATAAAAGACACATAAAGGGGCCGCTCAAACGGCCCCAACACAAAAACCACATCCGCCGAAGACGGCGGATAAGGAGAAGCCCCCGGATGCCGGTAGGGGGCTTCTCTTTATGTCTGAAACAAATTTTTGTTTACAAAACAAACACCAGTTGTTATAATCAACTGGTGTCATTCCTCTTTCACCTATTAGGCTTAGACGACCCTGGAGGGTCGTGGTACCTATTCTGGTCAGGATTCGGCGCAGACATACCCATGCTCTGCGCCATAGGAACACTCTACTACCGACACAACTGCCACATCCGCCGATGTTGGCGAATCGGCCGCCACCACGACGGACAAACCATCACCTGCCGCAAACACAAGGCCAACCAGTGAACCCAGACACCTACACCACCCACTGCACCGCCACAAACTGCACAGGACCAGCAGACAACCAATACCGAAAAGCAGGCCCAGACGGCTCAACAACCGCCTACTTCGCCTGTACCACACACGCCTACAACGACACCACCGACCCCACCGGAAACCAACGCACAGGCCTACACACAGCCACCTGTAGCCTCTTCCCCTGCACCTGCACACCCACACCACCAGTCAGCCCGCCCTCAGCACCCATGACCACACACTAGTTGCACGATACAACCAACTGTATCGCACACAACTACAGTGTGCACACCCTAAAACCGGAAGGAACAACCAGAGGTGAAAAACGGTCGGAAACAAGCCAAAGATATTTCTGACCAAGACTTCCTCCTCGGAATCCTCTACACCATCGAACAACGCAAACAAGCCCACAAAACAGTCTGCGCAACCTACGTTCAACGATTCCTAGCCGACGACCTAGCCACCATACAACCACTAGGCAAGTATCTGCCGGCATCGGATCATGTCGAAAAAGAAATACCATACAAGCTAGTAACAGCTAAAGCTAAGAGCCTGATCAGGCGTGGACTTATCGACGGTTGTGGGTGTGGTTGTCGAGGGGATTTCGAAATACTCCCTAAAGGGTACGAGAAGCTAATGGGTGAATGATGCCGTTAACACCAGAGCAGGAACAGGGCAATCAATACAGGGCCGCACGTATTCTTGCCATGCGCAAGGATCGTTTCACGTGGCAGGAATGCGCAGACGAATTCGGTATTAGTATCGCCTATGCTCACCGTATCTACAATAAGGCTTTAGCGGATATCCCCACACAGCACGCCGAAGAATATCGGGCTGAGGAACTGCAACTCGTTGATGAGGCTGTGCATTCACTTCTCGCTATTGCCCGTGGGCATCATGAAGTCAGAACCAAATGGTTAAAAAGCGGTCCCGTGGAATACGATTATTACCCCACATATAAGGATCGTATTGAGGCATGGAACGCTATCCAAAAGTGGTCTGAGACTAAACGTAAACTGACGGGTATCGACGCACCTACGCAGATTCAGTTTACGACGGAGTCTATTCAGGCTGAGGTTGCTCGTTTGATGCGGCTCATTGAGGAAGAGGAGCAGCAGGCTATTGAGCAGTAAATGCTATTATGCCGACTGGTGGACTGATACCCCATGTAAGGGATTTGAGGGACCTAACCTTGACCCGTTCCATCCGGAACGGGAAATCTGGATTTGCCTAGGTCATTTTATTGAGCGGTTTGAGGAGTACCGTTTGGATTGGAAATCTAGGATGGAAGGGTTTAAGGCTGGTTCTGAGGCATAGGAAAAGCCCCCTTTCGGGGGCTCATTCTCTATATTTTAGCTTTCCTTATCTCAAAGTATTTCATACCATCTGCGGTATGTTCTTCCAAATGCTTAGTGCAAATGTAGAGTCTACATACCTGATCCAGCACCACTGTTTTTACGAACCACAATTCCCCCGCGCAGGTCTGTCTGTTTGTTGAGTAGTTGTTGCGCTCCTCATTGTGGGCACAACCAAACAGCGGAGGCAGTGGCACTAGTAGTTCCATCCCTCGTTCACCAAGTAATCGTACTCCCGGTAGAAGTCATCCCACTTGGCCGATTCCTTGGAGGTCTCAACCCGACCGCCCTGAGCGATCCACTCAGCAACCTTCTCGTCCGTCCAGATCTGTTCTGTCATTTCCACCATCTCCTCTGTCTGTACCTATGACTCTAGCCCCTCACGGTCATGATCGCAAGAGGCCAAGTCAAGACATCACCCGATCGGACTAGTCAATCATACCGACCGTCGATTCACCACAAACAGGACAGGTGTCCCGACCGTCGCAACGACCATGCTCCGGACACGTTTGGTAAACGTTCACTAGTTCCGTCCCTCAATCGTCTTACGCCTGTTCGTAGCCCTTGGTCTCTAGATCGTCCTTCTCGCCCTTGCGGTAGGCTACAGCGTTCCTGTCAATGCAGTTCTTGCCGCGCGGCATCAGACGGTCAACTTACGGCGACGAACCTCACCACGAACCGCGACGCGGCAGGCGTCGGAGAGGTGGGGGAACAGTCCCATGTTGCGTGCCATCTCCACAACCTCATAGTCCTCACGGACTGACAAGAGCTTCACGTGCACGCGGTACAGCTTCTTCTGACTGGTGGACAGGGTGATGTAGTTCATGACTGCCTCTTCTCCTTCTTGGCCTTCGCCGCTGCCGCCTTTTTCGCTGCTGCTGCTTTGGCGGCTGCTTTTGCTAGTGCGGCTTTCTCGTCGATTGACGCGAGTGACGCTAGGTCTTTTTTGATTTGCTGGTATGCACTGTCGCGTTCTTCTTTACCGATTGTCACGGTTGGCCTTTTCTGCGGCTTCGCGTTGTTTCTGGTCTGCTTTGTCGATTTGTGCGATCAGGTCATCCACTTTAGCCCATTCGGCTGCGTCTTTGGGATCCCGATCGGGCTTGTTCCCCATGACACATACAGTACCGGACCCGTGCGAGGGTCGCAAGTCACGAACAGGTAACGGTGATTGATCATGAAGTTGCTAATCCGAACCCGTATTCGTCGTGGTTCATGGTGAACCCGTCGGATTTGACATAGGAAAACCCCCGCACTATTGGCGGGGGCCGTCCTTGTGGTGGTTACGCGTTGACGAGTGTGTCTTCAACCAGTGCGATTGCTTCCACCTTGGTTGGGACTGGCTTCTTCTCATTGAGGACCGAGTCTCCGATTTGGGCGTACCACGATCCGCGTTCGCGCTTGAAGACGCTGATACGTAGCCCGTTGGCTGCTGTGGTGACGTAGATGCCGGTTGCGGCTCGCTTCCAATTGAAGATGCTGTAGTTGTCTCCGATCCTGGCGTATCGGTTGTCTAACGGCTTGTTGGGGTTGTCGTCGCGGGTGATGAGCGCTTCGAGCCCTGTGGCTTCTACTGCGTTGTTGTAGAGGGTGGTTGCGAGTTCCATTGCTTCGTTGACTGTGATGTCTGTGTGGTTGCCATCGGGGGTGTGGACTCGGATGGCGACTTGGTTGTTGTTGATGGTGGTTTCTGCCTTGATCATGGGAGAGCTTCCTTTGTCTAGGGGCGTACGTGCAGGGTGGTTGCCCTTGCGTCCCTGGGCTTAAACCATGTTGCCGGTCACGGGTTGGTAACGCAAGCAAGTTAGGCCGTTTGGGGTAGTGTGATGTTGTCTGGTGTATACGGTTACTGTATACGGTTACATCATGGCATCATGCAGGTCAGGGCACGTGTTTGCTTGATCAATGTATACGGTTTCTGTAATCCTTTGCTTTCTTTTCATGCGGTGTTTCTGTAAAGGGTTGCGGTAGTTGATCATAACGTGATACAATGTTCAATAACTCGGAGTGTGAATGTCTTCTTTGGCGAAACAGCGACTGGACTTACTTCTTCAATACCAAGAAGTCAAGTCTCGTTACGATGCCCAAGAGAAGGCGAAGATCGCCGCTAACTGGGAACGGTGGCGCAACAACCCCTCCGAATGGGTGCAGGAACGTCTTTCCGAGCATGTGTGGTCTAAGCAGCATGAGATCATGGAATCGCTCAGGGACAACCGCCGGACCGCTGTTCAGTCCTGTCACGGTGTAGGAAAGTCTCATATCGCTTCTAGGGCTGTTGCCTGGTGGCTTGATACGTCACCCACTGGTGAAGCGTTTGTCGTTACCACAGCCCCAACAGGGCATCAGGTTCGCGCCGTTCTGTGGCGCTATATTGGGCAGGTGCATTCTAAAGCTAAACTTCCAGGGCGTGTGACGCAGGTCCCTGATTGGAAGATTGATGGGGAACTTGTTGCCTACGGAAGAAAGCCGGCCGATCATGACCCTGGGGCGTTCCAAGGAATTCACGCTAACCGGGTGCTTGTCGTGTTGGACGAAGCTTGTGGAATACCTGAACAGTTGTGGTACGCCATCGATTCACTTACCACAAACGAAGACTGTCGAGTCTTGGCTATTGGGAACCCGGACGATTCCTCTTCATATTTCGCTAGAGTCTGTAGACCTGACTCTCTGTGGCACACCATTGGAATTAGCGCTTTCGATTCCCCTAACTTCACTGGAGAACCTGTCCCTGAATCTGTCGCGCACAATCTGATTTCTCGCCAGTGGGTGGACGAGAAGCGGATTGAGTGGGGCGAGGATAACCCCATCTATAAGGCTAAGGTGTTGGGTGAGTTCTCGGTTGATAACCAGTGGGCTACGGTTCGTGCGAGTGACGTCTATCAGTGCGGGTTAGGTATTGAGACTGTCTGGTCTAAGGACCAGCTTCTGCCTGTCGAACTCGGGGTGGATGTCGGTGGTGGTGGGGATGAGACGGTTATTCGGGAACGTCGCGGCCCTCTTGCCTGCCGGGAGTGGAAAGAGCACACCGACAAGCCTCACCTGATTGCGCCCTTGATTTTGCAGGCTATTCGCGAGACCGGTGCCACCCGTGTGAAGATTGACTCTATCGGTGTCGGTTTCGGTGTGTGTGGCGAGTTGGAGAATCTGCGTAAGCAGGGTTTGCATTCTGCTGAGATTGTTCAGGTGAATGTGGCGGAGAAGTCTCGTTGGCCTGAGAAGTACGCGAATGTGCGTGCCGAAATGTGGTGGGAGATTGGTCGTCTCCTGTCTGAGCGGCGTGAATGGGATTTGTCGGCCCGCAGGTACAATGATGTTCCGGGAATGAGCAATGCCGAGGTTACGTTGGCTCAGTTGTTGGATCCTAAGTGGGAGTTGACTCCTAAGGGTCAGATTCTCATTGAGAAGAAGGATGAGATCCGCAAGCGGTTGGGTCGTTCTCCGGATAATGCGGATGCTTTGTTGATGGCGTTTTATACTCCGCCTTCTGTTGGTTCGTTGAATGAGTGGTTTTCTCAGGGTTCTTCTGCTGGCCCGTCTTGGGCTGGTCTAAGTTTTGGCAGGGCAGCGTGAGCGTGTTTAAGGATGAACCTGACGATCATGATTTTCCTGCCGCGCAGGATTATCTTGAGTTGCATTTTGAGGCTGTGACTGCCAAGAAGGTCGCTTCTAATTTGAAGAAGGCTAAGACGCAGTCTAAGAAGGCTAAGGATATTCTTCGCGCTTCCGGTCTCGCTTTGCTGCCGCCGTCAAACAAGCATGTGGCACACAATGTGGATAAGGTGAAGAACGGGCAGAAGCTTTCGCCTATTCTATTGGTGCGTGACTATCCGCGTTTGATTGTCGCCGATGGCTATCACCGTTTGTGCGCCGTGTATTACGTGTCTGAAGATCTTGAAGTGCCGTGCCGTATTGCTAATCTGTCGGAGTAAGGGAGC
>DASTXH010000002.1:0-1553 GCA_035758575.1 Saccharimonadales bacterium (SeqCode)
AGATTTTAAAGAACAAAAAAGCCTTTGGTTCTCGGTTACCAAAGACTAAGATAGTAAAACAATGCAAAAGATGAATTGTATTCACTTCCTCGGTAGCGAATTAAGTTGTTGCCAACAGCTACTGTCTTCGGTAATGAGATCAGAGGTAGTATAAAGAATATGGGGCGAAAAGTCAATAAATGAAGCTTGTCGCCCTGGCATATGTTGGCTAAGACCTGGCTACTTTGTCTAGGAACGAGACAAATACGGCTTCCATCTGGCCGAGAGCCTCAGTACTGACCCACTCTTCGGCGCTGTGGTGGCCGGAGCCGTCAGGGTAAAATACGGCACATGGGACACCTTTGGCGCTGAACCACCGGCCGTCGTTGGCTGCCTTAGATAGTACCCAGTTGACCTCCCTTCCTATGGCCTCTTCCATGCATGCCTTGTAGGTGGCGAGATACGGGTTCGTCACATCGTTTTCCATGGTGTCGCCGTACATTTCTTCGCTGATAGCTGCACCGTGTCGCTCTAGCGCGGCTTCGACGCCGGCGCGGATACGGGCGTACTCTTTTTTGTTGGTAAAGCGGATGTCGATGCCTGCCGTAGCATGCGATGGTACCTGGTTGATCGCTTGGCCGCCACGGATGAGGCCGACATTGAACGTATTGCTCTCGGCGGTCAACTCCGGAAAGTGACTCCTGATATCCTGGATACAGCTTATAATCTTGTCGACCGCATTTTCCCCTGCCCACGGGCAGGATCCGTGCGCAGTTTTGCCGTGCGCTTCTATGACCACATGCCAAATGCCTTTGGAGGCCTTGTCCAGGTTCCAGCCCGGCGTTCCGTCTTCTATTACCATGACTTTTGGCAAATAGCCGGCCTCAATCAGCTTTACCGCGCCCTTGAAGCCGCCGGTTTCTTCGTCGGTCACGATCATCAGACCGAAGTCGTAGTCGGCAAGGTGATCTTTTAGCGTATCGACCGCCATCATGTAGGCGGTAATGCCACTTTTCATGTCCAGTGCGCCGCGGCCATAGTAGCGACCGTCGCGTTCTGTCAGGATAAAATCGTCTTCTGAGGCGGGCACGACATCAAGATGGCCCATAAAGAATACGGTTGGCGTTTTGGTTTGGCGAGTTGTAGCCACCAGAGAGCGGTAGCCGTCCCATTCGAACCGCTCAATGTGCATGCCGCGTTCCCGTAAAAAGTTATCTACGTAGTCAAGCGCTTTGTTGTTCATGGTGCGGTCGCTGGTGACTGACGGAATGGCTACGAGGTCACGCAAAATACCCTCGGCAAGCTGGTTGGTCTTGCTGCTTCTGGCGGACACGGCTGCATCCTTGGCTTGAACGGTTGGTGTTTTTGCGGGCATCGTAACTCCTTTGTATAAGAAAACCGGGCTTTTTGAGCCCGGTTTGTCATGTTCGTTGGAATATGGCTAACCGCGCTCATCCGAGCCGTAGAGGACGCAAAAAATCATCATCCACGATTTTGCCATATGCGTTAATTTTACCGCTAGCGCGTGTTATGTCAAGTGCAAGGACTGCGACAGGCCGATACTAGGCATGCTC
>DASTXH010000083.1:0-8722 GCA_035758575.1 Saccharimonadales bacterium (SeqCode)
GTTTGGGACCGCGAGGTCGGAGGTTCGAGTCCTCTATCCCCGACCAAGCAAAGAGTCCGGCTTATAGCCGGGCTTTTTGCTTGTTTGAGGACGAAGAACCGCACTGCGAAGCAGAGGTTCGATAATCGAGGACGCGCGCAGTCCGCCAGCTGGCGGACGAGCACGCCGCAAGATTATCCCAAAGGAGCGTTAGCGACGACGGATTCCTCTTCTGAAGATGAACTCCGAGAAAGCTCGGCTGAAGAAGAGCCCTAGCCTGCTGTCCTCTGCCTTTGCGCCCAGTAGCGAAGAAGCGGATATAGTCGGGCGCACAAGCCCCGACGCCGTCCTCTATCCTCGATTATCCGTGCTATCCGCTATAATAACCGCATGAACATACAAGCGTCCACCAGTGAAGATCACGGCATAGCCCTACTGACAAGTAACGACTTGAACGTGTATAGCGTAGGTATATCTACCGGTGGAGTGGCCGAGATACGTATGGCCCAAGCAAGCCCCGGGCGCCAGATTATTGCAACCACCATAGACGAGGCGGGTGCCGCGTTTGCCGAGCAATGCATAGCCGAACATCGCCTCGACGATCGCATTACTGTAAAGATAGAAGATGCAGCAGGGCCACTGCCCTATGACGACGGTTCGTTTGATTATATATACGCCCGGCTTGTCCTGCACTATTTGCCAAAAGATAAACTCATAAGCGCGCTTGCTGAGTTGTATCGTGTTCTAAAGCCCGGCGGCACATTGTTTGTGGTGGTTCGGTCAACGAAGTGCCCAGATGCTTCGGGCCCGAACACTACGTTTGATCCAGAGACTCAGCTTACTACGTATGCCGACGTAATACATGGCAATTCGTATAGCCGTTTTTTTCACACGGAAACGTCTATTAGTGAATTCGTACGTGCCGCTGGTCTTCATGTTATTTCCGTAACGTCGTATGACGAGCATTTGTTTGCGGATTTTATGCGTACCGTCCAATCGCCACACACGGATAACGTAATAGAATTGGTAGGAAAAAAGTAACTATGGAAGACATCTTTCACCTTGGCATTAAGGCACTATTGCGCAACGAAGAAGGTAGGGTTCTGCTACTCAAGGTAAATCCCAAGAAACTACGCGGCGAGCAGCGCGACTACTGGGATTTGCCCGGCGGCAGAATCCAGAAGGGCGATTCTGTGCTGGACACCTTGCGGCGCGAAGTGGAAGAGGAAATAGGCGTTACTGGTCTCGGCGAGGCGACCGAGGTGGGCATGGTGCTTTCCAATATACGTATACCGCTTAGTGATGAGACCTCAGCTGGGCTTATTTTGGGTGTGTATGCGTGCGAAATGCCGAAAGGTGCAAGTATTACCCTGTCTGATGAGCACACGGCATATGATTGGTTTATGCCAAAAGAAGCCGCCGAGTTGCTGCGCGTAAAGTATCCCGGCTCATTCTGCGATGCTATTAGCCGTTTGGACTGACAGCACCTTCGGTGGAAAAGTCTCTGCCCTTCTAATTTAGTCGTGTGAATGAGGTTGGGTGTACTAGCCCCAGATTACGCCACTATGCCTATATGGTTTGCCAGGGTTTGTTGTATATCTTCACGCCCTGCCGGTAGTACTATTTCTTGTGCCGCCCCGCCCTGGACCATGGCAGCATTAAAGTATGTCAGCGGCTGATCGGGCTCGTGTGCAAGGAAAACAGTCCTCCCGAGTGCGAGCGCAACACCTATTTCGGTCTGCACGCCAGCAGATACATTATGTGCCAGCAATGCTAGAAGGGTGTCGCTTTCCTTAATGTGCTGCATATCTAGTCTGAACGCTGAAGCGGGATCATCGTTATTTATCTTGTATCCGTCAGCCCTGAGCGCGCAGAAAACCGTGTGTCCAAGCGACTCAACTGTTGAGAGCGTGGCCTCGAGCCATTCCTTATATTCCGGGTGAACATTGCCCGTTTCATAGTCGACGTGGGCGGAGTAAGAAGCAGCGACAAAGATTTTCATGCAGGTAGTGTAGCGCAAATATGCGGCAGCGCAAGCCTGGTGATTGCACCGGCGTGTACAATGCAGACATAGATTAACGATGAGGCACGTCTATGAATAATGGGCCATTTGATGCAAAGACCGCAGCGCTTGAATCGCTGATGCTACGTATTGCGCATGACGCAGCAAGACATAGGAAGAAGTATTACATCGGGGGCGGCTTTGCGATAGACATCGCATTCGGGGGGTTATCGAGGGCGCATGATGACATAGATTTTTATCCTGTGGAGGCTGATACCTTATGGTGGAAAAATTGGTTTGGCGAACAGGGGTACGCCATATCCATAGATGTGGATATGGCGCCACTGCGGTATGCTTTTTTGGTATCGGGGCAAGTGGAACCGGCTACTGGAGTAGCAAGCCTAGCAGATGTATATCCCATAGCCGTTGACGATGTGGGCAGTATCTCAATGGCAGTACGGCCGGACGCAACGGAAGTATGGGACGGCATGCTTTCTATATCGGGTGGCCGCGGTATATGGCCGGGTAAATCGTGGCGAAATGTCCACGGTGTCATGTATAAGGGGTATAAGATATTCATAGAAGATTACCACGCAGTTTTGGCGCAAAAAGAGGCGTATATACGCCTGCACCCTTCAGAGAGGCTCGGCGATAAGCATCTGCACGATTTTAGACGCGCTGGAACTAAGCCATCTGTTTGATGTCCGTAGCGGCCTTGCGGGCCAGTTTGGCTGAGCTGGATATTCCCCGTTGTTTGCGTTATAATCCCCTCTGTTGTTACTCTGTACGTTGGTGTTTTTACAAAATTTCAAACCAAGGCGTCCGCCACCTGGCGGATGACTGTTTGATATTTTGAGAGGAAAGACATAGCCAACAGCCGAAGCTTTTGCTGCGTTAGCGGCAAAACGAGGCATTGGCGTAGGTCTTGACGACGGGGTGTAGCGCAGCTGGTAGCGCGCAGCGTTCGGGACGCTGAGGTCGGAGGTTCAAGTCCTCTCACCCCGACCAACAAAAGCAGCCTCAGGTATCGCCTTGGCTGTTTTTGTGTTTGATAGGGTCTAAACTCCGGCTGTGGGCAATAACGGTCATTTTCGCCGCACCTGTACTACAATGAAGGTACTAATGCATCAATATTTCGCAACATTTGTTGCCGGTACCCAAGACATTATTCTGCGTCAGCTGAAGAAGGTGCCTATTGAGCGGCTGAAGGTGACATATATTGATGACGGGCTGGTGGTCTTTGATGCCAGTTTCCCACCGGAGCGCATCGTTGATTTCCGATTTTTCAATAACACTTTCTTGCTGTTAAAGGATTTTGGCGAAAAGCCCAGCAATACGCTCGATCGTTTGGCTGCCGGCTTGTTGCGCGAAAAGTTACAGGTGAACGGTACCCTAGACCGTCTCACGGCAGGCAAAGCTCCCAGACTTGCTGTCGTGCAGGAAAACCAGCCAGTACCACTAGCCAACCATAAAGCCCTAGAACAGCACCTGGCAAGGCAGTTGCGCGTCGGCGGCAGGGCAGTGGCGCAGTTTCAGTTGGTTGTGCGGCGCAGTGGCAGAGGCCTGTTTGGCGTGCGCTTAGCAAGGCCGCTTTTCAAGCGTGTGCACCGTCCTGACGGTGCGTTGCGACCGGAGTTGGTACATATATTGTGTTTAGTGGCCAACGTTACTGGCAAAGATACCGTGCTAGACCCTTTTGCTGGGTACGGGACGGTTATAGACGAGTGTCTGCAGGGCTTCCATGTGCGCCGTGTGATAGGGGTTGAGAAAGATGCCGAACGCTACAGCCAACTCAAACGCAACATTCGCTCTGATAACGCCCAGATACTGCACGGCAGCGCCACAGACCTGGATTTGGAGGCTGCATCAATCAACAAGGTTATTACTGATCCGCCTTGGGGATTGTACGACACCACAGGGCAGCAGGAGCTTCAGCACCTGTATCGGCGATCTTTATCTGAGATAGAGCGCGTCCTGAAGCCTGGCGGCGTGCTGGTGCTATTGTCGGGTAACGACGGCTTAAACCACGCAGCTGAGACCACATCTGATCTAGAGTTGCTCAAGACGTATCCCGTGTTGGTGTCCGGTAAAAAAGCGATCATCCTTAAATTGCGGAAGAAGATGTAGCGTCCGTAGCATTACGGTTTTTTCGTTTCGCCAGCAGGTATACAATACAAACATGACAACAATTTGGCCGTTGCTGGCGAGTGCTGCCGCCGTATTTGTGCTCCTGTGCATATCAGAGGCACTATGGCATTATCGGCATGTACACCCAGAGTATACTCGTAAGTTCGTGCATATTACCGTTGGCTCACTCGTGGCTTTCTGGCCGTTTTTTCTCACCCAACGGGAGATTGTAGCCCTTAGCTTTGCCTTTATTGGCGTGCTGGCCACGGCGAAGTACCTCAATATTTTTCGTGCGATCCGGAGCGTGCAGCGGCCTACCTGGGGTGAGGCTTTTTTTGCTATCGCCGTAGGCCTGCTGGCATATATCGCCCAAGATAAATGGATCTATGCGGTGGCGCTATTGCATATGGGGCTGGCCGACGGCCTGGCGGCCGTTATGGGTACCCGCTTTGGCGGCAAGACGCAATACAAAATATTCGGCTATACCAAAAGCATCGTAGGAACGCTCACATTTATAGGGGTGTCAGCACTTATTTTGGTAGGGTACGCTGCTTTTGCTCATGCGCCGGTGAATATGTGGTTTGTGGCGGTGGTGTTGGGCGCAGGACTGCTGGAGAATACGGCAGTGCGCGGCCTGGACAACGCAGCGATACCTATTTTTGTAGCAGTTTGCCTGAACGTTTTACGTTAGGCTTTGGCGGCCTTTGCCTTACCGGCGACGTCGGGTAGCTTGACGCCGCTATGAGCACGGAGAGCATTGAAAATGACTACTACATCCACCACTTCTTGGATGATAGCACCGGCTACGGGCGGAAACTTTCCTGTGGCAAATACCAGCATTAATACCACACTAAGGATGATACCGATTAACACACTTTGCGTGGCAATGTGGAAAGCGCGCTTCGCGGTGGCGACTGCCAGGGCGACGTGCGAAAAGCTGTCCTGCATGATGACGATATCTGCTGATTCGCTGGCAGCCGTGCTGCCGCGGGCACCCAGGGCAATACCAACGTCGGATGCCGTTAGTACCGGCGCATCGTTGATGCCATCACCCACGAAGGCTACCGGCTTTTCGGCAATGCCTTCTATCGCTAGCAGTTTGTCGGCAGGTAGCGCCTCTGCCTTTATGTCGGTAATACCTAGCGAGCGGGCAATTGCCTTGGCTACGGCGCGATTGTCGCCGGTTACCATAAGGGTCCGCGTAACGCCTAAAGCCGCAAGTTGCTTGAGCGTTTGCTTAGTATCAGAACGGAGGGCGTCAGCAAAGGTAATGTAGCCAGCAAGTTGGCCATCTATGGCTACCAGCGTTGCGGTTTGGGCAATGCGTGCCGGTTTGAACGCTGAGGGCAGTGACACGTCGCGTTCAACCATCAAGCTCAGGCGGCCTACCAAGATGTCTTTGCCATTGATGTGAGCTTCCAGTCCGGAGCCGGCTATTTCCTTAACATGTTTAGCTTTACTTGGCGGACACTTGTGTTCTTTGGCCGCTTCCACAATGGCTTTAGCGAGTACATGCGTAGAGTGTTGTTCCAGGCAGGCGGCGGCGCTTAGTACGTCTTGCTCGCTGTGTGTTCCAAATGCAACGATAGTATCTACTTCGGGCATGCCACGGGTAAGCGTGCCGGTTTTGTCGAAGGCAAAGGTTTTGGCGGTGGCAAGTTGTTCCAGCGCGGTGCCGGTTTTAATGATGATGCCGTCGCGCGCCGCCCGGCTCATGCCGGCAATCAGGGCGATAGGTACGGCCAGAATAAGCGGGCAAGGGGTAGCCACAATAATAACTTCCAAGAAGCGGATGGCTTGATGGCTGAGTATCCATGCCAGACCGGCTATGGTATACGCGGCGATAGTAAAGGGAATACTGTAGCGGTCGGCCAGGCGTACGAATGGAGCCGGGTTTTCGGCGGCAGCGCGCACCAGGCGGACAATTTGCTGATATTGGCTGTCTTTGGCGGCGTGGATAGCCTTGGCGGTAATAGACCCGTCCAGATTGATAGCGCCGCTGAGGATTTCGTCGTCTATCTGTTTTACGACAGGCAGGCTTTCACCGGTCAGGCTGGCTTCGTCGAAACTACCTGTGCCCTCTAGGATAATGGCGTCTACCGGCACTACTTCGCCCGGCTTGATAATTATTTTGTCATGTACCGCAACCTCGTGCGCGGGCACATCGACTACCTTGTGCCGGCGCAGGATGTGGGCAACTTGAGGTTGGCGCTTTAGCAATTCACGTAGCTCGCTATGCGCACGTGCGGCCGCAAACGCCTCTAGCGATTCGCCGCCGCTGAGCATGATGACTACGATAATCGCTGCCCAGTATTGATGCATCAGCACCGAGGTAACGATGGCAGTAGCGGCTAGGATGTCTACGCCGTAGCGACCGTGCCGCAGGTCGTTTATCATGCGGGTGGCCAGCGGAATTACCGCAATCAGTGATACGACGCCCAGTACCCAATGGGCGAGAGTCGCTAGCTTAAAGAATGTAAGTATGCCTGCGGCCGCCAGCCCGGCAAGTGCAAATGCGAACAATTTGTAGGAGCGCACAAAAGAGATCAGTCGTTTCATGCTTACACTATACCATCGGTGGACCGAAAGTCTACTGATCAGCCTCACATACAGTGGGATTCTGTTGGGCGGCGGTTATCCAAGTATTCGCACATTGCCATTCGCGAGCGGCTCATTCATGAAATACAACGGCTGGTCAGTGTCGGGGTTGGCTCCCGGTGCCCAAATAAATATGCCGAACTGATCGTTGGTTTGTGGGTTTAGGAGCTTGCCGTCAGTTGCTACAACCCTGAATGTATTGGTTGTCGTTATGCCGTCAACGGTAACGGTCGCCGTACCTTGGGCAGCGGCCGTGGCGTTGCTTGCGCCAAAGACGTAGAACTGGCTGATGTTCCTTGAGGTAAGCTTTAGGGTGTGGCCGGCTGCCTCGGAGGTGAATGTAACGCCGCCTGTGGGGCCCTGGTTTTTATTGTGTATATTGACGCTAGCCTTGGCGGTGGTCGGTAGGCCAGCAAAGGCTGCTTGGCAGATGCCGGGTAAGACATCCCGGATCGGCCCCATGCAGGCCGGCTGGAATTTATTGCTGTGCGCCTCCAGGCCGCCAGTCGTCTGTGACAGGAACGTGAGGGTGACATCGATGCTTGGCGTGGTGACGCCTTTTGTAGCCGTGACTAATGCGGCCGTCCCGATGGTTGGCTGATTGTCGTAGAACTGCGATACGTACAGGTATCCGGGCAGCGGCGTGAAGTATAGGTAGTACGTACCGCTAGGTACATCATTCAGGGCGTAGCTGCCGTCTGTATTTACGGATGCCGATGCGGTTGGTGCATTGTTATAGAAATCATCAGCTGTTGCATATGCGGAGACATATGCATGAGCCGGCCTGCCTGTGGTGTCGGTGACAGTACCGGTAATGACGCCGAGGGTTGGCATCAGAATGTTAATATTGGCTGTTGTTGCGTTGTTGATTACGGCTACCGGGTCCGCTGTGGCTGCGGTTGTCTTGCCGCTATAGAATTGTTCGAGGTGGTACGGGTTGGAGTTGGGGCCGTTGAAATCAAGAATATAGGTACTGCTGGCGGGAAGGCCGCCCATGAAGTAGTAGCCGCTGTCGTCAGTAAAGACAAACGAAGCCCATAGCGGACTATCGGGGTTATCGTAGTCTGCTAGCGAAGGATAGGCGGCAATCTTAATGTCGGAGACGCCGTTGCCGTCTTGGTCAATTACCCTTCCGGATATAGCGCCTGCCGAGGAGAGTATGCTATTGATACCGGACGTAGTGGTGCCTGCCGCTACCATCACGGTGTCCGGCGTTCCGGATGATGGCTGAAGGTTGTACCACTGCTGGGCGGTATAGTAGGCACCTGCTTCGGTGCTAGTGGGCATATTATTGAACTGAACGTTGTAGCCTCCTGGAGCCAGGCCGCCTATATCATATGTACCGTCCGGATTGGAAAGCGCGAAGCCAACTCCCGGGGCATTGCTGTCGGGAATATATACATCAACTTTAATGCCGGATAGGCCCGCTCCGTTTTGATCGGTAATCCTGCCTGCTATATCGCCGGTCGTTTCGGTCGGTATGGCAAAAGCCACAGGGCTAGTAGCTAGCGACATTGCACATATAAACGTGGCAAGTAACCACTTGCCACGCTGCAATGCTCCCCATATTCGTACGATCCTTGCCATGATGCTCATACACACCTCCCCTCTATACTTCAAGCTTTACTACTTGCATGGATGTATGTCTATGATCAGCATCACGCAAGCTTGTAGCTTTGAAGCTGCTGATGATACTGGAGACCGGCGCCATCAGGTTTTGCGGGTCGATATTTCCTTCCAAATTAAAAGTCCCGAGCACAGTCTCGGGGCTTTTAATTTGGGGCGAAAGATGGGAATTGAACCCACGGCCTCCTGTGCCACAAACAGGCGCTCTAACCAACTGAGCTACTTCCGCCTCGTCGAACCTTGCGCCTCAGCCTCGTTTTAGCTTCCGCTAAAAGCTTCGGCCTACGGCTATGGTTCTCCTCTCAAAATATCAAACAGTCGCATGCGCTCCTTGGTTTGATATTTTGGGTTTCGTTTCCAGGCTGAAAACAGAGGTAATTATATCTTATG
>DASTXH010000085.1:0-3191 GCA_035758575.1 Saccharimonadales bacterium (SeqCode)
GCACCGTAGCGCTGCTTCAGATGTACATACGTGTTGATGACCGGGTCGTCCTTCACCTGCACGATGGCCAGCGTTGGCACCACGTGCCACGCCTGGCGCAAGGCACGCACGTCGCGCGCTTGCCTGGTTTTGATATAGGAGGCCAACTCGCGGCCATTCAGCATTTTCACCGTCTTATTGTACCAGCTTGCGCCAGATTATTCGACAAAAAGGCAAACTATTGTACAGTAGGCGTATTGACCGGCCCGTTCACCTGCCTGTAGGTTGCCGCGCTGAAAGCAAGTATCGGGAAGCCCACAGCGCTGAACAGCCACAAACCGACGACGCCGAATACATCCGACTTGCCGAAATTACGCGCCACGCCAACGGACAGAACAACCATCACGATAAGCGTAATAATTGTTCCTACGACCGGTATAACGCTCAGTAGCACCGCCAGGCCCCACCAACCGGGCTTACCGGCAATCTCCGCCAAGACCCAGATATTATAAATGGGCACTAGGCACGCCCAGCCGGGTTTGCCAGCTTTCTCATATACCCGCCAAACAGCCACGATCTCAAAAATCGCCAGGCCCAGGAATAGCGCAAGCAGCGGGATAAGAATGAATAGCCAACCGGCGCCGAACGAGCTGCTCGTCGTGTTGTAATTGTACGTATACGTTCCAAACGAAGCGAGCAAGTCCATAGGGTTTTTCCTTTTTAACTAAGTACTTGTATAGTATCATTTCAGCCCGCTCTCAGCCAACGGTCTAGCCACAGCCTTGCAAAAACAGAGGTGATTTGGTATAGTTTTACTGTCCTTTTAACTGAACGATGGGTCAGTAGCTCAGCTGGTTAGAGCACCTGCCTCTTAAGCAGGGTGTCGAGGGTTCAAGTCCCTCCTGACCCTCCAAATAAAGCGCCCCACTTTGGTGGGGTGTTTTATTTGGGCGCACAAGGCTTGAACCTCGGCACTCCAAAGGATACCGGGGCAGGAAGCGCCAGTGGCGCTTCTGAGAGACAATCTTCACCTAGCAGTTATGCTGCCACGGCAGAAGCTGCCCCTGTCGAAAGTAAGCCAAGCCCCCCTCAGCCACGGTGACCCGCTTATTTTGAATACGTTTGTTAAAATATATCCACCATGCCACACACACTTATCGATACCGGCACCTGGTCGTGGGGCAACGAGGGCGTAGCCTGGGAGCTGTATCGCGCTTCGGCATTACCGAGCCCCGATGATTGCACTGCCGCTTTCTGCGTAGCCATTACGCGCGAAAATAAAATCGTATTGGAACGCGAGGAGCGCGGCTGGGGCATGCTGGGCGGGCATATTGACGACGACGAGACTATAGAGCAAGCCCTGAAGCGGGAATGCCTGGAGGAGGGCGGTTTTGTCGTGCAAGACCCCATATTATTTGGATACCGGAAGATTACGGCCGAAAAACCTGTAGTACACCCGACGCCAGGTAGGACATACCCCTTTCCTGTCAGCTACATTGCATACTACTATGCAGTCAGTGATATAGGACTAGTAGAGCCCGCAGAAAAAGAAGTTCTACAAGTTAGCACATTCTCGCTCGCCGAAATTGGCGAATTAAACATTTCTGACTTTTCGACCATAAAACTAGGGTGGGATGTCTATCAGGGCACACCGTAATATGAGATGCCTGGGCCTCCAAGGGGGGTATTTATCAGGGATTATACATTTGATACGATGTAAATAACAAACCGAGGACTCAAGCTAATGCCGCAACGAGAAGCACATGCCCAAAAAATTCACTTCAACCTCACAAAAGACGATTTTTGGCATTTACAGTTGCACGCCTATGCACGGAAGCGGCCGCGGCAGATCCGGGCGCTTATCTTTTACGGAGCGATGGTCATCATTGCCTCCCTTGCACTGAAATCCATACTTTTTGTGGTTGGCGGCGCGGCATTTGCCGTTCTATTATTTGCCCTGGCCTACCTAAGTATGTGGCTGAACGCCGCAAAGAGCGCGCAGGCGCTGCAAAACAGGGGCGAGCACATCATCACCCTCAGCCCTGAAGGCGTACACCAAAAAAATAACCAAACTGACGGATTGACTCGCTGGAACGCCGTTAAGGCCATAACCACCGACGCTAACACTATTTTCTTACAGCTCGACAACCCCGGCCGCGTGTATATTGCCATTATCGTGCCAAAACGTGCGTTCGAAAACGAGGCGGCTATTGCGTCGTTTACAGAAACCGCACGTTCATATCAGCAAGCGGCACAAAAATAACAACGGAGGAACACCTATGGCAAAAGTAAGTATTTATCTGAACTTCATGGGGCAAGCCGAGGAAGCTTTCAACTTCTATAAGCAAGTCTTTGGCACAGAGTTCAGTGCACCATTCCAGTACATGCGCGACGTGCCGGCAGATCCGAGTCGGCCGCCGCTGACAGACGACGAAAAGGGCAAAGTCATGCACGTATCTTTGCCTATTCTAGGTGGCACGGAAATTATGGGCACTGATATGCTGAAGTCTATGGGTCATGAGCTGAAAATCGGCAACAACACTACCATCAACCTAGAGCCAGATACGTTGGACGAAACCAAGCGCCTGTACAATGCGCTGTCAGAAGGCGGTTCCGACAAAAACGACCTACAAAAGATGTTCTGGGGCGCCTGGTGGGGCACCTGCCTAGACAAATATGGCATCCGCTGGATGTTCAACTGCCCCGACCAGCAATAGCTGCCAGCCCTGGTGAACCTGCTACAATAGGTATATGCAATCGCCATATTTATTCCAGTATTGTCAAAAACTCGTGGTACTTTCGGCCGATAAAACGGCTGTACTGCTGGCAAAGCGCACCGGCGAAACCGACTACGACGGCACCTGGTCATTCATCGGCGGCAAGATGGAAACTAGTGACGAAACGCTGGTCGCCGGCATGCAACGCGAGAAGAATGAAGAGATTGGCGCAGGCGTACAGCTGCGCATCCTGCCCCACGAAACCTACAACCTGTTATTCCGCAAAAAAGACGGCAACAGCATGGTATTGCCGCATATTGCCGGCCAATATATTTCCGGCAACATCGCCCTGAACGATGAATACAGCGAATACCGCTGGGTGCCGCTGGACGAACTGGAAGCGCTGGAGCCAAAGATTGATAATATTCCCGCCCTCACTACCTGGGCACTGGGCAAAATCAGCCAGGCCAACACTGCGGATTTTATTGTGATATA
>DASTXH010000040.1:0-53426 GCA_035758575.1 Saccharimonadales bacterium (SeqCode)
GACGCATGAAGAAAACGGCCAGACTGTCGAGCCTATCGAAGAGCTGATCATCGAAGTTCCTGCCGAGCATGTGGGCACGGTCCAGATGGAGCTTGGCCAGCGCCGCGCCATCTTAAAAGAACAGTTCAGCTCGGCATCTAAAGGCGTAACCAAGCTGGTATACGAGCTGCCGACCCGTGCACTGCTGGGCCTTCGCAACATCCTTATGACGCAGACCAAGGGTACTATCGTCATGAACTCGTTGGTTACGGCGTATCAGCCACTTGGCGCACCGCTCCAGCAACTACGCAACGGCGTCCTGATTGCCTTTGAAACCGGTGTTACTACACCCTATGCATTGCAGACTGCCGAAGAGCGCGGTACGTGCTTCGTTGGTCCCGCCGAGAAAGTATACGCCGGCCAGATTGTCGGTTTGAATACTCGCCAAGAAGACATGGAGATTAACGTTTGCAAGGCAAAACACCTGACAAACATGCGCAGCAAATCGTCCGATGGTGTAGTACAGCTGACGCCACCGACCATCTTGAGCCTGGAGCAGTCTATCGACTTCATCGAAAACGATGAACTGTTAGAAGTGACGCCTACATCATTGCGCCTGCGCAAACGGGAGCTTGACCCCAATAAGCGCAAGCGCCAAAAGTAGCGTACGGCGGCGCCACCTACCGCTGCCCGATGCACGATAGTGTAGTGTGCAGATTCCGTAATTCACGGACAGGGTTTCCTGCTACGCAGTGCACACTGTCGTGGAAAAACACCATACCCACAATAGCCATTGCCACTATCGTTATGCCAATCAGAGGCCAAATGGCGATGGCGGGTGTATTTTGGCTGCGATTGCGGAGCAAGGCTACGACAATGGCTGCCACTGCGACGCTTCCAGCCACTAGCGGCAAATACAGCACCCAAAGTGCCAGCCATGGCATGCTCCATAGGCTGCTATGGTAGAGCGTCTGATTCCGAAGGGTTTTGTCTAGGGCATTAGCGGCAAGCGCTGCAAAGAAAGGCAGCAGCAATGCGCCGCTTATAATTGAGCTTCGTTTGATGAGTGTTGATTGGTGCATAGTTTCTCCTAGAGTTATAAGCTGTTGTTGTGCGGCCGCGAGTGGTAGGTCGAGTACGGTACGTATCCACACGCGGCGTCGTTCTGCTGGTGATGCGGCGTAGTCCAGCATGTCGGCCAAAGTTTGCATCATTTCGTCACCGTATCGGTTGCGGTATGCACCAGGGTAGAGACGTAGCCAACGCGCGTATCGCGGAAATCGCCGTTTTAGTTGGTCATCCATGCAAATGCTCCTCTGTCGGCAGGCAACACCTGCCGCTCGTGCCCTAAGCGTACGGTCTGTTCATAGTACTGCATTTCCGCTCCCAGGCGGTCCCAGCCCTTTCTAGTGAGGCGATAATAGCGGCGCCGTTCAGTGCCCTCAAACGGCATTTCTTCTATAAGGTGCGCATCTACGAGTTGCTTAACAGTGCCGTAGAGTGCGCCAGGACCTAGCTTTATGCGGCCAGCGGTGTCGTGCTCCACCTGTTGCATGAGTTCATAACCGTGCCGTGGCTTTAGGCTCAGGGCAAGGAGAATGCTGAACGCAGTTCGTGATAACAATTCTGATGTATCCATATTTGTAGTATATCAAAATATGATATATCTGCAAGTGTAATATATCGCATAGTGCTAAAGCCGTCTTTCAGCTGGGCTGTTTATAGTATTGCTTGCCCCAAAACAAGGGCAGAAAAGCGAGGGTAACAAGCATGCTACGTACGCGCAATCTACGAAACCGTGACGAAGATATATTAAACCGCCGGCAAAGCAAGGGTCGGTTTAGCCGGTCCCAGGCACTAAAGGTAAAACTGGAGCTGCGCCGGCTGTCGGTATAAGAGTCTGGAGAAAACCAGCCTAGCATGGTAAAAGGGCGCCGTTTTGGTGCCCTTTTTATTTTGGACTACGGGTGTTTAAATAGTATGTAGTTCCATAGGGTTCATGTACGCATACCCTATGCCGTGACATAACGATAAAGCGAGTATTTCTTATGATAGATTTTGCAAAGGCGAAAGATACATTTCGCAACAGCTTGGTCATCCGTAAACGCGCAGCATTGACTGCGAACGATGTGTCGGCGGCCCGTGCTTATATAGCCGACTACTGGCACCATGTGGAGCGCTTCCACCCCAAAGATGACGAAACACTGCTTGGCCTGCCCAAGCCGTATCTGGTGCCAAGCTATGACGCAACCGCCAGCTTTGATTACAACGAGCTATATTACTGGGACAGTTATTTTATTTGCCAGGGTCTCTACGATGATACGCACAAGAAATTGGCGGCTGGTATTCTGGAAGATCTTATGAGCCTGTTCAAACGGTTTAAGGTAATCCCCAATGCATCACGTACATACCTGATGGGCCGCTCGCAGCCGCCATTCTTGACAAGCTTTATCCTTGAAGTCTACGAAACATGCAAGCCAGGGGATAAGTGGCTAAAGGACGCTATTTCGCTGGCTAAGCAAGAGTATGCCATAGTGTGGATGGGTACCAAAAAGCCAAATGACCGTCAGGCATATCGTGGTTTGTCGCGGTACTACGATATCAACATGACGCACGACCTGGCCGAGGCCGAAAGCGGCTGGGATTATACGCCGCGGTTCAGCCACAAGGCGCTGCATTACTTGCCGGTAGATTTGAACGCTTTGCTGTACAAATATGAGACAGATTTTGCCGCCGTGGCGCGCAAGTTCAACGATGAGGCAGAAGCTAAGAAATGGGACGAGGCAGCTGCTGCGCGTAAGGCGGTAATGAATGAGCTGATGTGGGATCGCATCCGTGGGCTGTACTACGATTACAATTACGTAAAAAAGCGTCGAGGTAATATCAGCAGTCTTGCGGCCTATTTCCCTATGTGGGCCGGTATGGTGGATGATGCTCAGGCTGCTGCACTGGTGCGGGCCTTGCGCCGGTTTGAAAACAAAGGCGGTTTGGCGACGACCGATTCGTTGCCGGTGAAGCAATACGTTATGGGCAGTATGCCGACGCAGTGGGCATATCCCAACGGCTGGGCGCCGCTGCAGCTGATAGTCATACGCGCGCTGGAACGTTACGGCTACCACGAGGATGCACAGCGCATTGCCATGAAGTGGTTGCGCTGCAATTTGTCGTGGTTTGAGACGCATGGCATCTTTCTGGAGAAGTATAATGTGGTAAACCCCGAGAAGCCGCCGGTGAAGGGTGTGTATCCGTCACAGACCGGTTTTGGCTGGACGAATGGTGTGTTTGAACGCCTGTGCCAAGACTATATAGACAAAAAACCGGAGTAGCTTTATGTGCCGGAGCATAAAAGTACTAAGGGAAGGCACTGTAGAAGCGACTAGCGAAGAAATGCGCGCCGCGGCGTTGCAGTACGTGCGCAAGGTGTCGGGGTATCGCAAGCCATCTAAAGCCAACGAAGCTGTTTTTGACCAAGCGGTAGATGAAGTGGCGGCTGCGACCCAGCGGCTGCTTGATATGCTGACGGCACCACACCATCATAAGCAGGCTTAGTACTATTGCGTCCGCCCTGCTCCTTTTTTTGTCCTTTCTTGACCAGCCGATCTTCTTTTCTTTTCAATCTGCCACTACCCGTGGCGGGCCCCAATACTTTTCTCTTGATAGAAAAGTATCCAAAAGATCAAGGCTAGCTCCACCCTCTCGGGTGCAGGTTGATGCTCGCTACAACCAGCTCGGGAACTCGGCAATTTGGTGCCTCAGACATCCCGAGCTGCCGAAGGAAGTTGTAGCGAGCACGAACATGCACGCCGGGAAGGTTCCGCATGCCGGATAACCACCAGTGCACCGTAGTTCCTAAAGTGCACTGTCAGAACGTAGCTGCAGTGGCAGGCTATTACTACGCACCACCAGACTACCACTGCACTGGTAGCCGTGTTGGCCATGCGGAGCGTACCCGGCGTCAGCTGTTGTGGCAGCGACAATTTCCTTCGGCGGCTCGGGATGTCTGAGGCGCTAAACCGCCGAGTCCCGAGCCGATTGTCGCTGTGACAACTGCTGCCCGAGGACGGGGGAGCTTGGGCCTAGCGTTTTTGGCTACTTTTTGCGCGATGACAAAAAGTAGCACGCTGTGCCTGTTAGGTACAGCGGAAGGGGCGGCGATTGCACTACAGCCTGAACGTAGGTTACCTGAACAAGCAAAAGCTAAGGCTTCGCAATAGCGTCCATCCACCGCTGCCGCAATGCCCGTGCCGTAAAATCAAAGTAGCGTTGCTTGCGCCATTCCATAGCAGACAGCGCTGCAGCGCCCAAACCCACAGTGACACATACAGCCTCAAAACTATTGATAGGCGTCCTGGCGACTACCTCAGGCAGGATCCCCGCAGCCTCAGCCAACACGGCAGCAGCGAGCCAGCCCACCTTACGGTCTCCATAATGCGCTGCAAGCGCCTCTTGCTGCTCGGCTCTTGCAAGTAAATTATCATTACACGCCGGGTTCGGCGCCGCTTGTTCGGGCATATATACTCCTCAAGCACAGCTATGCAAAGACCTGTGCAGGCTAAAAACTGTATTATACCATCTACAACACAGAACCAGCGCTGGACTCGCCCTCAAGCACTGCCATATCCTTGACGATAACGCCGCCGCGGACAACATCAAGACAACCGCTGGTCTTCAACTTGCGCAGACAGCGGCTGATAGTTTCGCGCGTAAGGCCTGTGCGCGTTGCAAAATCTGCCTCTTTGATATCCACGAAATAGGTACCGTCGTCCAGCTTCCGGCCAAACCGGCGGCAGGCAATAAGCAGCTCGTAGCTCAGCCGGCTCATGGCTGTACCGTTCATCAGCTGCGCCTGGCGGTGCAGCAGGCCGTCAACACCTGAGTACACCCGGCGGAGCAGGTCAAACATTACATCCGGGTTTTCCTGCAAAAAGGTCATAACCGCTTCGGCCGGTGCAAAACGCGCCGTAACATCCTCTGACGCCTCATAAAAATAGTCGTTCGGCATTTTGTTGACAGAGTGCGAAATAGGAAAGAATGACAGCGGCTTGAACACATTCACGACCACCTCTTCACCCTTGGCGGTTATGTCGTACTGCCGCACCGTGCCCTTAGTAAGGAAAAACGCCCCCCGCGGATCTTCACCGGCTTGAATAAGGACGTGCTTCTTGACGAACTGTCGTTCTGGGTAATTTGCAAAAAATGCAGCTACTTTACGGGCAATATCTGGTGGCATGGCGCTCCCTATATTTTGACTATATGATAGAGTGCGCAGTATTACAACATTTAAGTGATGTAGATCAATGCACATCTATGCAAAAGGGCTTCATACTAGTAACGTTGCTAAACTGTAATTTTGAAGCGTAGCATTGCAAGGTACATTCCGTCCATGACGTTGATCACTGACCAGCCAGTACTGTAGCATGCGCTCGACGGAGGCGTTGATGGCAACAATTGTCTGGAATAAGCAAGCCTCATTACCCGGTCCGCCAGGCGGTGATAATGCTGTACATATACGACGCGTACAAGATGAGCTACGCGACGCAGGCGCCACGATGTACGGCTTGGCGAAGTTTTCCAGCCAATATTTGTACCGGCTAGTCCACCCAGATGAGCATATCCGCGGAGCGGTATATGGCAGATATAAGGGAGGCCGCGGCATACTAGGCTTTACGGAAGGCATGCTAGTGGCGACCGACCGACGCATCGTGTTCTTGGACTACAAGCCTGGGTTCACCTCTGTAGAAGAAATTGCATACCGGGCGGTATCGGGCATAGACTACGTCGTCGCCGGGCCGTTTTCGTCGGTTACTCTACATACGCGCATTGGCAGTTTTACCATCCGCTACGCCAACGCCACTTGTATCCGGACCTTCGTGTCATACATAGGCACACGGCAGATAGAGGAGCGTGAACCGGCGCAGTCAGCAGCCGTAACAACACAGCCTATCGCAACACCAAAGGAGTTTTTTATCAAAAACGACACACGCACATTTCTGGATCACCACAACGTCGCCGTCCTTTCAACCGTCAGCAAAAACGGCACAGTGCACGGTGCGGCCGTCCACTACTTGCTCGATGCATCAGGTGCGGTATACCTCATAACTAAGGCCTCTACGCTCAAGGCGCAAAACATGGTAGCCACGCACCAAGCTGCACTCACTATATACGACGCCCCGCGGCTGCAGACTGTACAGATACACGACTATGCCACTGTCGAAGACCGGCAGGACATCCAGGAATGGGTATTCGGCGCACTCTATCCACAGCAGTCCGCACCGCAAGGCGCATCCGCAGACAATGCCGCCTTGTTGCGGGAAGGACACTTCGCGGTCTTCCGTATTACACCCGATACCGTACGCTTTACCGATTTTGCATTGAAAGGACAGGAGCTGGCAGAGGCCGCGCAATCAGTCGCGGGTGATATGCCAGAAGCCTAGCATGGTGAGCACAGCCATGAGCCCGGCTGCCACGAAACATACCAGGGCACCGATGCGCGCTACCATACCAACTGTCCAGAAGGCGTAGGCGTTTAGCAACATGCCGCGGAGCGTCTCGCCCTTGAACAGGGTAGCGGCTTGATTTTGCAAAGTGGTATTGGATGGGCTAGTCTGAGCCTTAGCGCTCACTTCGGCATATGTCTGGCCGCCGGCCACTTCAGATAAATGCACCGCGATGTAGTGGTCGGCAAACGCCCGGGCCTGCGGGCCGGTCAGCAGCTGCTGGCCAGCATACTGGTTGAGGTATGGACCGACCTGCGCGCTGGCGAGCGCTGGACTGCCTAGGGCAGGGAAGTATATTTTCTGCGCAGCCAATTCATCCCGCACGCTTGATGTAGTAAAGGAATACGCCCACCACGCCAAGCAACCCATCACTACAAATGTAACAGTAGCGACTACGCCGAATGCCGTAAGTACTTGGTCGATTGTCTTGCGCCGCAGTTTAGTTACCTTTGCCCGAGCCATATTCCACCCTTCTTTTGTTATGCGATATCACTTAAAACTATAGCGCAAGACGTTTATGCTTACCACCACCAACCAGGAACAAGATGACAACCTGGCCAGCTGGCGTATACTGGTAGTATATGGCACGCCCCCTGGAACCCTTCCCGATTGACAGGCAACCTATGGCAGCACCCACCACCGCACACAAACCGCGGCGGACATGGCTGCTTGTTACGGGCATTACTGCGGCAGTGGTAATCGTTGTTGCGGTGGGGATTCTTGTGTTCCTGAAGATTAAAACACCCAAAACTACGCCCGCCAGCACTACTGCGTCCAACCAGCAGAGCAACCAGCCGGCGCCCACCGCCACCGGCAATAGCGGCACCCAGCAGTACATATCCAACGGCAACGACCTGAACCTGAAGTTTACTTATCCGTCGGACTGGACGGTCACGCCAGCATCCAACAATAACGCCAGCGACCAAACCATCACCCTGACATCACCGCTTACCAGTGTCACGGACAGCACCGGCGCTACCGTCACTACCAAAGCCGTACTTACTATCCGACCGGGCAGCGCTCAGGCAGGCGAATTGGCGTCTGGCAGCGCCACCATTGCCCAAGATTCCACGCAAATCGGCTACACCAGCCCCACGGCCTCCCAACATCAGTATCCATATATCACCTTCGTACATCTGGCTGGCGGCCAAAATACTAATAACGTATTTGATGAAGTAATCATCACCGGCATCACGAAGTTCATGAAAGGCCAGGGCATCACGGCCGATAGCCTAGGCGGGCTGGATCCCATCATCAGCGCGCGCTTCTATCAGTGCAGCACCAACGCCTGCGACGGCTCAGGCGCAACGGCGCTGAACCTCACTGGCGGCCTCTGGCAAAACAGCACCCTGGCGCAACAGGTACAGGCCGTCTTTACTTCTTTGCAGCTAAGCTAACGGCGGGGGCTTTGCAGGTCGGAGCCGAAGGATAGTTCGGCGGTATTTACGAACGTATCTTTGTCGCGAATGATGGCCTGCGGCGGCAACTGTTCGGAGCGTGTACCGATATGCGGCAGGCGTTTTACGGCCGTACCGATAGCCAAAAACTCTATGACACCGCTGCCCAGATTATAAATATACGTCTTGATGCCCAGCACGTCGTCGGCGCCTACTTCTTTAGCTTGCGCCTGGACTTTCTTGAGCGACTCTTCGCGGGCGCCGTAAATCATATGGGTCAGCTCTTTTTGCTCACCGCGCACCAGGTTACGGAACGACGCCATGATACCGCCGGCCAAACCCAGTGAATACACGGAGGTGCCGATCACCAGCCGCAACGGCGCATAGCCCAGCTTGGCGATATTCCAGGTTTCTTCGGCCGTAAGGTCGCTGGTGGTAATACCGCCAATTTGCTGAGCAACCGGCGCGATGGCCTCATTGTACGAGGCAGTGCCAATCATTACCATTTCCTGTATGCCCGACATACCAATGGGTAAAATGGTGGTGCGCACGCCGGCTACGCTGTTGGCGCCCTTGGCGCGGGCTTCATCTTCCATCCGCGTCAGCGCCAGGTGGCGCGTGGTATTGAATATGTCGCTATACTGCTTGACCTCGCCCTTGCCCAGCTGGCGCAGTGCGCCGGTAAGGCCGCGGACGGCGCCGATAGAATATGCTACATTGCCGAACACGAAGCTGATCGGCCGATAGCCGGCATCCCACTGGCAAAACAGTTCCTGAGCATCGGCGGCGGTGGTAAAAGCAGGGGACAGCTCCTGGCCGCTGCCGTGATGCAAGGTGGAGCCAACCGTCAAGAACTCGGCATTGCCGGGATGAAACACCAGCTCGCTGGTGACGCCCGTGGCGCCTGACCCGCCGGTAGCGGCCAACTCGGCGTCGAACCGCTCTAGGGACAAGCGGCGGCCATCGGCGATCATCTGCGTATATTGCTTTACCTCGCCGCCCACAAACGTACGGATGTTAGAGCCAAGCCCGCCGATAAAACCCATAGAGAACACACTGTTGCCGACCAGCAGATTCCCCGGCAAAAAGCCCAGCTGCCAGGCGCAATACATTTCATTGCCCGAAAGGCCGCTGTAGCGTGCTTCGGCCTTGGGCGCGGCTGTTAGCGACAGACCACAGAATGCGCAGGCGTAGGCGCCTTCGGGGTTTTGTTTTCCGCAATTTGGGCACAACATAATTGGGCAAGCTCCTTAGCTAGCAGCCATTGTATCATGTGTGCGGGGGCTCACATTCTAAGCAGTATGCAGACGCCGCCGGAAGAACCGCTCCATAAACGCCGGCTGTTGCGCCGAAAGCAGACCTAGGTGATCCCTGAGCGCCATACCGCGCGCCACAAACTCATCGCGGTCCAAAAACACCTCATCGGGCGGAAATTCCTCCAAAAACGACACCATTGCCTCGCCATAGCAGTACCGCTGCGCCGACAGCACCATATGGCGTGCCGGCATGGGGTAGGGTCCACTCATATCCGCCAGGTCGCGCAGGCTATGCACCGACGGCAACGGCATCCTAAACGCCATAATGCGCCTCCTGCAAGATAGTCTTTACCTCTTCATCCACAATTTGCGGAAAATACCGGTAATGAGCACCCACCGCCAGCAGGAAGTCGGCCGGATTATCTAGCACCACTAGCTGGTCGACGCTTGGTGCCAAGCGCTGCACACTCTCGAACGAAGCAACCGGTACCGCCACTACAATGCGAGCCGCACCTTGTTCGCGCGCCCACAACACGGCCGCATCCATACACAAGCCTGTAGCCATGCCGTCGTCTACTAGCAGAACCGTTCGCCCCCGTATGTCTTGCGGCAGGCTATCTGCATCATAGGTAGCCCGCCGATTGCGCAAAATGTGCCGGGCACGGCGCTCTTCCTTATGGCGCCAATCTGCCGGCAAGGGTTTACCGCTGCGGCGTCGTACACCACCAGACCCCGCTCGCCAACCGCCCCAGCAGAACATTCAGGGTCGGTAGGATGGCCCAGCTTGCATACCAGGACGACGTTCAGCGGAAGGTGCAGGGCGCGTGCCACGGCACCGCCCACCACCACACCGCCGCGGGGCAGCGCCAGTACAACGGCATCAGTATCACGGAAGGGACGCAAGCGTTTGGCAAGGAGCATACCAGCTTCTTCACGGTTAGTAAAACGCATGACTCCTCCTTCCGGCAGCATCCACGCGCTAGAGCTATTCCTGTCCAACTTGTAAACGCTACACTACTTTCATCTAAGTACAGAAGAAACTATCTGTCTATAGAAGAACTTACACTAGCATAGATGTGAGCAGCCTTACTGACACGAAAACGTGCTCGTGCATACTTAATGAGTGTCGCTGCCAGCATAAAAAAGGAGCTGCTATGATACGGTACATCTATATGTTCTTCGTAGGTCTGTTTTTGGCAATTTTTGTGGGCATGGGTATCGCCGTATTTTACCAGGCTCCAACGCAGCCCCAGGAACCAGCAGCTATGAGCTACATAGGTAAAGATGGCCCCACCGCGGCACAACAACAGGAGATGAACGCATATAACGCCCAGCAGCGTGCATTCGACCAATCTATGATGCGCTACAACCGCAATGTTTCTATCATCGTCCTAGTTATAGCAGTCATCATCCTGGCAGTTGCGCTCATATTCGCAGAAAAACTGGGCATTATCGCCAACGGCATTCTGCTTGGCGGCATCTTTACGCTGCTGTACGGCATCGGCCGCGGCATGGCCACCGACAGCAACAAATTCCGCTTCTTAGTTGCTGCCATCGGCCTGGCGGTAACCTTATTCCTAGGCTACACGCGGTTCGTAAACCAACAGTTCACCACAGTAAAACATCAACCCGCTAAAAAATAACGGGGACAGAAACGGTATCCGCCTTTTCAGGCAGACCGGAGGGATTGTCGTTGTGCAGCACCAGCGTTCCGCTGCCAGTGCGTGCCGACCCGTAGGTAAGGGTCGCGGTAAATGGCGCCAGCTGCGTCGTCTGCCAATCGCCAAGCACCATCACCACTACTGGGCTGTTTACTGCAGCATTCCGAAGCGGAGCAAATACCAAAACCGGCACGCCTTTTTCCGATGTATACGCGTACCGCTGGCATACCGGGCTGCCGCTGGAAGGACATGGGCCGTCAAGCGAACTACGCAGCGCAACAACCTGCGATGTCAGGGAAGGTACCCCCGCGGCTACATCGGCATCGTCCTGATGCTACCACGCGAAACCTACGCATAAAGCGGCAATAACTACGGCAAACGTTATTGACCCCAGAATCATACACGTTTTATTTTGCAACATATATTTCATGCATGTACGGCATACCTACACCTACATTGGCTCAATGATAAACGTCACGGATGATTCTGCAGCAGGTTAACAGCCATACATCATCCTACGGCTGGAATACTTTGCAATCTATGTATATTTTATGTACTATATTTGACGTGAACGAAATACAATTACCGGTTACGGTATGACGTCCGAGCATACACCACAGTCTGAACGGCAAGAAGTAAATGCGCTTGAAATACGTGCGCATCGTCTTATAGACCCCAATCTCCTGCGAGCGCTACATCCTGCGGAGGCCACACTAGAGGTAGATGCAACTATCCAAGATGTTGAAAATAGTCCGAGTCTCCCGGGAGCAACCCCGTACGATGCATGGTATGCACGAGATGTCCTCGGCAACGACCCAACTGTCGATAAGCCAGCCGTCAGAGCAGGTTGGCTAAAGTTCGTAGGGCAATTCATCTCACTGGACGATGGCACCGAAGTCCATCTTACGGCAACGAAAGACGGCGCTTGTCGGGCTTGTATCTTTGGGCAACATTGCGACACTGACCAGGACGACATTGGTGCGATGTACCGTTTCCTAGGACTCGCGCAGAACGTCGCTCAACATGAAGGCAGACGATCATCCGGTGATTATCATCTTATAGTCAGCAACGGCGGCTTAGAGCGAATCATCACCACAAAACGTATCGTAGCCAAAGTAATTGCATACCAAAAAGCACAACGCCCCCTCAACCTGCCGTCGCCCAACGTTGGCCGCACCTCGTCAGAAGACAGCTCGGTCTGAGACGCCCCGCCCAACGGCCTCACAACAATGGTCTCACGGAGAATATGGCTTCGCGCCGGCTCGCTCTTAATCTTTTTGATGAGCGAGTCGGGCTCGGCATATATTTGCGCTAAACGCGCAAATAGCGAACTCCTTCGGAGTTCGACTTTTGCTGCGCAAAAGCACCAGAAGTAAAACTCCCACTCAAAAGGTGGGAGTTTTACTTCTGGTGAACCTAACGACGAAACAGGTCGAAACCTTCTTCGGTGAGTTGGAATATATCGAACCGAGATTGAAAACGCTGGGCGTAACTCTTGCCGATGAGGAGGTCGATCATGCTTAGCATATTTCGCCACCCTGTCGCTCCGACTGATCTACTCAGTTCAAAACTCTACGATCAAGACACCTTCTATCCTACGTTCTTGAAGGACTTGGCAAAATGCCACAGCGAGGTCATCATTGAATGCCCATTCGTCACAAACCGTCGGCTCAAGACGCTACTGCCAATCTTGGAGAAGCTAAAGACCCGCAAAGTACGCATAGCTATCAATACTCGCGATCCGAGAACTCACGACGAAGACTATTGGCAGGTTGATGCCCACGAAGCAATTTCCAAGTTGCAACATATGGGCGTTCAAATTCTATACACTGGCAATCACCACCGGAAAATCGCCATTCTTGATCGAAACATACTCTACGAAGGTTCGCTCAATATCTTATCGCAAAGCGACAGTTGCGAGGTTATGCGACGCATCGAGTCCACGCAACTTGCTTGGCAAATGATACGATTCATAGGTATGGATCATCTGCTGTAGCTGGTCAGATGATATACTCTAAGGTGATGATCCAAGCAATAGTTACTGATTTTTCAAGAGTACTGCTTTTCCCAGCCGATACTTCATATACAGACAGTCTCAATGCGCTAAATCGCAAGCTAGAGGAAGAGAACCCAAACTACGATTTTTGGCATTATTTCAAACTGAATGATGAACTCCTTGGGTTCTACGGCTCGCTCAGCGTACCCATCTATCTTTTTACTAGCGATGCGATTCAGGAGCATCCAGCAATTAGGGACATATTGGCCGTAAAAATAAAGAAAGTGATTAGCGCAAAGGTGCTTGGCGTAAATAAGACCGATGCAGACGCCTATGTTGCTGTCGCAGAACAGTTACAAATTATACCTGAGCAGCTTCTATATGTTGATGATGCCCCGGAGAATATCAGCGCGGCAAGAAATGCGGGATATACGGCAATTCTTTACCAGTCAAATCAGGAAACGATAAGTGCCGTAGACGCTGCATTGAAAGCGGCGCCCAACTCAGGTATGGATAAGCAAAGAGAAGAAGATATTCAAAAGATACTTCGGTATTTGCAAATTCATGATCCCCAAAATGCCAATCGGGAATATGCGATCCAGTATCTAGACTCAATGGAAGGTTTTGGCAGCGAGTTAGCACGGTCGGATGAATCATTGGCCGAAGCTATTAAGAAATCACTGGACAACAAGAAGAACGATTAAAGTTCTACTTGCCCGCAAGCCTAAAGTTACTAGCGAGTAAACTGCTAGAGAGTATGTGATTCCTCGCGCAAGTACTCAAGAATAAGCTTATGATTATTTAAAAACTTTTTACCATTATTGCAATAGTCATGCCTCAGGAGTACGCTGTACTTAGATAAGTGTGGGTAATAGCAATTCTTGCAAAACTGAAATACTAGGGTATAAGGTATGACATATCGCAATAAAACTTATGTCGCATTCGATGGCGACAACGACATCCGCTCCTACTGGCTAATGAAAGCGTGGAAGCAGAATGACAGTACAAATTTTAACTTTCACGACGCCCATGAATTACGTCAAGCTCGAGACACCAGTATGGAAGATACTATCAAGCGCAGTTTACGCGAGCGTATGAATAACAGCAACGTATTCGTACTGCTCATAGGGCAGAACACTAAGAACCTCTACAAGTTTGTTCGCTGGGAGATAGAGCTCGCTCTTTCACTGAACCTACCAATTATTGTGGTTAATCTCAATCAGAAGCGCAGCCACGATGACATATTATGTCCACCGATTCTCCGTGACAAACTTGCAATGCACGTCTCATTTAGCCCGAAGATTCTGCAATTCGCTCTTGAGGCGTGGACTACCTGGCATTATGAACACCAGAAAAACGGTAGGACGGGGCCATTCTATTACAACGACGACGTTTATCAAGCACTAGGGCTACAATAGAATTATGAAAATAAAAGTATCACCTTTTAGTGGGGTTCTGTGGAAACGTTACCTAGCGTCAATCTCAATTATTGGTGTTTTTGCTTCATTCTTCTTTGTAGCGGTTCAAGTTTCGGACAAATATAGAGTATGTGTACTTATTGGGATTGCTGCGGTGCTTCTTCTCCTCTACTTAGTTATGTGGTTGGCTGCCAACAGAGCAACTTCCAAATCAATGAATATCGATGGTTCGCCTTTAGAGGTGAAGATTGGTGATATTTTTCAGCAAGGCGAACTGCGGGTAATTAATTTCAACGAATACTTTGACACCATAGCTGATGATAAGCTGATCGCCAAAACATCGCTCAACGGTATTTTTTTGGAGAAACATGTTCAGGATGTCGCGGCACTCGATAAAGCCATCGAAGATGACAGCCACTTGGCCGAAATGAAGGTAAGCGACAACACTAATCGCCCCACGGGCAAGAAAATTAGATATGAGTTGGGCTCAATTCATGTTTCGGGCGACTATTTGCTTGTCGCCTTCTCAAAATTCAACAAAGACAATATGGCGCAATTATCTATGCGAGAATACGTTAATTGTCTGATGACATTCTGGAATGAGGTTGATCGAGTGTATGCAGGCAGGTCCGTCGCAATACCATTAATGGGTGCAGGGATTACGCGATTCAAAGATGCCAACGTATCAGAGCAAGAGCTACTGAGCTTGCTAATATGGTCATTCAAAGTGTCACGTGTTAAATTTAAACACCCTGCAAAAGTCACAATAGTTATTCATGAATCCGTAAAGGACAAAATTAACTTTTATGAACTTCAGGCTTAGAGGAGAAGTATGAGCTACAGGAATAAAACGTACATAGCATTTGCCAGTGAGGATATATCCTCATATCGGTTAATGGAAGCATGGCGCGACAACGAAAATATAGACTTCGATTTTTTTGATGCGCACGACTTGTATGTATCACGCGACACCAGCAAGCCTGAAACCATCAAAGCAAACTTACGTGAACGTATGAAGAATGCTAAGCAGTTTGTGCTATTGGGAAGTGCCAGTGCTAAGAAGAAGGGCGGTGACGGCGAATCATTCTTGGCATATGAAGTAGAAACTATGATTTCATTAGGTCTGCCTGTTGTCGTAGCCAATCTTGATGGGGACCGAACTGTTGACAGGGCGTTCATTCCGAAGCCATTGTTAGATGCCGACTACTATACTATGTCGGTTTCGTTCCAGCCTAATATTATTAAGTACTCACTCGATGACTACGCGGTAACCTTTGCAAAGAGTGATAGAACAGGTCCTTATCAATATAAATCTTCGGTCTACAAGGATCTAGGACTGTAGCCCTGAAATAAAGCCAAAAAGCGTAGTCGGTGTGTTAGCGCAGAAGCTAGCCAGAACGGCTAGACCTTATCAGGGAAAACGTCCGAGGCCCTTACGCCGAGTACGACGAAAATTGCGTAATACGTTTCGATGGACGCCGTAGCTTCACCCCGCTCCAACGTCGCGTAATAGTTTGCGGTCAGATCAACTTTTTTAGCGACCTCTTCTTGAGTATAGCGCCGCGCTTTGCGTGCTTTTTGTAGGTTTACGCCAATTATTTTGCCAAGCTTTATTGCGCTCATCTCTATTAGTTTATTTGGTTTCCCGGTCTTTCAGCAATTCGTAGCGAGGAACGCCCAATGCCTTTGCCAATTTGTGCAGTGTAGATAGTCTCGCCCACCTTTGGCCTTGTTCTATAGAAGCGATGGTTCGTTGTGTTAAACCCGCCTCTTCAGCAAGTTGCTCTTGGGTGAGTTTTCGCTTGCGCCTTAGCTCAGCTATCCGTTGGCCGAATGCTGCAAGGTATTTTGCCTCTTGAGATGTCATATTCTCAACTGTAGGCAACTACCACTAATAGTAACAGACACTACTAGTGTCAGTTAGCAATGTAGTGTATTATGCTCTACAGATGACAAGTAACACTAGTAGTGATAGTTCAGGCAGTGGGTCGTATTTCTCGAAAATGCGTAGCAGCGGCTTACTGGTGGAACACCGGAAGCCCACTCTCGCTCTTTCCGTTGACCTTGCCAATCATATGTCGCAGCGCTACTTAAAAGGCAAAATTGCTGTCGTAGCCAGCAATCCGTCGGCCATTATGAGTTCGGTGCGCAAGCAGTGGATCAGACTAATGCGGCTCATGCAGCGTGAGCAAGCCCGCACACTGAATCGTCAGCGCAAAGATGGTTTAACAGAAGCAATCCATGGTATGCAGGCGACCAGCTTCACTGCAAAAGACCTGGCGGATGAGCCAGTAGCATACGTATCGTTTGCTACGGTTGAGCAGTTTCTCGCCTCGCCACCTGAGTGCAGAACGCTTTACATAACTGAGCCAATCCCAAAGCTGAGCCAACATATGATTGTGAGCTGGATGCCAAGAAGCGGACTGGTGGTAATTTATGAGCAAAGATAAGCCGCTACTCACCACAACCGATGCAATCCTGGCGCAGCTCAAGTTTATACGCACTAAGAAGCAGGAGTATTTTGTATGCCTTTCGCTAGACAGTGCACAGCGGCTTATAGCACGGCGGGTTGTTACAATCGGCACTTTGACCGGTACGCTCGTTCATCCACGAGAAGTATTTGCGGGGCCGCTCAAGGATAGGGCAGCGTCTATAATAGTCACCCACAACCATCCCTCCGGCGATCCAAGCCCAAGTAACGACGATATTGGTACAACACAGCAACTAGTAGCCGCAGGTCTGCTACTGGGAGTACGACTTCACGATCACATCATCATTACCAGCAGAGGTTACTATAGCTTTCAGCAAGACAGACTACTGTGATTACGTTTTATCATTTAACCCTTTTGACTTAATGCCATGAAACGCGTAATCACTTCGTCATCAGTCCCTGGAAATAACCTACCCTGAAAAAGCGTCAGCAATAGATATTTTAAAACTTCAAGATGCTCTTTTGAGACGTCCCGTAGTTTCCCGTGCACTAGGTCACTGCGCAGGCCAAAAAGTTTACCCACGACTACACTCCATTCGTCAGCTGGCTTACCCGTGATTATTGCAAGACGCTCCCTGACCGGCCTGACATTGGTTGTATTCGGCATTTCCAGCGCTTCGACGCCAATCCAGTACTCTATGAATCTATTTACGGGGTCAGCTTCTGACTCAGCCTTCCAATACCACGTAGAAGCAACGGCTACTCGGCGGCGCTCGTCTGCATCTACGGACTGGGTAAGTTCTACAGCAGGGCGTATCTTTTGCAGAAATTCTTCTGTATTGAGGCGTTGCATATCAAGCTCGGATTCTGTGCCCACTAGGATAGAACTCATGTTGCGGTTCCAATGCCAATCCGGAAAAATCTCAACAACCTCTTCGGCTATTGGTAAACCCAGGACTCGGTTGCCACCCGCAAGTTCTATTATGGTTTTTATTTTCGTTACATGAAGCCGCCCCTCATTGAGTATATCTTGGGGCTTTGTTGATTCGGTGAGCAATAGAATTTCCACCAACCCTGAGTCGTCAATCTCTTCTTCCCAACCCTGAAATTCAAACTTCATATTAGTTCTGCCTGTGAACTTCGTCTCATTGCCCTCTTTAGCCTCATCTATATACTCGGGCAGGATAACCATGTTCGGACGTCGGGAAGCTAGAGCACCGTTTACTTTGACTCCGCCCCGATTCGTCTTAGCAAGTTTGAATTGCACCCTTAAGTTTGGCCATTTGAGCTCTGCGCCTGGCAGAGGCAGAAGCTTTAAGGTCTTATAGACGAGCCTGTACCCAGCTTTGCCAGCACCGGCTGGGTGGGCATCGTCGGATTTTTGGAACCCACCAGCACTTAAGAATTGCAGAGCATCGTAATCCATACTATTTCTTTTTTGTAGCCCTTCTTTCATGAAGTGCGGGCTTCTTCCAAACCTTCGATTTTGAGAGCAAATCACGCATCCACACAATAAGACGAGGCGTCATGTAAATTTTGCGCGTCTTTCCCGTCAGACTTGTCGCGTAATAATACGAAATCTTTTTATCGGGCTTGTCTGTTTCGTCCCCTAAGTAGTCATGCACGTTATCAATATCTACCACAACCGAACTATTTCTGACACTGTCTGCAAATATGCCGCCGCTATCGTAATTTAAGAATGCATAACCGGCGCTCGAAATCCGAAGAGGCCTACCACCTATATTTACGACCCTAAGGTTTGTGTACTTCTTCTCATCACTGTAGCCTGGCGCTGGGTTAACAAGAGCTTGATGCTCCTTTACCGACAGCCTAAAGTTTTGAGCTTCCTTTCGAGTGAGGGTATATATCGAAAGTCCGATACCAAAGATAGTGCCAGCACTTGTTGCAATTGTACCAATTAACAGTGTTATGTCGGATATGGTACTCATAAGACTATTAAAGCATCTTTTAAGATAGCACCTACAATGAGCTACTCCTCAACATCAAGAGTCGCTTTTGCAACAGAGTCTCGATACTTATTGAAATACCACGGAGCGGTAGTTTTGATTATTCCCTCTGGAACCTCTTGTTTCACTAAGCTCGCAACACAAGTCACCATATTTGCATATGCTTGAAGACCAGCATAGATTGCCTTTTTGCCGCCTAGCTTTCTGTGCTCTGGAAGGTTCAGGATACTCCTATGCGCAGAACTATGGATGTAGTTACTAAACAAAGCATATTCATTCTTGTAAAGCTCTTGCACATCTTCACCTGCAAGCTTAGCTCTTTGAGCTACCGATTTACCATCGAGGGCATTCTTGAGCGCAGCGTCATCGTTCGATATTTTGAACCATGTTTCGGCAACGGCCATACGCTTATCTATATCTTCTATAGACGCAATGTAGTGCACATTTATAGCATCCTCAATAAGAACCCTGGAACCAATCATGGCGAGCAGCGTTGCATCATTTGCGGCAGCCTGAAAGATGTCATCACAAAGGACGCCACTATTGACTAGAAAATCCTTTAGGTAGGCATAGTAGGCCGTATGTCTATCAGAAATACGCTCGAATTCGTCTACTTTACCAGTCAGTTTTGCGCCATATCTAAGGATGATACTTCTAAACTCCAGCGAGTCGTTAAAGAATGCATCGTCTCTAATCGCTTCGCGTGCGACCTCAACACCATCAACAAACAACACTAAACTATCGCCAACCTTCCAAGAGATTGTAATTTGATGCTTCTTATCCCGATCTAAACGCTCACCATCGTAGCTAAGGTTTATCCGTCCGATGTCCGTTGCGACATAGAAAACATTCACCGCATTGTCGGTATCCTTAACGACAAATATGTCACCGCCAGCCGGATTGATCTGCGCTAGTGGCTGGAACTGACCATCATCAAAATTAACAACACTTGGGTCGATCCAAAATGAGAAGGAACCTTCTTGTATACTAATCTGCTTATGCATCTCGATCTCCCTCGTCCTGGTCAGGCTGGCCAGTTGGCGTGGACGCCGGGCTAGCTGACGGAGCACTTGCTCCAGGGTACGTTTTTATGGTTGTTGGGCCTTGGAATATATACTGCGTACCGTTCTGGTTGATGGGGCCGCTGTCGCTTTGCGCTGAGCTGTTGTGGTCGCCCTTGTTCTTGAAGTGGGCAACGGTTTTGCGCACGCCGATCCTAATGACATAGCCTGCGCCGAACAAAAACGCCAAGATGGTGCACCAGCTTGCGATGTATGAAATGTTATCGGGCGAAAAAATATCTGACATAAGGTGTTAGTTAGGGACAAAAAAATGCTCCCGGCCTCCGGCCGTTGCAACTAGCCTACACCTTAGCCGCCGACGTTGCAAGGTGCAACGGTTAGTACCGACAACCAAGCCTTTTAGCTCGAGTGGCGGTGGATAATCATAAAAACCGCTGCCGTTGATATCTGCACCGAGCAGGCCACGACCATCGCCAATTGCAATGAGTCAGTACCAGACTCCCCCTAGTACTGCGCCGACCTTGTGCCGTGCTGCTTCGTTATGGGCAAGGATAGTAACCCTGGTTGACAAATGTACTTTACTTTGATAAAGTACACCTCATGCAAACATCTGCCGTCTCAGTTTGGGAGACTCCTACAGCCCGGCAATTCGCCGAGGTTGTTGCCGCTATTGCCGATGCTCAAACTATGCAGAATTTCCTGCGGGATGTGATGACCGAAAAAGAAATTATCGAGATCAGCTCCCGCCTGGACGCTGCTCGAATGCTCAAAGACGGCAAGAAATATACTGAGATCGTCGAAAAGACTAAGCTGAGTAGCCGCACAGTTGCCCGTATTAGCGACTGGATGCAAAACGGTTGCGGTGGCTACGAAGCCGCGCTCAATATTACCACCACGCATCATAGCCATATTCCGCCAGCTCGTGCCTGAGTAGCTTCATCCTAACTGAAAGCCTAACACCAGCACGACGCTGGCGTTTTTGTATCAACAAAATAACGGAGTAATACCCATGAAACCTACCGAACCAGCGGCAGGCCAGTTTGAAGTTGTCTCAATTTCCGAGCTTGCCACTTTAGAAAAACCAACCCGCGACAGCGCTATTGAGACTTATCGGCAGGCCTTTGCGCGCGAACCATACAACGAAGCTTTTACTACCGAAGAAGCCGAAGGCGCTCTTGAATATATCCTTGAGCAGAAGGGTGATCTGGTCATCGGCAAGCTCGGGACTAAGGCCGTAGCGCTGGCTGGTGGCCGCCGCAAAGCAGACGATACCTACTATATCGAAGAATTAGCAGTGGCGCCGGAAGTACAAGGCAAGGGTTATGGCCGAGCAACACTCACTCGTTTGTTGGAGACGGCCAAAGCACCGAGCTATGAAATTAGAACAACGGTGCGGAATGAAAAAGCCATCAGCCTGTATACTTCTTCGGGCTTTACGGAGGAATCAGGAACTGAGGTAGTTGCCCAGCACAGGCAAGACGGCCGCTTGGCGCTTGATGAGCGTGTCTATCTATCCAAGCCTCCACTGCCCGAACAAGAACGCCGGGATAAGCTAAAGCGTGCTGTTATTGCTTATCCGTCTGGCAATACTACGGCCATTGTCTTCGATCAATTCCTAGACGGCGACCGCAAAAAACTGAACGAGCAAGTCATGCAAACCTGGAAAGCCCTAAAGCCAGAACAGCCGGAAATAGAACAATGTTGCTTCGTCACGTTACCACGAAATCCCAATGCCGTAGCCAGGGTGGAAATGTTCGGGGGCGAGTTTTGCGGCAATGCTACCCGCAGCGTAGCGTGGCTCATCACAAAAGGCCAAGATTACCGTGGGCTTATCGAGGTATCTGGCGTTGAGCGTCCGCTAGAGTTTAGCGTCAAAGACGGCCAAGTAGCAGTAGAAATGCCTTTACCCGAAGCGGCTGAATTAGTGCAATCCGTCCCCGAAGGCTCGCTGGTGCAACTTGACGGCATAGCCCAGCTCGTCGTCACCAATCCAAAAGATGTCCAAACTCCGCGCCAACTGTTGACCGACTTGTTGCGGACCAACAAATATGGATTAGCCGATCAACCGGCCGTTGGTGTGAGCTATTACGATGAGCCATCCGGCAAAGCCGAGTTCTGCGTGTGGGTCAATGCAATCGATACCATTTTCGACGAAACAGCCTGTGGCAGCGGCACCTGCGCCATCGGCGTTGCCGAATCCGCCAAGACGCAGCAGCCAGTCGAGCTTACTGTAGTACAACCATCAGGCGAAAGCATCCGCACCGAAACGCAATACGCAAACGACGCCGTGACCAAATCCTTTATCTCCGGCGAGGTTGCTGTGCTTTACGACGGGGAGCTCAAACTGTCATGAAAAGACAAGACATCTACCGCCTACTCGAAGAAAAAATGCTGAACTATACGGACTATGCAAACGTGCCAGTAGAGCCGACAAATGAGCCGCTCGTACCGATACCGACAAGTACCAGCCTGACGGCGCGACAAATCGACGCCGGCATGTTGGCTTACACTGGCGAGCAAGTATTTGTCAGGCAGACGGTCCTGCAAAAACTCAAACAAGCAGCGGAGCTATTGGCCACCCAAGATAACAGATTGCAACTTGAGGTCGTGTACGGCTATCGCGCGCTGGAGATCCAGCGACGACTTTTTGAAGAACAGAAATCAAAGCTCAGTTCAAAATATAGCGACAAGGAGTTGCTTGCGGCAGTCCACCGCCTCGTTGCTGTGCCAGAAGTAGCAGGGCACCCCGCAGGCGCGGCGGTTGATATTCAGATTGCCAGAAGCGGCAAGCCGCTCGACTTTGGTACGAAGGTACACGAGTTTGTGCCAGATACCTTCACTTTCTCACCGTTTATCGGCAAAGAAGCATGGGACAACCGACAACTCCTGCGTCGCGTGATGCTGCAAGCTGGCTTCGCGCCTTTTGACGGTGAATGGTGGCACTTTAGCTACGGTGATAAAGAATGGGCAAAATATGACGGCAAGCAGGCTGCAATGTATCAACAGCTTAACTTTAGGGGCTAAGCCTATTCCCTTCGGGAACAGGTCAACTCGCATTTGCCGTTGGCAAAAACGAGTTACGAATATGGGCTAGTCGTCATCTTTAGACGGCTCGACTTCTTCCCAAATATTGCCTCGAAATCCGTGCTTTTTGATCGACTCGACGGTCGTAAAGCGCATGTGAATGTTTTCGGTTTCCCAAGTGTCCTCCAGGAATTTCTTGGTCGCGCGCTTACAGTAGATCATGTCAGCTTTAGTCCAACATACAAATAACGCAGTTGGCGGTTTTTCCTCCTCCATCTCGTCTTGCCATTCCTCGCCGTCTAAAAACTTCACGTAATTTTTGAGTCGCTTGCGCATACTGTATCGTGGCAGCGTCGGGTCGAACACTTCAACTGTATAGCTTGCAACCGGCACCTCTTCGAAATATTCGTCATAGCCCATTTTCGTGTAGCACAGGTTTGGGTGGATGTCCGTATCGTTTAGAAATTCGTAATAACCGCCCTTGGTAAATTCAGCTTCGGTTTCCCATACGAGCCACACATCATCACGTTCTGCGCTCCTACCCATTGCGCCAATGGCTCTATTGGTCTGCTTGAACGCGATGCAGGCGTCCGCAAGCAATATGCAGCGGTCGATAAAAGCCTGGCTTCGGCTCGACTCACGATAGTATTTAAGAATATGGTTCTCATACGAATCAAACTGCTTAAAGCGGCGTATGGCATTGATGCCCAGGTAGTACACAGCAGGCTTGATCTTTTCAGCAAAGTGCGTTGAATATATCCACTCAACATAGTGCTTCTCGCGCAAATCTTTCAGCCATAGATTCGTATTCTTGTAATCCTTTTGGCCTAATAATGCTTGTATCTGTATACGATTTAAGAACCTATGCTCATAGAGTCTATCTAGGATTTCTTTCTGTCTCATGGTTATTTTAGGTAAGTCTATAGGCATAGTGATGTAGTTAGAATTAGTTTTATTATTTTTTAGATTTTCATTGTTTTTGTTTGCTTTAGTTTTCTCGGCTGATTTTGACAAGTAGGTAATTAGCCAACCCCACCTACCCGTATATTTATAAGGTAGGTAACACGGAAAAACAAGCGATAACAGATTGAAACATATCGCATTTATACCCTAGCCCATAAGGGCGTAAATGCACATTTAAAACCCTTGAACTATCTCTATTTGTTATAGTATACTATTACTATAAGCGATAGTTACATCTTATGGGTAGAACAAAAGGCGCAACAAATAAGAGGGTAAGCCAGCCGGAAATAGTCGGGCTAGAAGATGGCGAAAAGCTAGAAATACTGGCCGATATTCTGTTGGAGGTAATTTTCGAGGAGGATGAAAGTGCAGCCACAACCAAGTAAAAACGCGGTTGCTGCCATCCGTGTTTCAACCACCAAGCAAGGCACGGATAGCGATTCACCCGAAGCACAAAAGGAGCAAATTGAACGCTATGCCGAGAATAAAGGCATCGTCATCAAAAAGTTCTTTTTGTTTTTGGAGTCGGCCAGTAAAGAACAGCAGCCCATGCAGGAAGCTGTCGACTATTGCAAAGACCCGAAGAATGGCGTTGATTTATTTATCATCAAATCAATCGACCGTTTTACGCGAGGCGGTTCACTATCATACGATCTGCTCAAAACACAGCTCGACCAATGCGGCGTAACGCTCGTTGACACCTACGGCGTCATCAGCAACGAGCAGGTCAACACGCTCGCCCACTTAGGACAGCAATACAAATGGAGCACCTACTCACCCAGCCGCAAATCCGAAATGCTGGAGGCCGAGCGTTCTAAAGACGAAGTGCGGGATATTTTAAGCCGGGTCATTGGCGCGGAAATCCGCTACACGCAAATGGGCTACTGGATGCGCCGCGCGCCCTACGGCTTTGTGAGCGAAAAAGTTGAGACGCAGCACGGCAAGCGCATGATTTTGAAGCCGCACTCCGACGAGGCGAAGTACATGGTCAAAATGTTTGAAATGCGTGCAAGCGGCCAATTCAGCGATAAGGAAATCGCCAAAAAACTCAATGATATGGGCTATCGTGGACGGCCGCAGCTCCGACGAGCAAAAGATGACAGGTCACGTATTATTTGCCGAACCAAACCAGCACTGCTAGACGAAAAGAAGCTTTGGAAAATGGTACGCAACCCAATCTATGCGGGTGTGAATGTCGAAAAGTGGACGCAGAACCAGCCAGTTAAATGTATGTTCGAGGGGCTTGTTTCTATTGACCTATTCAACCGCGCCAACAAAGGCAAACGGACAATCATAGAAATGCCCAACAACAAAATCGCCATTACTGATAACGTAGCACCGGAAAACGCTACGCCAAAAGGCACCCGCCATCCGGACTTCGCATTCAAAAACTTTGTGATGTGCCCTGAGTGCAATAAGCCGCTGCTTGGCAGCTCGTCACGTGGCAAATCCGGCCAATACTACTCGTACTATCACTGCGATAAACGCGGCCACAAGTTCCGCGTTAAAAAAGAAGAGCTTGAGATGCGCGTGCTTGAATTTGTGGGTGGCTTAGAGTTTTCCCAGCAAGACATCGACACGCTATTTGCCGCCATCAAAGCCGCCTATGACAAGCGTATGGCCTACTACAACGCGCAAATCAGCATGATTGACGGCAAGATCAACGACCTCACCCAGCAGGCCCGCAGCATGGCAAAAAACTTCGCTACAATCGCCCCTTCGGCTCAACAGTACCTAAACGATGAGCTGGAGGATGTAGACAAACAAATTAAGCAGCTATCACTAGAAAGGATGGGCATGGAAAGCAAGAAACCAATGAACATAGACCGGGTTATTGCTCGCGTAAAATATTTCGTCGAAAACTTGGACGAACTGGTCGTAAAACAGATTGATCCGGTCAAAAAAGCACAGTTTTTCGGCCTGATTTTCAAGACGCTGCCAACCTATGCGGATTTATGCGGTCGAAACCAGAATTCACCCCTTTTTACAGGGGTGAATTCGTTGTTTCAAACTATAATTACTAACAATTTTCCTATGGTGACCTCACGGAGAATCGAACTCCGATTGTCAGGATGAAAACCTGATGTCCTAACCGTTAGACGATGAGGCCGTACTTTGGGTGCGCCAAAAACTGTACGTATGGTAGCATAACAGATACGAAAAGAAAAGGTGCGCGGGCGGCGAATCTCACTTGCGTGAGCCATTGCACGCAGACGCCATTCAGCTTATTCTTATAATTACAAACTAACATAAGGAACATTTGTCCCTATGAAACATCTAACCCATAAAATAGGCCTGGCGTTTGGCGCGCTGGCGTTGGTGGCGCTGATAAGCGCACCAGTGTTTGCCGAGGAGTCCACCGCCCAAACGGGCGTCGAGACAAACGACAGTACGTCCAGCACAACCACCAGCGGTGGCAGCTCTACGAGCACCGAGGGGACATCACACGAGGGCGGCCAGCCATCGGGGAGTGAAACCAGCAGCAAAACAGAGGCAGAAGGGCGCCTGCAAGGCACCAAGATGACGCTCTGCGAGAACCACAAGGATGTCATCACCGCAATCATGGCGCGCATCGCCGACCGTGGCCAAAAACAGACCGACTTGTTCGCCACTATTGCTACGCGCGTAGAAACGTTCTACACCAAGAGTGGCAAAACAGTAACCAACTACAACACTCTGGTTGCTGACGTAAATGCCAAACACACAGCAGCCCTGGCCGCAGTGGCCAAAATCAAAGCCGACAGTACTACCTTTACGTGTTCTGCTACCAACCCGCAGGGCATCGTGACCAGCTTTAAGAGCGACCTAAAGCTAGAGATTTCCGCACTGCAAGCTTACCGCACATCTGTACGTAACCTTACTGTAGCCGTGAAAACCGTTGTGGAAGGCTCAGCCGCCACAACAACAGGAGGTAATCAATAATGAAGCGCACAAATCGCCAATCTGGCTTCGCATTACTTGAAGTTATCTTGGTCATAGCCGTACTGGCTGCCGCTGGATTCACCGCCTGGTGGGTCTACCAGCGCCAACCGGGTGCTACCAAAACAGTCGCCTCAACCGAGACACTGCCGGGCAGTACTACGTCAGGTCCCTCGGGCGTGTCGGCGGCATCTGCCATAAATAAGTCGCCGGTAGCAACCAACGTGCCGGCTGCGCCGCAGGTAGCGTCAACAGGTGATCTCAACAGCGCCCTGCAAACGCTGGATCAGACCGACCCATCGGCCCAAAACAACAGCGATTCGTCGCAATTGAACAGCAGCGCGAACGGCTTCTAAGCCAACGCTAGACGCCGGCAATCGTCCTCCCTGGGTTGCTGTATGTGGAAACATACGCACCCACGGGAGGATTCCGCTTTACAACCCCTGTAATACCTGCTATATATGCTAGTACTAGAAACGCTGCACAGGTTCTAGTGATCATAAAGTTCGTACGAGGATGCAGCTAAGTGGCCATATGCGTCAGCTTACCTCCGAAGAAGAAATTAAGGTAATAAGAGGTACCTACGCAGTATGGCAACAAAACTATTTGTCGGCTCACTGGCGTTCAGCGCAACCGATGACGACCTCGCACAATTTTTTGCGAGCGCCGGCACCGTTGTCTCCGCCAAGGTCGTTATCGACCGCGACACAAACCGCAGCAAAGGCTTCGGCTTTGTCGAAATGAGCAGCGACGCTGAGGCCAAGAAGGCTATCGAACAACTCGATGGCAAAGAACTGAATGGCCGCGCCATCAACGTAAGCGAAGCTCGCCCACGCGAGGATCGCCCACGCCGCGACTTTGGCGGCAACCGCAACAGCTACTAAGCTACTGCGAATGCAAAATACCCCCGGACTCCGGGGGTATTTTTATATCGACACGCTGCTTTCTCGGGTATAGTAGGGATATGATTCTAACCATCCACGCCGACGCATCTACCGCCAGCCAATCGCTCCGCACCAACTTATTACAGCCCCTGCAGGAGGGCAAAGCCGTCCTATGGCTCGTGCCAGGCGGCTCAAACATCCCCATATCAGTCGCAGTAATGGCCGGCATCCCTGAGGATCTGACATCCCAGCTGACCATTATGCTCACCGACGAGCGCTACGGGGCAGTGGGGCACGCCGACTCAAATACATTCCAGCTGCACCAGGCCGGCTTTGACCCCAAAAAAGCCACATTCCTTCCGGTGCTAACTGGGGCAGCCCTGGAAGAAACGGTGCGCGCCTATGCTGAAATCGCACAGACACAGTTCGCCAGCCATCAGATCATCGTTGGCCAATTTGGCATTGGCGCCGATGGACACATCGCCGGCATCCTGCCCGGCAGCCCCGCGGCCACCGAGCAGCACGCCTGGGTCTGCGGCTATCACGCCCTCAACTACACGCGCCTCACACTCACGTTTCCTGCGCTGTATCACCTCAGCGCAGCCTATGCGTTTGTGTACGGTGAAGCCAAGCGCGAGGTCCTAAAGCGCCTGGAAACCGAGCTGCCGCTACATATCCAGCCCGCACAAATCCTGAAGGCCATCCCCAAGGCATATCTGTACACCGACCAATAGCCGGGCCGGCAAGCACGCCGCGCAAAAATCTTATATAATGCAAACAACATGAAAGAGGGGAACCACCGATGAAGATTGCCGTACAGGGGCTAGGCCGCATGGGGCTGCAAATTGCCCGCAAACTGGCCGAAAATGGCCACGAGGTCATAGCGCACAACCGCAGCCGTGGGCCAATAGACGAAGCCGTACAATCTGGAGCAAAGGCCGCCTACACCAAAGAGGAAGTGCTGCAGGCGTTCGGCGGTGAACAAGTAGTGCTGTGGATCATGCTGCCCGCAGACATCGTGGATGCACAGGTAGACGAATGGCTGGCACTACTGCCCAAAGGAAGTATTTTTGTGGATGGCGGCAATTCGGACTTCCGCCGCACGCAAGTACTGAACAAAAAGCTCAACGAGCAGGGAATGATACTTATCGACGTCGGCACCAGCGGCGGCGTGTGGGGCTACCAAAACGGCTTCTCGATGATGGCCGGCAGTGACAGCACCGAGGCGTTCACCGCCCTAGAGCCGGCATTGAAGACGCTGGCCCTGCCTGAAGGCGCCTACCACCACTTTGGCCCCAGCGGCAGCGGTCACTACGTGAAGATGGTGCACAATGCCATCGAATACGGCATGATGGAGTCCCTGGCCGAAGGCTACCGCATGTTGCAAGAAGGGCCATACGACGGCATAGACCTGGCGGCCGCCGGCGATGTATGGCAGCACCACAGCGTGGTGACCTCGTGGCTGAACGAGCTGACCCGCGATGCATTGCGCGAGAATCCTACACTCCAGGGTATAGACGGCTACGTAGCGGAATCCGGCGAAGCCCGCTGGACGCTGGAAGTCGCCAAAGACAAAAATATTCCGCTGCCGTCCATCCAGGCTGCATTTGATGTACGCGTACGGTCGCAGCAGGGCGACGTAAACCTGGCCACCAAACTACTGGCCGCCATGCGCAACAAGTTCGGCGGGCACAGCATCAACAAGGAGCAATAATGGAACCGCACACTCCGACCGGCGCCACGCCGCCACCCAGCGAACCTGCCATCTTCGTCATCTTCGGTATCACCGGCGACCTGGCCCAGCGGCGCCTGCTGCCGGCACTGTACCACCTAGTCAAAGACAAATTGCTGCACGAGCACACCGCCATCGTCGGCGTCAGCCGCAAACCCATGTCGCCCGATGAACTGCTGGAAAAAGTAGAGCTATGCGTGCTGGAGGCCGACAACGTGTGCGACCCCGCCGCACTAGCCGACTTCCGCCAGCGCCTGCGCATGGTGCAGCTGGATCCCGCCCAGGGCGCCGACTACGACCGCTTGCGCACCACCCTGGACGGCATAGAGCAAGCCAACGGCATGTGCATGCACCGCTTGTTCTATCTGTCCATCCCGCCGCAAGTCTACCGGCCGGTCATTGAAAACCTGGGCGCGCATCAGCTCAACGTTGGCTGCCAGCACAACCGTGGCTTGTCGCGCTTGCTGGTCGAAAAACCTTTTGGCTACGACTTGCCATCGGCCGAGGATCTCATCAAAAGCACTGCCGTACACTTTACCGAGGAACAGGTGTTCCGCATTGACCACTACCTGGCCAAAGAAACCGTCCAGAACATATTGGTATTCCGCCGCCAAAACCCAGTCTTTGCTAACCAATGGCACAGCGGCTACATACGCTCTATCCAGATAGACATGCTGGAACAGATAGACATAGAGGGCAGGGGCGAGTTCTATGACCACGTAGGCGCACTACGCGACGTGGTGCAGAACCATCTGATGCAGCTGTTAGCATTAGTAACCATGGAACTGCCGGCGCAACAAGATGACGAGCTGGCACTGCATAAGGCGAAGCAGATTGTACTGGGACTAGTGAACCCTGCCGACCCCGCCAAAGCCGTCCGCGGCCAATACAACGGCTACCGCAACGCCGTAGACGACCATCAATCCAACACTGAAACCTATGCCCGTGTGGAGCTGACCATAAACAACGAGCGCTGGCAAAATGTGCCGATAATCGTAACTGCAGGCAAGGCCCTGGAAAACAAACGCACGGCCATTACCGTCACCTTCGGTGCCGACGGCACGGATGCCGCCAACAAACTAACATTCCGTATTCAGCCCAACGAGGGCATTGCGGTGGAGCTGGTAGTAAAACGCCCCGGCTTTGAACATAAAACAGAGTTAGTGGACATGGACTTCAGCTACCACGGCGCTTTCAATGAGCCCGAACATCCTGATGCCTACGAGCGCGTGCTGGTAGACGCCATCCGCGGCGACCACAGCCTGTTTGCCACCAGCGAAGAGATACTGGGCGCCTGGCGCGCACTCCAGCCAATCATTACGGCCTGGCAACAGGCAGGCAACGACGGCCTGAAGCCATACGAACAACACACCACCGGCCCGCAGTAGGTAAGTGCACTGGATCAAGTAGGGCAGCCGTGGCTGTATACTAGAAGCATATGCATATCATAGACGCTTTGCTGATCCTTTTTCTGGCCGGTTCGCTGCTGCGCGGTACGGAGCTGGGGCTGGTGCGGCAGCTGTTTTCTACTATTGCATTCTTCGCAGGGCTGTTTTTGGGCGTAGCACTGGAGCCGCATGTGGTGCACCTGGCGCGCACTCCCGAAGCGCGCTTGCTGATTACGGTAGGTGTTACGCTGGGGCTGGCGTTTGTCGCCCTGTCCCTGGGCGAACTGGCGGGCGTCGCCCTAAAACAACGCCTGGTGCTGCAACGCTGGCTTGACCGCATCGACAACGCGTGTGGGGCGATCATTGCCGGCATCTCCACCGTCATACTCATCTGGCTCAGCAGTGTAGTCATCTTGGCGCTGCCGTACCCAGGCCTGCAGGCCGTGTTCCGGGACTCAGCGATTGTTGGCTTTATCAATAGCCACCTACCGCCGGCGCCAAACGTGGTGGCGGACGTCGGCCACTTTATCTCGCCCAACGGCTTCCCTAATGTATTTATCGGCGGAGAGCCGTCGTCCACGCCTGCATCGCCGCCTACACCTGCTCAGCTAGCCGCTGCCGTGGCGCACGACCGGGCATCTATCGTGAAGATTGAAGGGCAGGGCTGCGGCGGCATCGTAGAGGGTTCTGGCTTTGTGGTGTCCGGTAATTTAGTAGCCACCAACGCACACGTGGTTGCCGGCATCGCCAGCCCATACGTTATCGACGACAACGGCCAACACCGGGCAACGCCCATCTGGTTCGACCCTAATCTGGACTTCGCCGTACTGCGCGTAGACAACCTTGCCGGGAAGCCGCTGCAGTTCAATACAGGCACCATCGCCCATGGCACCCAGGGCGGCGTGCTGGGCTATCCGGGCGGCGGGCCATTCACCGCCGACACCGCGGCAGTGCTGGAGGAGTTCACCGCTATCGGCCGCAACATCTACAACCAGAGCCAAACAACGCGCGATGTCTACGCCATCCAAGCAAATGTAGTGCCCGGTAACTCCGGTGGACCCCTGGTAGACCTAAACGGCAATGTGATGGGCGTGGTCTTTGCCGCCTCCACAACCACCAACGATACCGGATACGCGCTCAGCGTGCCGCAAGTTATATCTGAAATACATCAGGCTCAGGCCGCCAACCAGCCGGTCGGCACGGGCAGCTGCGCCGAATAGTTTGGTGCTATACTAAGAGGCACTATGAAGCTGCCGTTCATCAAAACCAAGCCAAATGTTTCCCGCCCAATGCTCGCCCCAGCCATGCCGTACATCCTAATTGTCGGCGGCGTTATCGGCACCATATGTTCCTTCGTCCTTAGTAATGACACTATAAACTCCCTCAAGAATCCGCATTTTGTGCCTTCGTGCAACATCAATCCCGTGCTCAGCTGCGGCAGCGTGATGCATTCCGCCCAAGGTGCCGCCTTTGGCTTCCCGAACCCGTGGATCGGGCTTATCGGTTTTACCGCTATGCTGACCGTAGGCGTGGCCATGCTATCCGGCGCAAAGTTTACGCGTTGGTTTTGGATGGCATTTGAGGTCGGCATGGCCGGTGGCGTTGGCTTTGCCTATTGGCTGCTGTACCAAAGCGTCTTTCGGATCCAGGCACTGTGCCCGTTTTGCCTTACGGTAGACGTGGTGATTACTACGGTTTTTTGGTACCTTACGCTGTACATCATCCGCGAGCAGCACTTTTCGCCACCGCGCCGCCTTATTGGCATCTCCGACTTTGCCCGTAAATACCACTTCGAGCTTCTTTTTACCTGGCTGGTTATCGTAGCAGCACTCGTCCTGCATCACTTTTGGTACTACTACGGCCAGTTTTTATAAGCGCAGCACCACTTGGACTCCGCTGGTCCATCATTATTCGAAACCCTTGTACGGCTACGGCTCGCTCTCTTTTATCCTCCATCGTCTTTTTTATTTCTATCTGCCACCACCCGTGACACAACCGTTCCTGCTGCCAGGAACCGACCACCTCCTTTTGCTACGTATGCAAACACGAACAACATATTCCGCTGTGCCGCCAGGCACAGCGTGCTACTTTTTGCCACTCGCGCAAAAAGTAGCCAAAAATGCTAGGCCGAGCTCCCCCGTCCTCGGGCAGCAGTTGTCGCAGCGACAATCGGCCCAACGACTTGGCGGCTTGGCGCCTTCAAACAGAGTTGGGCCGCCGAAGGAAATTGTCGCTGCCACAACAGCTGACGCCGGGTACGCTCCGCATGGCCAACAAGCTGCAAGTGCAGCAATAAATTGCCGATGCATTGGTGGTTATCCGGCATGTGGAACCTTCCCGGCGTGCATGTTCGTGTTCGCTACAACTTCCTTTGGCAGCTCGGGATGTCTGAGGCACCAAATTGCCGAGTTCCCGAGCTGGTTGTAGCGAGCATCAACTTGCACCCGAGAGGGTGGAGCTAGCCTTGATCTTTTGGATACTTTTGCATCAAGGCAAAAGTATCTGGCCGGTTCCCGCCAAAGGGAACAAGACAGAAGAATCAGCAAAGACAACAGGAGCACGCTGTACCTGACGGCACAGCGGAAGGTGTGGTTATGAAAAAGCTGGGAAAGGTCTACTGAAAAGCATCCGTTGGCAACAGCCACTAGGGCCAAAGCGACCAAATAGCAGCCACACCGGAGGCGGCCATCAACACCGTAGCAATCCAGCCGATGGCTTTGGTAGCGGGGCCATTGGCCCACTCCTTCATAATGCGCTTGTTGCTGGCAATGAGCACGATCTGTACCAATATTATGGGCGCTACGATGCCGTTTAGGACGGCGGAATAAATGAGGGCTTTTATGGGGTTCAAGCCGATAAAGTTCAGCCCCAGGCCCACCAGCATGGAGATAATAATAACACCGTAGAAAGCGTAGCCCTGGCGGAGCTTGTTATTGAGTCCCTGGCGCTTGCCCAGGCTTTCGCTGATAGCGTACGCGCTGGAACCGGCAAGCACCGGTATAGCCAACAACCCCATGCCGAAGATACCTACCGCAAACAACAGGCTGGCATTAGCACCAGCGAATGGTTTTAGCGCCGCAGCTGCCTGCGCAGCAGTGTTGATGTTGGTCACGCCGTGCACAAACAGCGTACTTGCACAGGCAGCAATGATGAAAAACATCACGATATTCGAGAAAAACATGCCCACCCACACGTCTATACGCATTTTCTTTACCTGGATAGGGTTTGAACCCTGGCGCTGTTTCAGCGTAGTTTGCCCGGCAGCAATCTCTTCCTCGACTTCCTGCGATGTCTGCCAGAAGAACAGATACGGCGTGATGGTGGTTCCCAGCACGGCACAGATCAACAGCAGGCTGTCCTTGGTAAACGAAACGTGCGGCACCACTGCGTTGAGAAATACCGCATGCCAGTCAGGGCGGGCAAGCAGCGCCGACAAGATATAGGCGAATAAAACGAGCGCCAACCACTTCAGATAGCGCGCGTAGGTGGCATACGGGGTAAAAATCTGCAGGAACAAGATGATAAGCGTCATGCCGATAACGATAACCGTAAAGTCCAGCCGCGGCAGCACTAGCTGGGCGGCATTAGCAATAGCGCCAATGTCCGCGCCGATGTTGAACGTATTGGCCGCAAATAGGAACAATGTGCTAAAGTACAGTACCCGCTTGCCGAAATGCGTACGGATACTGCCGGCCAATCCGCGCCCCGTTACCAGGCCGATGCGGGCGCACATCTCCTGTATCACCGCCATCAAGGGGAAGGTGAAGGCCGATAGCCACAGCAGGCCGAAGCCGTGCTGTGCGCCAGCCTGCGAATAGGTTGCTATACCCGATGGGTCGTCATCTGATGCGCCAGTAGTCAGGCCGGGCCCCAGCATGTACCAAAAATTGCGCGCCTGTTTCAGCGGCGCATGACCGTTCATGGGCAGGGTCTTGGCAATCTTCTTGCCGCCCTCTATACCAAGGTCAAGGGCTTCCGCAGGAGCCTCGATGGTTTTTTCGAACAGGCTTTTGGTCATTTAGTTGTTGCTACTACAAATTGCTTACTGTTACTATAAAGGGTTTCGCAGCAACCCACAAGCAGGCATGCTTGCACCCGCCGCCCGTATGTCTTTTATTCGTTGCGCAAGGCGGCAATGGGCTCTTTGCGCGCCGCCTTCAGCGCTGGCACCGACCCGAACAGCATGCCCGTTGCCACCGATACGCCCAGTGCAATCAGCGCCACCTGCCACGTTATGCCCGGCGTCAGGCTGGTCAACAGCCACAGCACGCCCTCTACCGCAAACGCCAGAATAATGCCGATACAGCCGCCGGCAGCACTCAGCACTGCAGCCTCCGCCAAGAACTGCATCACAATCTGCCGGTTCGTGGCACCCAACGCCTTGCGGATGCCCACCTCGTGCATGCGCTCCGTCACCGACACCAGCATTACATTCATAATGCCCACACCACCCACCAGCAGGGCAATGCCAGCCACGCCGGCGATAAATACCGTCAGCAGGTGTAGAATCTGGCTGGTTGCAGCCAACGTCTGGTCTTGTTTCAGAACGGAAAAGTCGTTGTTGCCGCCGTGCGCCGCCGATAGCCGGCCCTGTACGCCCGCAACCACGGCGTCCGTCTTTGCGGGGTCGCCCGCACGCGCCAAAACCTCATACACCGGCGAGTTGTCGTTGGTAATTGCCTCGGCACTGGCAACAGAGATAAACACCGCGTGGTTAAAATCGGCATCAGCAGAAAACGGCGTGGTTTGAAAATCGTTCAGGATACCAGCCACGATGAACTGGTGGCCCAAAATAGACAGCGTTTGGCCAAGCGGCACGTGCTCGTCGAACAAGGCTTGTGCGGCGGCAGACCCTAGTACTACCTTGTCTACCGCTGTACCGTCGTCAGAGAAGAACGAGCCATAGGCCAGACTTTGGTGCAGCATAGCGGGAAATTGGGCATTCGTACCGATTACCAGCAAATTGTACGCGCCCGAACGCTCGCTGGAGGTAACGCCGCCATTTACTAGGCTCAATGGGGCAGCGCCGGCCACGCCCGAGGTGGCCGCCACCGTGGCCGCATCCTTCAGCGTCAGTGACCCGCCCATGTGCAGCCCCAAATCTGCCAGGCCGGTACCCGAGCCCAACACGCCGGCAGTTTTGCCGCTGAACAGCTGGCCCGGTCGCACCGTTATAAGATCTTTGCCCAGATGGTCGGTCTGTGCGCTGACCTGGTGTTTGATACCCTCGCCAATACCCACTACCAGCACGACCGACGACACACCGATGATAATGCCCAGCATGGTCAAAAAACTGCGCATTTTATTGCGGCGCAGATTGCGCACAGCAGTACGGATATTGCCGCTCACCAGTACACCCATTACACCCGCGCCTTTCGTTTGCGCTTGCCGGTTTTGCGCCGGGTACGCGTCTTGGCAGGCTGCGACGCCTTGCGCGGCGTTTCATCTTGCGGGATGGCGTCCATCAGTGCCGACACGCCGGCCACATCATCCTCGGCCGTTTTCTTGGGTACCAGCATGGTGCTGCGTACTATGTCGGCCATATGGCCGATGGCCGTTTGCTCGTCTGCTACAATCGCGCCGTCACGCATATAAATGACGCGGCTGGCGTAGCGCGTCAGCTCGGGGTTGTGCGTCACAAATAACACTGTATTTCCCATCTTGTGGATTTCGCTCAGCAGCTCCATCACCAAGCGCGAACTATTAGTGTCCAGGTTGCCCGTGGGTTCATCGGCAATGATAAGCTTCGGATTGTTTACCAACGCACGGGCGATAGCCGCGCATTGCACCTGGCCGCCGCTCAGCTGTGCGGGCAAAAAATACTCGCGCGTTTTCATGCCCACACGTTCCAGAATGGCACTGGCGGTCTTCAGCCGGCGCACCATCGGCACGCCTTTGTACAAAAGGGGCAAGGCAACATTCTCCAACACCGTCATGCGGGGAATAAGGTTGTACGACTGAAATATAAAGCCGATGGTATCCCGGCGGATTTTGGATGCCTGGTTGGGCCGCAGGCGCGACACGTGCTTGCCGTGCAAACGGTAATCGCCGTGCGTGGGGCGGTCAAGCAGGCCAATGATATGCATCAGCGTACTTTTGCCGCAACCGCTGGGGCCCATGATTGCCACAAACTCGCCTTCTTCTACTGTAAGGTCTACTTCGTCCAATGCCAGTGTCGTGGCATCGCCAAATCCGTACAGCTTGCTGGCTTGTTGTAGTTCTATGATGGGCATTACTCCTTAGTTTAGACGCATAACGCATACCCCGGCAAGGTGTTATGCCACATTTTCACAACGTTTTAGCCACAACATGGCTCACTAGTGCTCAAAATTGCTCAAATACTGTATACTATGCCCGTAGCATCATCTGGAGAGATGCAAGAGTGGTTGAATTGGCACGCCTGGAACGCGTGTATGGCCGCAAGGTCATCCAGGGTTCGAATCCCTGTCTCTCCGCCATAGTAAAATGCCTCATCTCTGATGGGGTATTTTACTACGCGACAAGCGGGGATCCGAACCCGAAGGGTTCGGCGCAGTGGCCGCGGAAGATAGAACGTGGGCACATGTTCTATCTGAGCAGCCACGGAGAAGCGCGAGCTAAAGGCTCGCGCGCTATCCCTGTCTCGCCATTGTCCAGCGATTAGGCGCAGTCGACCAGGGAGGGTGAGCGAAGCGAAGCTTGAATCCCCGTCTCTTAGCCACAGTAAAACACCCTGTTGAACCGGGGTATTTTAATATGTAGAAGGAGGGGAGTACGAGCCACCCGGACGCAACACTCTCCGAATTGAAATTATCCGTTCTCTTTATTGATCTCGTCTTCAATGAGATCGCGCAGAATGCGCGACTTGGTCTTGCCCGTCTTAAATGATGCCCACCGAATGTAGTTGTAAATCTGCCGGTCGATGAAGAAGTTAAACCGCAAATCTTTCGCCTGCACGTCATTATCTTCCAGGAACTGCTGGATTATTTTGTCAAGGTTTTCGTTAGTATATTCACGAAAACGAACCAAAGCGCTATCCAGACCACGAACCAGCGAATCGTTATCAACCCCTTCTCGCGAGAGAAGCAGAATCGGCTTCTTTTGCTGCACGGCTACTGCTACCTGGTATCCAATACCAAAGCTACTGCGCGTGACTTCTGCAATAAAGACGTCCGCCTTGGCAAGCTCATCCATGCTCTCGCGGTATGCCGTCGCAAGGTCGCGCCTTGTACCGTCAGTAGTAAGTTCTGTATGTGCCGGAGTAATCCAGTCATAGACGAGTGTATGGTGCTTTTTAATACTTTTAATGATATTCCGAAGTAATTCGATATCATCGACAAGCAACACCTTAGATGTTGAAAAATGTACCAACATATCTGGCTAATATACAGCTGCCGTCGTTAAAAATCCAGCTAAAGTGATGTATATTTCTTGTCACGCAATACCAAATGTACTATTATTATCGCTTGATTGATAAAAATTGTGCGTAACTATGTGTAGGTAACGATGGATAAAGAAGCTACAGCTATTTTGGTGCAGAAATTATTGACCGCACTCGGTGAAGACGCAAACCGCGAAGGTCTTAAAAAAACACCCGACCGTGTAGTGCGGGCGTACGAGGAAATACTAAACGGATATGGACGCACATTCGAAAACGAAGTAACAGTCTTTACGAATACGCATAAATACGATGACATAATCTACTCGGGCAGCATCCGGTTCTTTTCTACTTGCGAACACCACCTTTTACCCTTCTTTGGAACAGCCCATATCGCATACATACCCAGCGAACAAATAATTGGCCTAAGCAAGCTCTCGCGAGTCGTAGACATCTATGCCAGACGACTGCAAGACCAAGAACGAATCACGATGCAAGTTGCTAGCGAACTCGAAAAACATCTAAAGCCAAAAGGTACAGCCGTTCTTTTAGAAGCCCAACATCTCTGCAATATGGCACGAGGCGTGAAACAATTCGATTCCAACATGAAGACTATGACATTTACCGGAATATTCAAGCAAAAACAAGAACTCTGTGACCGATTCTTCCGCCTCATCGGATAGGTTATATTTGACACATCTTTCTGGTTTTTACGGCCGGAAAACCGAACGATAGGGAGCAGCCTATGGGATGTATTCCACTAAGCGAAAGGCCTAGCGCTCAATACGTCGTTAGTTAAAATCTCAGGCTGCGCATTACGGCTTGGCAGTTTATCTATAACGTACTAATATACGTATATATGTGTATATACGTTGCAGAATGTATAGCAACAACAACTAAGGAGTGGCCATGAACGCAGGCATTATAGAACTAACCGGCACAGGGCGAATCTTCAAGAAGTTTATCGGCAAGGTAGAGGTGCGGCCCAACGGACAATCCCGGCTAAGTCTAGACGCCAGCAAGGGTATTTGTATCGAATTCAGCCCCGCATTACCTAACAACGACGCAGTGCAGATACAGCTGACAGAAGCCGGTGACGCTAAGAAGCGTCATTTTGTTTTATCTATGGTCAGCCGTTGCTCCAAGCCGTTCAGTGCCGAAGTGTGGCAAATGTAGCCGCCTAATAGGTATCGCGGGCGCGCAAAATGGTACAATAACGACATGCTAGCGCTACAGATGTTTGTTTGGTGGTACGGCCAGGGCTGGAAGGCGGCCGCCAAGAGCATCGGCCACGGCGTGGGCGGCATTTCCCGATTATTCTCCATTCCTATTCTGGTGCGCACGCTGTTCGCACCCTGGAAGCGTATTATCTCGTACCCCGGCGCCAGTCTGGATGCTAAGCTGCGTGCGTATGGCGACAACATCGTTAGCCGGGCAGTGGGCTTTACGGTGCGCTTCATGGTACTGCTAACAGCGTTGGCCACCAGCACCGTTGTCGCCGTGGGCGGCATTATCGGATGCGTGGTATGGCCGCTGGTACCGCCCGCAGCAGTGGTATTGGTAGTGTGGAGCTTCCGGTAATGGGTCCCCAGGTACTTCCTGATCTGCGCAGCCTGCGCGCCCAGAAAGCCCGTTCCGGGCGGCTGCTGCGCACGCCACTTGGCACTGTGGCGCCATGGCTGGCCGCCATACTGGTTGTTGGCGGTGCCGCCGTGTACGCTACGTCATACCAACGCTGGGCGTTCCTGACCTGGGGCATCGGGCTCTGCTGCGCCATGGCGGCCATATGGTACCGCGGCGACCTGGCCAAACTACCAGCTACAGGCAAGACGCTTGATGGCCGGCTGTCGGGCGATCTCCTCAGCACACTAAACCCCAGCAAGCCCCTTACCGCACTGGCCGCCTGGCAGGCGGTAGCCAAGCATTGGCAGTCGTTCTTTATCATGAACCATCTGCTGATCCATGGCGATTTTGTCGCCCAAAACCTGCCCGATACTATAAACATGGCCGCTCTATGGCAAGAGGCCACACGCCAGGCGGACGCCGCCCAGTGCCCGACCATAGAGCCTGGCCATCTGGCCGCTGCACTACTAAAAGCCTCGCCGGGTGTGCAACAGCTGCTGACCGCACACAAAGCGTCGGTGGCTGACATCGACCAAATTGCACTGTGGCTAGGTAGGATATTAGAAGCCATGCGCGCACCCAAGCCGTATTTCGGCGGCATCGGGCGCGACTGGGCGAACGGCTTTACGCCCACGCTCAACCAGTTCGGCGAAAATGTGTCCTTGGGCATAGAGCGCTACGGTGCACACTTTAGCTGGTTGATGGATTCGCCAGGGGTACAAGCCATGAAAAACGCATTTTCACAAGGAGCCAGCGCCATCGCCCTCATCGGCGACCCAGGTATCGGCAAAACCAGCCACGTATACGCGCTGGCGCAGCTACTATTACAGGAAAGCCACGACCGCAATCTGGAACATAGGCAGATTATCAGTCTGAACCCCTCGCTTATATTGTCCCGCGCGGCGCAGCCCGGCGAGCTGGAGCGGACTATCATCATGTTGTTGCAGGAGACTATCCACGCCGGGCATATCGTGCTGTTTTTGGATGATGCGCGGCTGTTTTTCCGCAGTGGCACCGGCTCATTCGACATCACACAGATATTATTGCCTATCGTACAAAACAGGGCAGTGCAGATCGTATTTGCCATGACGCCACAAGACTACCAGCAACTGAAGTCTACCAACGGCGGCTTCGCAGGCCTGTTGACCCCCGTTATCTTAAGCGAACCAGATGAGGCAGGTGTGATGCACGTACTGGAAGACACTGCCGGCAACTTCGAGGCCCGCCACCGGGTGCTCATCGCTTACGATGCCCTGCGCGAGGCCTACCGCCTGAGCGGCCGATACGATCAAGATACCGCCTATCCCGGCAGGGCCATCCGGCTGCTTGAACAGTCGCTGAGCCATGCATCACAAGGCGTGGTGACGGTAGAATCCGTGCAGCAAGCCATACAGCAGACCCGCGGCGTCAAAGTAGGTTCGGCAGCGCCAGCTGAGGCCACGGCATTGCTAAACCTGGAAGATGCCATCCACCGCCGCATGATCAACCAGTCACGCGCTGTCAGCGTGGTAGCTAATGCATTGCGACGCGCCAGGGCAGGGGTGGCCGATCCCCGGCGACCTATCGGCAGCTTCTTGTTCCTAGGGCCGACAGGTGTAGGAAAAACCGAGCTGGCACGTTCTATCGCCGCCACGTACTTTGGCGCCGAAACCAACATGATCCGCCTAGACATGAGCGAGTACCAGCAGCAGTCCGACGTCAACCGCTTGCTATCCAGCGGCGAAAACGGCCAAAGTTTCATTATGGCCGTCCGCCAGCAACCATTCAGCGTGGTGCTGCTGGACGAGATAGAAAAGGCTCACCCAAACATCCTAAATCTACTATTACAACTACTGGATGAGGGCCAGCTGACGGACCTATCCGGCCGCAGCGCCTCATTCAAAGACGCTGTTATCATCGCCACCAGCAACGCCGGTGCCAACGAAATCCGCGAACGCATCGAGCGTGGCGAACAGCTGGAAGCATTTGAGCACGAGTTTATAGACAGCCTCATAAACAGCAGCCAGTTCAAGCCGGAACTGCTGAACCGTTTTGACGAGATCGTACTATTCCGGCCACTCAGGCCGGATGAGCTGTTACAGGTAGTGGCGCTGATGATGGACAGTGTGAACAAGACGCTGGCCAACCAAAATATCACCGTAGAGCTTACTACGGCTGCCGCACAAAAGATCGTGGAGATGGGCTACGACCCACGCCTGGGCGCACGCCCATTGCGCCGTGCGCTGCAGCGCGCCGTAGAAGACAGCATCGCCGCCCGCATTCTGCGCGGCATCACCAAACCCGGCGACCACGTAGTGCTTGACGCGTCCGACCTTGCTTTAGCCAATGATCAAAAATAAACAACCACGGGTAAACCCGTGGTTGTTTGAAAAGACCCAGTATCAGTCGCTTTGCGACTGAACCAGCCGGAGAACGGTGTTCTCCGGCTGGAAGTTCATTCACCCACGGCTAAAGCCGTGGTGCTCTGCCCTTCGGGTAATTATAGAGCAGGTGCTCTATTTATTTTGGCTATATAAAGCTAAAGTGTATAAAAAATTATGCCAGGCGAATGCTGTAATTAGATGTGGAGTTTGCTAATACTTGGCTATATACGCAAACTGCACGTCATCTATAGGGACTTGGGCGACTTCCTTCGTCGGAGATGGCACAAAAAGACCGTTATCCCTTCGAATCATGCCAATAGCGAACATGCCTAAGCCCGCGCCAACTTCCATACGGGCTGCCGCATATTCAACCCCTTCATCAGGCCCCTGTGAAGGCAGTATATCGAAATCCGACCCACCCGGCAGTATACCAGCGTGTACATTTAACCCTGGATCAAGATATCCGATAGCAGGTAACCCACCCTGTTCTGCTACACGCAAGCGATACTCTGCGTTTTGTGCGGCTATCACGCCCAAAGAGCGTACTATCTCTGGCTTCCGGTCCCAAAATGGGCCCCTCATTTCAGTGCGTGGCTGGAACTGTGTAAAAACACCTTGCAGTTCTAGTGCTGTAAATTTCTGTTCTGGGTGCTGCCAAGCAACACTTACTATTTTACCTTTGGCTTCAGCCATACGTGCGTCTCCCTGCAGTTATAAGATAGGATGAAAAATAAATCGTATCACTAAGCGATAGGCCGATAGCTTCTTAGGCTATCTTCGTGCCGACAGATTCGCCGCGGGCCAGGCGCACCAGGTTGTCGGGCTGCATGGCGTCGAATACGATGATAGGCATATGCTGCTCCATGGCCAGCCCCAGGGCGGCCTTGTCCATCACCTGAATATCGCTATTTTCGATGGCCTGCTGGAAGGTAAGCTGCTCCAGACGTTTGGCATCAGGAAAGCTATTGGGGTCTTTGTCGTACACGCCGTCTACTTTGCTGGCCTTGAGTGCGGCATCGCACGACAGCTCCAAAGCGAAGCTGACAGCTGCGGTGTCGTGCGTAAAATACGGCCGCGCCATACCACCGGCAATCACCACCACGCGACCGCGCTCCAGATGTTTTTCGGCCAGGCGGAACGAATACGATTCAGCCAACTGCTCGGCATACACATTGCTCATACAGCGCGTGGGCACGCCTTCGCTTTCAAAAATATCCGTCATACCCATAGCGTTGATCAGGCCAGACAGCATGCCCATTTGGTCGGCCGTTACCCGCTTGATGCCATGCCCGGCCACCTTGGCGCCGCGCACCATGTTACCGCCGCCCGCCACGATGACCAGCTGGCAACCAGCCTCCACCACCTTAGCGCATTCCTTTGCTACATAGTGCACTACTTCTGGGTCGATGCCAAACCCATGTTGACCCGCTAGCTGCTCACCAGAGAACTTGAGTAAAAGGCGTTTATTCATCACCTGTAGTCTAGCAAATGGCAACCCATGATGCTAGGCTGAAAGTATCGGCGTTACATGCCACGCACATTCCGGGCGGAAAGCTCCGTTCCTCGCTTCATCGTACACCTCCGTACGATTGCGCTCCGGTACTCGCTTTCCATCCCAGACTGCACGCAGCTTATAACGCCTGGCAACACCTTAATGGGGAATCTTATGCTTCGCATCTATTCATGGAACGTCAACGGCATCCGCGCCGTCATCAACAAAGACAAATTCGTGCCCTTTATAAAGGAAGAACAGCCGGACATTCTGTGCCTCCAGGAAACCAAAGCCAAACAGGGCCAGGCCGAGATTGACCTGCCCGACTATACCGAGTACTGGTACTCGGCCGACAAAGCCGGCTATTCCGGTACGGCTATTTTTACCAAAACCGCACCGCTACGGGTGATAAATGGCCTGCCGCGTGATCTTATCGACAAATACCAGGTCAGCGGCGACACCTACGGCGATCCCAATATGGAAGGACGCATCATTGCCGCCGAATATGACAAATTCTGGCTGGTCACGGTATACACACCCAATGCCAAGGATGACCTCAGCCGCCTAAATATGCGCCACATGCACTGGGATCCGGCGTTTTTGGCGTACTGTAAGGAGTTAGAGAAAACCAAGCCAGTGGTATTTTGCGGTGACCTGAACGTTGCCCACACCGAGCTGGATCTGGCCAACCCCAAGCCCAACCGCGGCAAAAAAGGCTTTACCGATGAAGAGCGGGCGGGCTTTCAGGCATTCCTGGATGCCGGATTTGTGGATACCTTCCGCATGTTCCAGCAGGGTAATGGTTTCTATACCTGGTGGAGCCACTTCGCCAACGCCCGCGCCCGCAACGTCGGCTGGCGTATCGACTACTTCTTGGTATCCGCCGCATTGAAAGACAAAGTAAAACAAGCAGCTATCCACCCAGCAGTCCTCGGCTCCGACCACTGCCCGGTATCTGTAACACTGGACGTATAAGTATGACGCCTGATGAATACACCATCCAAGAAACATTTGTAGAAGTAGGCAATGGACACACCTTATACGTACAGGATTGGGGCGATAAACGCGCAAAAACGCCCATTATATCGCTGCATGGCGGGCCGGGTAGCGCCAGCCGCGACAAATACAAAAATACGTTTGACCCCACCACCCAGCGTGTCATATTTTTTGATCAGCGCGGCTGCGGGCGCAGTCTGCCGTTTGGCTCCATCGAGCACAACACCACTGCCGATTTAGTAGAAGACATCGAGACCATCACCAAACACCTGCATCTTGACCGCTTTGTTATTACCGGCGGATCGTGGGGCTCCTGTCTGGCACTGGCCTATGCCCTGAAATACCCTCGGCGCGTGCACGCTCTGGTGCTCTTTGGCATCTTCACCGGCTCACAGGCAGAAATTGACTGGATAGACAAAGGCGGCTTCCGCACCTTCTTCCCGGAGGTATGGGAACAATACCTACTGCGCACCCCCAAGAGCCATCACCATGACCCCAGTGCATACCACTACCGGAGGGCGCTGGACACCGACCTAGTCGCCGCAAAAGAGTCTGCATATGCCTATGCCTGCCTGGAGGGCGCCGTCCTCAGTCTGGACGACCGCTTTACGCCCGAAATGTACGACGATTACGACCCCACCGGCACGCGTATAGAGATGCACTATCTGGCAAACCGCTGTTTCATGCCCGACCGCCACATCCTGCAGAACGCACACAAACTAACCATGCCTGTTTGGATAGCACAGGGCAGGTACGACTGCGTCTGCCCGCCGCAAACAGCATACGAGCTTAGCAAAGCACTGCCTAATGGCCACTTGTTTATGGCTACCAGCGGCCACCGCAGCGAGCACGAGGTATGGAATATGGTGCGTTCCACCCTGGCACACCTCACCGCGTAAAGATAAGCACTTTTTGCCGTAGATAAGACGGCTTACAATACCACGTATGGACACGTCGTATTGGCAGAAGCAAACAGCGGATAAGCCATTATTCCCGGAGTTGTTGTGGAGCCGGCCTGAAAACCGGCAGTTTGCAGGCAAGCTGCTGATCGTTGGCGGCAATCTGTACGGCTTTGCCGCAGCGGGCGAGGCCTATGCGGCTGCGGAGCGGGCCGGTGTGGGCGTAGCCCACGTGCTGCTGCCGGACGCTCTGCGCAAACTGGTCGGCCACGCGCTTAAGATGGGTGAATTTGCCCCCAGCACGCCCAGCGGCAGCCTCAGCCAAAAGGCGCTGGCGGAGCTTCTGCCGCGTGCCGCCTGGGCAGATGGCGTGCTGGTGGCGGGTGACCTGGGCCGAAACTCTGAAACAGCCATTCTGCTGGAGAAGTTTATTGCTGCATATCACGGCCAGCTTATTCTTACGAAAGATGCCGTGGACTACATAACGGCCAGCCCTCAGACACTTGCTGGGCGGCCGGAGACCACGTTAGTATTGAGCTTTGCGCAGCTGCAACGGCTGGCCATGCAGGCCAAGTTTTCGCAGGCCTTTACGTTTAGTATGGACATCCTGCGGCTGGTAGAGGCGCTGCGCACATTCACCGAACAACACCCGCTGTCTATCGTCACCAAGCACCACGACAGCATCTTTGCCGCTAGCGGCGGCAATGTCAGCAGCACCAAGCTGGCCGCCGACCTGGACGTATGGCGCGTGCGGGCGGCAGCCTATGCCAGCGTCTGGCTGATCCAGAATCCGTCGCGCACGTATGCAGCGCTGACCACCGCCGTCTACGACATGCTGCATGCATAGCTGTGGATTGTACGCAATAAGCCACATCACAGTACAAGCAAGAACCGGCGGCTATACTGTGGAGCCTAAGGAAAAACCATGCCCAACACATTGCCCACAGACCCCCAGCTATATACCGGCATAGACATCGGCGGCACCAAGATACATATCGCCGACTCGTCGCAACCCACGGTGCACCACTACCGCACGGCCGACTTTAGGAGCCCGCTTGATTTACTAGAGAAATATTTCACGGTGATTGGCCGCCGCCCCGCCCGAATCGCACTGGCCATGGCCGGCCCGCGGAATGATACCACCGGTGATATACAGCTCACCAACGGCTCCTGGCCGGCGTTCCGGTTAGACGAGGCCAAAAAGCAGTACCCCGGAACCACGTTTTATACTGCCAACGACATGCTTGGCGCTGCTGCTGGCGTGCTTGCCGCCAGCAGCATGGATTTGCGGCAGTTGAAGCCAGGCGCCGCCACCGCCACGGGAACCAAAATTGTGGTTACCATCAGCACCGGCCTGGCGCCGGCAGCGGCTATACTGGACGGCGCCAGCGGGCGGCATGTGCTGCTGGCAACCGAAGGCGGGCACATCGGCTTACAGCCAAAAAACTCCGAAGAGATGGCCTACCTGCAGTATCTACAGCAAAAACACCCCGAAACACACGGACATATTTCTGCCGAACGAGCACTGGCAGGGAGGTACGGCATAGATTCGCTGGCCGACTTCTTGCTGGCCCAGCACCCGGCACCTGCGCTGGCGGCAGCCATTACATCGGCAAGAAAACGCGGCCAAGCCACCGGCACCGTATTGCGTGCTTACGCCACCGAAGGCAAGGGCAAAGACCGGCAGGTTGCCGCAGCAATGCTAGCGCAACTGGGCGCCATGCTTGGCTCGGTACTGCACGACTTCGCGCTATGCTACAAAGCCACCGGCGGCATCTACCTTATAGGCAGCGTGTCTACCGGCCTGGCGGCATATTTTGCCGAAAATACCGCGTTTTGCGAACGCATAGTAAACCCTGGAGCCGCACACGATTCATGGCTGACGCGCATCCCCTTATACCTAGTAACCGACCCCCACATCGGCGCCAAAGGCGCACTACGCCTGGCTGAACAGATAAACCCATAGGTAAGCTTGCTTCAAAAATATTTGGTGCCGCAGGTCGGACTTGAACCGACACGAGGTTGCCCTCACAGGATTTTGAGTCCGGCGTGTCTACCATTCCACCACTGCGGCACAAAACAATCTTGAAGATACTTGCAGTCTATTATTCCCATGACTGCACTTCAAATGGATTTCAACAAAGGTATAAAATACCAAGGGCAATAACCAGCATGGCTATCAGGGGTATAGTGTACTATAATCATCTCAGTTAAGCTAGTGCAAGTTGCCCGAACATGAATCCCACCAATCCGCTTTTCCCAACTGCTGGCGGCCCGGACGACGCCCGGGACGCGGATGGCTTTGTGCTGCCAAAACAGCAAAAGCGGACGATCCAACCAATAGGCGAGGCCGCTAACAAACCCGGTGCCAACGAGGCAGCCGACCTTATCCGCCAGAAGCTGGCGCGCATCTACGCCGAAGAACCCGACCCTCTGGAAGAAGAAAAGAAGGTAGAAGCGGAACCGGCAGCACAGCGCAGCAAACACCAACAGTTCATGTACGAGCTGAGCACCAGCGGCCGCAGCTTGGCCGACATCCAAACCGCTTGGCACGACTACTACACCCGCCTGCCGGACGCCGGAAAATACGAAGTATGGCAAGAGTTTTATGCGGCCAACGACGCGCATAGCGGCCAACAAAAAGCGGCAACAAACGCCGCCCCTGCAGCGGCATCACCGCGCCCGGCCATGCACACGCCAGCCCTATCGCAGGCGTACACCCAGCCAAAACCCGCCACACCTACGGCCATAGTTGGTACGCACGAAGTTCCAGCCACCGGTCGCAGTTTACCCAACAAACGCAGTGCCGCCGAGATTAAGCGCGCTATCCGCCACAAGGTATCTGCCGGCGGCAAACTCACTGCCAAACATCATATACAATCCATCTTATTTGGCTTGAGCGTTGGGTTTATTGCACTGGTTATCTTCTTATTCGGCTTTTTTAACGAAGTAGTCATCGCCCCGTTCATCCAGCCCAGCCGCGACGTAGGCGCCACGCCGATTATTATTGACCCGTCGGCCATCGCCGCCGGCAGCACGCCCGAGATCATCATCCCCAAGATCCACCTAGAGATACCAGCCGACTACAGCCAGACCAGTACCAACGAGGCCACCATAGAAACCGCGCTCGAGAATGGCATCGTGCATTACCCAACGACGGTCATGCCGGGGCAGCAGGGAAATACTGCATTTTTCGGGCATTCCAGCAACAACATCTTCAACCCCGGCAAGTACAAGTTCGCCTTTGTATTACTGCACGAGTTGGTGCCGGGCGATACCTTTTACATCACTTACAACAGCAAAGTATACATCTACAAGGTGTTCAGCAAGACCATCGTCGATCCCAGCGATGTAAATGTTCTGAACAATGTTGCCGGGCACGCCGCCACCGCCACGCTCATCACCTGTGATCCGCCGGGTACCAGCCTACACCGCCTGGTAGTGATGGGTGACCAGATCAGCCCCGATCCGTCCACCGATGCCGGCGGCTCCAACACCAGCGCCACGGTTACGATGCCTGCCAACACGCAGCTGCCTGGTAATGGCCCCACACTCCTCAGCCGCTTCTGGCACTGGCTGTTTTAACGCTGGCGCTACTAGCTACTATATGGGCCTTGCATACAGAAACTCATATCTTGTTCATGAATACTCGAAGAATTTTAGAGACGGGCTCCCACTGCGCGACGATATCAATGCGATTGATGCCCGCCAAGCGACGGCTTGGCACGAGCCGTCCAACTATACGAGTATCGACGAGGACGCCATATATGAGAATCAGCACTTGCACCAGGAAACCTGCCGCGACCCAGCGCTCAAAGACCAAACGCGCAACCACCGGGGCCCGAACGACAAAAAGCCTACGAGTACGTCTACGCACAGATAGGGCGTATCATGCTAAAGCTGCAATCAACGAGCGTATCCATAGCATACCCATACACTCGTATCCCCTACGGACAATACGGCAGCGCTCAAGGTGGAGAGATTGCCCATTGGGGTAGTTTTTCTGAATACCTGAATCATATGCTTGCGCTCCAAGAATTTGCGATATCTGCGATGCAGGCCACAGAACTTCCGTTAGGGATAAACACCAAAATGATTAAGCAAGCCATGGCGGTGGTATACCAAGACATGGGCGGCGCACGCATGCTTCCCCATCTTATTCATGGCGACCTGCGACCGCCCAATATGCTGGCAAACGGCTTTGTCGTAGATTGGGACTATGCGGGATACGGCAACACATGGGGTGAACTCGTAAAGCCCCGTAGACATATCTACGGAAACGAACAGGCGCTCCGCGGATTACACCACGGCCTATGCTCGCCCGACGGCCTTGGTCTCACGGAAGAACAGTGCGATGTTGCACTCCGCGACGCCGAAACGGGCATACTGCTGGATTACTTAGACCAACTAACCTATACGATGCTCAGCGTCACCTACGAGGAGGCTGAAACGTTGCAGCATTGGGAGGAAGTACAACAGCAGCAGCAAACAAAGTTAGCTGCATTGCGCAACCACAAACAAGCAATAGTGGACGGGATAGAAAAGCTGTCGGGGTTACCTCCGGAACACCCCGACAGAGATTACATACCTGACTACCAATTTACGATACGGCACTGCGACACTCAGATAATCAAAACAATACATGCACACGACCTCCTCGTAAAGAAAATGCACAAGATACGTGCAATTCAAGAAGGTATCGCCGAGATACTCACGCCGATGCCCAAAGACCCGTACGGAGATCCACTCGGCTGGCGCGCCGCACGCACCCAGCCAGTGTGGCAACAACTCGATAATGAAAAAATATCTCGCAAAAAAGAAGCACGGCTGCATGACCAACTCACGTCACTGCGCGCAACCTATCCGCTGACATAGCAGCCAGACAATCCGCCCTTGTTACTACCCGCACATGCCTCAGCCCCTCACCGCGCGGGCACGGGGGGGTCACCTACTGGTCAGCCGGCGTCCGTAGTGACGTACTGGCAAGCAATTCATTTGCCCTATTGCTAGCCGAAGGCTCGAACGTATATACAAACTTATAGTTCGGATCAAAGAACGGCAGGTAGGCCGCATCGGCCGGCACAAGCGCCTGCCGGTTCTGCCCGTCGTTATCGAACACCGTCAGTTGGCCACTGCTGACGTATGCCAGGCGGGCACCATCCATCCACGAAGCATGCGTCTGAGGTGAGTCCATGTTAGCCGGTACGGTGTACGTAAAGCCCTGCTGGTTCTCGTCATCGTACACCACAAAATTAGCACCATGCTCAAACGCAATATACTGACTGCTGGGCGATGAGCTGACGTAGTCGGGCGAGGTAATGCTAAATACGTCGGCAGGAACAGCCACACCAAGGTGTTGGTTAGCAATCTGTGCAGCCGGATTCTGATATACATAGGCGATACTCTCGCTGGCCGCTGCCATGGCCACGTACATATTGCCGCCATACGAATCGAGCTTCAGTAAATACGTCGTACTAGCGGCCGCACGGCGTATGGTATAGGTATTGCTGCCGTCGGTGTAGTTAATATCCACCTTGGCCAAGTCAGCTGGATCAGGACTGGCATACAGAACAATGTTCGAGCCGTAGGCATCAAACGCCAAAATGTTAGTAAGATACGGCACCGGCTGCGGTTCGCCCAGCGACGCCCGCGCCACGGTGTGGGCGGCAGTGTCAAAAACCAAATACTGATCGTATTTGGCATTGCTGAGACGCACGTCGATGTTCGCCGCCGGCAGTGTCAACGTTCTCGTAAGGTTCACCGATTGTTCGGCTGCCGTACGATTAACCAAAATATATTCAATCTTGCTATCGTACGTATGCTTCAAGAGAAGGTGGGTGTTATCACCCGCCCAGGCGATTGCCGTCATACTTTGGGAGGTACCGGCCGCCAAAAGGCTAGCCGGAATAGCTAGCACCACCGGCTCTTGTTTCGGATTATTAAGGTCGTACATATCGTACGAAGAGATTGAACCCGGCCGGGCCACCAACAGCCAGCGACGATCCAGGCTTTGCGTTACCAGCTGCGGTGCGGTGGCGTACGTCTGCCGCGTATTGGTGGTAAGCGACGACGGAAACAAAAACGGATACGTATACGACGAAACGACGCCGCCAGAAACCACAATAGAACGCTGCCAGTCGCGGTAACCCGTCCGTTTCAAATCGATACTATGTGCGCCGGCCTGCAAGGTAAGCCGCGTATTGGTGGCGCTTTGGTTTAACTTGCCGTCTACGTACACCTGGGCGGGATGGGGTGTGCTCGATAGAAACACCAAGCCGTTTTGGATCACCTGGCCGTTTTTGTAGCCGTACCCATACGCCACAAATAGCAGCACCAGCGACATCAGCAGTACGGCACACCCAATCAGCGCATAGCCCGTCATAAGGCGGGTAAATTGCCGGCGGCGCTGCTTGGGGTCCATATAATTAAGCGTTTCCATTTGGGTATATTTCCTTTTTACGGTGCGGACAAAAACGCCGCAAACCTCGAGTAAAATCTAGCCTCGCCACTATTATGGAGCCACTTGCACGATATAGGCAAGAGGGTTTAAGATAAAGGCATCCTTACATAAACACAACCGGGGACATAAAGAGAAACATGAGGGAAACGGGCACCGCGGAGTACGAGGCAGGGGACGCCGGAAAGGGCGGCAATGACTTCCGTTATTGAATTGAACGGCAAAAAGTACGACGCCATAACCGGCAAATTACTAAGTAATGACGAAGAGCCGCGGCACGCTACGCCCGCCAAGGGCACTGCCTTAGATTTCGTCCGGCCGGCTACCAATGCCGTTAGTGCTGGGCGCCAGCACACGACGCAGGCACCCGCTCCTGTTATTGCTAAGCAACCCAAGCCAGCCTCTCCTGTCCATCCGAACGTCACACGCGTGCAACCTAAGCACGTATCCGCCCATCAACCGCAGCACGCCAAAACCCTCATGCGCAGTGCCGTACGCAAGCCGGGCGATTCATTCAAGAAGCAAGCCAAAACCGCCAGCCACACCGGGGCGCTTGTCAAACAGCCTGCGCTTGCCGTTGAGCCAAAGCTCGCCGCTTTGTCTATAGACCAAGGCCGTCTCAAGCGGGCACACCATGTTCCACACAGTAAGCTTGTCCGCCACTTCGATACCCTCAACTTTGCCCGCCCGGTAACACGTGTGGCTCGGCCGGTCACCCGAACCCCAGCAACAGTTGCAGCTGTTGCCGCCAGCCCCCAGCCGCGCATGCAGGCAGGCAATACGCCGGCAGCACCCGTCACAAAGGCTACAGCACCCAAACAGCCATCAGCCGACATCTTCGAGCGGGCACTGGCCCAAGCCACCAGTCACAAACAGCCATACCATCTCATCAAAAAGGGCAAAACCAAAAAGACGCACAAAGGCCGCACCGCCTTGAGCATTGCCGCATCCAGCCTGGCAATCCTATTGATCGTAGGTTTTATTGCCTACCAAAACGCCACGGCCATCCAACTACGGCTTGTTTCATCGCGCGCTGGCATTAGTGCCACGCTGCCCAAATGGCAGCCCGCCGGCTTTGCTATCGGCAAGTTTGCCTACGCACCCGGCTCGGTTACGGTCAACTACAGCGACGCGCAAACCAACAGTACGTTCACTATCACGCAAGTCGCCACCAAATGGGACAGTAGCGCGCTTCTCAACAATTTCGTAAATCCAAATGCCGGTTCCACGTACAACACCATAGAATCAGCCGGCAGCACTATCTATACCTACGGCAACAATAGTGCCACCTGGGTGAACAACAACATCTGGTACCGTCTGGACACCGGCGGCAGCCTCAGCACCAGCCAAATCGTGCAACTCGCGACAAGCATGTAGCCGTCTCGGTTACGCCGACAGCGCAGTGCAGCCTATCCTCGGTTTAGCCTCTTAACCATACCTTCCGTTGTGCCGCCAGGCACAGCGTGCTCTTTGCTGTCTTTGCTGTTTCTTCTGTCTTGTTCCCTCTGGCGGGAACCGACCAGATACTTTTCTCTTGATAGAAAAGTATCCAAAAGATCAAGGTTAGCTCCACCCACGTGGGTGTGTGTTGATACGTTCTACAACCGGCCCAACAACTCGTCGCTCGGCTCCTCAGACAGAGCTCACGCCGCCGAAGGAAGTTGTAGAACGTACGAACACACCCGCCAGGTGTGTTCCGCATGCC
>DASTXH010000064.1:0-16574 GCA_035758575.1 Saccharimonadales bacterium (SeqCode)
GAGACGGCCTAGCGTTTTTGGCTACTTTTTGCGCGATGGCAAAAAGTAGCACGCTGTGCCTGTTAGGCACAGCGGAACATGTGGCTTGGTTCTTGTATGAAGGCAAAAGTAGGTGGCTTGGTTCTTGGCCAGACAAGAACACTACAAGGAGATGCAACAGAAGCACAGGAACTCAAGGCATGACGGACACGCGGCAATGGTATAGTATCTTGTATGAAGCTCATGATTTGGCTTGGCATTGCCATAGGCGGCGTCCTCGGCGGCTTCGTAGGCGGCATATTTGACCATGGCAATTGGGTGGGCGGATGGAGTATCCTATTATCTACCGTTGGTTCGTTGGTCGGCGTTTGGATCGGCTACAAAGTAGGCAAAAATTATTTTTAAAAAATAACTAATAAAGGATATTTGTTGCATTTTTCATATAAGTGCGCTAAAGATGTAGAGCATGTCTAAAAACCTCGTTATCGTAGAAAGCCCCGCCAAAGCCAAAACCATCAAGAAATTTCTTGGCGGCGATTACACTGTTATGTCCAGCGTAGGCCACATCCGCGACATCCCCACCAAAAAGGGCAAGGATGGCAAACCGCCGGTAGATATCGAGCACAACTTTGCGCCCACTTATGAAGTAGATCCCGAGAAAAAGAAGCTGATCAGCGAGCTGAAGAAAGCCGCCAAGGCCGCCGAAACCGTATACCTCGCAACCGACGAAGACCGCGAAGGAGAGGCCATCGCCTGGCATTTGGCCGAGGTATTGAAGCTGGACGCCAAAAAAACGCCGCGCATCGTCTTCCATGAAATTACCAAGCCGGCCATAGAGCACGCCCTGGAAAGCCCGCGCACCATCGACTTCAACCTGGTAAATGCCCAACAGGCACGCCGCATCCTGGACCGCCTGGTAGGCTTCGAGCTGTCACCCGTAGTGCAGCGTAAGGTGCCTGGTGGCCGTTCGGCCGGCCGCGTACAGTCCCCGGCTGTCCGCCTGATCGTCGAGCGCGAACGCGAAATAGAAGATTTCCAGGCAGAAATATCCTTCAAAATTACCGGCCAGTTTACCGTACCCAGCGGCGAAACCGTCAGCGGTGAACTGAAGCAGCGTTTTGCCACCGAGGCCGAAGCGCAAGCCTTCCTGGAAAAGATCAAAGATACCACCTTTACCGTCAGCGACGTCGTAAAAGCACCCGGCACCCGCAACCCCGCAGCGCCATTCACTACCAGCACTCTACAGCAAGAGGCTGCCGCCCGCCTGGGATTCTCCGTCAAAGCTACCATGAGCGCCGCTCAAAAGTTGTACCAGGACGGTAAGATCACCTACATGCGTACCGACTCCGTCAACCTCAGCAGCGTCGCCCTAGGCGCTATGACCGGCTACATCAAAAACACCTATGGCGACGAATACCATCAGTACCGTACCTACAAAACCAAATCCGCCAGTGCACAAGAAGCCCATGAAGCCATCCGCCCCACCGACGCATCATTAGAACGCGCCAGCGACGACCCGTACGAACAACGCCTGTACGAACTCATCCGCAAGCGCACGCTGGCCACGCAAATGGCTGCCGCCAAGATGGAGCGTACCACCGCCACTATTACCATCAGCGGCGCCAAAGAAGTATTTGAAGCCAAGGGCGAGGTTATCGTATTCGACGGCTTCCTACGCGTCTACGACTACGCCAAGCGCGAAGACAGCATTCTGCCGCCCCTTGCCAGCGGTCAAACCCTGTCGCTGGCTGAGGCCGTCGCTCAACAGCTGTTCAGCCGCCCGCCAGCGCGCTACAGCGAAGGCAGCCTAGTCAAAAAACTAGAAGAGCTTAGCATTGGCCGCCCCAGCACCTACGCTACCATCATCTCCACCATCCAAAACCGCGGCTACGTCGTACGCGGAGAAGGCGAAGGCGTAGAGCGGCCTACCGTCCGTCTTGTCCTCAAAAATGGCGCCGTCACGCGTGATACCATCACCGAAAAAACCGGCGCGGACAAAGGCAAACTAGTGCCAACCCCCAGCGGCGCCGTAGTAAACGACTTCCTAACCAAACACTTCAACACCGTAGTAGACTACAACTTTACCGCAAACGTAGAAGAAGAATTCGACGAAATCGCCCGCGGCAAGATGGTATGGCATGCTATGCTGGCCGGCTTTTATGGCCCATTTCACAAGCTGATCGAGGCCGCAGGCGTCATTAGCCGCGCCGAAAGCTCGCAGGCACGCGAACTGGGTGCCGACCCCAAATCCGGCAAGCCCATCATCGCCCGCTTTGGCCGCTACGGTCCCATGCTGCAGCGCGGCGCCACCGAAGACGAAGAAAAACCAGAATTCGCACCGCTTCCAGCCGGCACCACACTTACCAGCGTCACCCTGGAGCAGGCACTAGAGATGTTCAAGCTGCCGCGCCTAGTGGGCAAAACAGAGCAAGGCGACGACATCAAAGCCAACATCGGCCGCTTTGGGCCCTACATCCAAATAGGCAAGACCTACGTGTCAATTAAGCCGCTTGATCCCCACACCATCACCGAACCCGAAGCACGCGAGCTATACGCAGCCAAGCTAGAGAAAGACGCCAAGCGCTTCATCAATGGATTTCCCGGCGGTATCCAGGTACTCAATGGCCCATACGGCCCGTACGTTACCGATGGCAAAAAGAATGCCCGCCTGCCCAAAGATGCCAAACCCGAAGCCCTCACCGAAGATGATTGCAAAAAGCTGCTCGAGGCCGCACCAGCCAAGCGCCGCGGCGGCTTCCGCCGCAAACGCGCCAGCAAATAGCCGCACTTCATCTCAAATACTCATGCTACGTTATGTTTTAGACAATATTCACAACATATAGTCGCCGCACGCGCTATTTATTGTGTTACAATATTGTAAGTGAATCCTATACTTGACTTTCACTAAGTTAGGTTTTATAATTACTCTAAATCATTGTCACTGAGACAGGAGTTTGGGATGCCGAAGCAGGCTACAGTACCACCACTTGAAACCGAATCTATCGTCAGAGACGTCCTGGCTGCCACTGTAGAACGCGAACGGGAACGGGAAATTATTACCCGCCGCTACGGCCTGTTTGAACGCAAAGAGACCCTGGAGCAGATCGGCGAGCTACTAGGCATCACGCGCGAGCGTGTGCGACAGCTGGAAAAATCCGTCATGCACCGTTTGCGCGCCGCAGCAGAGCAGGGCGAGGTTCCCCATATCGCCGATATACAGACGCGCCTGACTGCCGAACTAGAAAGCCTAGGCGGCGTTGCTTGCATCAGCACGCTTACCGCCAAGATTGCCACCAACAACTCCCGTGATGAGCAGTCACGCCTGGCCTTCCTGGCGCGCATGTGCCCGCAGCTAGTGGTCATAGACGAAGACAACGACTTTCACCTCTGTGTTGCCCGTGCCGACCTGCACGACGAAAAACAGCTCAAAAAGCTGGTGGCCAACCTTATTGACGTCATCAAAAAGGGCGGTGAAGCCGCACCTATTGAAACCATTGCCACCAAGGCCGGCCTATCCAACCCCAAACACGCCAAGGCGCTGGCGCACACCTCCAAGCACCTGGCTACCCTCAACGACCGTTGGGGCCTTATCCGTTGGCCTATGGTCAACCCCAAGAACATCCGCGACAAAATCTACGTCATCCTCAGCCAAGGCGCCCGCCACATGCACTTCAACGAAATCGCCGACGCCATCAAGCAGTCCGAATTCAAGCGCAAAGATGTCACTACCCAGGCTATTCACAACGAGCTTATCAAAGACGACCGCTTTGTACTTATCGGCCGCGGTATTTACGCCCTGAAAGAGTGGGGCTACCAGCGGGGAACCGTATCCGACATCATCACCCAAGTCCTGCGCGAAGCTGGCGAGCCACTGCACCGCGACGAAATCGTAAAGCGTGTACTAAGAAAGCGCTACGTAAAAGAGACTACTATTCTGCTGAACCTGCAGGGTAAACCACAGTTCAAGCGCGTCTCCAAGGCCACCTACGCCCTCACAGAGTCCGTAGAGGCCCCCACACCCACTACCGAAGCAGCTCCAGCCAAAACCCAAACCACCGAAGCCTAAAACATACCAACAATAAAACGCAGGGTTTTGTGTTATTAGATTTGCTATTGTCAGACTCGTCTGTGTGTGGTAAAAATTATCCATGGCATACGAATCTCCAGGCAATAGCGCTCCCGAACCAGAATCAGACGAAGATATAGCGCGCTATAACGAGATAGGCGACTTTGTTGCAGACACTCTTGGCGTCGATTCTGACATGTCAGACGAGGAGTGGGAACGTCTGTACAATCTGGGGATTGATTACTATTACTACCAAAATAACCCGCTCCCCGAACAACAATAGACTCAACAGGGCTGGTTAAAACCAGCCCTTTTTATTGCGGCAGCCATGCGTGGCATTGGGCAGGGTAGAAAGTTGAAACATGTAAACATTTTGCGAACATTTGCTAGATGTTCGCATCTGTTATACAGAGGTGGCATTTTGGACCGACTGGACGGCCGAGCACACGAACATTAGCCGCAAGCCAGCCAATAAACATGACTATGAGCGCGTGGTGATGGGGCAGCACAAAAACAAACACCGCGGCAGGCCAAAAAGCCACGCGGCGGCCGGCGGGTAAGCGTGCACACCGCACAAAACGAGCTATACATTTCATGTCGCACAATGTATATTTTACGACTCAAATACAGGCATTATCGATGTATAAGAACACCTGCCTATTCCACGCCGGAACAGGGGACTTTCCAGCAATTGCATATTCATTCGTATGCATGCGCAGTAACACCACCGACCGCGATCCCCATCTAAGTCTCGCTGGTGCCTGCCGCAGCACGATTGTACCAGCTCCTGTGTTGCACATTTTACACATTTGACTTTTCCACAGTTTTATCGTGAAAACTTGCTTTTTTGCATTTTTAGTACTTTATTATATTTTTTACTACCTGCTCTCCCTACTCCGCCATTTCCCAATTTTTGACATTTGCATACTTTGATATAAAAATATATTTTTTCTTAGGCCCGTGCATATACAAAATACATATGAACATTTTACGAACACAGGGTAGAGCGGAGTCGGGGGATTTCTAAATCACCCATGCTTTTCTCTCTTGCAATGCCATCTGGCGGATTCCTTTTACGGACACCAACTAAAACGGCTACTTGTAGTACGCCCTGCCGTCCACGCGCACATCTATATACTGCGCAGGTTGGGTGCCCTGCCCTTGCAGGTAGTGGCGCACAGCCAGAAACGTACCAATCTGTTGCTGTGTGCTGGCGGCGTTCTGCAGATTGAACTTTACGAAGTACGGCACCCCTGTTATAGCGGCGTCCAGCTCGCTGCTGTCCGGTGGCAGCGTAAACGATACGACCCCAATCTGTTTTTGCTGCAGCTGATATACCACAGCCTGGACAAACGATACTGCGCTGCTAGGCAATGCGGCCTGGCCAACACTCAGTGGGGTTCCGCTTTGGTCAATCACCAGCGGCACCTGCAACTGCTTGGCGGTACTTGCATCGGCGGTACCGGCCACCCGGCCATCAGCAGCCACTACCAACATGCCAGAGTGCAGCGTAGACAGCACCAAGACAGGCTGCACGGGCTCTATATAGATAACAGGGCGGTGCCCAATAAGCGGCAATTTTACCGACACGACTGCAAGATCCGGAAACTGGTGGCGCAGCGCAGCGCTGATAGCACCAGTGTCCACAGTAAGCTTGGTGCGGTTGGCCGGCGACGACCCCAACAGCTTGGCTGCCGCCTGTTGGTATGCAGACATAGGCTGCAAAAAATCGCTCTGCTGAGCATTCAACGGCTGTACCTTGGGGTCAGGTGTCAATGCCAGTACGCTCACGGCGCTTATGACTACCGCCACCAGCACCGCAATCGCCCCAAAACGGCGCAGCGAATACGATAGCGCCTGCGACGCCTGACGCTTAGTCAGTACCGGCCGCATGGTTTGCCGGCCGGTTGGCGCCGGCACGGTGGAGCGGCTGGCGTGGTACGAATATACCTGTGGCCGGTTGGCCATGGCAGCGCGCCGCCGTCCGTCAGGAGCCGGTTTTTTTCGGAATGGCATATACATAGCAATGTTTGTTTAGACAGTATCCGCGAAAGCTACTAATTATTTCGCTTGTGCCTGTTCTAATAATACCATTGCCAGGTGTCTTGCTGCATCCGGACGTGCAAGGGTAGATAGCTTTGCGCCCAAATTATGGCGCACATCGGGGTGATCCAGCAGTTCCTGGATGGCTAGGCCCAGGCGATTCTTCTGGTTCGACTCGTCTTCTCCTAAGTATACGATGGCGTCCAGGCCTTGCATAACCTTAGCATGGTGCTCCTGCCATACCAGCTGTTTTGCCGGGATGATAATGCAGGCTTTGTGCTGCTGCGCAAACTCCACGATGCCAGTGGCACCACCGCGGGCAATGATCACATCTGCCGCGCCGCTATAGCGATACAGATCGGTCACAAAGCCTTTTACCAGTATTCGCTTGCGCGCCTCGCCCAAGTGCAGGTCATCGTAGGATTTGGCTACATGTTCCTCAAGCGATCGACCGGCAATGTGCACGATAGCAAGCCTTGGGTAGCGTTCCATTAATGCGTTCGCATTATGCACCACAGCCCGGTTCAACTGTGCGGCACCATTACCGCCGCCCGTCACCAATACTATCTGCTCATACGCATCGAGATCCAGTTCCTTACGATACGTATGTTGTAATTTTTGCGTAACCGGTACGAATGCGTCACTGACGGGTATACCGACCATCACGGTCTTGTCACGTGGGTATGGATACAGATCTACCGGCAATGATACGGCATGCAGGGCCGCCCAGCGTGCGATAATACGATTTGCCAGACTAGGCATACTGTCTGAATCGTGGGTGATGTAGGGCACGCCGTTCAACTTCCCTGCCAGCGCCACCGGCACACTTACGAAGCCGCCACGGGTAAAAATTACCCGTGGCTTCAGACGACGCATCAGCCAATAGCTCTGCCAAATCCCTATCAACACCCAGATGGCGTCACGAATATTCTTCCCCTGAGTCTCCAGGTCGAACAGCTGCCGCCACCCTTCCCCGTGGTAGCGCCGGAATTTTCCTGCACGAACCATGTATACCTCATCTATGGCGCTATGCGCCGCCGGCACATCACCCAGTTTGTCGCCTTTTTGGCCGATATACACCGTTTGGATATCCGACCGCAACTTTTTCAATTCAGTCGCGACTGCCAGGAGCGGCGTTATGTGCCCCCCTGAGCCGCCGGCGGTCAATACTACCCGCATGCGCCATTCCTCCGTTACGTTGCCTGTCATACGTTGTATAACGTGAAATCTGAAATAGCACCCCAATAGCCGCCAATGCGAAGATAATACTAGTGCCGCCATAGCTGACGAACGGCAGCGTAATGCCCTTCAGGGGCAATACGCCGATCATGGCGCCAATATTCACCAGCGACTGTACACTGAACCACGTGAAGATGCCTACGGCCAGCAACCGACTAAAGTTGTCAGGCGCACGCTCCGCTATCTGCTTGATGCGCACAAACAGCGCGACAAACACGCCCAGCAACACCACCGAGCCGATAAAACCGAACTTTTCGGCATAGATAGCAAAGATTGAGTCATTTGCCGCCTCCGGCAGATAGCCATACGCCTGCACACTGCTGCCCAAACCCAATCCGGCCATGCCGCCCGAGCCTACGGCAATCAGCGCCTGGCAGGCTTGATAGCCAGAACTGCTTTGGCAGTTGGACGATGGATGTAGATAGGTCATCAGGCGGTCACGCCGATACGGCATCAGGGCTACCAACACGGCACAGCACAGCACGATAATACCTGATATAAACAGCAGACGCTTCAAGGGCATGCCAGCCACAAACAGCATGGCTCCCATAATCAGCAGGATAACACCCGTAGAGCCCAGGTCGCTCTGTACACCAGCCACAATTACCAATATCACGCCCAACACTATGCCTACTGGCCGCAGCGTTCTCTTTAGGTCACGGATCGTTCCATTGCCGATGCCAGTAGCCAACATACCCGCCAGCCACACCAGCACGGCGAATTTCAATAACTCCACCGACTGGAACGACAAGCTGCCCAGGCGCACCCAGCGGTGTGCCGGATAATTAGGGTTTACGGGCATAACCAGCGCCAGGAGCGTTGCCCCAGCGGCAAATGCCATGAGTGGCTTCGCCCACTGGCGCCACTTGTCCAGCGGCACCTGAGCAGCAACCACCAGTGCTACTAACCCCAAGGCGATTGCAATCAGCTGGCGCACGGTATAAAAATTACTGCTGGATCGAGATACTGCGCTCAGCGCCGGGCTAATAGAAAAAATAACGATCAGACCCACCGCCAACAAAATTGCCGTGATGACCAGCAGCCAGTAATCTGGGCGGTGCCGGCGCGACGAATCGAACGTACTACCAGACGACGGACGACGCAGCGAGCGCAACCCGTTGTTCACCGCTCTCCCGTTAGTGGCTGTAGATCGCGGCCCCACTGTCTACCTGCTTTAGGCGTACTTGCCGATTAAGAACAGTAGCAGCCCAAGAATCGCAGATATCTGGCCTAGAATCCAAAACCGCATCGTCACCTTGGTTTCGGGCCAACCGATAGCCTCGAAATGATGATGGATCGGTGAAGACAAAAACACTTTCTTGCCATGGCGCAGCTTCTTTGATAGACGATTGATGATCACCGAACCTGTTTCCATGACATACACAGCTCCGATTACCGGTAACACGTACACCGTGTTGGTTTGCATGGCTATGATGCCGAGCGCCGTGCCCAACGCAAAGGCGCCCGAATCGCCCATAAAAAACCGCGCCGGAAAGATATTAAACCAAGTATAACTAAGGATGGCGCCTACCACCGTCATACAGAATGCCGCTAAGGCGTATTTGCCCTCGATAGCACAGATAATACTATAGGTAAGAAACGACATGCCCAGCAGCCCACCGGCAAGACCGTCAAGGCCGTCGGTAATGTTCACCGCATGTGCCGTGGCAATCACCACAATCGCAAATAAAACTACTACAAATACGCCCAAGTAAATATCGTGGAAGTACGGCACATACACATGCGTTACGCCCAGCTTGTCGAAGAACCACCAGCCGCCCACCACAGCCACCAGGCTATGGAGCGCAAACTTGGTTTTGGCGCGCATACCGGCAATACTGCTGGAGCCGCGGATGTTCATGAGGTCATCCAACAACCCCACCCCGCCAGCCGCCACCATACCTGCCAGCGGCAGCCAGGTCTGGCCACGGCTAAGATTGGCAATAAGCGTTACGATGGCTACGGACAGGATAAATATTAGCCCTGCCATGGTGGGTATATGCCGCTTGTGTTTGGCGGCGTGCAGCTTGTTGTACACGGTGGCCGTGCCGCCGCTCCAAGCCTCGGTGCGCTGCTGCTTCCACCACTCGCGCTTGTATGCAATCGTTGTGTAGAGCGGCGTCAAGATGGTGCTGAGCAAAAAGCCCAGAAAGCCTAAAACTAAGATACGAACCAGGGTACTATCGAGCAGTGTAACATGCAACGTTCCGGCAGTCATAAAATAGTCGTAAGCCTTATTTCTTTCTTAATTGTTCCTTGCCTCATATTATACACGCCTACGACTTAGGCGTCACAAACGAGTTGTCTATCAGCATGTGGGCGATGTCGCCGAAAACTGGCTGGCCGGCATTCGATCCAGCATACCCGGCCACATTCGGCTCGATATTAAACACCGCAACCACATATTGTGGCGAATTGCCGCCGATAAAGCCCAGATAGGTACCGTTATATTTATTCTTGTAGTAGCCGCCATTTGGATCAGCAATCTGTGCCGTGCCGGTTTTACCGCCTACGATATAGCCCGCGGGGAATGTCATGTAGCTGAAGCCCTCGTGGTAGTAATTACTTACCACGCCTTCCATTAGCGGAATGAGTTCACTGCCGATGTTACTCTGTACCACGTGCCGCCCTACCACTTTCGGCCTGTTCGGGGTCGTCGTGCCGTCGGCATGAACGATCTGGTCTATCAGTGTCGGTTGATAGTACGTGCCACCATTGAGCACGCTGGACAGCGCCGCCGCCATCTGCAGCGCGGTTACCTGCACGCCCTGGCCGAACGAAGTGTTGGCGTATGTCAGGTCTATCGCCGGGGTAGACAGGTTGTCATCCGGCACCACACCGCTTGACTCGTAGCCCTGCTCGATATTCGTTGGCTCGCCCAGACGGAAACGGCTCACCATATAGTCGTGCCAGGCGGTAATACCATGGCCGTTTATATCGGTGCCGCCGGGCTTGCTCATCTGCATCAGCATCCAGGTCGCGCCGGTATTGAGCGATAACGACAGTGTGCTGGCCACGCTCTGTTGGCGGGCGCCGCCATCTTCTTCGATGTCGGTGATATTGAAGCCGTCTATTACCCAATGTGCCGGATCGTAGAACGTTGAATCTGGCTGGATGACCTCCTGGTCAAGTGCGGCTGAGGTAGTAAGCGTTTTCATAGTAGAGCCCGGCTCGATGGCGTTCGATACGGTGCCGTTTTGGAAAATGCTGGGGTCTATAACGTTTTGGTAATTTGCTGGGTCATACGACGGGTAGTTGGCCATGGCCTTGACCTGGCCCGTGTTGGGATCCATTACCAGCGCGCTGATGCCCTTGGACTTAGTCTTGGTATATTCGTTTGCTAGGATCTGCTCCAGATGCGCCTGCATGGGCAGATTCAGGGTGGTTACGATGTTGTCACCGTTCTGGGGCGCAGTTTCGGTGTTGCCTTTGGTGGCAGCCAGCGGCACTCCATATACGTCCGTTACTGCCTTCACCTTCCCCGGTTTGCCCGAAAGTTGGCCATTGAGCGCCTGCTCCAGGCCATATTGCCCGTTGCCTTCGGTATCCACAAAACCCAACACTTGTGCCGCCAGTGTGCCCTGCGGGTAGGTGCGATAATCTTGCCCCTGCGTACCCACTCCTGGTATCTTCAGCCCCAAAATTTGTTTGCTTTGCGTGTCGGTCAGCTTGCGCGCCAGCACCACATAGCGCGTGCCCTGCGTACGCATCAGATCGGCATATTTGCCGCTGTCGCCGCCGATAATGGCGGTAATCTTATCGGCCGATTGGTCGGGTTGTTTTACGTATGTGGGGTCAGCATACAGCGTAAACAACTCCTGGTTCAAGACGATGGGTATAATCTGGTTGCCGTCGTGCGCCTCGATGATGCCGCGCGACGCCGGGATGTCGTATTGCTTCAGTTGGTCGCTGAGCGCGGCATTCTTGTAGTAGCCATAACGGATAATCTGCACATAAAACAATCGCAAGCCAAACAGCGCTATCAACGCCAGCAAAACGCCATATATCACGTGGATCCGGGTTACGGCATGCACTGCACCACCGCCGTCAGAGGACGGCCGGTTATTATTCGGTATACGGGTGCGAAGTGTTGGATTCACGGAAACGTTAGGGCGGATTAATTTGAAGCGGTTACGGTTGCCTCAGGCGATACCGGTACCATGGTACTGGCAACGGAGCTGGTCTGCACGCGGTTCAACGACTGAAGCCGGGCTGAAGCCAGTGCCAAGTTGTCGTGGTCAGATTGCAGCTGCGCCTGCTTGGCCTGGAGGTCATTTATCTGGTATCCATAGGCGTTTGTCTTGGTGACTTGCGTAAGGTACAACAAGCCCACCAGTGACGTAAGAACAATAAGAATAATAGTGTTGCTCACAGGGCCAAGCCGACGCTCGCGCACGCCAAAACTGACGACGTTTTGGTTCCGGCTGGCGTATTGGCCGCGGCTCATGCTGAGCGCACTTGAATAAGTCATAGCATGGGTCTTTCTGTTTTTATGTTTGTTTTTGCGCGGCTTTCGCCGCAGACGCCCCTAATTTTGAGGGCGCCGGCGGCTAATACCATTGCCGTCTACTCTTCCACGCGTACGTGGATTTTGAACGAGCTGGAACGTCCCTTTACTGGAATTGGCATTGCCTTCGTTCCTTTCTTTTTATTTTTTTATTTTCGCTGCGGCGCGGAGTTTTGCACTCCTTGCACGCGGGTTAAAAACTATTTCATCTTCGCTTGCCGTGACAGGATGTTTGGTAAGCAAACGAAGTGTTGCATCGTAGCGGTCACCACCGGCTTCGCTGAACGCCTTTTTGACCAAACGGTCTTCGAGGCTATGGAAGCTTATAACGGCTATGCGTCCACCCGGATTCAGTAGCTGCATCCATAGGGGCAGACCCTGCTCCAGTAGCGCTAATTCGTTGTTCACGGCAATACGGATTGCCTGGAACGTACGCGTTGCGGGATGTACTTTACTGTGCCCCGACCAGGCACGGCTTGCGATGCGGGCGAGCTCGACTGTGGTTGTGATGGGCCGGTTTTCAACGATTAACGTCGCAATCCGCTTTGCCTTCGGCTCTTCGCCATACTGTGTCAGGATATCCGCAAGCTGAGCGTGTGAATATCGGTTTACGATATCCGCAGCAGTCAGTTGCTGGGTTTGGTCCATCCGCATGTCTAGCGGGCCGTCGGCTCCTATCGAGAACCCTCGAGCTGCTTCGTTAAGGTGCGGTGACGATACGCCTAGGTCTGCCAGTATCAGGTCGAACCCCCTGCCCTCACCTATCAGCCGTTGCGTTGCGGTTAAAAAATCATTGTGCATGATCTTTGCTCCGTATGCGCCGAACTTTTCAGTCAGGACGTCCATAGCACGTTGATCGCGGTCTACTAATACCGCTTTGTCTGTACTACCGGTCCGCTCTAGTACCGCACTAGCGTGTCCGCCGTATCCTGCCGTTACATCCAGGTACGATTCACCTGGACTCGGATCAAGATACTGCAACACTTCATGCAGTAACACTGGAAGGTGCAATTGGATATCGTTTTGGTGCATCTTGCTTTTTATTTTTGCTGCTTACCCAATAAAGTGCAAGCAGGAAATTTTTGTTTTTCTAGCGCACGTACTATTTTTTGTACGGACGCCGCAAGGTCACCTAATCAGCAGTCAGCTTTTTGTTTTTTTGTTGTTTTTGTTTTTGTAGGTGAAACCGTCGGTGGTATGCAAGGAAGATGTTCGACAAAGCGAACGAGATTTTAAAAATCCTAAAACTTCTTACAGCCGTTGGTTTCCAGTTTGAGAGACTTATGTGTGAGGTGGAGTTTTGGGAGGTGTTTAGAGTAAAGTACGTGGGTTTTTATAGTGGTGCCCGCTCCGGTCCACTTGCTGGCTGCCGATTAGCTGACCTCGCATACGAGACACCCTAAAGGGTTTCTCGTCGGAGCTTGCGAAATAAATTCGCATTCGCCCTGACAGGCGAGCCGCTCCTGCTCTTCCCGAACCGCAAAGCTGCAAGCTGAGCGTCAGAGAAAAGGGTGACGTTTTTTGAAGTAACTAATCGGACTATTTTCTGAATTGTTAAAGAACTTTTTTGTAGCGGCAACGTAAGGGTCACTGCATGGGCTGCTCCGGTGCCATCAGGCGCCAGTACCGGCCTACCCCAACAGCGACAACGTCTTTGTTGATACCTGCATAGTCCAGCAGATGCTGCTCCAGCGTTACGCGCCCTTGTTTGCCATCCAGCGGCATTTCTATCTTGCCCATTCTGAACTGTACGTTCAGGTCGGCAATGCGCTCGTCCAGGATGTCGCCTTCTAGGCGCGGCTCAACCATGTTATCCCACACATCTTTTGGGTAGAGGTGCAGATACCTGCCAAAGCCTCTGGTTACAACCGCCCCGCTCAAAAACTTGTCGCGCAATTCCGTCGGTATAGTCAACCGACGCTTGTCGTCCAATTTTCGCTCGAAGTAGTCTACCGTGGCCATGACTTTCCTTAAGTTGCTAGTGGTGTTTTTGTTTTGTAGTAGTTAAGTGGCTTTCTTACCTACCTTACCCACTGCCATGAATATACTACCCACAACGACCCACTGCAATACCAACATGACCCATCACACACCCCATTACTGCCCCACTTTTCCACAGTATTTCACCGGTCGCGCCACTTATACACAATACCTAGTGGTACCCTGTTCACAAGAAACACCACGCTACACAGAAACAGCCGCGGATTGCCCCGCGGCTGTGCGTGCATTTATGTATGCAAAAACTACATCATTTTAGGCATCGATGGTTACCGGCTTGCCGTCGGTAATGTCTACGAAAATAACGCCCTGCTCGCCAAATCGTGCCTGCATGCGCTGATACAGCTGCTGGCGGGCGGCCGCATTCCAGTGCCAGTCGTGCACCGGGATAACATAACGCAGCCGCAGCGCCATAGCGGCCTGCATGGCGCCAACCACTGATCCCCACGGCCCTTGTACGGGCAACGCCAGTACGGGCATACTCTCGCTAAAACTGTGGCTATCGCCGGGGTTGGACAGTGCACCCAGGTAGTGGTAGCCGTATTCTTGCGGCGCATCCACATCAGCAAAAGGGCGGATTGATTCGTGTGGCGCGTCAAACAAACGTACGCCGTCTGGCGGCGTAGTTTGGGCGCCGGCCATACCACCGCTGGCCAGTATGGCGGCTGCATCAGCCGGTGCGGTAATCCGCGCCTGCGGGAAACGTGCCCGCAACTGTCTTATCCGCTCCAGATCCATATGGTCGGGGTGGGCGTGGGTGATAAAAATGTCGTGCAGCTCGGGCAGCTCATCTATCTCGAACGTACTGTACATGCCCGGATCGAACAGCGCATTCCGGCCGGCCGTCTGCACCAGCAAACACGAATGGGTGAACTTGGTAACAATCATACGAAAATGCCTCCACCATGGATAGTACCGTAGCGGCTACACAACGGCAATGCCCGTGGTCACTCAGTTTTTGATGTATTGTCTTGTCAATGCCAGTATCTCAGCGCCATAGCGCTCGAGCTTGCGTTGGCCGATTCCGGGCATGGCTAGCAGCTCCTGCTGGTTCTTGGGTGGACGGGCGCTCAGTGCCTCTAGCAGCGAATCGTGCCCTACTACATATGGCGGCATGCCGTCGGTCTGGGCCCGCTTTAGCCGCCACATCTTTAGCTTGGTCAGCAGCTCCTCGTTTATAGGTAGCGGCGGTGTGTCGTCCTTGGCCGGCTCGGGCGCCTCGTCGGGCGCGTCTGGGGTGGCGGCAGCCAGTGCCGACGATGCTTCGCGCAGCACACCGTCAAATTCAAAAATTGCTGGATGCAAGCGCATCGCCATAGCATTCAAACCCGTCAGATATACCCCGTCAAGCGATCGCACACGGCTCAGCGCCACATAGCCCATGCCGGGCGTGAACGACTTGCTTAGGTCAATCTCGGCGGCGTCCAGGCTCATGCCCTGGCTCTTGTGGATGGTAATGGCCCACGCCAACCGTAACGGCAGCTGCACTGCTTCGGCCAATTTACGGCCGTCCTCTTGCACGCTCCAGCTGTGCGGATCTACCCGCACCACTTTGTGACCATGCGTCAGCTGCACCAGCGGCCGGCCATCACGAAATTCCAGCACCCGGCCGCGGCTGCCGTTTACATACCCCTGGGAAAAGTTATTGGCCACAAACATCACCTCGGCGCCCACTTTCAGCTCCAGCACTTCGGGCGCCAGCACGCTGCGCATCAGCGACTCCACGTGCCGAGCATTGCCATGCGTTTCCATCTTAAAGGTCATAGCGTCGGTCCGCAACGCCGTCAGGTGCCGCTGGTTTATGCCATCTACGTCTATGTTGTGCGCATACAAGCGGGTTATGGCCTCGCCCTCGGCCGGCTTGTGCGCCAAACGCTCTTGCAGCGCCGCCACATGCCAGTCTTCTATACCGCCGCGGCGCATAGCTTCCAGTACATCCAGCAACCGGTCGCCTGTTTGACGGTGCTGCTCGCTCAGGTAACAAATGGATGGCTTCAGCGCCGCCCAGGCCTCTGAGGTATGCACAAAGTCTACCGGCTCATTGCCACGATTCACTGGCGGCAACTGGAACAAATCGCCCACCAGGATGACTTGCAGCCCGCCAAACGGCATATCGCTGCCGCGCAGCATCTGACAGACTTCATTTACCATGTCCAGACGTTTGCCATGCAGCATAGATACTTCGTCGATAATGAGAATATCGGTATGTACAAAGCGCTTCAGTAGCACCGGGTTGCTGCGCAGACGTTCCCGGTCGTACGGCGTCAGCACGTCTCGGATGCCCAAACCCGACCATGAGTGTATAGTGGAGCCGCCAATGTGCGTGGCGGCAATGCCGGTGCTGGCGGTGACGGCTACGCTCTTGCCCTGTTTCTGGGCGCGGCGGATAAACTCGTTCAACAGATACGTTTTACCTGCGCCGGGTGCGCCAGTCAGGAAAACCGACCGTCCATCCAGCAATACCTGTAGTGCCTGCCGCTGCCTCATGATCTGCTTATTATTTCATAATTAGCCCATCTAGCACATTGTCTAAAAGACTACTTTTATACCCCATCCGCGGTGCGCCGCTTTCCGTTTTCTTGCTATCCTATCTCTTACCCCTCCATCTTGCCACTAGCCGTGGCGGACTCAATACTTTTCTCTTGATAGAAAAGTATCCAAAAGATCAAGGTTAGCTCCACCCACGTGGGTGTGTGTTGATACGTTCTACAACCGGCCCAACAACTCGTCGCTCGGCTCCTC
>DASTXH010000076.1:0-2214 GCA_035758575.1 Saccharimonadales bacterium (SeqCode)
ACCCGATCTGTCGTTGAGATGTACTCAAAAGCCAGATCGCCGGTAGTTTTCATGCTCGGCTCCTTGCATGTTAGATTGATTTTTTGTTTTGTTAATGTTTTTGTGTTTGATCATTAACAATTATTATTATACAAAAGTTTCCAATTTTGTCAAGGCCCATCTTACCGAATTTAGCACTATTTCTTACGCATCGTTGGCAGTATCAGCGCTACGCTCACTACCGCCAGCGAAACCGCGCCACCAAACAGCGCTATAACAAATGTCCGCTGTATATTTTGTTCAACCAGCTTTAACGACCTGCCGCTTACCACGTAATATTTATCCGCAGCTACTGCAACAGCGGCAATACGTACGCCGTTTGCCGGCTGCCAGGTAACCCTATGATAATCGTGCCCGCGCGCGGCCGTAAGCACTCCCATGGGTATCCTGGGCAAATTGCCATACAAATAGCCATTGCCGCCCACAGGCTTGCCATTTGCATCATACACCACCACAAAAGGATCCAAGCTTGATTCCATGGCTACCGAGCCAACCGCCCCATCGCTCAGCGCCATTGGTGGTGCGCCCCGTTCCAATGAATCTGCGGCGTCATAGGCTAGCTGCACCTGCGGGTAGTCGGCATCGTTCCGCTGCATTTGCTGCACGGCGGCATATATCGTACCGAATACGATAACAAGCAGGGACGCGGCCGATATCCAAATGTAAAACGTTCTTTTCATAGTACCTCGTACTATACCGCAGGCGCCTAGGCTATAGGAAATTCTTGGATCAGTTCGTACACCGCGCCGTTATCGTCCGCCCGATATATGCACACCTTACCTAAGTCGAACGACAAAGCGGCTGCCGAGAAAGCTGGAAATACCTCCGGCACACCACCCTCACGATAACGCGTGAGCGTAACATGCGGTCGGTAGAGATTGCGCGCGAGGTCGTAGCCCGTCTCAGCGGCATTGTGCCGTTGCTCTGCGGTATACGGTGTAAAGTAACCTTCTTCGTACGGTTGGCCTGGGTTAATGCGGTACTGGGAAACAGCCGCGATCAGTGCCTCGTGTAAGGCCATAAACGCGTCAGACTTTCGATAAGAGGCCTCCATGTACCTGCCCGCCGTCATAAAGTAACCCGTATGCTCGCAACTGAACGGCTTTGTCGCCACAAGTATTGTACCCGCAGCATCCACAACATTGGGCACGATATCATCCGCAAACCGCGCCATGTACACGGTCATATGCGCAAACTTACCGTCGCCCAAAGCAAACAAAGTATCTTCGCTTCTAAGGGATTGACTAAGCGAAACACATGCAGCACTAACAGGTTCGTTCGGAACAACACAGATATTGATAATGGATGAGTTTGTTGGTTTTTCCATTACCAAAGCTTAACATATTTTTACTAGTTGACATTTTATGGTACCTTGTATAACATAGTAGTGTATGAATGAAAACACTACACCGAACTCCGTCTTGGGACAGGCCGAGACACAGATGCGCAAAGGCGTACTGACCTACGTGGTACTACTGCTGTTGAAAGATGGCAAAGTATACTCGTCCGAGATCATCCATACCCTGCGCGCCGCAGAATTGATCGTGGTGGAAGGCACGTTGTACCCCCTGCTCAACCGGTTGGCCAAAGACGACCTGTTGGCCTACGAATGGCAGGAGAGCGAGCAAGGCCCGCCACGCAAATACTACTGGCTGACCGACGAGGGCAAAGCCCTACTCGCCGACCTGCAAACCGCATACCACAAACTACATCGTTCTATCCATACATTGGAAAAAGGAGCACACCATGCATGAAGTCCGCAAAGTACATTTAGGCCGGCAAGCATTTACCATTGCCGCCGACGCCTACAAAGAGCTGCAGGATTACCTGCAGGCCATCCAAGAGCAGGTTGACGATGCCGAAGTAGTCCACGAAATAGAGTCGCGTATGGCAGAGCTGCTGACCGAACATGGCGTTACCGGCGACAAGGTAGTACTGGCCGCGGATATGGCCTACCTGCAAGAACAACTGGGTAAGCCTGAGGATTTTATGGAAGACACCGAACGGCCTAAAACCAAAAGCGGGCACTCAGCGCCGGCCAAACGGCTTTACCGTGACACCGACAACGCCATGGTCGCCGGCGTGGCCGCGGGTCTGGCGCAGTACTTTGGCATAGATGTGCTGATCTTCCGCATACTCTTCGTTGCCGGTGCCTTCGCGGGCGGCTGGGGCATC
>DASTXH010000092.1:0-1458 GCA_035758575.1 Saccharimonadales bacterium (SeqCode)
CCAGCAGCTAAGTACTGGGGTCGCAGGCAATGCCGGACAGTTTTTCCGCGGGATCGGCGCATTTGCTACGCTGCTGGCAGGATCTAACGGCAGCGCAACTGATGCAGGAAGTGTGTATCAGATAGTACTTGGGCTTATCACTAGCCTAGCGCTTATCTGGTCCTTGCGGCAAGTGAGCGGCAACAGTACGGCAACGGTTAGGGGCGCATTTTATAAGGGTTCCGCACCCCTTGTACCGTTTGTTCTGGTGCTTGCTATTCTTATGCTGGAGCTTGTACCCCTGCTATTGGGCGGGGGTTTATATAATATGGCGGTTACATACGGTATTGCCATTACGCCGCTGGAGCAGGCGCTCTGGGGGCTGCTGTTCTTTGTACTGGCAGTGGTGTCGCTCTATATGGTCTGTTATTCCGTGTTTGCTGTGTATATAGTGACGCTACCTGATATGAAGCCCATTGAGGCGGTGCGTAAGTCGTGGCGGTTAGTGCAGTATCGACTGCTGCCGGTAATCCGCAAGTTGCTGTTCCTGCTGGTCGTGTTGGCGGTGGTGGGCTGCCTTATTGTGCTGCCGGCGGTACTGTTTGTGCCGATAATCGCCCAGTGGGCGCTGCTGGTGATGAGCGTGGTAGGGCTGATGGTGCTGCATGCGTATCTGTACACCTTGTACAAGGAACTAATAGCATGAAACGCTGGTCACTGCAGGACGCGAGGGAGCGTACAGAGAAGCTTCGCACACTGATTGCCGACTACCGCTACCACTATCACGTTCTGGACGAGTCCACGATGAGTGAGGCTGCGGCAGATTCGCTGAAACACGAGCTTGCCGAGCTGGAGGCACAGTTTCCTGAGCTAGTTACACCAGATAGCCCTACGCAGCGCGTGGCAGGCGAGCCCTTGCCGGGCTTTGAACAGGTGCGGCATCGCAGCCGCATGCTTAGCCTGAACGACGTATTCAGCCGCGAAGAAGTTGCCGCCTGGATCGAGCGTATGCAAAAGCTAGCGCCAAACGCTCGCCCCGAGTTCTTTATAGATGTAAAGCTTGATGGATTGGCCTGTGCGCTGTGGTACGAAGATGGCAAATTCGTGCGTGCCGTTACGCGCGGCGACGGTTTTGTCGGCGAAGACGTGACTACCAACGTACGCACCATAGAAAGTGTGCCGTTTGACCTGCGCGAAACACCAGGCTTCGAACACTTTCTGCGGGGATCTTCCGAGATCCGCGGCGAGATTATCATATATAAAAAAGATTTTGAGGCACTGAACCAAGAGCGCGAGGCGGCGGGGCAGCCGGTGTTCGCCAATCCGCGCAATCTGGCTGCCGGCAGCATCCGCCAGCTTGACCCTAAGCTAGCCGCGGCGCGTCCGTTGCGTTTCCGTGCATGGGACATTCTGCGGACTAACCCGTCCGAGGTGGCCACGAATGCGTATGCGTACGAGACGATCCGCGCGTTGGGCATC
>DASTXH010000024.1:0-7422 GCA_035758575.1 Saccharimonadales bacterium (SeqCode)
AATAGGATACGCTCCGCAATCCAGAACGATTTGGCGCTTTTAAAGGAGTCCTGAATTTCCATAGATGGTGTTACCTTCTAGCAGCTCAGGCGTGATGCCCTAAGCCATAGCGCAGCCATAGAATGGTGAATGTTACCAGGCCGTTTATGATGACCAGCGGCGCACCATAGCTTAAGTATTTGAAGAACTTGATGTGAATTTTTTCTTTTTCAGCCAGACCAAGTGTCACGACGTTACAAGCAGCGCCAATAGGCGAACCGGCGCCACCGAATGACGTACCCAGGTTGAGCGCCCATAGCAGCGGAAAGACATATATGCCAGCATGCTTCATAGCTTGGATTGCGCCGACCATGGTGATGTTGTACGGCACGTTGTCGATGAACATCGACAGAATACCCGAACCCATAGTGATGAGGAGCTGTAGGATGGTATCGCTGCCGTGGGACAAGTGCACGAGAAATGCGGCCAGCGCCTTAACCACTTCGGTTTGCTCCAACGAACCAATCACGATGAACAAGCCCATGAAGAAGAACAGGATTTCCCAGTCAATCACCTTCTGTACCACTTCTTTGGGGTCGCGGTTGAAGATGAGCAGCCCTAAGACAGCCATAGCCAGGCTGATAGAGGCATTGTCGAGGGTAATGCCAGTGCGGCTGGCGATGGTAGATTTAGTAAGCATCAGGATCACGGCTAGCGCCAGCATAGGTACGCCAATTTTTAGAATCTTCTTGTCTTTGATGGCTGCGGCAGGATTGAACTGAGCAATAGTTTCCGGATCAACCGTTACGGCTTTGAGCTGTTTACTGAAAATCAGCTGCATGTACACCTGGGCGACTACCGACAGTGCCAGTACAATAATGCCCGAGTTCTCAACGACTTGCCCAAACGACAGACCCATAGTCTTCGCCTGGTAGTAGGTGGTTGGGTCGGAAATGGGGGTCATGGCGCCACCGATGTTCGCCATGGTAATGACCATGAGGAAGAACGGCAGAGCGGGCAGCTTCAATTCTTTGATGAGCACCAGAATGAGCGGGGTCAGGATGAGAACGGTTGGAATGTTCGACAGAAAGGCGGTCATAAAGAGCGCCAGGTAGCCCATTACGAAGAGCAATAGCCGCGGCCGGCCCTTTACCTTCTTAACGAGCCAGATAGCGATAGCTTCAAACACGCCTGACTCTTTGACGATGCCCACCAGCACCATCATGCCGATAATGAAGCCAAGCACGTCCAGGTTGTTGGCGACGAAGCTGAACGCACCAGTCTGCGAGCTGATGCCGGCAGATTTAAATACCTGTGCGATAACCAAGATGAACGCAGCAATGCCGACTACGATAATGCGGTTGATCTTTTCGGCGATCAAAAAGCCGTACATTGCCAAAACTACGGCAATTGAGACAAAAGAAAACACAGTCAAGTGAGCGCTAATCATATGGTTGTCCTCTACTTGGCTGCTTTACTTATTGTTTCTGCCAGGGCCCGGCGGACTTCCGTACGGGTAATAATGCCCAAGAGTACGCCAGTATCATCCACGATAGGCACAGTATGCTGCTGCTCATTTAGGAAGATTGCTACTACTTCCATAATGTCTGCGTTGGCGGGAAGGGTGCGGATGCCCGCTTCCATATAGTCACCTACGGTCTTGCCGGCTAGCTCTTTGCAGGCACTTTCGAAATAGCCAGGAGCCGTCATTGCCTCAGCGAGCGCAGCGCTTTCTTGCAGCCCAACCGGTACCGTCGCCGTCGCCAGATTTACGATTGTTACCAGGCCAGCGACCGTATCGCCGCTGTTGACTACAATCAATGAGTTGAGGCCATGCTTGGCCATGATGTCGACAGCCTCCCGGACTGGTGTGTCCGGCCGTACTGTCTGCACTACCTTCCGGTAGATATCCCGAGATATCACGGTATGTACTCCTTATGGATTTTTATATATCTTTACAGGGTGTTGAGTATAAAAACCTTCGGAGGAGGTGTCCATGTATACCGGTTATATACCGTTATGGAAGTCGTGGTTGGGCATGTCGCGCTCAATCAGCTTGCGCAGATACACCGAGCGAGGGATTTTTTCTTTGAGGGCAATATTGTTCAGAAACTCTGCAATTTTGGGTGTAATGAGGAAAATAAACTTGGTTTCGGTCTTGCCCTCTATGGTACGGATGAAATGTTCCAAAGATTCCTTGAAAGTCTTAGGTTCGTAGCGTTCTGTTACCATATTATCGTTTTCGTGGAAGCGCAAGAGCGACGGCGGTCCGTTGCGATCATAAAAAACCAGTACCGGCTTACTGAGGCGCAAGGCGTGTGATATTTCGTAACCCACGCTTACGCTGGGGTAGGTAACGTCGGCAACCATAAAGTCGCAGTCGTGAATCCATTTTTCTATTTTTTCCTGGAAGTCCAGTAGTGTTCTGCGGTCAGCCTGATCGATGGCCGGTTGCGCAGGTCCGGGAATATGCGCCGAAGCAACACCATGTCCCAGGTGTTTCATGTAGTTGATAATACCCATATAGTGCTCAGATTGGTCGGGACTCCGGGCAATAGCGGCAGTGAAGTATGCTTTCATTTCAGATGTGTTTTCTTTGATTTCAATTACACAAACAGGTTATAGAAGACGCCTGGCGACGTCTATCTATATCAGGTATATATGCTCGCTGGGGTGCTGCTACCGCCAGTTTCCGTGCAGGGCAAAGCGTGCTCGAGAGGGAAACAAAAACTACATGTGCAGTGAGTGCCGCATGTAGCCTCATCTAACGACATGTAAGAGCCTAGTCCTATTTACCGCATCTGTCAAGCGCCCTCTTACGTTATGTTTGCTGCGAACCAGGCTGTTACAATAGCTAGTGTGCTGCAATATCCATCAAGCGCAGGTCCCGATGCCGGTAACCGCGTAAAAGCAGTCTTGTTCGACTGTTTTGGCGTCGTTTACAATGATGCCGTCCTTGACTTTCTTGATAGTCACAAGATAGACTATTGTTCCCCTGATGCGCCATACCGGGAGCTCGCACATAAAAGTGACACGGGAGACGTTTCTCTTGATGCATTCTTCAACGAACTATCTCGCCTGACATTACAAGAGCCTCGGCTTGTTAGGCCAGAGTTGCTTGACGTCAGTCGCTTAAACCAGGAGCTGGTAAAATATATAAAACAGCTGAAGCGGCATTACCGCATAGGTATGCTTAGCGATGCCCCGAAGGGCTTCTTAGACCCATTCCTCGTAAACCAAGGTCTTCGGAAGCTCTTTGATGTAGTGGTAGTCTCCTCGGAAGTTGGCTATACTAAGCCAAGCCCCGAGATCTTTTCGATAGTAGCCAACCGCTTTGGTGTAGCATTTCCGGAAATTGCGTTTATAGATAACTCGGCCAATAACGTGCGTGCAGCTCTTGAACTGGGAATGGTAGGAATCATATACCAAAACAATCAGCAGATTATGCACGATCTTCAGCAAATGTTATAGCCTGCAGGTAGTAGACCCTATGCATGACGCGGCATAATCCTGCTGGTTCGCATCTCGGTCTGGCTGCTACAATAAAGCGATGCAACAATATCTTCTAGAGGGTTTGAACCCGGAGCAGCGCCGGGCCGTTGAAACGACCGAAGGGCCGCTGCTTATTCAGGCCGGTGCTGGCAGTGGCAAAACAAAGACACTGACGCATCGTATCGCGTACATTATTGCGAATGGTTTGGCGACGCCGTATAACATTTTGGCGGTAACATTTACGAATAAGGCCGCCAAGGAAATGCGCGCCAGGGTGGCGCATCTGTTGGGTGAAAACGCCGATAATCGAGGTTTCATGCCTTATATGGGCACGTTCCATGGTATTTGCGTGCGGTTGTTACGCATGGACGGCGAGCATATCGGCATCCCGCGCAGCTACGTTATTTTTGACGAATCAGATGCGCAGGCGGCAATAAAGCAGGCCAGCAAGCAACTGGGCATTGACGAAAAGAGTTTCCCTGCGCGGGTCATCAAAAGCATTATCAGCAACGCCAAGAACGAACTCTTGACGCCTGAGGAATTTGCCGGCAGCGCCAACAGCCCGGCTATGGAGGCGACGGCCAAGGTATTTCCACTGTACCAGCAGGCTCTGAAAGATGCAGCGGCATTGGATTTCGACGACCTCATTAACCGCACCGTGTACTTGCTGGAAAGTCAGCCGCAGATCCGCGAAAAGTGGCAAACCCAGTTCCGCTACATTATGATCGACGAGTACCAGGACACTAACGCCGCTCAGTACCGCCTGGTGCGGCTGTTGACCAATAAAAACCGCAACATAGCGGTAGTGGGCGACGACTGGCAGAGCATTTACTCATGGCGTGGCGCGGATTTCCGCAATATCCTCAATTTCGAGAAAGACTATAAAGACTGCGCGGTCATCAAGCTGGAGCAAAACTACCGCAGTACCAAGCACATTTTGGATGCCGCCCATGCCATTATCACCAAAAACCTGCAGCGTTCAGACAAGCAGCTATGGACCGATGCGGGCGACGGTTTGCCGGTGCAGATTTTGCAAGCCGCTGGCGAACAAAGCGAGGCCGAGCTGATTATTCGTCGTATCCGGTTTGCGATAGATTCCGGCCTACGGCATTTCCACGATTTTGCCATTTTGTACCGCACCAATGCCCAAAGCCGGGCGATTGAAGAGGCGTTTGTACGTTACGGCATTCCCTACCGCATCGTCGGCGGCGTGCGTTTCTATGACCGTAAGGAAATCAAAGACGTTTTGGCATATCTGCGGCTTATTTTTCAGCCGGAAGACCGCGTCAGTTTTGAGCGCGTGGTAAACGTGCCGGCGCGCGGCATCGGCGCGAAATCCATCCAAAACTTTTTCGCTTGGAAACAAGCCCAGGGATACACATTGGCGGCGGCACTTGAGGTTGCCGACCAGTGCACCGATGTCACCGCCAAAGCCCGAAAAAGCCTGCGCGAGCTTGGTGAAACGTTGGCTGCGCTGCGGACCGTGATGCAGGACGCAACGGTGGCGGCGCTAATCGACTCACTGCTGCGGCGCATCAACTACCTGCAATTCCTGGACGACGGTACGCCGCAAGGTGAAGCACGCCAGGAGAATGTGAAAGAACTACTCAGCGTTGCCCAGGAGTATCAAGAGGTCGGCCTGGAGGGTTTCTTGGAGGAAGTAGCGCTGATCAGCGACATCGACAGCGCCGATTTGAACGGCGACGCCGTAGTACTGATGACGCTGCATGCGGCGAAAGGTCTGGAGTTTCCGGTGGTCTTTATGATCGGCATGGAAGAGTCCATCTTCCCGCATAGCCGCGCATTGTATGACATGAGCGAAATGGAGGAAGAGCGCCGCCTGTGCTACGTGGGTATGACGCGCGCCCGCCAGGAACTATATATGATATATGCTACCAGCCGCGTGCTATACGGCGGTGTGCAGCACAATATGCCCAGCCGTTTTTTGAGCGAAATTGACGCTGGCTTCCAGGCGCAAGCCGGCAGCATAGGCTACGAATCACAACGTAGCTATGGTGCTGAGCCATCGTGGTCGCCCGCGCCGAGCTTTGGCGGTGGAGGCGCGGCATACGAAAAGGCTAGTGCCGTATCCATGGAGCCCCGCTACGTGCCGGACTTGAACGAGGGCGACGGTGTGCGCCACCCCGTATTCGGCATGGGCACCATCATGGAAAAAGAAGGCGATATGGTGACTGTGTACTTCAAGGGTAAAGGCGCCAAAAAACTCAACCTCAGCTTCGCCCCGCTTGAGAAACTGTAGTTCGTTAGTCGCGGGAGTACAGACTGCTTTCGTCTGTTTTGGGGTAGTAGTCGCTGGTTAAGCTGAGCGCATATAGCTGCATAAAATCGGTTTCGTCGGGATCTCCCGTGATCGGCCGATCGAGTGTGTTGTCTTGCTCTTCGGGAGTGGGCTCGTAGGGTATATCACCGCCCGGATTTTCAAATTTTGTCATAGGTTGTTCTCGTTTATGCGTAAGTATAACGGGCGATATTTTACTGCGTGACGTATGGTTGTCGCAAGCTATGGGCCACCTTGTATCTAAAATTATAAATGCGCATACTGATTGGTATGTCTCACGTTTTCTTGATCATGGCCGGCTTAGGCTTGGCGGCGGTTGATCCGATAGGTATTGCCCTTATGCCACTACTATTGATGCAAAAGCAACCATTGCAACGCAGCTTGGCGTTTTTAGGTGGCAGTTTGCTGGCGCTGATGGTTATGGGTGTGGCGTTCGCCTGGGGGCTAGGGTTGTTTGTGTTGCACGCCGAGCAATCCCATCCATGGTTGGTACCCTATAGTCAGGTGGCGGCCGGTACCGTTTTGCTAGCCGTAGCCACCGGTATGGTGATACATCGGCGCCGTCATAGCCAGGCGGGTATGCAACCGCCCCAGCTTTTAGTAGACCAGCTACGGCTAAAAGTGTGGCATATCGCTACGGCGGGCGCGGCGCTGGTGGTGGCGCAGTCTATCGCCGATGTGGTGTTTGTGGTGGCCATGGTACATGTTGGACAGCAGCACTGGCCGCTGTGGCTGATGGCTAGTGCCGTGTTGGTATATTCACTGGCCGCTCTGGTGCTGCAAATAGCGGTAGTAGGCGTGTATTATTGGCTGCCGGCCGTACAGCGTGGTCGGGCTATGGAAAAGCTGCGCCGCTTTGTGGACGCATATGCAGAACTGGCGGCCATCTGCGCCAGTTCTATCATTGCCATTGTGCTGCTGGCCTATGGCTTGCCAGCAAGCCTGCATTATTTGTAGCTATTTATTGGAAGATTTCGGCTGGAAGAACAGTAGGTAGCAAATTTCCAAAATACCCACAGTGTTTAGGACGAGCATCACCACAAACCAGGCCGAATGGTTGTTGCGTCCGGCCCGCCATAGGGCGAAACCTTTCCATATCAGCTCCCATAACACTAGCATGCCGAGTAGCAGCATGTCGGTCCGGGTGAACGTGAAGTGGTGATGTGTAGTTGTGATGTAATACATAGTACTTTTAGTGTAGCACTGCTGGATAGCTACTACGAGGCGAGGCTGGCGAATACTACGATGCGTTTGTTGAAGTCATTAGTGCCCGGAATGATGTCGCCGGTGCAGGTTATGAGGCTTAATCCCGGCCGGGTTTTCGTGACGGGAGTAAGAACGGTGGCCATGTCTACCTTATCAGCAGGGTATGTCATGCTTTTTACAACCGTATAGGTGACTACGCTGCCATTGCCGCGGGTGATATGTATGTCATCGCCAGGGCGCAGGGCGTCGAGCCCATAGAATACGCCGTGCGTCGTCCAACTGGATACATGGCCATCCACTATCATCGCACCTGGTTGTCCCGGCCGGCTGCTACCTTGGTACCAGCCGGCGTCGTATACATTGTCGGGTGTAGCAATCTCGTTGTCTGGTGTTGTGCCCAGCCGCCGGACAATTGCCGTTATATTAAGCCGTGGGATGTAGATGTA
>DASTXH010000084.1:0-2580 GCA_035758575.1 Saccharimonadales bacterium (SeqCode)
GGGCTACTCGTCCCAATCCCCACATACCCATTGCTCTTTACGTCTAGGGCATTTACTACGCTGCTGCCGTTCCAGCCTTGGACATTGAGTGCATCAATAGTAGATGAATTACTATTAGCAAATACGTACACGCCCAAGCTACTGGCATTATTCTGTTTTACCTGCAAGGCATACGTACCAGTATTATTAGCCGTAGCATTCTCTACATCCAGATTCGTAGCCGGTGCCGTAGTCCCGATCCCTACACGCCCATTTGTCGTATCCACATCCAGCACTGCACTATTGCTAGCGTTTTGCACCTGGAAGGCTGTTGTTGTATTGCTGGTTGAAGTGATTCTGCCCGTGCCGGCTACGTCTAGGGCGTATTGGGGGCTCGCGGTATTGATGCCCACATTACCGGTGGCAGTGATATGCAGGCGGTCCTGCAGGGAATTGCTGCTGGTTCCTGCTGGTGGGTTCAGCCCTGCACCTATGGTTGCGTAGTTAGATGATCCGTCGCTCCAGCCCATGCTCGTCGTGGAAGCACCGCCTGGTTTCGTGGATGAAGCTATCGGGCCAGTGCCCAGGTAGCGCTGCGTCTGACCAGCTGAGGCGGAGTTGATGACGTTGTCGCTGGTTATAACATCTACGACCAGTTGGTTGGTGTTGCTCGTTACGGTTAATGTCGAGGGATTGTTATTGCTCGTTGCTGTTGCTGCAGTACCAAACGGTGTCGTAGGGTCAACATTATAGTATGATGATGCACCGGCTTTTATAGTAGTAGAGCCACTGGTCGTGATGACTACACTATTCGCACCCGTAGCCACTGAAGAGCCTGCTAGGTACCACAGTTCCACATGGCAGTGGCCCGCACCGGTCGTACAGTCTGCGTTGCCAAGTTTCGTAAGGTTAATTCCAGCGTAGGTTACACTACTGACCGTAGCCGCACAAGTACCGCCGAATCCACAACCGGTGCCAATGCCGACAATGATAATTCGATTTGCATTGCTGGTCACTGTGTGCGAGAAAGTCAGGCTTGTTGTGGAACTAGCATTGCTAGTATTGTCGTTGCCATCGTCGGTAGGTGTAGACACCGATGGTGCTGCAGTTTGGAAGATAAGATCGCCAGAGCCACCAGTACCCGTACCGTTAGAAGCTGCAAATGTAAGGTTTGATCCCGTCGCATTTGTACCCGTTGCCGCACCGCCGCGTACGGTTACTGCGCTGGGAGTGCCATCGTTGCCGAGGATGATGGCGGTGTTGGTGGTGTCTACAGTCAGCAAGTTCGAACCGGTACTGTTCTGCACCTCAAACGCCCCCGTACTGTTACTAGCATCCTTAAAGATATTAGCGTTCGTAAAGGTATTGGCCTGGTTCAGATATGCCACATTACTTAGGGTACCTGCGGTGTTAATGCTCGTACCATTCAGTAAGTAGTTCCCGGTTACGTTGATACTATTGTTGCTTTGTAGATCAATACCGTAGCTCGGGCTTGTAGTACCGACACCAACCCAGCCGTTGGCTGTGACCGCGAAGTTGTTGTTCACATTCAGGCTGGGGTTGACTGAGGTAATGGAGAAATTGTCCCAGATACTGTTAGCCAGGTTGGGAAAGCCGACGGCAATGCCGGCAAATCCAGCACTTGCGTAGGTTGAGTCAGTGGTCGAGACGGCTAATGCGCCGTTCCAGTAACCGTATAGGTTTGTACCATTCATGACCAGCTTCATGGTGTAAGTCGTACCAGCAACTATGGTCTCTGAAGCTGAGGTACCGAGCTGTGTCCAGGTGGTTCCTACCCGCTTGTACAGTGCAACCTTCTGATTGCCCATACTTGCGAACAGGTAGTAGCCATTGGTGTCGCTGCCACCGTTCAGGATGGCGCGGCCCATAACCGAGAGCCAGTCATCCGAGCTGCTCGGGAAGACAATATCTGACTGCACGCCATAGTTGGCGCTGGTAATACCTTGTGTCGTATACGCACCAAGCGCACTGGTACTGTTGTCTGATGAAGTTTCCTTGAGCTGATTCGAAACAATCTGGAAGTCGGTGCCGGCATCGGTTACCTTTGTCCAGTTTGACCCCAGGCTAGTGTTATTAGCACGGTTGAAATTGTCACTGAATGCTGTATCCACGATGTTCAGTTTGGCATTGGGTGCGGCCGTCCCAATCCCCACAAATTCATTCGTCGTATCCACGTCCAGTACGGTACTGCTGCTGGCGTTTTGGACCTGGAAGGCTGCGGTGGTATTAGTCGTGGTCTCAAATAACACCGATCCCGTGTTCCCAAAGCTAGCAACAACTCCACCTGTGCCGTTCTTAAGGTCAAGAACATCTCCGCTACCACCATTGTTCGCTTGGATGACCGCTGCAGCTGCCGTACCTGAGCTACCTTGAATGTTAAAATTAGCCGTTTGAACACTGGTCCCGTTTTGAATGTAGCTTCCGCTCCCTCCTGCTGCAGCATACACCCCCGTACAAGCCGCCGACCCTGCCGTGGTACAGATGGTACCGGTCTCATCCGGTACGGTAATGGTATGGCTGGCACTGGCCGGTGCGGTCATCACCAGGCTGTCCGTATTGCTGCCGCTGGTCACACTGAGC
>DASTXH010000046.1:0-18166 GCA_035758575.1 Saccharimonadales bacterium (SeqCode)
GCTTCGTGGAATAGTTGCCCGCCCCTTTGGATAAGATGACAATATTCATAACTTCCTTTCGCCTAACTTCTTTAGCTCGCGTCCTATGTAGTCGGCAAATGCACGCTGCTTTTCTGGAACGAAGGAGCCCGTAGCTATCTGGGGGCCGTCATTCACCTCCAAACAATACCACAATTTCGATATTTTATCCTGTATCATATCCACCCCCGCTATACCGCGGCCCATGATCTGGGCAGCTTTCAAGCTGGCCGAACGCGCAATAAGCGGCAGTTCGCTGTCCTCAACCAGCCGAACTGTGGCGCTCCGGAGGGTATTAAGGTGCGTCTCGGTGGTACGTACCCGGTGGAGAACCATGCCAACACGCCGCCCCATCACCAGCACTCGATAGTCGCCGTCATTAGGAATATATTTTTGAGCAATGGCATACCCGCCTTTTTCAAGCATTTCCGCACAGGCGCTACGGAATGTCGGCTCATCAGTAATAAGATAGTTATTTCGGCTTCGGTTGGCATTGATGTCTTTGAATACGAACGGCACGCCAAGCTTTTCGGCGAACAGCGCATAAGACCCGGCCAGATGTGCAGGCATTACGAAAACAGAATCGGGGACGGCGATCCCACCCGCCGTCAGCAATGCATACTGATACAGCTTGCTGCTCTGCGGCACCTGCAACGCGGCTTCATCTACTACCGCCACGTCATGACACTGTGCATACTGCGCCAAAGCTGCCGTAATATCACGGGCGACCGAAGTCTTAAAATGCACCATATCGAACGATGCTATGTCTTCGCCAGTAGTGCGAAGGCGGGCGCTTGCCCGGGCACTATCAAAAAACCACTGGATATCGTCATAAGTAACATGGGTTACGCTCAGCGAACCTTTGGCTTCACGCTCTACCGCAGCGATGAAGTCACGCACGCTTGGCGAAATCTTCGCACTGACCATCAAGAATCGGCCGGGCTGACGCACACGCTTTGTGGCCACATCCACCATAAACTTTCCCTGGATGGTACGCCGGCCTATCAGGATGGGAAATCTGTTGTTTGCACGATCCGCCAGGGTAAAACGACCGCGGATCAGCTTGCCGCCCAGGCGAATCTGCAGATGTACCTTGTAGCGACATTCAGCGTGACCAAAAGAGTTCTTTACCGTAGCAACATCATACCTACGCGTAGACTGCACAGCACCCGTAAAAAACGGTGAGGCTTTGCCAAAGAGGATAAACGACAATACGCCCCGTTCCTCACGGATATCGCTGGCCCATATAGCCGAACTGTCCGCGCCGGTATCTATTTTGGCGGGCACACGAACCAAGCCGGCCTCCGGAAAGTCGACGAACTCATTGGATCCGATTATGGGCTTCTGTGTGGGCATGTCGTATTACAGCTCCGGTACTTTGTATTATACAGACATTAAATAATACCATACTTTTAGTATTTTAGCAACATAAGCAAAATAACCTATTTCAATTTTTACCTCATCATGCTACCGTAAGTCGGCAAAAAAACATAAAAGGAATGTATGTCACAGGAACATGTACCTGGCGGCTTTAAGAATGGCGCCCACTCGTCCGGCCACGACCGTATCGCTACCGCCTACGACCGCCTTTCGTTTGCGCAAAATATCGGACCCATTGTGGCGCTCCAAGAAAATGATCTGGTAATGTGCGCCGCAGATTTCGACGGTCTCCATCCACTTAACCAAGTAACGCGTGGATATACACTCGGCGATATAGGGCTGGCGACAATGCTTGATATTCTGGAAGGAGATCTGCCAGGCCTCATAGAAAAAGCAAAAATAGGGAGTACCCGGCAACACCTCGGAGCGTACCGCTTGGGCACTGATGAAGTTATCGCCGTAGCCACTGGACAGTTTGGTTTACATAATGGATCGCTCGCAACCCTAACGGCGCTGGTAAACCACACGTTTCATAAGACGTTTCAAGAAAGGGTTGGCATTTATAGGGAGCACTACCGGCTACAACACCCCAATATGAATCATTCGGAGCGGCAGCTCTACGAAGCAAGCGACCTCGCGCACATCTACCGCAGAGCCGGACGCATTGGCGTCTCCATGGGGCTTGCGTTCTCACGGCCAGGCAAGACTACGGAGGATATCCGTCAAGAGGCGATGCAGGCAATGCTGCTTGCAAAAACTGAACGGACGAAGGCCTATAATAAAGCCCATTACAATGCACTGGCGCGGGCTGCATTACGAGGCGCCGGAATGATCATCGAAAAAATTACCGGCGAGTCCGTGGAGCGCTTATAGCCTAGCTCCAGAACTTGTGCTTGCCGGGCTTTTCTTCGGCAAACTCACGCAACAACTCCTGCTGGCGCTTCGAAAGGTTTGTAGGAACATCAACAATGATCGTCACGATGTGTGCACCGCGTGTAGTACTGCGCAGATGCGGAATACCATGCCCAGATAGCTTGAAGTCTGAGCCAGACTGTGTACCGGCCGGCACCTTCATAGCGACTGGTCCGTCAACCGTTTCTACGGTAATGGTCGCCCCCAGGGAAGCATCTACCATACTGACATGCTCTTCGCTAAGAATCAGGTCGCCTTCGCGGGTAAACTTCTTGTGCGGCTTGACGCGCACATGCACGTACAAATCGCCTTTCGGCCCGTTAGCAATGGCTTCGCCGTGCTCGCGCAGCCGTATGGTTGCGCCGTCATCGATGCCGGCAGGGATTTTTAGCGTCAGCTGCTGTTTTTTGCTTTGCGTGCCCTTACCACGGCAAACCGTACAAAGCATTTCAGGAATCTTGCCCATGCCGTGGCAGCGAGGGCACACCGCTGCCTGCTGGATATTGCCAAAGATGGTACGCGTCATGGTAACAACTTGGCCAGTACCGCCACACTGATCACATTTCTTCATGTCATGGCCCGGCTCAACGGTAGTACCCTTACAGTGCTCGCATGCATCGTCGATATTCAGTGATACGTTTACTTCCGTGCCAAAAACTGCCTGTTCAAAAGTAATTTCTACGGCCGTCTCGACGTCGCGACCGCGGCGCATACGCTGTTGTTGCTGAGCGCCCCCGCCGAAGAAGCTACCAAAAATGTCTCCTAAACCTAAATCACCAAAATCGAAGTGCATTTCCTGGCCGCCACCGTACCCACCATATCCGTTGCAGCCGCTCGAACCGCCGCCGCTGCCACCCACACCCGCATGGCCAAACTGGTCGTAGCGCTTGCGCTTGTCGGTGTCTTTTAGTACCTCGTAGGCTTCATTCAGCTCTTTGAATTTCTCTTCATCACCGCCGCGGTCAGGGTGGTGCTCTATGGCCAACCGGCGGTACGCTTTCTTTATCTCATCCGCGCTTGCCGACTTCCCGACACCCAAAATCTCGTAATAATCACGTTTGGTCATGGTTCTTTATCTCTTTCTCCATTTCGGCGCAGCGTACCTCACCATATGCTCCAGGGCAAATCTCGATTCCATCAGTCTTAGTATAACCGTGATGTTCGTAGAACTCGACTGTTCCTTCTAATGGCACAGCGGCTAAAGCGAAGCTGGTTGCTCCCAGGGAAATGGCTTCGAACTCTGCTCGTTCGTACGTAATACTACCGATTCCCTGCCGCTGATATTTCGCAACCATCCGGCCCACAAGCCACTGCCCCATCTTCTTGCCCGGTAAAACCCGTACAGCACCCACAAGCTCATCACCATTAAATGTCAGGATATGGCGTGCCTCCGGGTCCTGATCCCGCTCGGTAGGAGCCGGCCAGCCTGTCCAGCCAAAATGACTGTCCAGCCCCTCCCAGCGCAATTTATGTATGACCGACCAATCAACGATCTCATCTGGTCGCCGAACTTCCGTACGCAGCGCCTCTGCCACGGGGATTTAGGCCTTCTTCTCGTTCTCGCCCTTGTCGTCGACTACTTCGCCCTCTACGGGGCCGTCACTGTCGCCCCCTTGGCTCTTGCTGCCTGCTTCTTGATTCTCTTTTGACGCACTCTCGTACATCTTGGCGCCGATAGGCATGATCTTATTGCTCAACGCCTGGGCAGCCTCTTCCAGCTTAGTCTTGTCGGCAGACTCATCCTTGGCAATCTTCTTGGCCTCATCGATTGCCTCATTCAGCGTTTTCGCATCTTCGTCGGCCAGCTTATCCTTGTAGTCGGACTTCATCTTATCGGCCTGGTAAATTGCGGAGTCAAGCAAGTTGCGGGCTTCGACCGCTTCTTTCTTCTTCTTGTCTTCTTCGGCGTGGGCTTCGGCTTCTTTGGCCATCTTTTCCACTTCATCCTTCTTCAGGTTGCCCGAGCCTTGGATAGTGATGCTCTGTTCTTTGCTGGTACCTTTGTCCTTGGCGGTAACGTTCAGTATGCCATTGGCGTCTATGTTGAAGGTCACTTCAATCTGCGGCACACCGCGCGGCGCCGAAGGAATGCCATCCAGGATAAAGCGCCCCAGGCTCTTGTTGCCGTCTACCAGCTCGCGCTCGCCTTGCAGTACATGGATTTCTACCTGCGGCTGGTTGTCGGCTGCCGTTGAAAACGTCTCGGACTTGGAGGTTGGAATGGTGGTATTGCGCTCAATCAGCTTAGTAAATACACCGCCAAGGGTTTCAATGCCCAAAGACAGCGGGGTTACGTCCAGCAGCAGCACATCTTTCACATCGCCCTGCAGCACGCCGCCCTGAATAGCAGCGCCTACGGCCACAACTTCATCGGGGTTCACGCCCTTCATAGGCTCTTTACCGAAAATCTGCTTCACCTTTTCCTGTACAGCGGGCATACGGGTCATGCCGCCTACCAGCACTACAGCGTCGATGTCGCTGGCGCTCAGGCCGGCGTCTTTCAGTGCCTTCACGCAAGGATCGGCCGTCTTCTCAATCAGCTCGCCCACCAGGTTTTCCAGGTTGGCGCGGGTCAGCTTGTACTCGAAGTGCTTGGGACCTTCGGCGTCGGCCGTCAGGAACGGCAGATTGATGTCTACTTCTTGTGCGGTAGACAGCTCAATCTTGGCTTTCTCGGCTTCATCGCGCAGGCGCTGCATAGCTGCCTTGTCAGATGAGATGTCGATGCCGTGCTCTTTTTTGAACTCAGCTACGAAGTGGTTCACCAGCGTGCGGTCGAAGTCGGCACCGCCAAGGTGCGTATCGCCGTTGGTGGATTTCACTTCAAAAACGCCGTCGCCCAACTCCAGGATGGATACGTCGAACGTACCGCCACCCAGGTCGTACACGGCAATCTTTTCCTCGGCCTTCTTTTTATCCAAGCCATAGGCCAAAGCGGCTGCAGTCGGTTCATTGATGATGCGGCGCACTTCCAGTCCGGCAATCTTACCGGCGTCTTTGGTAGCCTGGCGCTGCGAATCGTCGAAGTAGGCAGGCACGGTAATAACTGCTTCGGTTACCTTGTCACCCAAAAAGCTCTCGGCATCTGCCTTCAGCTTGGCAAGCACCATGGCGCTGACCTCTTCAGGGCTGTACTCTTTGTCGGCCATCTTGACCTTTACGCCGTTGCCGCTCTTTACAATCTCGTAACCCAATAGCTTCAGGTCGCGCTGCACTTCTGGGTCGTCCCACTTGCGGCCGATCAGGCGTTTTACTTCATAGATAGTATTCTTAGAGTTCGTCACCTGCTGGCGGCGGGCAACCTGGCCTACCAGGCGTTCGCCGTTTTTATTGACAGCCACCACGCTTGGCGTGGTGCGGGCACCTTCTGAATTTGCAATAATTTCCGGCTTACCCGACTGCATAACGGCCATAGCCGAGTTGGTAGTACCAAGGTCAATGCCAATAATCTTTCCCATAATGTATATTCCCTTCTTTTAGCAAATAGCGTGATAGAGTGCTAAAACAATTCTAGCATAAAAAATTAGCACTCCAGTGTCAAGAGTGCTAAGTCGTATCTCATCACATCTTTAGATCACATATCTCAAATACAAACCAGCGTATACTTATGATATGAAAAACACATCCGGCAAACAACGCTCGCACTGGCTACGGGGCAGCCTGCTCGCTTTAGGCGTCTTCTTACTTTGCATCACTTTCATAACTGCGCTCCTAAACCTTCTCGACGTACGGGTACGCAAAACCATTGATCAAAATTACACCTACGATATTACGGGCGCGGCTCTACAGCTGGACGGTATCAGCAACGGCTCCATATCGATTGTACCCGGCGCTACGGGCAAAGTAGCCATAACAGGCACTTTAACAGAAGGCATCCGCAAGGCCCGGCTCGTAAGCTCCCAGACGGGCGATACGCTGCACATCAGACAGACGGGCTGCAATGGAAATATAAACCTTGGCTGGTTTGGTTCGTGTATTTTTCATCTCACCATCGCCGTTCCCACCACCACAGCCATACGAACCGCAAATACAAATGTAAACTTGTCGATCCAAGGAGTAAATGGCAGCCATCACCTGCAAGTAAATGATGGTAATGTATCACTCAGCGGCATGCATGCGCCCGCGTTATGGATCGGGGCGGACAATGCAAACATTACCTTATCCGACGTCCAATCCGGCAGTACTTTATATGCTCAAACTAATAATGGCAAAATTTCTCTCACCAATGTCCATGCGGCATCGTATTCCATTAGGGCAGATAACGCCGACATTACATTGGCTGGAGTCCAGGCAGACGGCGCGCTCCAGGTCCGCACATCAAACGGCAAAATACACTTCGACCACGTCGCCGCCACAACCCTCACATCAACCGTATCAAACGGGGATACAACTGCTGTAGCGCTTCAAGCGTCAGCAATAACCGCTACATCATCCAATGGAAACGTGGCCTTCCAGCTCTCTGCCGCACCGAATGCGTTTGTAGCCCACAATGACAATGGCGATGTTACAATTCGCTTGCCGCATACCGCAACCGCATACAAAACCTACGTGCACTCCAATAATGGCGACGCGACTGAAAATATCAAGACAGACCCAGATAATACACGTAACACCATAACGGCAACCTCAAACAATGGCAATGTTACGGTCTCGTATTAGCAACTACTAAGGCGGCTACCGAAACGTATCCACGAACAATTCTAGCCTAGCGGATGGTGGGCGCGGGAGCCGAGGTATTCTTCGACATCGTTGTAGAGCTTCTCGGTCATCTCGCGGGCGAAGCGCTCTTTGAACGGGTCGTATTGGCCAAGGGTTACCAGGCGGTGGATCTCCGCAGTAGTGCCCTCAAGCGTATCGTTTAGGATAAACCGATAATAGTCAGCCTCCAGCGCGGCGGCCAGCTCACGCTCGGCGCTTTCGATACGGCGGCCAATTTCGTCGGGCGACATATAGCCGCGCGAGTGCAGGCGCTCCATCCACATGTCAAAGCTGGGCGGCACCATGAATAGCACCAACGCATCAGGCTTCAGGCGATGGATATTAGCAGCACCGATGATCTCCACGTCCTTTACCGCGATACTGCCGCTTTCCTGTGCGGCGGCCAATTCACGAATGCTGATACCCGAAACCTGTTGATTATGTATGATAGCTGCTTCTACCATTTCGCCGTGGCGAAGCTCGTGCAGCATTTCCTCTTCGGTACGGAACCAATATTCACGGCCGTTTTGCTCGGGTACGCCATTGTTGATGCGCGGCTGGCGAGTGGTATCGGAAATAACAAAGTGGTAATTCCCCACCTTTTCCAATTCACGGATGATAGTGTTGCGGCCGGTAGCAGACGGCGCAACGCCCAGCACCAGGCGCACCTCACGCAGGGTCTTTTTGCCAGATTCTGAAGGACGGTAGTCTTCCAGCAGGCGCCGGAATTCGTCCATGTGCACGAGTTGATTCATTACCTCTAGCGTAACAGAGGTATTGGTACGAATCAACAACGCAGGCGTTGTGCTTTTGCCAAATTCACCTTTTTACTAGCTCTTCTGCTGCAGCCAAATGGTAAATTTCTCTAGGATTTCTTCTACTACCTTTTCAACATTATTCGTGGCAGTGTCTATCACAAGGTCATAGTTCGCTAGGTTGTATGGATCGATGCCGTATAGAGCCTTATAACGGCGGTTTTCGCTATCCAAGCGTTCTTGCAACACACCAGCGTAGGCGACTGGATCAGCAGTAATATTTTCACTAGCCCGGCGTTCCGCGTCCATATCAGCTAATATGCGTTCTGCGGCAATCTTCATATCAAGATCAAGGAAAACCTTAAACGATGCCGGCATCCAATGCCAGGCGGTTCGAGAATCGATGACAAGGTTATCCTCTAGCTCATTGATCTCGCGTAGCCGTCCATCGACGGCATGATCAACTGCAGAGTTTTGCTCCGCAGAAAGGTTTGCCTGCATCAAATCAATACCCTGCTCTTTTGCAATCTGACGAAACAGGCTACCCGACGAGAAATGCCTTAGGCCTAACCGCGCTGCCAGCACTTTTGCTGTTGTTGATTTCCCACTGCCAGGCCTGCCGGCGATAGTTATGATGTGTTTCTTTTGTGTTTCTTCACTTACGATGTGCTGTTCCATAAACACCTTATACAGGATTATCATCAGGCACGCAAGAACGACACGTACGATATTAAAGCTTAGGAGACGACACTGGTCATCGGCGTAGGACATATGGGAACCGCCGCATCAACCGATCTGCTAAAACGTATATAGTCACACAGTGCTTCAACCGCCAAGACACCCATCATGGTGCTCATAGTCCGCATCGGACGCTCTACCACCGCTCCATATTCGACGCCTGCCTTTGCCTCCAATAACATAGGCATACCATCGGCTTTTGACAAGCCGGTAATAATGCCGATGTGCGCCGGCACGGTTGCCTCAGACCTGTCGGGCATCGTCCACATCCGGCGCATTATGGCGAGCTTGCCTATGTATTGCTCTGGATTTTTGGCAGTACCGATAAGAATATGTTCAACCTCCGGCAGCTGGTTTAGCTGGCGGCAGTGCCGTATATCGCCCAGATTATCTCGGCCAGCGCCTAGGATATCTACGGCAGTAGAGAGAATAAACCCGGAGCAATCGAACCTGTCAGCCTGCCCCATGCCGTATTCCATGCACGGCGGCAGTGTACGCGCTGCCCACCAACAATCAGGCGAATACTCCTGATGGAAGATCGCTGGCGTACCTATACGCCTACGGGCTACTTTTATGAACTCACGGTGTAGTAATTCATGGTTTTCTAGCTTGGTACCTCATCATAGACCAAAAGACACGTAACCTCTTGGTAATGCTTTCCTAAACTGTATTAAAAGACGTACAAAAGATTTGAGGGACGTTCGCTACACCATAGCGCTAATCTCTTTTCAGCATTACGGTGAAGGCTTCTGCCGGAATATCTACTTTGCCGAAGCGCTTCATGCGTTTTTTGCCCTTGGCTTGTTTTGCCAGCAACTTTTTCTTGCGCGATACATCGCCGCCGTACAAGTAGCCGGTGACGTCTTTGCGATACGCGCTGATGTCTTCACGGGCGATAAACTTACCGCCGATGGCCGCCTGCAAGGAAACCTGGAAGTTCTGGCGCGGGATGACTTCTTTCAGTTTTTCCACTGTTATCCGGCCCAGGCTCTGTGCCTCGCTGCGGTGCACCATCACACTGAGCGCGTCGACCCGTTCACCGGACACATAAAAATCAAGCCGGACTAAATCTTCAGCGCGGTATTCATCTAATTCATAATTGAATGAGCCGTAACCGCTGGTTACGCTTTTCAGCTGGTCGTAAAAATCGGTCAGAAGGTTGGCAAGCGGCGCCTCGAACGTCACGAGCGCGCGTGTATCCACATAACTGAGGTTTTTGTGTACGCCGCGCTTGCTGACCACTAGTTGGATGATGGCGCCCACGTATTCTTGCGGCACCACAATCTCACCCCGGATCCAGGGCTCGCGGATTTCTTTGATCTGCGCGGGGTCGGGCAAGTCTGAAGCGGACTTTATGTCCACTTCTTCGCCGCTACTCATGGTTATTTGATAGTCGGTGGAAGGATTGGTGACGACCAGATCTAGATTGTATTCACGTTCCAGCCGCTCGCGCACGATATCCATATGCAGCAGGCCTAAGAAGCCGATACGCACACCAAAGCCCAGTACCGGCGAATTCTCCGGCGTGTATTGGAGCGCCGAATCGCACAGCGATAGCTTTTCGATAGCGTCCTTCAGCTCCTGGTAGTATTCGTTGCTTTCCGGGAAGAAACCTGCGTACACGAACGGTTTTACATCCTGGTAGCCCGGCAGCGGCTGTGCGGCAGGCTGCTTTGTGAGGGTTACGGTGTCACCCACCTTGGCTTCGCGTGTGCTCTTTAGGTTGGTGACGATGTAGCCGATTTCGCCTGCTTGCAAACCGGTACCGGGCGTCATATCGGGCGTGAGGGCGCCAATTTCCAGCGCGAGGCCATCGGCACCAGTTGCCAACATGCGAATGCCGGCATTTTTGGTAATCGCACCGTCGAATACGCGGACGTACAGGATAACCCCGCGGTAATCATCATAATAGCTATCGAAGATGAGCGCACGCGTCTCACTTGTTTCGCTGGGCTTTGGTGATGGCACATCCGCTACGACACGCTCCAGCACTTCTGGCACACCCATACCGGTCTTGGCTGAAATGTGCAGGATGTCTTCTTTTGCACAGCCCAGCAAACTGATAATTTCCGCGCTTACGCGCTCTACGTCGGCCGCGGGCAAATCGATCTTGTTGATGATAGGGATAATCGTTAGGTCGGCGGCCATAGCAAGATACACATTGGCCAGCGTCTGTGCCTGCATGCCCTGCGTGGCGTCTACTATCAGCAATGCGCCCTCGCAAGCCTCTAGACTACGCGATACTTCATAGCTAAAGTCCACGTGTCCGGGCGTGTCGATCAGATTCAGCTCGTAGTCTTTGTACTTCATGCGAACCGGAGCAAGCTTAATGGTAATGCCCTTTTCCCGCTCCAAATCCATGCGGTCCAGCAACTGCTCTTTCATATTGCGTTTGTCTACCGTGCCGGTTATTTCCAATAACCGATCAGCCAAGGTTGATTTACCATGGTCTATATGTGCAACGATGCAGAAATTTCGTATTTTGTCTTGATTCATGCGTAAACTAAATAATTATGTTCTAGTTATACAGTATCAGAGGTCAATTTGTACAGGCTTGATGATAATCCGCTTCAGCCGGTCTATCAGCGGGCGCACCTCGTCCAACCCAAACAGCGACGACAAACTGATGTGCACCGTCAACACTACCGCACAGATAAAGATCAGCTTACCGCCCAGCGTGATGATGCCGCGGTCGGCAGCACCCAGCGGAAAAAACGACAGCACGGTGAAACCAGCGAGCAAGCTGAAACCACCAACAGATACAATCCGCGCGCAGGCGCCCCAGAACTCACGATCGAACAGCTTGCGGTCGCGGTAATACATCACGCTCATGAGGATGATAATCTCCATGAACGACACAATCGACTGCGTCATGGCCAGGCCGGCTATGTTATACGAATTCGGCTTCGCCAAAAAATTGAGCAGTGCGATGTCAAGGACGATAGAGAACAGCGAAACCAATAGCGGCGTGCGCGTATCTTTTTGTGCGTAAAACCAGCGGGATATGAACGTATACATGATGCCGAAGAATATCGCCACGGTCAGATAGCCAAAGATCAGGGCGATCTCGCCTGCATCGCGGCTAAAGATAAGACGTGCCAGGTAACCGCGCGCGAAGAAAGCTATGATTACGATGGGGACAGTCAGCCAGATCATCACCCGAAAGATGCGCAAAAAATCGCGCCGGAACAGATCCGGACGCCCCTGGCTCAAGCGTGCATTCAGGCGCGGAAACGCCGCTGTAGATATGGCGGTACCGATAAGCAGTATTGGCGCAGTGCTGAGGATGTAAGCGTTGTTGTAATAGGTAATAAATCCGCTGCCGAGATCACGCGCAAAATGGGTACCAAAGATGGACTCAAGCTGGTCAATGCCCTGGTCCAGACTGCGCGGCGGCAGCTGTTTGAGTATCATCCGGAAGTCAGCGCTCCGCCACGCAATATGTGGATGCCATCGAAACTTAATGCGCCGCATGCCAAGTAATACGATCAACAACTGCAAAACTGCGCCTACAAAGGCACCAACGCCCAGGCCGATAAGGCCAATATTGTGCCTGAAAATATAAATGCTGATAATAATGGACAGGTTATAAAACAGTGGCGCAATCGCATAGAAAAAGAAGCGGCCGAAGGTTTGCTGCATGCTGGTTAGGATACCGGATATGGTGAACAACAGCGGGTTGAAGGCCAGCAGACGCATGATTGCTACCGTAGTGTCCAGCTGGTCGGGCGTCATCTTCGGCGCCACGATATAGTGCACCAGCGGACGCGCAAATACAAACATCACCACACCAACAACAGCCATGATAATGGCCAGCAGATTCAGCAGGCTGGCGGATATCTCCCACATGCCTTTGCGGTCACCTTTGTGCAAGCGGTCGGATAACACCGGCATAAAAGCCACGCCCAATGCGCCGGCGGCTATGGTGAAAAAGAAGAAATCCGGTATGTTAAAAGCAGCAAAATATGCATCCGTACTATGCGGCCCAAGCGCCGAAAAGTTGGCATTGACCAGCTTGGTACGCAGGAAGCCCAGCACCTGGCCGCTCAGCGAAGCCGCCATCAACAGCACCGCCACATTGCTCAGGCTAATGCGCGATGATTTTTTCTTAGGTACGGCCGCCGATGAATCCATATTGTTCAAAAAATAGATGAATGCTATCTGTCAGTATACTGCACCAGGGCGGTGCGCGGTACCTTTTTGTGTAAGAAAATTACAAAACAAATACCGGCCGTGTGGATGCGGCCGGTATAGGGCTGTAGCGAAAACTACATCTAGTACAGGGCAGCCTCTTTGGGCATTACCGCACCCTTGAATATTTCTGTCACTTCGACGCCATCCACGGTCTCTTTCTCCAAAAGCACGTCTTTCATAGCTGACAGGCGCGGTACGTTCGCCTTAATGACCGAACGGGCACGATTGGCGGCCTCGGTAATCAGCCGCTCTACTTCTTGGTCAATCAGCTTGGCTGTTTCTTCTGAGTATTCGCGCTCATGTACCAGCTTATCCAGCATCATGCCGTCGTCTACATGGAACACCTGGTCACGGAGCTGCTTACCCATGCCTTGATTCACCACCATGTCCCGGGCGATTTCTGCAGCCTTACGCAGGTCACTGCCGCCGCCGGTAGTAATACGGTCGGGGCCGTAAATGACCTCTTCAGCGATACGACCGCCCAGCGCACGCGCCAGCACATCCTTGAACTCAATCAATGAGGTGTATGAACGGTCTTCAGGCGGCAGGAACCAGGTTACACCGCCGGTACCGCCGCGCGGAATGATAGTTACTTTGTGCACGGGGTCGCTATCTGGCAGCACATGGCCCACAATGGCATGACCAGCTTCGTGGTAAGCTGTCAGTTCTTTCTCGGCATCAGACATTACCTTGCTCTTGCGCTCCGGGCCGATGGCTACGCGCTCAAAGGCTTCGGTTACATCTTTTTCGGTAATATGCTCGTGGTCGGTGCGAGCCGCAATAATGGCCGACTCGTTGGCGATGTTCGCCAGATCGGCACCAGAGCTACCAGCGCTCTTGGCGGCCAGCGCATCCAGGTCAACCGTCTTGGCCAGCGGCTTCTTGGCAAAATGCACCTTCAGGATGGCCAGGCGGTCTTTGCGGTCAGGCAGGTCTATGTTTACCCGGCGGTCAAAGCGACCCGGGCGAAGCAACGCGGGGTCAAGCACGTCGGCACGGTTCGTGGCGGCTAGCACGATCACATTCTGACCCTGCTCAAAGCCGTCCATCTCCACCAGTATCTGGTTCAGGGTCTGCTCGCGCTCGTCATGCCCGCCGCCCATGCCGCTGCCGCGGCGGCGGCCGACGGCATCAATCTCATCGACGAAGATAATACACGGAGAGTTTTTCTTGGCCTTGGCAAACAGGTCGCGTACGCGCGAGGCGCCAACACCCACGAACATTTCTACGAATTCAGAACCGGAGATGCTAAAGAACGGCACATTGGCTTCACCGGCAACAGCGCGCGCCAGCAGCGTCTTACCGGTTCCCGGCGGCCCCACCAGCAACACGCCCTTCGGGATGCGGGCACCCATGCTGGCAAATTTCTTAGGATACTTCAAAAACTCCACGACTTCCTGCAAGTCTTGCTTGGCCTCATTGCTACCGGCTACGTCTTTGAAGACAACGCGGTCTTTCTCGTTACCGTATAGCCGTGCCCGGCTCTTACCAAACGACAACGCCTGGTTGCCCTGCCCCTGTGCACTGCGCATCATAAAGTACAGGAATACGCCTATCAAGAGTACCGGCCCCACCGTGGAACCAATAGTAAGCCAGGTAGAATAGCTGGATGTCTGAGGCTTAGCATCTACTTCCAGTTTCGAAAAATCAAAGCCTTCGCCTTTCAATGTCGCATTTGGCTCAACATAAGTTTTTAGCGAAGCGGTCTTGTCGCCTTTTTTGGTGATGGTCAGCTGGTTGCCGTCGAGTACCGCTTTGGCATATTGCCCGGCATTAGCCTGCGATACCGCCTGCGTCAGAGGAATCTCTTTGAGGGGCGTAGACTGATTCGTTGCCGCCAAAATGATAAGCGCGATAATAATCAAGATCGCCACGAAGCCGATATTTTTTAGGCTGCGTGCATTTTTACCGCCTGGGGCGGCTCGTCGGGGTGGGCTGTTCTTCGTATCCATATTCCATGCATTATACCGCGCTCCGTCTTAAAAACATCTGACGTATACGATAGTTTGAGGCGGTAGGTCTCCTTTTACTTTCAAAGTATATCGCGTCTTGTGGGGCTTGGCTAGCGCTCTTGTACGTGGAGTGCCAACGCTTCTTTTCCAACAAATATAGCAGCTCCCGAAACCAACGAAACTGCATGCCCGGGGTACAGAGTTTTTACTGCAATAGTTACCCGTTCCAGCGTCCTGGCATCATATGACAGCAGGCCGTTCCGGCGCAGCCATGCCGCCAGTATTTCTTTGGCGACTGCATGCGGCAGCAGGATGAACTGGCGCCGATTCATATACGTGCCATCCGCCCAACGGGCCAGCCACTCGGCCAGCAGACAATCGATGTCCTCATTGTGCTGTTGTGTGTCTACAATTAGGCGCAACAGCCTGTAGCGCGCTGCTTCATTAAACTGCGGCAACAGCGTATGACGAATGTAGTTGCGGAGATAGCGCTGATCCATGTTGGTACTGTCTTCGCGCCAGGTAATACCACGCTGTTTGGCATATGCCACGATGTCTGTTTTCGGCATGCCCAGCAGCGGCCGTAGCCGTGTGGGCACATTAACCAGTGCCGTCAGCCCGCGCCGGCCGGTGCCGCGCAGCATGTTAAGTATAGCCGTTTCCAATACATCATCCTGATGATGCGCTAGAATAATCGCCTGCGCGCCCCGTTCCTTTTGCACCTGTTCCAAAAATGCGTAGCGTGCCGCCCGCGCCGCAGCTTCGCCTGCCCGTGCACCCAGCCTTCCTTCTCCGTACACAAACGGCAATCCGTAGCGATGCGCTGCTGCTACTACCAGTTTGCGGTCCTCTGCCGAGTCAGGCCGGATGCCATGGTCGTAGTGCGCAACGACCAAGCTCAGGCCAGCTTGTTGCGCCAGCACATCCAAAAGCACCATCGAGTCCACGCCGCCGCTGACGGCAGCTACGTACGTTCCTGGCGCAATCTTAATTTCCATATTATAATAGTACATGAATGCAACTTATTTTTGTTACGGGAAACAGGGAGAAGTTCGAAATTGCGGAGGCAACATGCCAGCCGCTCGGTATAACGCTGCTTCATAAAAATATCTCTACCGATGAGATTCAAGGCGAAGAAAGCGAGCCGATAATTTTGCACAAGGCACAAGCAGCCTATAGGCTTCTAAAGGCACCATTGGTTGTCAGCGACGATTTCTGGCGCATTCCTAGTCTGCAAGGCTTTCCCGGCCCTTACATGAAATCTGTAAATTCCTGGTTTACGCCCCAAAACTGGCTGGATCTCACACAGCACCTTACCGACCGCCAGATAATCCTAGACCAATCACTTTGCTATTGCGATGCAACAATCCAAAAAGTTTTCAAGGTCAGCCACAACGGCACGCTCTTGCCCGAAGCGCGAGGGCACTACGGTAACCCCTTGCAGAAAGTACTATCAATGCCCGGCGATAACGGTCTGTCGGTTGCCGAAGCCTACGACCGTGGCACCGTACATGCCGAGCGTGATGTTGCGGCCGGCTGGCGCCAGTTGGCTGCCTGGCTACAGGATATTACTGCAACATCTAGATAGCACCCGCCAACTACCCGTCGAATATCCTAGGCAACAGGGATAAAATCTGCTACAATCTACCTGTTCTTTTCCCATTGGTGCCAACCAAAATATCAAACCGAGGAGCGCATGCGACTATTTGATATTTTGAGAGGAGAAGCATAGCACTAGGCCGAAGCTTTTGACGCCGTAGCGGCAAAACGAGGCTGGTGCGCAGGCTTCGACGAGCCCTGGTAGCTCAGTGGTAGAGCGCATCCATGGTAAGGATGAGGTCGCGAGTTCAATCCTCGCCCAGGGCTCCATAGAGAAAGGTGGATATATACTATGGCGCAAACGAAAAATAACAAGAAACTATACCGCTCGCGAACCGACCGCATGATCGGCGGCGTTTGTGGTGGCTTGGCCGAATACTTCGGTATAGATGCCACACTTGTGCGTTTGGTTGCTGCACTACTCCTCGTCTTTGGCGTTGGATCGGCAGGCCTTGTGTATATTATTATGTGGATTGTTGTCCCCGAAAAGCCTCAGGCTTGATAAGAAGAGCGCAATCTGTTAGTATAAAAGAAATTTGAGCAAAGGTTTATAATTCAATGGCAAAAAAGAGTGAGAAGCGCAAACTAGTCGGCCTCGTGAGCGAGGAGTCCGGTGAGCGTATCTATTATACCTCCAAGAACAGCATGAACACGCCGGAAAAGCTTACACTCCGCAAGTACAGCCCCAAGCTGCGCAAGCATGTCGTATTCGTAGAAACCAAGAAGAACCTCGGCCGCAACGAAGTAAAGCCCAAAAAATAACCAATCCGGCCAACAGCAAAAGAACGCACTCAGTGCGTTCTTTTTTTGTATACGAGATCAACTACATATGAGCTCTGGGTCACGTATACTGTCACTATTAAACAGGAAGTATAGTATGTCTGCTGAACCCATTGCAAAACAAATAACAGCGTAGTCCTCTTCGGTGGGGTAGTATCTCAAGTGTTAAGCAGGAGAACTACCCCATGGATCATGCTACGTACTTTCTAAACCAGTCGCAATACAACTTTCTCGCAACCTTGTTGCCTGAACCACCGCGTCGGTCGGGTCGGCCACCGGTGCCAAACTTGGGTCTACTTGGCGGCATTATGTACGTCCTCCGGACTGGCTGCCGCTGGGAGGATATACCAGCTTCACTATGCCGCCATCACTACAGCTCCTGTTGGCGCCGGTTACGGTTCTGGCAGCAGCATGGACATCTCAAGCTTGGCTGGCAACATATTCTGGTACTGTTGGACCAGGAAGGTAAGATAGACCTGAGCGTTGGCAACCTGGATGGTTCGCTCGTGCAAGCACCACAGTATGCCGGTGTCGGCTACGACAGCCAACACCACCGCTACGGAACGAACATTTCCCTCCTCACCGAAAAGAACGGTACGCCACTGACCAATGTAACGTTCAAAGGCAACCGTAATGACATCGTCAGCGCCGAGCCTACCATGCGCAAGCTGCGGGTCGGTGCAAAGCGAAGGGTCAAAGAACTGAACGCCGACAAGGGGTATGACAGCCAGGCCTTCCGACGCCACCTTAGGAAAAAAGGCACTGGTACCAACATTCCTGAGCGGAAAGCTAAGCACCGGCGGAAGCGCGGACGAAGGCCACACATGAACAAAGCGATCTTCAAGTTCCGGGCATTTGTCGAGCGGACCAACGCCTGGCTGAAGTCGTACCGGAAACTACGCTACCGCTACGAACGGAAGCGTGGCATGTTCCAGGCCGTGGTGGACTTTTGCTGCCTGCTTATCTGTTTGAGGAAGGTGGGAGTTTTGCAATGAGTTCACTGAGCACAATTTGGAAGCAAACAGCGGACAATCAGAACCAATGCCACTTTTTTCCGGACTTACCCATAGAGAGGCGATGCGTCAAGTCGCGGAGCTAAACTCAGCCGGACAAACGGTAGGCTGTTGGCGCCCTGAGGGT
>DASTXH010000042.1:0-6790 GCA_035758575.1 Saccharimonadales bacterium (SeqCode)
GGGCCGATACCGTTCGCTCAATATGATCACACTGAATAAAGCGCACGCTTTGCACAATGTGCGCCTGTTACGCGGGCAGCATCCAGGCTTTCATATAATTCCGGTACTCAAGGCCAACGCCTACGGCCATGGCCTGCGTGAGATGGCACGTATCCTGAACGATGCCGACTGCGATTTGCTGGCGGTAGATGGCTATTTTGAAGCAGGCCGGATACGGTTTATTAGCAACCATCGGTTGCTGGTTTTGGGATACATCTTGCCCGAGAATGTGCCGTTATTGGACGCGCAGCGCTGTTCGTTCGTGGTACAGGATCTTGATGTGCTATCTGCGTTTGGCGCGCTGCAGCGCCCGGTAAAAATCCATCTAGAGATAAACACCGGCATGAACCGGCTGGGTATAGACCCGAGCGAGTTGACAGTGTATTTGACGGCCCTACAGAAGTATCCCTGGCTTACGCTGGAGGGCGTAATGACGCATCTGGCTGATGCCGACAACGAATCAGACGACCGCTATACAACGAAACAGGTGCGGTTGTTTGACGAGTGTGTGAGGCGGGTTATGCACGCTGGCTTCTCACCAAAGTATGTGCACATTGCTCAAACCGCAGGCAGTGCCAAAGTACAAAGCCAGTATGCCAATGCCATCCGTTTGGGCATTGGGCTGTACGGCATCAACCCTCTTAGTAAGCAGGATGCGGCGCATAGTATATTGGCAGGCCTTAGGCCGGTGCTGTCGCTGACGAGTACCATCGTGAAGATCATCGACCTGCAAAAAGGTGACCAAGTAAGCTATGGCGGCACGTTCATTGCGCCTAAGGCTATGCGTATCGGTGTGTTGCCACTGGGCTACTATGAAGGCGTGCCCAGGGTGCTTAGCAATCAGGGGTTCGTGATGGATGGTGCCGCCAAGCTGCCGATTGTAGGGCGGGTGTGCATGAACCATACCATGGTTGACCTGGGTGATGTCGCCGTCAGTATTGGTGATGCTGTGGTGGTATTTGCTGATGACGCACGGCAGCCCAACGGCATCGCCCACATCAGCGAAACGTTCGGCCTTTTCCCGTATGAGGTGGTAACAAAGCTGTCCAGCAGTATCCGTCGGATAGTCGCCTAAATAGTCGCTTGCGGAAATGCTGCGCACCCTGTATCCTATGTGCGACAACGTTAAAAGAGCGGGTTTCTGCCGCAGCGCATTACAAATGAGCTGGCGGCAGAGCCCGTTTTTAGTTGACATGACGCCCGCTCCACATGGGCCTTGTATTTGTAACCCCTAAGAAAAGACCATGAGCTACGAACAATATCCAACGCCGTCCATGCAGGGTTCAACAGAACCACCGTATAATGTATGGGAACAGCTTTTAGGCCCAGGCGTTAATCTAGATGGCCGGGCCAGCTCGGTTGGTTCTATTGGGCAACTTATGCGACCGGATGAGCGTATTACTGGGCCGCCTATGGTCGATGTGCGCGGCGTACTGGCGGGTCAGCAGCATACAGCGCCGCTGCGTGCGACTATTGTGCAAGACGGTCGGTATCGTACGGGCTTTGGCGAGGAAGCACGCTGGGAGTATGCGCCACCCAAGACTGACGCCCTTGTGGCATGGAATGTGCAACCGCATGGGTATCGCCCAAGTGATATTGCATATGGGCTAGATACATCAGAAAGTGCCGTATGTGTTGCGGACTTTTCGGCTGACGTACCGGACCAGGGGATACAATTCTCTCCCATAAAGCCAGGAACGATAAAGAGCGAGGCTGTGGTCTTGCGACGCGCTCACGAGGTGGCGCTCGAAGGGTTGTTGGCTGCTTCGCGCAAGTACCGTGCCGCTCTTGATGCGCACGATAGAGCGGCCATGGAGGAAGCCCGTGACGACAGGGATTACCATGCGGCATGCGCGCAGAAGCTGGCTAGAGGCTGGCAGATGCTTGCGGTGACCCCTATGCATGTTACAGACAGGCGCAGATCGGCCGGTTATTTGGGCGAGGAGGGGGCACGCTATCTGGATCGGCCTGAGCAATATAGGCTTCCTGACGATGAAGATGGCGGCATCTCACCGGCGGCAAAGCGCAACTTCAGGAGACTGGGGTCCCTGCTTTTGGGCGCCTAGCTTACAGGTTGTGATAGTATATACAGATGACACGCGCAGCTACTTCTCCGTATTTTGTCCTCGCCCGCTAGGGCATTTACTTCTTTTTCGCTATAATTTTCTCTAAACGACAAGGAGTTTTTCTCTATGCAGCGCTATAACCCCAAAGAAATCGAGCCCAAGTGGCAGAAAGACTGGCTGGATACCAAAGCCTACGAAGTGCACGACGACGCCCCGGGTCAGAAATTTTATCACCTGGTGGAGTTCCCCTATCCTAGCGGCGCCGGTCTGCACGTCGGCCACTGCCGGCCATATATTACATTCGACGTGATGGCGCGCTGGCGCCGCATGAATGGCGAAAACGTACTGTACCCTATGGGTTGGGACGCCTTTGGTTTGCCCGCCGAGCAGTACGCCATAAAAACCGGCGTGCACCCAGCCGTAACTACTAAGACGAATATCGACAACTTCCGCAGACAGGCGCAGTCGCTGGGCCTTAGCTTCGACTGGTCGCGCGAAATCAGTACTGCCGACCCCAAGTACTATAAATGGACGCAGTGGATCTTTCTGCAGCTGTTCAAGCATGGCTTGGCCTACCAAGCGGAGTCACAAATATGGTGGTGTGAGGGCCTAAAGAGCGTACTGGCCGACGAAGAAGTAATAAACGGCCGCAGTGAGCGCGGCGACTTCCCGTGTGAACGCCGCTCATTGCGCCAATGGATGCTGGCTATCACTAAATACGCCGACCGGCTGTACGATGACCTGGATGATGTGGACTACATCGAGCCGGTGAAAATCCAACAACGCAACTGGATCGGCCGCAGCAAGGGCGCCGAAGTGGACTTTGCGCTGCAGGGTACCAACAAAATCATCCGTATATTTACTACGCGCCCCGACACCATGTTTGGCGCTACTTTTATGGTGCTGGCGCCTGAACATCCGTTCGTGAAAGATATCACCACTCCTGACCAGGCGGCAGCTGTAGCGGCATACGTCAAACAGACTGCCAGCAAGAGCGACCTAGAACGCCAGGAAAACGCCGATAAGGAAAAGACCGGCGTATTCACCGGCGCCATGGCCATAAACCCCGCCACCGGCAAAGCGATTCCGGTATGGATTTCCGATTATGTGCTGATGGGTTACGGCACCGGCGCCATTATGGCCGTGCCGGCGCATGACGAGCGCGATAATGATTTTGCCAAGAAGTTCGATTTGCCCGTAGTGACTGTAGTTGAGCCGGACGGGGCAAAGGATGCCGAGCCGGTGCTGCACGTGGGCGAAGGCACCATGATAAACTCTGGGGAGTATAGCGGCATGCGCTCCAGCGACGTACGCGAAAAAATCGTGGCCGACCTGTCTGCCAAGGGTGTCGCCACCGAGCATACCAACTACCGCTTGCGCGACTGGGTCTTCAGCCGTCAGCGCTACTGGGGCGAGCCGTTCCCTATTGTGTGGGTTAAGCAAGACGAAGCCAAAGTCGTTGATGACACCGCCGAATGGCTGCCTGAGACGCCCGTCACCAAGCAGATTGACGGCGTCACATATCAGGCAATGCCGGTTCCGCCGTCATTCTTGCCGGTAGAACTACCCGAGGTCCAAGACTTTCAGCCAAAAGGCCTTGGCCAGGGGCCGCTCGCTGAAGCCACCGAATGGGTACATGTGTGGTACGACCTTGCCACCGGTGCCACCAAGCCCTTCGAGGGTGATAAACCAGGCGACACGTGGGTAGAGGGCAGCCGCGAAACCGACACCATGCCCAACTGGGCAGGTTCCAGCTGGTATTTCCTGCGCTATCTCGATCCTCAGAACGACGACATGCTGGTTGGCCAAGCAACAGCAACAAAATGGATGCCGGTAGATTGGTACAACGGCGGCATGGAGCACACGACGCTACACCTTCTGTACAGCCGGTTCTGGCACAAGTTTTTGTTTGACATCGGTGTCGTCAATACGCCCGAGCCGTACCAAAAGCGTACTAGTCATGGTCTCGTGTTGGCCGAAGATGGCCGCAAGATGAGCAAAAGCTGGGGTAATGTGGTTGACCCACTGGAAGTGGTGGGCAATTATGGTGCCGACACGCTGCGCCTATATATCTGTTTTATGGGTCCCTTTGAGCAGACGGTGGCCTGGAGTGTTAACGGCGTGGCTGGCTGTCGGCGTTTCATTGACCGACTATGGGTGTTGGCGCAGGAGTTTTTGGCTGTACAGAGCGGCCAAAATACCGCCGATGCCGCACCGCTGCGGCGCGCATTGGCTGCCGCCAACAAACGCATTACTAATGACGTGCCGCGTATGGGCTTCAACACCGCCGTTGCGGCGCTGATGGAGGTTGTGAACGAGCTATACAAGCTGAAACACGACATACCGTTTGTCAGTGCGTATGACGCATGGCAAACCGCTCTGGTTGATCTGACCAAGTTGCTGACGCCGTTTGCGCCGCATGTTAGTCAAGAGCTGTGGCGCCAATTGGGCCAAGAGGGTTCGATATTACAGTCTGCATGGCCAACCTATGACGAGGCCGACCTTGCCAGTGACAGTATGACCATCGTGGTGCAGATAAACGGCAAGCTACGCGCCGAGTTTACGGTAGGGCGTAGCGCTACCGAAGCCGAGATTGTGACGCAAGCAACCGCCAACGACCGTGTGCGTCCGTACGTGGAGGGGCAAACCATTAAAAAGACCATCTACGTACCTGGCAAGCTCGTCAATTTTGTGATCTAGATCGTTACTCTCATCTCCGTGTAAGAATTTGTACAAGCCTGCAGAGTTTTATTTGCTACATCATAAGTATGACAAACGCAGAATTACTCAGAGGAACAGACGTTAAGAGCGCTGATACTTTCGATATGCAGAGCATCGGACATATAGGGGCGTCGGCCCTTCTGTCTCTGACGGGAAACGCCTATATGTCTCGTAGTGACTACCGGGCATTGAAGTACCGATGGGATGAGCCATGCCTAGGTTCGTATGTGCGCCCCCTGAGAGGCTATCCTGGAGGCATTATCGGCAAACATGTTATTGCTGCGATGCAAGCAGACGCGCGAATACTTGTCGTGGATGATGAACCCCAATGGAGAGAGGCTATTGCCGAAAGCCTAGGCGACCGCGGCCACGACGTAACGTGCGCAAATAGCGCTGCCGAGGGGGTGCGGGCACTGCAAAAGCAACAATTCGATGGAGTAACGATAGACGGATTAAATGGTGATTGGCCACAGGTTTATAATACTGCCGGGCAACAAGGCGCCCGGCCTTTGGTTATCTCTGGCGATGATCGGATTGCCGGGCAAGTGGGCAACGACAACTTTATGAGCAAAGGCCACTACGAGCCGGAACGGTTTAGCCGGATTTGGCCAGACAACCAGTAAATCTTTGCCGCACCAGCGTTTGAGTTTTACGCCGTAATACGCTATACTAAGGCGCAAGTATCAGATAAGACTACATCAAGGAGCATTGAAAGTACTCTATGGGTAAGCCCAAAAAACGAACCAGCCCGCGCAAAACCGGCACACGCCGCAGCCATCTCGTGGTTGAATTGGCCCGCGCCGTTAACGCAAAATCACCGGTCAAAGCATACACGACCGCCAAAGAATCAACCAAAAAAGCCGCGTAACCAGCTATTGCCAACTCTGGCTGTAGTTAAAATAGCCATATGCGGATAAACGAAAGCAGTAGTATCGTAATCGTATGGCATCAAACCGACATCTAGGCCGCATCATCGCCCTGCAGACCCTGTACGAACAGGACTTCCGCCGCGATGCCGGCGACACCAACATCAATGTAGACGAAATTCTTGTCCGCAACATCCAACGCTACCATGCCATGGTGGATGACAAGGCGTTTATCCAACGGTTGGTGCACGGGGTGGGTACATCCGAAGACGAGCTTGATGCGCTGTTGCAGCCGATTGCGCCCGAGTGGCCCATCCAGCAAATCGCTCGGATAGACCGCACTGTTCTGCACCTGGGCTTGTATGAGCTGAAGTACGAAACGGACGTGCCGCCAAAAGTGGTTATCAACGAGGCTGTAGAGCTTGCTAAAGCCTTTGGTAACGAGAATTCATCCAAATTCGTGAACGGTGTGCTCGGCACATTCTATCGGCAGCTGCACCCGCAGCCGGTCGAAGAGACCGCAGCGGCTGCTGCCGACAGTCAACCTGTAAGTGAAGAAGCGGGCAAGTGAAGCGTCCAAAACTGTCGGATATACGCAACCTTGTTGGAAAACGAAACCCAGCCATTGATGAAGTAGTACGCGAGACCACCTCCGGCGGCATCGTCTTTCGGCGCAACGGCCCAGACCGCCAGCTGCAGATCCTGCTGATGCAGGACGCCAAGAATCGCTGGACAATTCCCAAGGGTCATGTGGAGCCCAACGAAGATCCGCGCGCCACCGCCGAGCGCGAGATTATCGAAGAGACTGGCCTGAAGGAGATGAAGGTCTATGATTGGCTGGGCAAGGTAAACTTTCGCTACCGACGCGGCCACACGCTGGTACTGATGACCATGCATATCTATATGGTGCAAGGTCTGGGCGATACCGATAGTCTCCATCCAGAGGATTGGCTGAATGATATTAAATGGCTGCCCGCCAACGAGGCTATCGAAAAGATTGCTTACGAAGATATTGGCCGGCTTATACTAATAGGCATGAAGAAGATACGAAATGGAAATTTGTTTTAAATTAGAGTCAGAAGTCACAAATCAGAAATC
>DASTXH010000044.1:0-7081 GCA_035758575.1 Saccharimonadales bacterium (SeqCode)
GGGCCGATACCGTTCGCTCAATATGATCACACTGAATAAAGCGCACGCTTTGCACAATGTGCGCCTGTTACGCGGGCAGCATCCAGGCTTTCATATAATTCCGGTACTCAAGGCCAACGCCTACGGCCATGGCCTGCGTGAAATGGCCCGTATTCTGAACGATGCCGACTGCGATTTGCTGGCGGTAGATGGCTATTTTGAAGCAGGGCGGATACGATTTATTAGCAACCATCGGTTGCTGGTTCTGGGATACATCTTGCCCGAGAATGTATCGCTATTGGACGCGCAGCGCTGTTCGTTCGTGGTGCAGGACTTGGATGTGTTGGCGGCGTTTGGCAGGCTGCATCGTCCGGTAAAAATCCATCTAGAGATAAACACCGGCATGAACCGCATGGGCATCGCCCCAGGCGAACTGGCGGTGTATTTGGCTGCCCTACAGAAGTATCCATGGCTTACGCTGGAAGGCGTGATGACGCACCTGGCCGATGCCGACAACGAATCAGACGACCGCTATACAACGAAACAGGTGCGGTTGTTTGACGAGTGCGTGAGGCGGGTTATGCACGCTGGCTTCTCGCCAAAGTATGTGCACATTGCCCAAACCGCAGGCAGTGCCAAAGTACAAAGCCAGTATGCCAATGCCATCCGCTTGGGCATTGGGCTGTACGGCATCAACCCTCTTAGCAAGCAGGATGCGGCGCATAGTATATTGGCAGGCCTTAGGCCGGTGCTGTCGCTGACGAGTACCATCGTGAAGATCATCGACTTGCAAAAAGGTGACCAAGTAAGCTATGGCGGCACGTTCACTGCGCCTAAGGCTATGCGTATCGGTGTGTTGCCATTGGGTTACTATGAAGGCGTGCCCCGGGCGCTTGGCAACAAAGGTTTTGTAATGCACGGTAAGACAAGATTACCAATCGTTGGCCGGGTGTGCATGAACCATACCATGGTTGACCTGGGTGATGCCGCCGTTAGCGTTGGTGATGCTGTGATGGTATTTGCTGATGACGCCCGGCAGCCTAATAGCATCGCGCACGTCAGCGAAACATCCGGCCTTTTCCCGTACGAGCTGGTAACAAAGCTGTCCAGCAGTATCCGTCGAGTAGTTGCCTAAATAGTCGCTTGCGGAAACGCCGCGTACACTGTATCCTATGTGCAACAACGTTAAAAGAGCGGGTTTCTGCCGCAGCGCATTACAATGAGCTGGCGGCAAAGCCCGTTTTTTAGTTGACACGAGGCTCGCTCCACACGGGCTTTGTATTTGTAACCCTAAGAAAAGACCATGAGCTACGAACAATATCCAACACCGTCCATGCAGGGTTCAACAGAACTACCGTATAGTGTATGGGAGCAGCTTTTAGGTCCAGGCGTTAATCTAGATGGCCGGGCCAGCTCGGTTGGTTCTACTGGGCAACTTATGCAACCGTATGAGCGTATTACTGGGCCGCCTATGGTCGATGTGCGCGGCGTACTGGCGGCTCAGCAGCATACAGCGCCGCTGCGTGCGACTATTGTCCAGGACGGTCGGTATCGTACGGGCTTTGGCGAGGAAGCACGGTGGGAGTATGCGCCACCCAAGACCGACGCCCTCGTGGCATGGAATGTGCAACCGCACGGGTATCGCCCAAGTGATATTGCATATGGGCTAGATACATCAGAAGGTGCCGTATGTGTTGCGGACTTTTCGGCTGACGTACCGGACCAGGAGATACATTTTTCTCCCGTTAAGCCAGGAACGATAAAAAGCGAGGCTGCGGTCTTGAGGCGCGCTCACGAGGTGGCGCTTGAAGGGCTGTTGGCTGCTTCGCGCAAGTATCGTGCCGCCCTTGATGCGCACGATAGGGCGGCCATGGAGGAGGCCCGTGATGATAGGGATTATCATGCGGCATGCGCGCAGAAGCTGGCCAGAGGCTGGCAGATGCTTGAGGCGACCCCTATGCATGTTACAGACAGGCGTAGGTCGGCCGGTTATTTGAGCGAGGAGGGGGCACGCTATCTGGATCGTCCTGAGCAATATAGGCTTCCTGACGATGAAGACGGCGACATTTCACCGGCGGCAAAGCGCAATTTCAAGAGGCTGGGATCCATGCTTTTGCGCGTTTAGCCTATAGGTTGTGATAGTATATACAGATGACACGCGCAGCTACTCCTCCGTATCTCTTTCTCGCCCGCTAGGGCATTTACTTCTTTTTCGCTATAATTTTCTCTAAACGACAAGGAGTTTTTCTCTATGCAGCGCTACAACCCCAAAGAAATCGAGCCCAAGTGGCAGAAAGACTGGCTGGATAACAAGTCCTATGAAGTGCACGACGACGCCCCGGGTCAGAAATTTTATCACCTGGTGGAGTTCCCCTATCCTAGTGGCGCCGGTCTGCACGTCGGCCACTGTCGGCCATATATTACATTCGACGTGATGGCGCGCTGGCGCCGCATGAATGGCGAAAACGTATTGTACCCAATGGGTTGGGACGCCTTTGGTTTGCCTGCCGAGCAGTACGCCATAAAAACCGGCGTGCACCCAGCCGTAACCACTAAGACGAATATCGACAACTTCCGCAGACAGGCACAGTCGCTGGGCCTCAGCTTCGACTGGTCGCGCGAGGTCAGCACGGCCGACCCCAAGTATTATAAATGGACGCAGTGGATCTTTTTGCAGCTGTTCAAGCACGGTCTAGCCTATCAGGCGGAGTCGCAAATATGGTGGTGTGAGGGCCTAAAGAGCGTGCTGGCCGACGAAGAAGTAATAAACGGCCGCAGTGAGCGCGGCGATTTCCCGTGTGAACGCCGCTCGCTGCGCCAGTGGATGCTGGCCATCACTAAATACGCCGACCGGTTGTATGATGACCTGGATGATGTAGACTACATCGAGCCGGTGAAAATTCAGCAACGTAACTGGATCGGCCGCAGTAAGGGTGCCGAAGTAGACTTTGCGCTGCAGGGTACCGATAAAACTATCCGTATATTTACCACGCGCCCTGACACCATGTTTGGCGCTACCTTTATGGTGCTGGCGCCTGAACATCCGTTCGTGAAAGATATCACCACTCCTGGCCAGGCGGCAGCTGTAGCGGCATACGTCAAACAGACTGCCAGCAAGAGCGACCTAGAGCGCCAGGAAAACGCCGATAAGGAAAAGACTGGCGTATTCACCGGCGCCATGGCCATAAACCCCGCTACCGGCAAAGCCATTCCGGTATGGATTTCCGATTATGTGTTGATGGGTTACGGTACCGGCGCCATTATGGCCGTGCCGGCACATGACGAGCGCGATAACGATTTTGCCAAGAAGTTCGATTTGCCTGTCGTGACTGTAGTTGAGCCGGACGGGGCAAAGGATGCCGAGCCGGTGCTGCACGTGGGCGAAGGCACCATGATAAACTCCGGGGAGTATAACGGCATGCGCTCCAGCGACGTACGCGAAAAAATCGTGGCCGACCTGTCTGCTAAGGGTGTGGCTACCGAGCATACCAACTACCGCTTGCGCGACTGGGTCTTCAGCCGTCAGCGCTACTGGGGCGAGCCGTTCCCCATTGTATGGGTCAAGCAAGATGAAGCAGAGGCCACCAATGGCGCTGCCGAGTGGATGCCCGAAACGCCCGTTACCAAGCAGATAGATGGCATAACATACCAGGCTATGCCGGTACCGCCGTCGTTCTTGCCCGTAGAGCTACCGGAAGTTGAGGACTTCCAACCAAAAGGTCTGGGCCAGGGGCCGCTCGCTGAAGCCACCGAATGGGTACATGTATGGTACGATCTCGCTACCGGTGCTACTAAGCCATTCGACGGCAACAAACCGGGCGACACGTGGGTAGAGGGTAGCCGCGAAACCGACACCATGCCCAACTGGGCAGGTTCCAGCTGGTATTTCCTGCGCTATCTTGACCCGGCCAACGACACAATGCTGGTCGGCAAAGATGCCGTAAATAAGTGGATGCCAGTAGACTGGTACAACGGCGGCATGGAGCACACCACGCTACACCTGCTGTACAGCCGCTTCTGGCACAAGTTTCTCTTTGACATTGGCGTAGTCAATACACCTGAGCCGTACCAAAAGCGTACCAGCCACGGCCTGGTGCTGGCCGAAGACGGCCGTAAAATGAGTAAAAGCTGGGGTAATGTGGTTGACCCACTGGAAGTGGTGGGCAATTACGGTGCCGACACGCTGCGCCTATACATCTGTTTCATGGGCCCGTTCGAGCAAACTGTTGCGTGGAGCGTCAACGGCGTGGCTGGTTGCCGGCGCTTCATTGACCGACTATGGGTGCAGGCGCAGGAGTTTTTGGCTATACAGAGCGGCCAAAATACCGCCGATGCCGCACCGCTGCGGCGGGCATTGGCTGCCGCCAACAAACGTATCACCAATGACGTGCCGCGTATGGGCTTCAACACAGCCGTAGCCGCACTGATGGAAGCCGTAAATGAACTCTACAAGTTGAAACACGACATCCCATTCGCTACTGCCTACGACGCCTGGAGGCAAGCCCTGGTCGACCTGACATCACTGCTTGCACCATTTGCGCCGCACGTCGGCGAAGAATTATGGCGCCAGTTGAGCCAAGAGGGTTCAGTGCTGCAGGCGGCGTGGCCAACCTATGATGAGGCCGACCTCGCCAGCGATACCATGACCATCGTGGTACAAGTAAACGGCAAACTGCGCGCCGAGTTTACGGTAGGGCGTAGTGCTACCGAGGCCGAGATTGTGGCGCAAGCAACCGCCAACGACCGTGTGCGTCCGTACGTGGAGGGGCGAACCATTAAAAAGACCATCTACGTACCTGGCAAGCTCGTCAATTTTGTAATATAAGTGTATATATGGGTAGCCGCCATCCACTAGAAGGTGCTCCGGGTGGGCATGAGTATATATATCCGCAGGGGATAGGTACGGAATTTGAGGCTGCCGCTGCCGTCAACGCGGATCTACAGTTAGTTTCGGCTCGCACCAATCATCAGATGGCGCTGCTTAGGACTATTGAGCTCGCGGACCTGTCTGCGTTGCGAGCGCGCGTGCAGCCGGACGGGTATGTGTTTGGTGCTGGCGCCGGAGCTATTTTTGCCATGGCAGCGTTGTTTCCGGCAGATAAGCCGCCGCGTGCGATATTGGGCTGCGATACCGCCGCCCCTGTAGTAATTACCGGCAGGGTTGCAGCGCATGCTATGCGGTTTGCAGACCGCTATGAGGAGTTTGAGGCTGGCATGGAGGACCCGCAGGCTTTCCAGGCGATTGCACGTCTGGTCATTGCCTCAGAGCAGCACGATCTCACGCGCTCTATCTTCGAGCAGGTATCACTTGATGACCTGGCACAAGATGCCACTCGGCTGCAGAAACCGCCGCTTGCCCCTATGCCTGCAGCTCTGGCGGCTGCCCTGCCGCTATCTGTTCCGGCGGTAATCCGCGACAGTTGGCACGTGCTGAAGCCAATGGCGGACGCGCATAATATCGGTTTTGTGCTCGGTAGTATGTACGACCCAGCCGTTCAAAACGCTCTTCGCAATGTGCCTAGTTTCGACAGCCTTAATAACATCGGCTACGAGTCAAATCTGCCAGATTATGCGTCGCATTATATGTTTGCTGCGCTTGTCGGCCGCCCCGGCATGTCGCTGCAGCAAGTCCAGTGGCTTGCTTTTCGATTGCGCATGCAAAGTCTGAACACCCCAAATAATACGTTTGCGCTTGCTTCGTTGCAAAACGACATGAAGCTGGGCGTAGTGCAGGGCTTGCCGGAGCAGCTTCCGCAATTTTTGGAATAGCTAGGTCGTTGAGTTTTACGGCGTAATACGCTATACTAAGGCGCAAGTATCAGATAAGATTACATCAAGGAGCATTGAAAGTACTCTATGGGTAAGCCCAAAAAACGAACCAGCCCGCGCAAAACCGGCACACGCCGCAGCCACCTTGTGGTTGAATTGGCCCGCGCCGTAAACGCCAAATCACCGGTCAAGGCATACACGACCGCCAAAGAATCAACAAAAAAAGCCGCGTAACCAGCTATTGCCAACTCTGGCTGTAGTCAAAATAGCCATATGCGGATAAACGAAAGCAGTAGTATCGTAATCGTATGGCATCAAACCGACATCTAGGCCGCATTATCGCCTTGCAAACCCTGTACGAACAGGACTTCCGCCGCGATGCCGGCGACACCAACATCAATGAAGACGAAATTCTTGTCCGCAACATCCAACGCTACCATGCCATGGTGGATGACAAGGCGTTTATCCAGCGGTTGGTGCACGGGGTAAGTACATCCGAAGACGAGCTTGATGCGCTGTTGCAGCCGATTGCGCCGGAGTGGCCCATCCAGCAAATCGCCCGGATAGACCGCACGGTGTTGCATCTTGGCTTGTATGAGTTGAAGTACGAAACGGATGTACCACCGAAAGTGGTCATCAACGAAGCCGTAGAGCTTGCCAAAGCCTTCGGTAACGAGAACTCATCCAAGTTCGTGAACGGTGTGCTTGGGACGTTTTATCGTCAGCTGCACCCGCAGCCGGTCGAAGAAACCGCAACAGCGGCCGCTGTTGACGGTCAACCTGTAAGTGAAGAAGCGGGCAAGTGAAGCGTCCAAAACTGTCGGATATACGCAACCTTGTTGGAAAACGAAACCCAGCCATTGATGAAGTAGTACGCGAGACCACCTCCGGCGGCATTGTCTTTCGGCGCAACGGCCCAGACCGTCAGCTGCAGATCCTGCTGATGCAGGACGCCAAGAATCGCTGGACGATTCCGAAGGGCCATGTGGAGCCCAACGAAGATCCGCGCGCCACCGCCGAGCGCGAGATTATCGAAGAGACTGGCCTGAAGGAGATGAAGGTCTATGATTGGCTGGGTAAGGTAAACTTTCGCTACCGACGCGGCCACACGCTGGTACTGATGACTATGCATATCTATATGGTGCAAGGTCTGGGCGATACCGACAGTCTCCATCCAGAGGATTGGCTGAACGATATTAAATGGCTGCCCGCCAACGAGGCTATCGAAAAGATTGCTTACGAAGATATTGGCCGGCTTATACTAATAGGCATGAAGAAGATACGAAATGGAAATTTGTTTTAAATTAGAGTCAGAAGTCACAAATCAGAAATC
>DASTXH010000090.1:0-12190 GCA_035758575.1 Saccharimonadales bacterium (SeqCode)
GCTCAGTGTGACCAGCGGCAGCAATACGGACAGCCTGGTGATGACCGCACCGGCCAGTGCCAGCCATACCATTACCGTACCGGATGAGACCGGTACCATCTGTACCACGGCAGGGTCGGCGGCTTGTACGGGGGTGTATGCGCCGGCGAGTGGGGGGAGCAGCTATGTCCAGCTGCAGGCGACGACACCTGGTACGGCGCAGACCGGAAACTTCAATATTACGGGCAAAGGTATTGCCGGCACGCTGCAGGCAAACATCCTGAACGTGAATACGACCGCCAATGACCAGGCAGTCATTACCTCCACGGTCAGTGCCAGCTTCGTACGGCCGCTGGAAATGCTGGACAGCAACCTGACGAGCAACCAGAACCTGGTGTACCATGTCGGGCATGACCTGAGTAACTACGACACCGGGTACTTTGGATTCAACTACCAGGGAGCCAACAGCACGAGCAACTTCATTACCATGGGGCTGTTTGGCAACGACAATATCTTCAATATCCTGGGAACCGGCAATGCTGGATTTGGGACATCTACACCAAAAAGTAAACTGGACGTAAACGGCGGCCTGGCGGTCGGAACATACGCGGGCACGGCTGCCGCCCCGTCGAACGGCCTTGTGGTCAGCGGCAGCGTGGGCATTGGCACCAGCAGTCCTGGCAGTGCCGTATTGGCCGTACAGGGCTCTACCAACGACATGATCACCATAAACACCAGCTACAACAATGGTGGTGCAGCCGGATCGTTCATCCGCCCGATGGAGCTGCTAGACAGCAGCATGGTAGCCACACAGAACCTGGTGTACCACATGGGGCATGACCTGAGTAACTACGACACCGGGTACTTTGGCTTTAATTACCAAGGGCTCAACAGCACCAGTAACTTTGTGACCTTAGGGCTGTACGGCAACGACAACATCCTGAACATCCAGGGGACGGGGCGTGTAGGGATCGGGACTACGGCACCGGGGTATGCGCTAGATGTAAACGGCACAACAAATGCCAGTACGAGCATGCTTGCGCCGCTGTTCGACACTGCAACAGCCATAGCACTACATATAGGCCAAACAAATGCTTCGAGCATTAGACAAAAGCGTTAACCTAGCAGCAAGCAAGAGCTTCACCTATGCGTCAGGTTCGGGCAGCTTCGACCAGTCGCTAACTACGGGAACATTCAAAACCGGCACTGGCGCAGTAAGCCTAAACGGAAGTACGACCGTAGCCAATAATAAAACACTTACCGCCAACGGAGCAGCGATATTCAAGGACGCAACGAATTCCGTATCGGCTTTCCTAATACAAGACGCCAGTGCTTCTAATGTACTTGCAGTGGATACCACAACAGATCAAGTAACAATCGGCATTGGCACAGGGAGTGGATACCCCGCCCTGACTATTGATGGAGCCATGCAGCAATACGGCTTTACGACACCGGCGACAAATGGGACCAACAACAATGAATGGACCGAACTCGGATATTGCTCCATTGCCTTGCGCTATGAAGGATGCAGTGCAACCATACATATAATAGGTGGTCAAAATGGTAGTAATACCGACAACACACAGGCCACTGTATACTTCCAGATGTATCAACAAAACGTCATGGGAGGTGCACCTATTGTTATATTGAACCTAGGCGCTAATACAGAGCAAATTTCTAGCAATGACGTCGTGGCAGTAACAACTACAAATACTGCGGGAAGTACGGTCGTTCAGTTGTGGGCGCGCATTGTTAACCAGTACGAACAGTGGAGCTACGCACCCTTCATAAACAACGATACTACCGGTACACCGGTAGTATGGACACCGAATACACCGCTCCAAGTCTCGTTGCCCGCCGGCACACAAACCGCAGCCACATACAATGACCTCCATGGAAGCACCGGCACCATACAGGCGGTTACGAATGCTACGAATACATTTCAGGTGCAGGACGCGAGCGGATCCAGTATCTTAGATGTCGACACCACGAATGATCGTGTCGGTATAGGCACAGCGACGCCTGGATCGCCGCTGGAAATCGATTCCAGTGTAGATAACGTCATCTCAATCCTTTCAGCATCCACGACAACCTGGTATCACCCTATCAATGCCATAAACAGCGGCATGGGAGCTGGAGACAACACCCTGATCAATATTGGTCAGGCTGGCACTAATCTAAATAGCGGCTATTTCGGGTTCAACTACAGCGGCACATCAGGCAGCACCAACAACTACGCCACTATTGGCCTTTGGGGCAAAGACCATATTCTCAACGTAACCGGTGCCGGTTACGTTGGCATCGGCACTACCGCCCCGGCAGACACCTTGGACGTATCCGTAAATAGTGCCGGAAATTGCAGTACCAGCGGCTGCTTTGTAGCACGCTTCATAAATACCAATACAGGAACGAATACAAATGGCATCGTCATACAACTTGGCGTAGCAAACGGAAGTCGTACCAGTAGCAACTACTTTGTATCTTTTGCCGGCGGCACCGGTAACCCATCAATCGCCGGAAAAATACAAGGACAAGCAAATGGCGTACTATACACTACGACCGGAGCAGACTACGGCGAGTATTTTACTGTTGCAGATGCGCACAATCGACCGCAGACAGGCGATGTTGTGTCCATCGCAAGCGGCGTCAAACAATCAGTTGTCAAAGCGTTGAACAACGATACTACGCTAATAGGCGTAGTATCCGACCGAACGGGCTTCCTGGGGAACGATGTTATCTGTGAAGAGTCCGAGACGAGGGCTTGTGAAGCAAGCTATAAGCAGACCCACATTATAGTCGGCCTAGTTGGGCAGGTCCCAACGAATGTCTCTACTATAAATGGCGACATTACTGCCGGTGATGCTATAGTTTCATCTGCACTTCCGGGCTTCGGTGCTCGCCAGATTACGACGGGCCGCAACATAGGCAGCGCCGTAGAATCTACGAGTAGTCTAAATGGCTTGGAATTCAGCAATGTACACTGCCCGATCTCCCAGCGTGGCCTCAAAGATCCCTCAGGACGGCCGGTAAGGTGCGGAAAAATAATGATGTACGTTAACCCTGGGTGGAATACGTCTCCAGCGGAATCTGGCCAGTTGAGTAGTCTAGCAGGGGCGCTAAAATACCAAGCTTCAACGATCAATGCATTCTCAGTACAACTTGATTCGCTGCGGGGGCAGGTTCCCTATCTCTCCCGGCCCAATACTTTTACAGGTACCGCCGCCAGCCAACTGAGCATTCAAGACGCAAACGGCAATGAATTATTCACAGCAGATACGGCTCACATGATGGTTCGAATCACGAACCTAACAATCAGCGCCACGTTAACTGTAAACGGCCACATCGTAACAAGTGGCAATGCGCCTGCGGTAGTAGCTGCATGCGGCAACAACGAGCCTACTCTAGCACAAGGCAACGACGTAGCCGGTCTGATTGTATTTACCGCACCGGTATGTACTACCCCTGACTACAAAATAGTATCGCTCTTATTTAGCCGGCGCTACGGCGCACCACCGCGAGTGAACCTTACTGCCGCCAACAAACATAGCGCCGGACTTTCTACATACATAGATGAAGCAACCGTCACGTCCCAAGGCTTCACTATAAGCACCTCAGAAGACAACACGTTAGAGCCAGGAACGACGTATAAGTGGTACTACCAAATCATGCAGTAGATGGCGCTATAAAACAATAGCATTCAGTAATCTTCGTCGATGACTAACGAATACGCAACGTGCCTTCGTTGTCTATAGATATAGTATCTGTCGCAGGAGTACTTTGTACCACTTGATCAGCGACCTTTGCCTGATCGGCTGAAGGTGCAGCGACACCTTGCACCGGGCTTACGTGAGCGGTTGCAGGTTTCGAAGTCATTGGCTGATGCCACATCGCAGGGGATGAACTATTTGGCCGGGACAAGTTCGGCGTGCCCGGCACAGGCCCAGCAAAGCCGGCAGCAGGCTGTTGCGGTCCACCGGCGGGGCCGGGTTGGCGCTTCGCAAGCCACTCATCCAAAAATGAAGCGGTGCCCTTACTCGGCAAACCTGCCGGGCTCGTCGCCCCCGCATCTAGACCGCCCCCTAGCGGCCGGCTTTGTCCGGCAACTGGCACACCAAAAGGCGCAGATGTAGCACCAATAGCAGGAGCAGCTCCCCACTGCGACTGAGCGGCCTGCGCGCCAAACGCAGGCTTAACAGTTGTATCGGTCTTCGTCGCCATTCGTGCAAAAATCTCTTCTTCGACAACGACCTTTGGCCTGCCATACTTAGCGGCAGATAGCTGCTTAAGGGCGTCGGCGAGTCGCGGGTTAGGGGTACCGAGCGGCGGTAATGTCGCCATACTAAATGGCAGTGTGGGCACGCCGCCAACCATAGTACGCACGATTGCATTATAGTTCGGCACGCGCAATATATCGGATTCATCAAACGAAGGCTGGAAATACTTTCTAAGCGCTTCCGCATCGCGGTCACCGACGCGGAATGCAATCGTTGTGCCCACATTACCAAATACCGCATCCCTAATTGCTTCACTAAGCTGCGTCGTAAACTGATTGGCAGCTATCAGGTTGAGATGGTACTTGCGGGCTTCGGATAGTATTGTTGCAAATGAATCAGTCGAGAAGTTCTGAAACTCGTCCACGTACAGCGCAAAGTCCTTCCTGTCCTTTTCTGGCACATTTGCTCTACTCATCGCAGCCGCCTGGAATTTCATGACAAAAATAATACCGAGCAGTTGCATATTAAGCTGTCCAGTACGGCCCTTGCTCAAATTGACAAGCAATATTTTCTTATTGTCCATTATCTCGCGCAGGTTAAAGGCACTCTTTGTCTGTCCGATAATATTGCGCATCATTTCGTTAGACAAAAATGCGCCGAACTTGCTCACAAACCAACTAACGACATCACCATACTCATTCGAGCGCTGCGCCTGCGGCATTTCTCGTTCCCAGAATTCGCGAACGTTTGGATCAGTTACGTATTTCAGCTTCTGCTGCACATATTTCGGGTCGCGGAATAGCTTAGGTATATCCACGAAAGTTCCACCTTCGGGGTCGGCCATGACCGTAAGGGCCGCGTTGCGAAAAAGGTGTTCATACCGAGGACCCATAATACCTGTATGTTGTGGGTCATACAACTTATATAACATGTTCAACGCTTCTTGAATAAGAAAATCTTTCTGGTCGGGAGTGTCAAACTCAAAGATGTTCAAACCCATCGGGTATGCCATATCTGCAGGGCTGAAGTAAATCACATCTTCTGTTCTTTCTTTCGGAACCATCGACATCAGCTTCTCGACCGTATCACCATGGGGATCAACAAACGCAAAGCCATCACCATTAAGCATGTCCTGCAATGCAAGATTCTCCAAGAATGTAGATTTACCCGTACCCGTCTGACCGACGACATACATATGCCGTTGTCTATCCTGCAACGAAAGACGTATGGGCTTCTTCACGCCGCGAAATAGGTTATACCCTAGCAGCAAACCATCAGCGGGCATGTTACGCGGCGCATCAACCTGCTTTGATTCCTGACGTCTCAGCTGTGACGTAGGTATGCTACGCTGGTCAGGAAAATGAAAAAGCGTAGCAAGTTCAACAGCATTTAATATCATTTCCCGGTTACTGCGCGGAAACAGACGCAGCACATAGTCTCGAACAAGTTCAGCAGGTTCTTCTGCTGCAACATACTTGAAACCATTCTTGCCGGGTGCATCAAAGAGTGAAAAAGAGGCAACGATATTAGCAAGAATGGCTTGAGACCGCTGCTCAATATTCGATGAAACTACAACGCGAATTAAAACTTCATACCCCTGGTACCGCGTCTTGTCGTCAATAGCGTCCACGACTGATCGCTCAAGACTCGATAGCTCTTTTGGCTCCTTCTTGTCTCCCCCTGTTTCAGGCGGCTTAGACAGTGCCGTAACCAGTTGCTTGCCGAAGTTTAACGTATGCTGAGCTGCGTTTTTCTTAGATTTCCCAGATCGTTTGTCGCTAGCCACGGAGTTAGCTGCTTGTTGCCACTTCTGATCTGACGGGCGCATCAGGATTTGTATACTCGCCCCGTCCTCTTTATCGAGAGTCGATAACGCATTAAGAAGCGCCTGCATCGTATCTCGTTTTATTTCTTGATACGTCGCAATGGGGTACGCGAACGGCTTTTTGAGCACAAACTCTCCGCCCAATACCGCCGGAAGCTTCCCTACTTTATTGAATATATTATGCTCGGCCACTTCCTCTACCTGGGCCGAGGTATACGCACTGATAATTGCCTGTTTCACCACATCGACTAAAGCCATGGGGACCATCGCGTAGAAGTAAACAAGGCCTTGTGTCCCAACAATCTCAAAGGCGAAATGCCGCTGGCCGTATAGTCGACTCTTTGGCCCCTTCTGTATGGTACTAGCAATAATATTATAGATAACCTGCGCCTTCGATATATTCTCATCGATGATATCGCGCACGTCGCGACCGGTTGATTCAATGTCATCACTTGCAGGGGGCAAATGAATAAGGAGTGACACCGTCTTAAGCGCACGCTCGTAGTCTTTCTTCTCTCGTTTAGCTTGTCGTACGTACCACGCTACCAGAGCAGAGACTCCGCCACCGATGATAAGCATTAGGCCGATAACGATTATAAGCACAGTCATGACTAGTCAGCTATCGTCGTTTCTTTATTATATCGTTTTTTGAGGTAGTCAGCTCTGAGCATTGCAATTGCGCGCGTCAGTGAGTATGGATCATCCTTGTATTGGTCAACAACACGTTTTGCTATAGCAATCCACTCATCTTCTATCATGTCGGCATCGTCAGCCAACTGAGGGTTACTCGATAGCTGTGGTCCGTCTCCTGTCGCGATATGCCGAAGATCAACCGCTCCAGCCGCCTGGTTGGCTGCCGTTTGAACGGGTGTAGCACTAGAGCCTTGTTCACGCAATTCCATACTAAGTAACAGTATACTACCTCAGTAGTTCACACTCTAGTCTCAAAGTTCTTATTCCGCGTGCTGCTAGCGTACGCCATATAGAAATACGTCACTAGCGTAAGTGGCACAACTGCGAAGATATCGCGCGAGCTTAACTGCCCAAGCGATTGCATAAACAATAGAAACGTGGCCCCGATTGTCACAGCAAGCGCGGCACGCTTCTGGGTAGCGACAGATATTGGGAACGCTTTCACAAACAGCCACATCCCTAAACGGCAAACCACATAGACTGAGGTGTACGCAAGCAGACAGGCGACAATAAGAACTAGCATGTTACCCCTTCGGGGGTCGATCATTGAGAAGAACAGGAGGTCAACGAGGATAATGGCCACGAGCTTTTTAAGTACCGGAGGATAGGCTTTGCCGTGCATACGCTTATTATATATTTATATAAAATACACGCCAGACTTGGTGTGTATTTTTGCAGTATCGTAATGGGTACCCAGGCGATAAATCCGCTCGTTGAAAATAATTAGCGTTTATCTCTCTGGGCTGACTGACCGCTCTTTTAGCCTCTAGTATTATGCGGCTACAAAGAGCGTTATTTTTGATTTTTAACGTAAGTTTTTGTTTCAACCTACTGTAACTATATAAACATATCACAAAGCTTACGTCAATAACCTATGCGCAGGCGCAGAACTAAGCAGTAGAACTCGCCGTCCCTCAAAGTTATACACAGTATCGCAGAGATTCTCAAAAAAATCATTGACAGCCCTAAAGGGGTTTTATTAAGATAAGCATAGCACTTGAATAAAAAAAGTGCTCAAAAACAAAAACGAAACTTTCATCAGAACAACGGCTACTCGCAGGCCGTTGTTCTTTTTTAACTTGCATGGTATTTGACGTACCAAAAAATGGCGATACAATACCGCAATGAATGGAGTTGTACGGAGTATCGCCGGCGGCGGATCAAATGCCCTCGTTGAAATTGAATGTCATACTTCCAATAGCCTGCCTAACATTGTGATCGTCGGTTCAGCAAATCGAGCTGTTGATGAAGCGAAAGAACGCATCAGGGGAGCATTTGCAAATAGCAATCTGCTGCTGCCAAAAAAACGCATAACCATAAACTTAGCCCCTGCCGATATGCCTAAAACTGACAGCAGTTTTGACTTGGCTATCGCTGTCTCAATTCTGATTGCGGGTGGACAGGTCAAAAACTCGCAACCAGATAGGATAGTTCTCGGTGAGCTTGGCCTCGACGGGTCGATACGTCCCGTACGCGGCATAATAGGTAGGATACTAGCGGCACGCGACAAAGGCTACGATTCGTTCGTCATACCCTCTGCCAATAGTGCCCAAGCCCAACTCGTACCTCACGTCCACATCGAAACAGTAGAATCATTATTGGCGTACTACCAGGCAGCGGTCAGTATACGGCCCGCTACAACCATCCATACACTGGATGGCATTATTGCATCTAGCCCAACACTGTCCCACGGTGCGGAAAATATCGACGATATAGTGGGACAAGACCTCGCAAAAAGAGCACTGATAGTCGCGGCCGCCGGTGGGCACAACATATTACTCAATGGGCCACCGGGTACAGGAAAAAGTATGCTGGCGAAAGCCTTGCCCTCGCTGCTGCCAAGCCTATCCCAAGAAGAGATGCTGCAGGTGACGCATTTACACAGCCTGACGTCGGACACTTACGAAACACCGGTGGTTGATCGTCCGTTCCGCTCACCCCACCACAGCGCCAGCCCTGCTGCCATTTTAGGCGGGGGCGCCATGCTACGGCCCGGCGAAGTAAGTCTTAGCCACCATGGAATACTCTTTTTGGACGAATTCCCCGAGTTTAACAGAGCGATCATCGAAGCCCTACGCCAGCCGCTTGAGGATCATACTATTACCATAGCACGGGTTCGGGACCACATCACGTATCCAGCCGATTTCCTGCTTGTCGCCACTGCCAATCCCTGCCCTTGTGGGTACTACGGCTCAACAAAACCCTGCAGTTGTTCCGCCCATCATATAGCCCAATACCAACAACGGCTATCTGGACCCATTATAGATCGGATTGATATTCATGCACCTATCCAGGACATCGACCACAAAGACCTTCTAAACAAATCTGCAGCAAGCAATACGACAGTGCTAGCACGTAGGCAGATAGACCATGCGCGACATATGCAGTTTATACGGTATAGCTCATCGAAATTGAATAGCCGCATGACAAACCAAGACATACATACGCATGCCAATATAAAAACTGACGCCAAAACACTGCTCGACAACGCCGCCGAAAGACTCCAGCTGTCGGCAAGGGCTTATATGAAGACAATCAAGGTGGCACGCACAATAGCAGACCTAGATGATAGCACGCCCATCAAGCAGGCACACATAGCCGAAGCGCTCCAATTTAGACCGCCGAAGCACCAGCTGACCTAAAAGTAACCTTCTGTATACTGTTGACGTTGACCCCTGTTGTAATATCTGTTAAACTACGAGCATATATAAGTACGTAACGGCAATAAAGGAGACTGCTCTATTAGCAAAGCAACTCGTCTGAATGGTGCGATTCAGGCCGCTGAGCTTCGAGTGATCGATGAAGACGGCAAACAGCTCGGCATCCTTTCCAAGCAAGAGGCTCTACGCCTTGCAGCAGAACGCGAACTGGATCTTGTCGAGATATCGCCCGACGCAAAACCACCAGTCGCCAAAATAGTTGACTGGGGGAAATACAATTACCAGCGGACGAAACAACTTCAGCGGAACAAACGAAACGCCCGATCATTCGAGATCAAGCAAATGCGATTTGGCCTTAAGATCGGCGAGCATGACCTCAGCGTCAAGCTTAGTAAAGTAACAGGCTTTCTCGAGGCTGGCCACAAGGTAAAACTTACAATCGTCTACCGTGGCCGCGAGCTTGCCCACCGCGATCTCGGCTTCAAGCTAGCGGACAAGATTACTGCCGAACTCGGCGATGAGGTAATCGTAGACCAGCCTCCACAATTTGCTGGCAAACAACTGAACTTCGTTGTACGCAGCAATAGCCATCGCAGCGCCTAGTAACAGATTTTGCAACTAAGAGTAGTCCAATTCCAGGAGGAGCAACATATGCCAAAGCTAAAAACCCACAGCGGCACGAAAGACCGTGTGCGGATCACGAAAAACGGTAAGGTCCGCGTCGGCCACCCCAACATGAGCCACTTCTTGCAAAAGAAAAGCGGCGCCCGTAAGCGCAGCCTAAGTGGACTTGGCACTATCACCAACGCCGCCGTTAAGCGAACCATCAAGAAACAGTTAGGAGCCTAGAATGCGCGTAAAAAGAGGCGTTAGCAGCCATCAACGACACCAAAAAATCCGGTCAGCTACCAAAGGCATGACCCATCCAAACCGCGTAAGCGTTAAGCGCGGTCGCCAGACCATTACAAAAGCGCTACAATTTGCTTACCGCGACCGGCGCAACCGCAAGCGCACGTTCCGTGAGCTCTGGAACGCACGCATCAATGCTGGCGCGCGGCTGAACGGGACGACGTATAGTAAACTTATCGCCGCTCTTAAAGCTGCCGACATTTCTCTGGATCGCAAAATATTGAGTGAGCTTGCCACAAACGAACCAGCAGCCTTCGCTGTCGTGGCAAAAACCGCGCTAAAGTAAACGCGTGCTGAACATAAAAAAGCTCTCACTTGAGAGCTTTTTTATTGCCAGAAGATCTATAAGCCGGGTTTTGTACGTACTACTACGTGCTAGCCATCTATCTAGCTGCATCGTTGCCGATACAATCGAGCGGTTTTACATGGCTATCTTGGCGGGAAACCAACGAAAATTCGTAAAGATAGCCGCCTTGCAGCCGACAGGGTTTACCGTTTAGTGATGTCACCATCACTAACTGCGAGCTCTTACCTCGCTCATTTCACCCTTACCACGCCCGAAAGCGTAGCGGTATAGTTTCTGTGGCACTTTCCCTAGAGTTTCCTCTGGTTGCCGTTAGCAACTGTCGCTCCCTATGCTGCCCGGACTTTCCTCATACGCGAGACGCATATGTGGCTAGCCGAAAATCTGGCTCGCACGCATTATACCATCAACGGCGCCTATACACCAGCAGCCGCATGGGCATCAAGTACCTTGTTGGCGGCAGCATCAGCAACCTTGTTCAACTCACGCGGAATTTGAGTGAAGGATACATCCTCAAACCGGTCGCATAGCTTCTTCACGGCGTCGTGTATTGGCCACAGATCACGGTTCGTGACTTTAAATATACCCCGCATTTGGTTCACCACGAGGAGGCTGTCCATATGCACAGTGACGTAGCGGGCGCCAAGGCGCTCAGCCTCCTCGAGCCCAAGTTTTAATGCAGTGTACTCTGCCTGGTTGTTGGTGGTTACCCCCAGATAGGTACCGCTGGAGGTAACTAGGTTATTATTTTCATCATAAACTGCATACCCCGTAGCCGATGGCCCAGGGTTGCCTCTCGACGCCCCATCAGCATAGATACTGGCCTTCTGCGTGGCGAGCACACGCCTACCCTCACCTGGGCCAAAAGGTGTGAAATCAAAATAGACAATCTTAACGGGCGTATCAAACGTAACATTCTGGCCATAATACTGTCTATACGTCGCGAGCATCTTTTCTCGCGTTGGGAACTGTTCGTGGCCCGCCGCATCCTCAGCGGTAATCGCGCCTAAGTGCTTCTCTACGACCTTAGTTATGCGAGCTGTGCCAATACTACGCCATGTACCAGGATCCGCGGCATCAACCTTATCTATAAGGCTTACCTGATCATCAACCGCCAGGTCTTTGTCGTCGAATATACGCCATGTGCTTGTCTTGCTTCCTTTTAGCACTAATGATGCTAAGTGGTGATCGAGCTTCAGTGTTTTCATTGCTTTACCTTAAGGACAATATACCGTACTAAGGCACATTAGCGTCAACCAGGATCAACAGTTCCCGGCAGTAAAGTTGTGGAAAAACCAAAACTTTTTTGGTTACTAATGCATAAAACACAACAATATCTCCAACGGAAAGTATGTGAAAAAATAAAAGTAAACAATTCCTTAGGAAGCATCTAGTATACATTGTAAAAGTAACATCATAAAATGCTACAACGCATTGCTCAAAATCGAACAAAGTTTTTTACATCCTTCCCCTTGCTCCCTCCCTCCCCCCGTCCCATACTAGAATCCATGGACCATAACGGAGCTACGTACCGTACGGCCCAGTAAAAACATACATGGCATGTAGCATCACCTGGTGGTGGTACTGCCAAGAAAAAATACAACCA
>DASTXH010000007.1:0-16493 GCA_035758575.1 Saccharimonadales bacterium (SeqCode)
ATTTTCGTAGTTCCCGCCAACGAAGCCGCCGAAATCGCCCGCCGAACACAGCTGGCAATCAGACGTCACGCGTAGCCGGGGCGTACTCTAGCCTCGGTTCGATATGGGAGTCACCTTTCCGCTTGGGCAGATTGAACACAGTCGGCACCGCAGCTTGACTAACCTCTGCGTCAACACGCCACTGGATTTATTGCTACCGTCCACAGCCAAAGAAACCGAGCTTTTGGCTCGCTATCTTCAGGGGTGAACCTTATGCCACATGTTTATATCGGGCGCCTGTCTGTAGCTCTATCCAGCCTCACAAAACGGTGGTTTACTGAGACATAGAAGCGTGTTTCGTCAGAAACTAATCGGGTTGATCGGCGCTACTGCAACTGATCACGCGTGGCGCGGTCTATGCCGCCACCCGCAGTGAAGTAACCATCGGCGAGGTAATAGAGCTCCCGCCTATCGTCTTCCGAGTAGTCAGGGTATAGAGCGGATGCGACCCCATGAAATAAATTGTATCCGTCGATGCCATCTTCTCTTACATCATGGAATGACAATCCTTCGGTAAATGCACCGACGGTAGCTTCTAGCCTCCCGAGTGCTTCCTGCTGGCTTGTTGACAGACCACCTTGCTTATAGTTATCACCGTATACTACTTTTGCCAGCACATTTAATGGATCCATAGGGGCTCGATGCTCTTTCAACTTTCTAACCATCCACGGGTCTTCATCAATCTCCCAGGCGAGTTGCTCGCATCGCTCAAAGATACTGAGTAGTAACTGCGCTTTCTCTGCATCGCCACCAAGACGGCGCAGCAAGTCCATTTTTCTCGCATCTTTCTCTCGCTGTATAAGTTCAGGCGTCCGTTCTCCACGAAACCGCGCCTCTGCAGCGCTGCTCATTGCAAAGCCCATCAGTTCCTGTACGAACTGAGCCGTCTCAGGGTTTAAGTTAGGGCCGCGCTGATTGGGAGTCTCGGACATGTTCTATATAATATAAAACTATATTGGCGTAATTGTCAATGGTGAGGCTCATCCACAAAAAGTTGGTTTTCGGGACGGGCTATGACTGACACTCCCTGCAGTAACTAAGTAGATTGTGTATATGTATAAAAGCTCGTAGTAAAACTACGTTCTAAAACGTGTATCTGTCATTGATTTTTGAAACATGCATTTTAAATCCCAGTTTTGCTGAAGTCTAATTAAACTTGCCGGATTGTTCGCGCATGCCGATTTCTTTGGCTAGCATGTCGGCGTGGCGCTTTTCGTCTTCCAGGATTTGTTTTAGCGCAGGCACGCTGTGGCATTTGGCAGCCTCGGCATCTTGTATAAAGTGCCGCTCCAGCCGGGCAATGGTTTCTAGCTTGGTGTGTAGCAGCTTCACAAGGTCATAATTGATATCTTGCACGATGCATCTCCTTACTTATTTTATATAACCACTTTGAATACTGTATGTATGAAAGATTTTTTACGCGCAAAAGGGTTAGCGCGGATCACACGTTAGCGCGTACGCGGCGGCGCGGACGGTTGGGGTCATCCTTGCCGGATCGCTCGGTCTCTGGGAAGAATTTGCGGCCAACAAAATACACCAGCGCCATGGCAATGCCGGCAATAACAAACGAGCCGATGATGTCTACCAGGTGGTGTACGCCGGCAATAACCCGCGACAAGCCAATCACCGCTGCTGCGCCCAGCAGCGCGTAGCCCCATTTTTTATTGTATTTCAGAACCAAGTAACCCATGAATGACGATAGGAGCGTGTGGTCAGAAGGGAACCCATTGTCGTTGGCGTGCGTAAAATATGTGGTAAAGTGGCCGACTACAAATGGCCGGGGATTATAAAACAGCTTGCTGCCGATTTTGGCCAAAATGAGTGCCAAAATGCCGCCGATTATAGCCTCTATCACAAAGCGCTTTTTCAGGCTCATCGTGGGCAGCTTGAAAAAGAAGTACACAACCACCAATCCACAAATGAAAATGAGATATTTTGCGATGAGTGTGTCAATCGTATGCATTATTCCATTCTAGCATAAGCCATTTGCTACTATGGATATATGCGGTTTCAAGAAACCCGGCGGCGATCCATCGTCAAATCTGTTTCGTTCCGCGTGTTGGTGGTCGTTTCCGACACAGTGGTTATCTATGCCATTACCCGGCACGTCGGCGCAACCATCGCACTGACTATTGCCACCAACGTGGCCAGTACTATTTTGTATTTCCTGCACGAGCGCAGCTGGGATGCCATATCATGGGGCAGGCGGCGGGTATATCTAAGCAAAAAGACTTGATCACTTATTGTAAATAATTTACAATAAGGCTATGTCGACAGAACGGATGACTAAGTATGTGCTGGCTGTGCAGGAGTATATGCACCAGGCAGGGCATGCTACTAATGCGCAGATTTTGGCGCATTTGCAGCAGGCCTACCCAGAGCTTAGCGCTACTACCGTGCACCGAATAACGGCGCGTATGGTAGAGCGTGGGCAGTTAGACGTGGCGCCTTCGGGCAGCGACCAGTCAACGCGGTTCGATGCTAACACGTCGCCGCACGATCATTTCCAGTGCCGCGGATGCGACCGCTTGCGCGATGTCAGCTTGCCGGTGTCGGTGTTCGAGGCCATGCAGCAGCAGATTGGCGATTGTAAAGTTAGCGGCCGCTTAGTTGTGCAGGGCACCTGTGCGCGCTGTATGGAAAAGGAGAAATGCAATGAGTAAGATAACCGTGTATAGCACTCGGACATGCCCGTATTGCATGATGCTAGCACGCTGGCTGCGCGACCAAAAGATAGATTTTACCGAATATAAGGTAGACGAAAATCCCTACGCCGCCCAGGTTATGGTAAGCCTCAGCGGCCAGATGGGCGTACCGTTTACTACCATCGAAGATGCCGACGGTACACTTACCAAGGTACTTGGGTTTGACGTGCCGAAGTTGAAGGCAACACTGGGCGTATGAATAAGCCGATTATTATTGATGTGCGCGAGCCGGCTGAGTATGCCGGCGGCCACTACCCCGGCGCGTTGAACATTCCGCCCATGCGGCTGATGGGCGATTTGCCCGAGCTGGCCGATACGCCCAAGGACGCGCAAATTATCGTGTACTGCCGTAGCGGCAGCCGCTCGAACGTGGCTATGCACATTCTGCGTGGGCGCGGCTTTACGGATGTCGTGAACGGCATCAATCAAGACCATGTGGCGGCAAAGTTGCGCTAAGCCGTTCGTCATCAGTGTGATTGGGGTCACATACGCTTTGTTGTCTGGGGCGTAGCATAAGAGGCGTGGTAACGCACGTATCTGTAGAGGCAGCCGCAGAGCAAAAGGCCGTCTGGTCGCTGCAGCGGGCATTGCCGTATATCCTGTTTGGCTGCAGCCTGTTTGGTATTGTGGCCTCATTTACGTTGACCTACGACAAATTGCAGATTTTGCAAAACCCTGCATACGTGCCCAACTGTAACCTCAGCCCCATCCTCAGCTGCAAGTCCGTTATGGAGACACCGCAGTCCAGCGTGTTCGGTGTGCCCAATTCTGTGTACGGCTTGGTGGCATTTGGCATGCTCAACATGTTTAGTATTGTGCTTATGGCTGGCGGCCAGGTGCGGCGATGGCTATGGCGGCTGGTGCAGCTGGGCATTACGGGTGCCATGGCCGGTGTCGCCTATCTTATTTTTGAAAGCGCCTTCCGCCTGCACACTATTTGTCCGTGGTGTTTTGGTGTGGCTGACCACAATCGCCATGTTTTGGGCGGTAACGGTGCGCAATCTGCGCGAGGGCGTATTTGGCTATCCGCACCGCAGGCTGGGGCATCATGTGGTGAAGCGGGTAGAGCAGTGCCCTGGCGACCTGCTGGCGGCCGGCTATTTGCTGGTGTTCAGCGTGCTGCTGGTAAAGTTCTGGTACTACTGGAAGACACTGTTATGATCCGCCCACTTAGTGCCGCTACTACATTTGTGTACCAGCACGCCATGAAGCCGGTGCTTTTTCGCCTGAAGCCCGATGGCGTGCACAACCGCATGCTTCGTGCCGGCTCGGTATTGCAGCGCAGCGCGTTTATGCGGGGATTGTTGCGCAGCGTGTGGGCATACGACAACCCGCTGATGTTGTCGCAGACCGTGCATGGTATACGCTTCCGCAACCCCGTGGGGCTGTCGGCCGGATTCGACAAAAACTTTGAGCTGCCGCCCATGCTGAAGGCCGTAGGCTTCGGCTTTATGGAGGGTGGCTCGCTGACCTTCCGGCCGTGTGCGGGCAACCCGCGGCCGTGGTTTTACCGTTTGCCCAAAAGCAAATCCATCGTGGTGTATGCCGGTCTGGCGAACCAGGGGGTGCGCCAGGTGGTGCGCCGTATACAGTCGTACCCGCCGTCCACATTCCAAAGCTTTCCGCTGAATATCTCGGTGGCCAAAACCAATTCGCCCGAGGCCTGCAATGACACCGACGCCATTAACGACTACATAGGCAGCCTGCGCGCCATCCAAAAATCTGGTGTGGGCGACATGATTACCCTGAATATTTCGTGCCCCAACACCTATGGAGGCGAGCCGTTCACTACCCCCGAGCGGCTGGAATGGCTGCTGACCGATGTAGACAAGCTGGCGCTAAAGCAGCCTGTGTTCATAAAAATGCCGTCGCATCTGGACTGGCCGGCGTTTGCGTGCCTGCTGAAGGTTGCATCGCGTCATAAGGTTGCCGGGGTAACTATCAGCAACCTGGCAAAAGACCGCGGCCAGGCCGGGCTGATGGATCCGCTGCCCGACAGCGTAAAGGGCAACCTTAGCGGCAGACCCACATGGGAGCTTAGTAATAACCTTATCCGCAGAACGTACAAGCAATATGGCGACCGGTTTACCATTATTGGGGTAGGCGGCATATTTTCGGCAGAGGATGCCTATACCAAGATCAAGCTGGGAGCCAGCCTGGTAGAGCTGGTGACCGGCTTGATCTTCGTAGGCCCGCAGCTGATCGGGCAAATCAACCAAGGCTTGGTGCGCCTGCTGCAGGCCGATGGCTACACCGATATCACCCAAGCCATTGGTGTAGATGTAAAGTAGGCTTCTACTGCCGCAAGGTGGCTGCATCCTGAACGCGGGTGAGTTCCCAGTCGCTGGTCTTTACTTTCATGCTTTGGCCAAAGCCCACGGCCTTGCCCTCCAGCTTGTTGCCATCGTCGCTCAGTATTAGTTGGGCCGCACCATAATAGGCGGCCTCTTTGGCCGCAGTTTGCGGGGTGTTTTGGCTATGATAGGTCCCCGTCAGAATGCGGCCGTCAATAGAAAACCGTGCGAAGAGGTATAAATTACGCTTGTTGGGGAGTGTCTCGATAATAAGATGATCGCCTTGCTGGTAGGCTATGCAGTCGTGTTCTACTACGGCAAGTTTTTGCGCGCTACCCATCTGGGCGCTGTACTTGCTGTGCCACATTCCTGAAAAAGCGTATGTTGCTGGATTCATTCTGTCCCCAATTTTGCACGTATGCTGCCAGGATTCTTGACACAGCAGAATTACAACGTACAGTTAAGTACACAAGCGTGGCGGTTATTATATTGTTGGATACGAAAAAATGTCAAATCTATCTCTGGCACTGCAGAAGTTTTACTCCCGCAAGGGCAACAAGATTATCTTTCGGAACGACCAGTCGCTAAACCAACTGGCGCTAGCCATGTGGGAAAAGTTGGGGTTCCAGCAGGTGGATGCAAGTGTGCTGTCGCGGGTTATCAGCGGCGAGCGCCTGTTGACCCCGGCGCAGCTGCGGGCACTGTGTGAGCTGCTGCAGCTATCCGAGCGCGAGGTAGAGCGCTTGCTGGTGTGCCTGCAGCGTGACTATAACGCCAAAAACCATCTCGACTTCGACGCCACCTATATCACGCCATCATTCGCCAAAGACATCATAGAAGAGCTTACGCAAAGCGCATTCGACATGTTCCACCAGGGCAACTACGATTCGCTGGAAAAGCGGTTTGCACTGGTACGCCAGCTGGCCAATATGTACTTGTCCGATGTCGACCGTAATGTAGCCATTGGCGAATCTGTTGGCTTGCATGTATACCTACGTGGCAGGGCGCTTGCGCAAAACTCCAGCCGGGCTGTGACCGAAACAGAGCCTATGTACACCGAGCTACTTACCATGAGCGAAACCTATAGCAGCACTAAGCTGCGCGGATATGCTGCCGTACTGATGAGCGCAGCGCACTGCGCTGCCGGCGACCGTGCGGCCGAGGATGCGAAACGAAGCCACTACCAAACGTCCATCCAGTTTGCCAAAGAGGCTGTAGACGTCCTGCCCGCCGGCGACCACGAACGTACCTTCGCCCTCCGCTCCATGACCGCAAGCGCATATTACTTGGAGGATAGCGAAATAATTCAATATGTTTTAAAACAGCCAGTTCAGGCTAACTAGCTGGTTCCTGCAGATGTGTGGACGGATTGGCTATGCAGCCAACGTTGTTAGTTCAGTATTTATGGTACTTCATTGACGACCCTGTCAATGAAGTAGTAATCGTATCCAGTATATCCTGCCATGGCTAATTTAGGCGTGGGAAAGCATGGATTAAGATTCGCATGCGCCTAGGCTGTATCAAAAATTCATACCGAGGAGGAATAAGTTGGCCGATTTAGAACAGTTACCGATGGTAGGGTGCGTCGAAGTCAGTGGCGATTGCTTGTATGATGGCGTGCACGAGGAGCTGCAAGCACGTCTACTCAATGGTTCGATTACACCATATGATATGGCTAGTTTCTGTAAAGAGCACCCTGACGCTGTTGCCGATGGACTGCGATCTTCTTTAATCTCTCATAAGTCTCCCTATGTAAGACTATGTTCTGCATGGAGCTTGGGTGAAATTGGCAATTCTGAGGACATGCCCTTGCTGCAACGTGCCTACGCGCAGGAAGACGAGGACAACGTAAGAACCAACATTGCGTGGGCCCAATTTATGATCGACATAGATCAAATTGGCGAGGAGCACTTTAGAGACTTCCTCCTTGACGACTATTATGTTATTCCGCTTGTAGCCGTTAAAAGGCTTTCGGGCATGCCGCACTTAGTGGGTAAATATGACTTTGCTAGCTATTACGACAACCAGGATAACCAATTGGTAAGTCTTGAGATGCTACGAAATATAAGGAGCTTCCAGATTCATGAAGATATTAACGTGAAACTTGGGGCTGAATTGAGGACTACTGACAATATGCTAGATAAATCTGCGCTCATAAAAGCAATCGGCGCAACAAACCAGATTGATTCGATGGAGGCTCTGATGAGCTACTACTATGAGTTCCGGTCAGATGTTTTGGGAAGTGAACTACTAGCAGACTCAATGGTAAGTGCCTTCCTTTCTCTCGGGCAGTCTGATGCGTATGAAATTCTGCAAGAAATATATGCGAATCAGTCCGGCCAAGCTATACGGTGGAAAATTGTGGAAAGCTTAGCGGGCGGAAGCGGTCCTCGCTCACTAGATGTCCTGCGCAATATCCATAGCTACGAGCAGGATCCTAATATAAAAAATACAGTGCAGTCATTTATTGATATGACGCGAGTCACAGTCAGCTAGTCGCCAGAGCGCCGTAACCAGTGTGCCGAAAATGCTTATTGTAGTGGGTACGGCAAAAAGGAGTAACCGTCTTGGCTACTCCTTTTATTATTCGGCGCATAGTTTGAGCCTTTGACTTTATACATCTTCGAGAGGATAAGCATAAAAGGGTACTTGTTCATACGGGTGAGCAGTTTTTACTTTTTCGATGACTTCTTTCAAGATTTCTCGTGGCACAGTTGCCTCAATCCTCTCTTCCTCGACTGCTTCAAGCTTCCCTGCTTCACCAATAGCGGGACTAGTTTCTTCATTGCCACGGAAACGACCCGTGCCGCGCGAAGAAAAAGAACAAAAATCATAATTTCCAACTTTGCCAGCTCCAGCTTCGCCTAACGCCCTGCGTACGGCATCGGCATGTGAAAGCGGTGTAAAGACAACAAAAATTACGTTTTTAGATCTCATAAGGTAGACTCCCCCTTGCCTAAATGATATATTTCACTAGAGCGCACTTAATTTCTGGAATCATACCAGAACAGTGCTGTGGGCAATTATATCGAAGCGACCCTAGCGTAGTAGCTTCTGCGAAAACTGGTAAACACTTCGCTAACGCCTTATGATTATACCAGTTTGGCAACTGCACTATATAACGATACCGAATGGCAAAAGTACTTGACTGCATTGAATGAAGACGACGTCTTGAAGCAGTTTTTACGGCACTTAGGCTAAAGGAGGAATATGAAATTCGTTCTCAGCTCGAATAATGAAGCCAAACGCCAAGCCACCGAGGCGCTGCTGCAGGAAGCTTACGGTAATAAGTTTAGCTTGGAGTGTGTTGATGTCGATTCGGGTGTATCCGAAACCCCCGCGAATGATGATGAGGGCATCCGGGGCGCTTTGCAGCGTATCGCGAATGCGGAAAGCATATTGCCGGGTCGCAATGGGTACTTTGGCCTGGAGGGTATCATAACTAAGAACGCCTACGGTACGTTCTTGTGTGGATGGGCGGTGTTTAGGCTAAAAAATGGCCAGGTCGGCTATGGCTGCAGCGCCAAAGTTCGTTTGCCGGATGAACTAGTGGAAGGGTTCTCTAGCTTCCGCAAACTGTCCGATATAACAGCGGCGGCTTATCCAGATCGGGCGACGCTGTTGCCGGTGCAAGGCACGAACGGCGTCATTACCAACGGTATGTATACGCGGGTCGACGAGTTCACTGATGCACTACGCTGTGCATTTGGCGCGATATGCCAGTAGGTAACGGGATGTCCTTGATGCACAATTTGACCCATAGGTTTAAGCCGCAACGCCTACCGAGCGGCCACACTATTGCCGCCGCATATGGAAATGCCGTAGGCGACATTTGCGCGCATCTCTTAGAAAAAGCCTCGGGAAACTTAAGCACATAGTAAGATTGTATGCTAAGGAATAAAGATAGGGCGAGCTACGAAATGGCCAGAAGCGGGGAACTGGATGAGTCGTTTCTGCAGACGTGATATCCGCTGGCATGGTAAATCGTAGCTATAGGCCAGATCGTTATCGTTTAGGGGTAGCATGGATGCTTACAAAATAATTGAAAGGATTACACCATGGGCAATAGTCAGCGCTTTATGGTACGGGCCGCCGTGTATGTAGTAATTGAGAAGGATGGCGCGGTATTGATGCTCCGTCGGCACCAAACGGGCTACCGTGACGGTGAATACACATTGCCGGCGGGACATGTGGAGCCGAATGAGTCGTTTCTGCAGACTTGCATTCGTGAAGTAAAAGAAGAGGTGTGTCTGGACGTCTGGCCAGAAGACCTAGAGCTTGTGCATGTTATGCAGCGCCATGAGCTTGGTGTGGATGTGGTGGACTACTATTTTCGTGCTAAACGATGGTTCGGTGCGCCTGCAATCGGCGAACCGCACAAGGCGGACGATATCCTATGGACGCCACTGGCCAGTATCGGCAGATATGCGATTGAGTTTGTAGACGAGGCGCTAGAGTATGTAGCTCGGCATGTGCTGTATTCGTATAATGTCGTGAAAGACGACGCTACTCAATGACCTGCAAGGAGCATTAAATGCAGCAAGAAGATACAGCACAATATGTCAGCATTATTCAGTCAATCGAAAGTGAATTGCGGGCGCTCAGAGGCGCAATCGTTAGCAAGTCAGGCTCAATACACCATACTAAAAAACTAAATCCCTACGATTTATTAACCGAACTTGACGTCGCAATTGAAGATAAAATAACTTCCAAGTTGCATAGCTTGACACCGAATGTTCCAATCGTAGGTGAAGAGAGAGGCGGTGATCGTAGCGCTAAGCGCCATTGGCTTATTGATCCTATAGACGGCACAATCCACTTTGTACGTGGCAATCCTTTCTACTGTTTTATGATTGCGCTGATTGTTGATGGAGTGCCTTTTGCCAGTATGATTTACAATTTTGCTACGGGCGACTCGTTCCGTGCTATCAAGAACGGCGGTGCATATATGAACGGCTCTACCCTTCGGGTAAGTTCCAGGCCTGTGCGTGAGGCTGTTGTACATACTGAGGTCAATCTTCATAGTGATGAGAACCTTGTATTGCAAAAGCTTCTTTCTGAGCAGTTTCGCCTTGTTAGTCTTTTTTGCCCCGGCTATGAATTTTCCATGATAGCATCTGGGCGAGCTGAGGGTCGTATATGTATAGACCCGTTCGGCAAAGACTACGACTTTGCTCCTGGTGCATTATTGGTACAAGAGGCAGGCGGAGTGGCCAAAAATCTATCAGGTGACGATTACCGTACGAGTGACTCTAATATTATCGTTGCTTCTTCGATGGAGATCTACGAGGCCCTTCTGCTGAGTGTCCAAAAGTCAAGGAAATCCATGCTTTTGCCCAGTAAGATAGGTAAAGCAAAACTTAGCGAAGATTTACAGAGTAGATACCATAGCGGAAAGCAATAAGATGCAGATTGATACGATCAACTTTGTCAGCACTAACAAACGAAAGTTTGAGGAATACCAAGCAACGATTGGTGGTAGAGGGCACAAGCTTGTCCAATATGCAGCAGAGCTTGTAGAACCGCAGTCTACCGATAGCATGGCAATCATTGAGCACAAACTCAACCAAGCAAAACAGCTTTTGCCGGGCAAACGGGTACTGGTAGACGACAGAGGTTGTAACATTCATGCCCTGAAGGGTTATCCTGGCCCGATGCTAAAGTTTACCTTGGCGACTATCGGGTATGACGGCCTGATCAAGCTGATGAAGGGCCAGAAAGACAGGCGCGCAGATTTCATCACGTCACTCGGCTATTATGATGGCCGGGACGATGCCTACTTTCAAACAAAGGAAGAAGGTTTCCTGCTTGATCAGCCCCGCGGCGATAATTTGCGCGGTTGGAATGAGCTGTTGTATGTGTACGGCTACAAGACAATTCCGGATAGGAGTTTGGCTGAATATAACGATACTGAATGGCAAAACTACCTGACAGCGTTGAATGAAGACGACGTCATGAAGCAGTTTTTGCAATACTTGGGCTAGGCATATTGTTGACCATGCCGTCAATGACTCTGGCGGCATGCGCCTGTACTATGTAGACAATGAGCCGCAAGCAGAGCGAAATATTTACCAAGCATGTAGCCGATATAACCGTGAAGCCGTGCGGACAAGGACACGTGATGTTGGGCTACTTTACGGCCACGAGGCCAGCCAAAGGATTCGCAATAGAGCTGCATGCTAAGCAGTCGGTGGACGAGGCGGTGGTGACAGAGGTCATGAATATCGGCACCGATAACAAGTACCGATTGGTCTTGTCTATTGCAAACTATAGCGACATGGCCGTGCAGGCTAAGGTCTGGAGTATGCCATGATGCCGACAATTTTTATTGCTACCAAGAATCAGCGGAAACTGGCCGATTTTCGATTATATCTAGGTGACCAATATACTATCCTAAGTCCTGCGGATACCGACGTCCATAGGGACGTTCCAGAGGGCATCAATTCAATTGAGGACAACGCATTGGCGAAGGCACGCGCTTGGGCACTGAAGACAAATAAGATTGCGATCGGTGATGATACTGGCTTCTTTATAAATGCCCTGTATGGCGAGCCTGGCGTAGCAACGCGCAGGTGGGCGGGTGAACTACCTGAAAGTGCCACGAGTGGACAGTTTTGGACATATCTTCAGCAGAAAACAAAAGGTTTGCAAGATCTCAGCTGCTACTTTGAGCAGTGTATAGCCGTCTACGCACCGAATGGTACCTACCGCATTGTGCGTAGCAGAAACGCGGGCTCTCTTAATAGGGAAAAATTGGCAAAGCCCTACAATGGATCTGACTATCCATTGGCAGCCGTGTTTGAAGCCGATAACCGCCCAAAAACATGGGATGAGATGACCGACGCAGAAAAGAGAGCGTTCGACCACCAGCTTATCGATGACCTGCACCGGGCAATCATTGAGGTGGCGGCAGCGTAGGCAGACATCTGCAGATATAAATAACACCCGCTTTAGGCGGGTGTTATTTAGTGATGAGATAACTTATTTGCCTGGGTGGGATGGGTGGTGGATGCGGGTAAGCGTCCAGTCGCTCATCTTTACCTGCATGTCGCGCCCAAAGCCAACTGCTTTGCCCCGGAGCGTATCGCCGTCTTCATCCAGCACAAGTTGAGCTGCGCCGTAGTACGCGGCACCTTTGGCTGTGGCTTGCTGAGAGTTCTGGCTGTGATAGGTGCCCGTAAGGATGCGCCCATCAATGGTGAAGCGGGCAAGCATGTATGAGCCGTCTTCTTTGGGAAGTGTTTCGAGAACGAGGTGCTCGCCATGGCGATACATCACAAAGTCGTGTTCTACATCCACGACCTTCTTGTCGGGGCCACTAGGGACTTTATATTCGCTGTGCCAAATACCTGAAAAATCATATGCGTCTGCCATAACTTCTCCCGAATTTTACGCCTTTATTATACTTGTCTACGAATAAAATACTATCATATATTGTACCAAGTTTGTGATTTTTGCTATTTTAGGTGTTTACCGCAACCCGGTTATGATGTACTCTATATACTTCTGGATATAGGCAAGTTCGATTGCTATGACGGGCAGACTGGGTAATCAACAGTGCCCGTTTTTCGTGCGCCGTTATCCATATGGAGATGAGATGTCAGAGCAGCAGGATGCGTTACCCAAACTAGGCACTGTCGTGAGCCCGACGCTCCTCGAAGAGGAACGCCAGGCCCTTGAGGCTAATTTTGTCGTAAATCCCCAGTCAAGAGACCAGGTGGAGCAAAAGATTGCCAGCCTAGCCACAGTGTCTTCAGAGGAGCTGGCGGTAGCGCAAGATTTTGATGGTACGGCATCGGAAGATGACGGTGAGAATGGAACCTGGCAAAGTACTGGCACCGAACTACCCGAGGGAATACATAGACAACTTGATGCAATCTTGCGAGTTGTTTTTAGCGCGCATAAAGATGGGAACGGCAGCAGAAAGCTAACTGCTGCTGAGCATAACTTATGGGCGCGACTGCTGTTTCCTTTATATGAAGGGCAACCAGAGGCGTTGTTGGTGAGAGCGGCGGGACACATCGCACTCAGATGCGGCTTCCTTGAACTCAACCAGGAATGCGCGGCTCGCCAGATCGACCATCATATAGTGTCTGCTGGCCTAGAGAATGTCATCACGGAGCGGCTGAAGAGTGTTGTAGGCCTTGGACGCATAGCTATTTTTGGCCATCATTTGCCAATTTACGAACAGACAACAGAGAGCGGAATCGTTGTCCCCACCATAGGGTTTTACTCGGGCGAGCTTATCAATGGCGAAACAAAACACCAGTATATGAACCAAGTAAAACAAGCGCGTCAGACAGCCGGTAGGCCTATAAAGAAACTAATCATCAATGGCAATGAACCAACTGATGCCGGAATGGGCGCTGGAGTCTTCGACCCTAAAGACACCATAGCCGTTTGTGTCGCAGAAGCCGGAACGCACGGAGAAATCTCTCAGGCCTATCAGGAGAAGATGTTTACGGGCCCTCATCCGTATGACCTTATCATCCGCAATAATGATGCCGGCCTTATACCTCTCGTGTGGTTTATCCGCCAGTTTATAGGTACGAATTTGCCTAAGTAACTAGACGTAGCCTACAAAGCGCAGTAAGTCTTGTATGCCTGCTATAAGATCTTTCTTTTGGAAGCATGCTTCCGGCGCAATCCAGGCAGAGGCCGTGTGCGCGTTGTGCTCTAGGCGTATGACGGGTTGTCTGTTGAGTTGGATTCTATAGCTCACAAATACCAGCTTTTGAGTGGGCAAATCGAACGGGAAGTCGCCTAAGTGTTCTAACTCTTGCGTGTCGGCCTGGTAGCCGGTTTCTTCGTAGAGTTCGCGGAGCATGGCTTGGGCGTCGGTTTCGCCGGGCTCTACCTTGCCCGCGGGCAGGCCCCAGGTGTTGCCGTTGGGCTTGTCGGCGCGGCGGCGCAGGATGACAAACTTGCCATCGTATTCCAAAAAACAGCCAACAATACGTTGCATACGCCTGATTGTACAGACGCTGACCATCTGTTTTCAAGATGGCACGTCTTCATGGCAAATTCACGCCGGCGCGGTACACTAAAAAGCATGCGCATATTACTTGTTGAAGACGAGCCGGCTATCCGCGAGGCCGAGGCGGCATATATACGGCATGCTGAGTACGAGCCGGTTGAGGCAGGTGACGGGCAGACGGCCATGGACCTGTTTGACGCAGGCAGTTTTGACCTGGCCATTATAGATATAAACATACCAAAGCAGGATGGTCTGGCGGTATGCCGGTATATCCGCCAGCGTTCGGCCATGCCGATTATTATCGTAACGGCCAAGGATGGTGACGACGATGAGTTGCGGGGTTTGGAGGCTGGTGCCGACGACTATGTAAAGAAGCCGTTTAATCCTAACGTGCTTATGGCACGCATGCAGAACCTGCTGAAGCGGAATGGCCGTGGGCGGGTTGCGGTGGGCGATTTGGCTATCGACCCAGCGGCTATGGCGGTTACCAAGCGCGGCAAGCAGATAGCTATGACGGTGACGCAGTTCAATATATTGTTGGCGCTAGCGTCGCACCCTGGCGTAGTGCTAACGCGTTCCCAGCTGATAAATGCCGTCTACGACGACCCGGCCGGACATGATATTTACGACCGCACCATAGACGCGCATATAAAAAGCATCCGCAAGCTGATAGAGGACGATCCTGCACGGCCGCAGTATATTCAGACGGTCATCGGCCGCGGTTATTGCTTCAAGGAACCGTCATGATTGCGAAGCTATGGGGATCATTCCTGGTTCTGATGCTCATGTTCGCGATGGCAATCGCTATTAGCATGCATAAAAGTTTCCGCAGCCGGCTGAGCGTGCGCATCGCGGTAATCATCCTGACGGTCGGGCCGCTGATGCTGTTTGGCTTTTTGGGTTTTAACGCCATTTATTACGGTTCGCTGCATGAGCCGGCACCATTTCTGTCGCGTTTGCTACAAGTGCCGCTGCTGATTCTGGGCGGTCCGCTGCTGTTGGGACTGTTGGCGGCGCGGTACATTACGAAGCCGCTTGCGCAGTTCAATAGGGCTATTGCGTCACTAAAAGAAAGTAACTATCAGGTGGAGCTGGCGCCAACCGGCGTGCGTGAATTCGACAAAGTTTTTGGTGAGTTCAACGACCTCATTGCCCGGCTGCGCCAAGAGGAGGAGTTGCGCAAGAACCTCATTTCCGACACCTCGCACGAGCTAAATACGCCCATCACCGCTATGCTCAGCCAACTGACCGCTATGGAAGAAGGCGTGCTGCCTATTACCAAAAAGCGCGTGCATATGCTGAGGACGCAAACAGAGCGTCTATCCGACCTGGTAGCGCAGCTGACGGCGTACACGAAGGCCCGTTCGGAGCCACTGCTGGATAATCAGGAAGAAATTGACCTACGTAGTTTTTGCGAAGATATCGCCGATTTATTTGCAGCGCGGCTGAAGGAGTGTGGGTGTGAACTGGCACTGGATATTCCCGAAGGATACATGTTGCGCGCCAACCGGCAGGCACTGGAGCGCATGTTCGTGAACTTGCTGCAAAATGCCGTACGCTACGCCAACGCTCGCGTTATTACCGTGACGGCAAAGAACGGGCAATTGCGCATCAGCGACGATGGCCGTGGCGTGCCGGCCGAAAGCCTGCCGCATTTATTTGAACGGTTTTATCGGGTTGACCCCTCCCGCAGCCGCGAAACCGGCGGCTTGGGGCTGGGCCTGAGTATTGTGCGGGAGCTGGCCGAACGCCAGGGGTGGCACATCCGCGCCGAGGATAACAAACCCGGGTTGGCCATTGTCTGTACATTTTCTGGCGCAGATTCATAGCATTTTCACATGCGTTCGTTACAGTAGGATACGAAGGAGAACCACGTACTATGATAACGGTTACGAAAGTACACAAGACGTACGGCAAGAAAGAAACTGCCTACGAAGCGTTACGCGGTGTGGACCTTGCGATAAAAGACGGCGAGAGTATCGCCATTATTGGCAAGTCCGGGTCGGGTAAGTCGACGCTGATGCATTTGTTGGCAGGGCTAGATCATCCAACTACCGGCAGCATAGCGTGGGATAATATTTCGTTGGCCGAGATGAGTGAGAATAAGTTAGCGAGCCTGCGGAACCGTCATATCGGCTTCGTGTTCCAGCAGTTCTTTTTGCAGCCCACGCTGACGGTGCTGGAGAATACTATTTTGCCGCTCAAGATCGGCGGCGTGTCACCAAGCGCCCGCAAAGCCCGGGGGCTTGCAGCATTGGAGGCGGTAGGATTATTGGACAAGGCAAACAACCGCGCCACCGACCTGTCGGGCGGCCAGCGTCAGCGCGTGGCGATTGCCCGCGCCCTCATCAACAACCCAGCGGTTATTTTTGCGGACGAACCCACCGGCAACCTGGACACCGAAACCGGCCAGCAGGTTACGGAGCTGTTGTTCCGTTTGCAGAAAGATCGAAATATTACGTTGGTTATCGTGACGCA
>DASTXH010000062.1:0-7074 GCA_035758575.1 Saccharimonadales bacterium (SeqCode)
GAGGAGCCGAGCGACGAGTTGTTGGGCCGGTTGTAGAACGTATCAACACACACCCACGTGGGTGGAGCTAACCTTGATCTTTTGGATACTTTTCTATCAAGAGAAAAGTATTGAGTCCGCCACGGCTAGTGGCAAGATGGAAGATGCAGGAACGGCAGAGGTGGCAGCGATACAACGATAGCGCAGGAGTCTGTTACGGATAGTGGTAGGCGTGAAACGCGCGTGAAATATAAAGGTACAGGATGGAAACGGATGGGCAGGCCTAGGCGTTCGTCGGCTCCCTACCCTCCCTATACTGGTGTATCACCGCTGTTACCGTGCCCCACACCACGGCACTGTCATCTAGGCGAGTCGGCCGGGACAGGTTGAACTGCGCGCCATCGTGCCACAGTACCAGATCTTGCGGCCGCGGCGGCGTAATGCGGTCCACTATGGCCAGGTCGCCGTTGAAGATACCCTGGGTAATGCCCTCTTCACCCCGCACGCGGAACATAAAGGTGCTGCTGGGGTTTTTGATAAGCAGCTGGTTGAGGTCGAGCCCGCGCAGGCGCTTGTCGGCTGCGGCATTCGGAAAACCGGTATGGATGCTCACGCCATCGGCGGCGGGTTGGTCGAGCCAGGACGTGTCGGAAGATATAACGCTGTCCATGGTTATGCCCGGCTCACCAGCGTCCACTGGTTCCCTTCCTCGCGCAGCCGATAACTCAACCCATCCGCGCCGCTCATGTCGAAAAATCGGCAGCTGCGGCCCGCCCGCTCTATGCGGCAGCACAGGCCGTTGGTGAAGGTTACGGCCTCGCCGCCGTATTCCATTTGCCGGGGGAACGACTTCAGCTCCTTGCCGCTGGTGAAGTAAAAAGCGTTGATATCGATGGTTTCGTTGATAAGCTGTGCCATAGTAGAAGCTCCTCCGTAGATTACATTAAATATACCTGTCGTTTTTGAACCGAAGGCGACGGACGAACAAAGAGGATTCCGTGCTGCTTGCCGATACCGTCGTAGCAAAGCGCCCTGTAGGAACCTGTGTAATCTAGAGGTCAAGCGGTGACGGATAAACCGTATGCCTGCCTAATGCTTCTGTAATAATGGCCTGTGCGGAGGAAGATACGGGCGGTTGCCCTGCTCAGCCCACACATGACTGCATTTAATTATAGGGCGCCGATTTGGTTTGGCAAGGCGTGTTCCAACAGATACGCAAAGTGTTGCGGTGTGCGTGTACTATGCACAACGCGCTAACAGACGGGGCGGATCATTGACCGATTGCACCAGGTGGCGTACGGTAGCCGTATGAAAGACACGAAATACACTGTTGCCATTGCACTGAAAAAGGCTAACGCCTCAGATGAGTTTTTGGTAGTAAGACGTCCGCATGACGATAAAGATCTGGCCGATTCGTGGGGGCTGCCGGCAATCACCCTGCTGCCAGGTGAGTTGCCGGAAGATGGTGCTATACGAGCCTGCCGCGAGAAGCTGGGATGCACTGCAAAACCAACGCGGTTCCTGGGTATCATGTACCAGAAGCGCAACGCTTACGATATTTTCCTGATGGATATAGAGATGGTGCTCGCAGACGGCGAAACTGCCGACGTAGCAAAAGCCGACACCAAAAACACTGCTTACACGGCACAACAATGGACTAGTGACCCAACGGTACTGATGGATTCAGCCCGGCACGGCTCATGCTGCGCCAGCATCTTCCTGACCGACCGCGGCCTGCTCGACCGCAGTGAATGGATACAATCGCTCGAAGGCTCTGATACTGTCGGCTAGCTGAGCTTGAGGTTGTCGAGGATGCTGACGAGCTCGCGCGGGGTTATCTCGGCTTTGATGATGTAGCCGTCGGCCTGGCGCTCGATGTCGGCGCGCACTTCGTCGCGCTGCTCCAGGTTGGTGATGATAATGACTTTGGCTTTCAGGCGCGGCGTCTTGGCTGGGTCGCGCAGCGAACGTAATATCTCGATACCGTCGATGGTGGGTACCATCAGGTCGATCAGAATGACGTCGTACGAATCGGTCTGTGCCTTCTGCAGGCCCTTTTGGCCGTCGGTTTCAAAATCTACGCTGTAGCCGCCACGGGTCAGCGCCCGGGCATACAGCTCGGTAATGAACCGCTCGTCCTCAATACATAGGACGCGTTTGCCATTGGGGGTGACGGCAGCAGCAGGTGTATCTTGATCCATAGTTACCTCCTGTAAAGCGAATGGTTTTTGATCCAGCCGTGTGGACTTCTGGTAATTTCTTTATTATCGCTGGTCTTGGCGCCTTCGGCAAGCTTGGCATAGGGCAACAGCGTGAAGGTAAAGGCGCTGCCCTGGCCTTCCTTGCTCTTTACCCAGATGTTGCCGCCGTGCGCTGCCACAATTGCTTTGCACAGGTATAGCCCCAATCCCGTGCCGCCAATCTGCGCGCGGTGATGGTGATCGCGGTAAAACTTGGTAAACAGATTGGGCATGATGTCGGCGGGGATGCCTACGCCGTGGTCTTCGACAGTGGTCTCTATAAAGCCCTCGCTGTTCATGTCGGATCTGATAGTAATCTCTTTGGAGGGGCCACTGTACTTGACTGCATTGTCGATGAGGTTTCCTATGACCTCTTGGATGCTGATGCGGTCAGCGCCGACGGGCGGCAAACTGTCGGCAATAGTAAGCTTCAGGTTGATGCCGCGTACCTGGGCACGCAAGGTCATCATATCCACGGCGGTGGTAAGAATAGAACGCCAGTCTTCTTCATGCAGATGCAGCGTCAGTTGGTCGTTGTCTACCCGGGCAACGTTGAGGATGGTACTGACGAAGGCGGACAACTGTTGGGCGGTGGCGTTCATCTTGTCTACGAACCCGGCAAGTTCTGGGCTGAGCTTGCCCTCGGTCTCTTCGGTAAGCGCCTCGATATACCCCTTTAGGAGGGCCAGCGGCGTACGCAGTTCGTGAACGGTAAGGGCGATAAAGCTGATGGCCTGGTCGTCCTGGCTGTAGCGCTTAGTGTGGTCGAATAGCACCAGCACCGTTTCGTAGTGGGCGGTGTTGCCCTTGTTATAGTAGGCGGCCAGATCAAACAGGCGGGTTGGCTGATTGTCGGTAACGTCCAGGCGCACCCGTTCCCAGGTGTTGCTGGCGGTGACGGTAGTACCCTTTACCTTGCCCAGCCAGGCTTCCAGCGTCTCTTCGCTGGGGAACGACATGCGTACCACCGAGCGGGCGTCCTGCCCTATGATATCCTCGGCGGCTAGGCCGATGTAGCGGCAGGCAGCGCCGTTGGCAAACAGAATGGTCTGTTCGGGCGATAGCACAAACAGCGGCAACGGCAGATTGTTGGCAATGAAGTTGGCCTTTAGATCCGAGGACTGATGGGCGGGTGCTTTGCCAAGCGTGTGCTCGGCCATTGAGGCAATTTGGTAGATCTGCGCCGTCAGGTTGTTTACGAGGACGCGGCCGACCACGAGCTTGCTGACATCGGGTGCGGCTACCTGCTGTTCGTTGGGTGCAATGTGTACGATGGCTTGCCAAATGGCGCGCAGCGGTTGCATGGCGTAATCAGCTGCCGCGAAGGTGATGATGAACGTCATGATAATGCTGACTGCATAGGCGCCTACCGCAACGAAGTCAAGGGGCAGATGCAGATGGTTGGTGGTATACCAAATGCCGCCGACGAGCAGCAAGTTTTCTATAAGGATTACGAATACTAGGTATGCTCTGATCTGTACGCGTAAGCCCTGAAAGTAATCCACGTAGTGTCCTATTTGTATGAAACGTTGCTAATGCTGCTGATGGCGCTGATCCAGGTTTGGCCGGCGTTTAATGCCAATGGTTTACCGTTGGCATCGGTAAAGACGAGGGGTGCGGTGTTGCTGGCCTTCGACCACGTGCCGGTTTGTACGGTGCCGTCCTGGAACACCTGGATCTGTCCGCTGCCGATGGGGTTATAGTCGGAGTAGTAGGCCCCGCTGCTGTCGAGCGCGCCGCGCTGCAACGGTACTGCCATGGCAACAACTACTTTTGGCGAGATCTGTACCTGGCTGCCGTCTTTGTGTAATTCCATATGTTTTGCCCCCGCTTCGCTGCGATCGTAGCTGTTGGTGGCAGCATTGTAGGCGAACTGTGCATCGTAGTAGAAGCCCGAGAATGTCATGCTGATGCTGGTGGCATTTGGCGTCTTGCTGGGGGCTTCTTTCTTATGTGCAAAGCCCGTGTAGCTGCTGCTGGTGAAGCCTTTGTTGTTCTCTATCTGGTTCAGTTGGGCGATGGATGTATAGACGTTGTGCGGTGCATAGCGGCTGGAGATACGCTCGTAGGCGCCGCTGTTGTAGAACTGGTTCAGGTCTTTTACGTGCCACGACGTGATATCGCTCAGCGCATCGGGGCTGCCGCCTACATGTGCGTAGGCTGCGTCATAACCAAGGAGCCACTGGATGTAGTATGGTCGGGCGCTGCGTACCGGGCCGATGTAGTCTGGCTGTGTGTCCTGGAATAGTGCCATGAAGCGCGTTACACCGCCCTCTGCCAACGCTTCAAATACGATACCCGCTTGGTCCAGGCCGGATTGCGGCCGGGCGTCCAGGCTGTTTTCTATCATTACCGCTGTGACCTGGCGTTTATTAACACTGGGGTCAACCGGTAGGCCGGTAAGCGTGCTGGCGACAGTGGTGGGTTGCGGCGGCGTGTATTTGTGATTTGGCAGTACGGCCGGAGTGACCTTAGGATGATACGTTCGAAGCAACGCAAAACAGCCCCCGCCCCCGCCAAGTACCACTACGGCTGCGATAATGCCGAGGATAATAAGCCGCTTTTTCTTCTTTGCCTTCTGCGCGCGCATTGAGGACGCCGAAATAGGCGGTAGCTCCGGTTCGCTGAATGGCTTAGTGCTGTTTGTGCCCGGGACAGCTGACGTGCCTGGGTGAGGTGCCGAGACAGCCGGCATCGGGTCGCTGACTGTGCTAGCGGTGCCAGCCCCCGGGCGTATGACCGTGGTATTTTGGTGCGCCGGATTAGTGGGGTCAAACGCCTGGCGCCTGGGCGTGAAGAACGATTGATGCCGCCGCGACGGCTGAGGTTTTATATCCATAAGCACTATTGTAGCAGACGGTTATGGCCTTGATGCGAATTTTTACAGTGCAGCTAGAGTGGCATCGATGCGCCGCAGCGCCGTGTCTTTACCGAGTACTGTTAGACTGTCGGCCAAGCCGGGGCTGGATGGTGCCTGGGTGGTAGCGATACGAACCAGGCTGAACAGTACGGCTGGTTTGCTGCCGGTGCGCTCGAGTAGGCCGTTGAGTCTGTTGGTCAGGTCATCGAGCGAGAAATCGCTGGCGGCCAGCTCGTCGCGTGCTGTCTGCAATAGATCGCGCAGTATGGGCTGCTCTATCTTGGCCAATTGCTTGTTGGTAGTAATGAGTTCCAGGTTTACGGGTAAATCAACAAAGAAGAATCGGGTAAGTTCGGGTAGCTCGCCAAAAAACTTTAGGCGTTCTTGCACCAGGGCGAGTACCTGTTTTTTGAATGCATCATTAGTTGTCTTTGCTTCTTCCGGCCAGTAATTTTGTACGCGTTGATATAGCTCATCCAGCGGCAGCATACGGATATGCGCGCCGTTCATCCACAGTAAGCGTTTTTCATCAAACCGTGCCCCTGCCCGCTGCACGCGCTCCAGCGAGAATTTTTCAATCAGTTCCGGCACGGTAAATATTTCTTGTTCGGTGCCGTCGTTCCAGCCTAGGGACGCCATAAAGTTTACCAGTGCCTCGGGCAGGTACCCTTCCTTGGCGTAGTCCAGCACATCTTTGGCGCCATCGCGCTTGCTGAGTTTCTTTCGGCCGTCGGGGCCCATCACCGGGGGTACGGTAGCCAGGATCGGGCGTTCGATTTCCAGCGCTTCGTAGAGGTTCAAGAACTTCGGCACGCTGGCGATAAACTCTTGCGCGCGTATGACATGCGTGCATTCCATCAGCAGATCATCGATGATGTGCGCAAAGTTGTAGGTGGGATAGCCGTCGCTTTTTATCAGGATAAAGTCGTCCACCGCTTCAGCCCCGGCGCTGAGTTTGCCCATGATGGCATCGTCCCAGGTATATGCCTTGGGGTCAGATTTGAAGCGGAGCGCTTGCGTGCCGTCCCAGACGGGGGTGTTCTCTGGCCGGTGGTCACGATACAAAAAAGGTTTTTTGGCTGCCTTCGCTGCGTCGCGGAATCCATCCAGCTCCTCTGGCGAATACGGGTCGGCGTATGCCCTGCCCTTGTCGATAAGCTTTTGCGCCCATTCTTTGTAGGTGCCGAGCCGCTGGCTTTGGATATACGGGCTATGCGCACCGCCGATGCCCAGGCCTTCATCCCAGGTGATGCCCAGCCAGCGCAGCGACTTCATAATATGTTCGCCGGAGCCCTCTACTTCGCGTACTTTGTCGGTATCTTCCAGCCGTAGGATAAATTGGCCGCCGTAGTGCCGGGCGACGAGCCAGGCGAAGAGCGCGGTGCGAACACCGCCAACGTGCATATAGCCGGTGGGACTGGGGGCAAAGCGGGTACGTACAGGGTGTGTCATCTTATGCGCTAGTATACGGTGTTTTACACCAGAGTTCAAAGGTGTGCCCTGGCGGGGCACGTCTTTGTTCCCATGCTCGCTTTTTGTTGCTCCAACCAGCCACTGCCCGTGGCCCGTTCCTGCTGTCAGGAACCAAGCCACCTCCTTTTGCCTTGATGCAAAAGTAGGCAAAAGATCAAGGCCCGAGCTCCCCCGTCCTCGGGCACCTGTTGTGAAGCCTGACAACCGAGCCGACAACTCGTCACATTCGTTCCTCGGACAAGTCGGCTCGCCCCTTGCAAGGGAAGTTGTCAGTTCCACCAACAGGTTCGCCGGGTACGCTCCGCATGGCCAGCTCAGCTACAAGTGCAGTGGCAGTTTGGCAGTGCAGCAATAAACCATAAGTGCACTGGTGGTTCTATTGGCATGCGGAACACACCTGGCGGGTGTGTTCGTACGTTCTACAACTTCCTTCGGCGGCGTGAGCTCTGTCTGAGGAGCCGAGCGACGAGTTGTTGGGCCGGTTGTAGAACGTATCAACACACACCCACGTGGGTGGAGCTA
>DASTXH010000016.1:0-4571 GCA_035758575.1 Saccharimonadales bacterium (SeqCode)
CGCTGTTGGCCTAGCCGTAATATCGCTGTTCCAGCCCCTGCGGGCAAGGTATTCGCACCAAAAGGAGTGGCACGAGCAGGCGCGTCAGCTTATTTATAGCTCAAGCCAGGACAGCGAAGATTTTTTCAAGCTGTGGCCGCACGACAAAACGTATTTTTTCAGTGTCACCGAGCATTCCGGCGTGGCGTACAAAGTACAGCGTGGTGTGGCGCTGGTGGTCGGCGATCCATTTGGCGAGCCCAAAGAATTCAAAAAGCTGCTGCGCGAGTTTGAGGACTTCTGCTTCGGCAACGACTGGCGGCCGGCGTTCATCCATACCACTGTTCGTTCGAAAAAACTGTTTGCGGCACGAGGTTATCATCAACAGCTGATTGGCGAAGAGGCCATGGTAGACATCGCCCATTTCGTTACAGAGGTTTCGCAGCAAAAATACTTCCGTGAAATACAGAAGCGTTTTACGAAGCTGGGCTATACGTTTGAGGTGTTGCAACCGCCATACCATGCCGCCATTGTAGACCGCGTGAAAACTATTTCTGATGAGTGGCTGCAGCGCCCTGGCCGCGAGGAACGGCGCTTTATGATGGGGTTCTTTAGCGAGGAGTATATCCAGCAGGGACCGTTGGCTATTGCCCGCGATGCTGCCGGCACCATCCAGGCCTATATGAACCTGCTGCCGTCGCCTTTGCCTGAAGAGGCCGACTACGACATGTTGCGTTCTGCCAAGCACGCCGCCGGTAACATCAACGACTATGTGCTGATGGGCGTGATGACGCATTTGTACAACGAAGGCACTGCCAAGCACGTCAATATGGGTTTGTGTCCGCTTGCCGGACTGGAGGATGAACCCAGTACGCTGATCAACCGCACGTTGCGATTCGTGTACTCTAACGGCGACCGGTTCTACTCGTTCCGCGGCCTGTATAAGTTCAAGGCAAAATACGAACCGGTATGGCACGACCGCTATATCGTCTACCGCGGCAACCCCGCAGACTTCACCCGAGTCATGACCGCCCTCAATAAGGCCATGAAGTACTAGTCTCGAATAGATACGTGTTAAGCGTTTGTGCTATGATTCTTGTACTCGAGAGAAGACAATTGACCGTAATATAGCATTTCTTGAGTTCTCATTGTTGGGTGCTCATAAGGAATTACGGGATGACATGCGTCTTCGGTCGGGTATCCAGACCGCAGAGATTTGGAAGGACGAGCACGACACAAACCTGATGCATATGGGCATTGCTATAGAGTACGATACGCAAACGGGAGAAATCGGATTCGACCTGCAGGAAACCGAGCCGGTAGGTGCACATACGCGGCTACGAACCTCATTTGATTATAAATCAACTATGTATCAGGTCCAGGGTTCGTGGGTCACTGACTATCAGTCTGCTTCAATCCGGTTACTTCGACAAAGCGGCGCGCCAACGGTGGAGCAACTGAATGCGTACGTTATGCATGAGGAGGTACCAGAGCCGGAGTTTCGTGTCGTGCCTGAGCGTGTTATCCCTGAATATCCTCAGCTGGTCGGTTTGCACGACCGATGGGGTGAGGATACCTACGGGCTCGGCATAGATCCGTCGGGGGACGACATTGTTTTAGATACACTCAGAAGGTTTAATGCACTGCATGGGCCTCGAGGCTAGGTGGTAACGCAACGTATAAAAATGAGCCCGAATGGGCTCATTTTTATATTGTCAGGTGGGCTATAGCTCGTTTGGCGAAACGGTAATGCTGGGGCCCATGGTTGTTGCGATATGTACGGCTTTGATGTAGCCGCTTTTTACGCTGGCCGGCTTATTGCTCTTGATGGATGCAACGACAGCTTGGAGGTTTTCCATAAGCTTGTCGCGGCCAAACGATACCTTGCCAATGCCCAGGTGCACGATGCCGGTGCTGTCTACGCGGTATTCTACGCGGCCAGCTTTGGCTTCGGCTACTGCCTTGGCAATGTCGTTGGTCACGGTGCCACTCTTGGGGTTTGGCATAAGACCGCGCGGGCCAAGCAGACGGGCGTATTTACCAAGCTTCGCCATGTTGGCTGGTGTAGCAATAAGGATGTCGAACGGCAGGCTGCCCTTTTCGAGCTCCTTGGTGATTGCTTCTACGCCGCTGATGTCGGCGCCATCGGTCTTGTCGTCGGAAAACACGGCTACACGGACTTGCTTGCCGGTGCCGGCTGGCAACACTAGGTTGTCGCGGACGTTCTGGTCGGCGATTTTGGGGTCGACATTCAGGTTGACATGCAGTTCTACGGTCGCATCAAACTTGACCGGGCTGGTCTTGGTGGCTAGCTCAAGAGCTTCGGCAGGTGTGTATGCCTTGCCTGCTTCAACTGCCTTGCTGGCTTCGCGGAACTTATTGCCGCTGCGCTCCAGACGGCTGCGTGCTGGCTTGGACGCCTGCTTTGGCTTGTCGGCTTCGGAGGCTTCAGCCTCGGCTGTGTGCGCCTTGCGTTCTTCCTTGGCCTGCTTGTCGGCGGCTTCTTTCAGCGATTTAGCACTGCGCTTGCCGGCCTTGGCCACGGTTTCTTTGGCTGCTTCAGGGGCGGCCTCTACGATCATTGTTGCTTCTGCTGCCTCTTTGGCTGCGTTGTCGGCTTTTGCCATTATGTATCTCCTCGTGGTGCAGACGTCCGCTGCTCGGCGAACTCCCACAAATTATTTATTGTTCTACTTCAACACCCATGCTGCGGGCAGTGCCGGCGACCATCTTCATGACGGCTGGAATATCATCGGTGTTCATGTCGCGTGCTTTGTCTTCGGCGATTTTCTTCAGCTGTGCCTGAGTCAGCTTCTTGGCAATCTTCTCAGTATTCGGGCGGCCCGAACCTTTCTGGATACCCAGCTCGGCGCGGATGCGGTCGTCGGTAGGCATACCAACAACGGAAAAGTCCATGGTGCGGTCTTCGTACACGTTGATGTGCGCCGTCAGGGTTGCGCCCTGCATATCTTTAGTCTGGTCGTTGAACTTGGTGATGAAGTCCATCATGTTCACGCCGTACTGACCAAGCGTGCTACCAACGGGAGGCGCTGCGCTGGCGCGGCCTGCCGGGATTTTCATTTTGAGTCGTGCTTTGATGGCTTTTGCCATTAGTATTCTCCTTTTACGAAACGCCAGGTTAGAAGCTCCCGGCTATTTCTCCTACCATTAAGTAGTGCGTAATGTGTGCAATTATACTACAAAAACTACTCTTATACTAGTTGTGCTGGATGCTATTTCGTAGGATGCGCTAGAACGGCAACCTCAATAGGGTCATAGCTGGTGTTGACCAGCACATCGCCCGTTTTTACTTGTGATGCAATTGCGGCATTACTCGAGACTGGTGTAAGTTGTACATCCTCTGTGCCGTTTCCGTAACTATAATTTTCATCCAACGGGTAAACATGGCATGACTTGCCGTCGACGGCAGTATACTGAAGCTCTGAGTCGGCCATATAACCTAATTGCGTAACGGTCCCATCCGATGTCCTATTGATTACAGGATTGACGACATCAACAGTTGCCTTTGACCCGATAATGTTACAGGCTACCTCGCCTAGCTGGATAGTGAAAGTCTTGCCGCCATCAAGTGCTGGCTCAAGAGTCCATGCTGGCAGCGGTGCTACTGTTGATTGGGCGGTGACTGTTTGCTCGAACGCTTGAGCGGTTGCCGCATACTGGGCGTTCCGGGAGGGTCGGAAGCCGCACCCACCGAGAACTGACGATACTGCTGCGCCCCCAAGAATCAAGCCTGCAAAGAGCACCTGTTGTGGGAGGTTGTACCTGGGGCCGCCCCTGGCGTTCTCTGTATTTTTTACCATCAAAATAGTTCCTTCTGACAAGATGACGTTAAGTGAGTGTATTGTAAGTAACTTGCTATACCCGCTTGACTTGCAGGCTGTCGAGTTCTACCGGGGTTTCGCGGCCGAACATGTTGACTAGTACCTTCAGCTTGCCCTTTTGGGCGTCAATTTCATTCACGGCGCCGTCAAAGCCCTTGAACGGACCATCGGTGATGCTGACAACTTCGCCGATCGCGAAATCAATCTTGTGCTTGGGCTGTTCGACGCCCATGCGCTTGTTGATCTTCTCGATTTCTTCGTCTGAAAGCGGTGTTGGTTCGGTGCCCGAGCCAACGAAGCCGGTAACGGACGGCGTATTGCGCACGATGTACCAGGCATCTTCGCTCATCTTCATTTGTACCAGCACGTAGCCCTGGAAGATGCGCTTTTCAACCACGCGGCGCTTGCCGTTCTTGACCTCGATCATCTTTTCTTTTGGTACTAGCACCTTGAAGATTTTGTCCTTCATGTCCAAGGAGCCTGCACGCTGGCGAATGCTTTCGGCTACTTTTTCTTCATAGCCGCTGTAGGTATGGATGGCATACCAGTGTTTTTGGGAGTCGTATCGTGTGCTCACTTTATGATTACCTGCTTAAATAGTTTGTCTAACCCGTAGTCAAAAGCGGCCACCACCGCTCCGAACACTAACGAAAAAAGGATGACCGCGCCGGTAAGCTGCCGGGTCTCTTTGTGATTGGGCCAGGTTACCTGGCGGAGTTCGCGCCAGCTTGCCCGGAAGTACCGCGGAAA
>DASTXH010000023.1:0-2184 GCA_035758575.1 Saccharimonadales bacterium (SeqCode)
ACATAGCGCTTGTCGGCAGGCACTTGGTAAAGCAAAAAAGCATGCAATGTATTCCCGACAAATAGGCACACGTTTTCTATACCTAACGCTTCTGCATCGGCAACCGCAGCGCGCAGCGCTTCCTCGGACATCTTTGATGGAGCGTTGATTGTTCCCTTCTTGGGCCACTCTTCCACCGAATCCAACAGAAGCGCACAGTTCTCGGACTGCGAGAGGTCCAGGCTGCGCACTGATAGCTTCGCCTCATCCACAGCAGCAAGGAACTTACGGATACGGTGCCGGCGATAGCTTATAACATGGTTGAGCGGATAAAACTTTTCTACTGATATGACGTACTCATCTAGTGTGCGTTCGCCTTCAAAACAGAACAATTCAGGATGCCGCATGTGCGACACGACAAACTCTGGTACCTGGATAAGGCGCGCCGGCTCGCCACGTTCTTGCAGGTAGTCGAACAACGTACACAGAGACTCATCCACCCGTTCAGTGCCCACCAACGAAAGACCCGAACGGCTGTCATCACCGGGCAGCCAGTAAGAAATAACTAGATTTCCGTTAAGCAAAGAGATGTCCAGACTCCCCAGCTGATTCCACCACAGCATCAGTGTTCCAAAAGAAATATCAGATATTGGCGGATAATCTTTTATCAGCGCTTCGTATCTGTCTCTATCCGCTAGGGTCAGCTTGGAGAACTCCGGAAACGTTTTGAACGTCTTGGTTTGGTTATCGTCCGAGGCTTGGCTGTGTGTGGCCATTTCTGCATCCTGTTTCACCAATACTTATTCAGATCAAAGCACGGTTCAGCAAAAATAGCAAACACTACAATATATACAGCCCCTGGTCACGTATATACTGCCGGGAACCAGCGGACATGCCCGCAAAACCATCACCCTGCGTCTTTACCGCAGTTGATGACGCCGCATGATTGGATGTGCGCAAAGCGACCCAGCGGATAGGGATGCGGTAATTGGCCTCTAGCACGGCGAACGCCTGGGCTACATCGGCCTCAGTGTCTTGGGCGCGGAGGCCGATGGCAAAAACGTGGTTTTTAAGCAGCAGGTCGATGTCTGGCCAGTGCACGAATGACGGCACTACATCCGAGCCAAACAAAAACACCAGGCCAGAGCGGCCGAACCTGGCATATATTTCTGGTAGGGCGGCCCGCACAGTAAAGCGCGGGGTGCGCAGCTGCGCCACACATAGCCCCGGATATGCGGCAAGCTCGTGCCGCAGCAGTGCGATGCGATGCTGCACATCTGTTATTTGGGGTTTATGGTACGGCGACGCCTCGGGTAAAAACGCCACGCTGTCCAGCCCGAAGAAATCCTTTGCCTCACGCGCAAAAGCTATGTGCCCCTGGTGTACGGGGTCGAACGCGCCGGCGTATATACCGATGTGGCGGTGCATACATCTCCTCTATTATCTGCATTGTATCAGATGAATGCGGCTATGTTTTTGCAAAAACTATTGTTTTGGCGTATCTTTAAGGTACAATTGGTTTTCACGTTACGCGTTATTGTTACTATTATGGCTTTCCATTGCACCATACATACCTATCAACTGAGCCGGAAGACACCTGATGCCTGTTAAAGTCGCTGTTATTGAAGATGACCATGCCGTCCAACTGATGTACAAATTCAAGCTGGAATACGAAGGATTCCAGGTTGCGGTTGCATCGAACGGACAAGAAGGGCTTGCGCTAGTCGAGCGGTTCCAGCCGCAGCTGGTGCTGCTGGATCTGCATATGCCTATCATGAACGGTACCGACATGCTCACGCACGTCCGGTCCGCCGACTGGGGCGGCGACATGCGCGTGATCATTCTGGCCAACACCAGCAAGAACGAAGCACCACAAGCACTGCGCTTCTTGCACGTAGACCGCTATATAGAAAAAGCCCACAGCACGCCGGGCCAGGTAGTTGCTATTGTTAAAGAAGTGATGGGCATCACATAATCCACCACTGTTAGCGTATGGTATACTAACCTTATAGAGGACAATATGGCAGCAAAAATTGCAATTATCGAAGATGATCAAGCCATATCCCAAATGTACCGCTTCAAGTTTGAAGCCGAGGGGTACGAGGTAGAAACCGCCGAAAACGGCAAGCTGGGCCTGCAACTCGCAGAGGTCATGAAGCCGGATATTATCCTACTGGACCTAATGATGCCGGAGATGAACGGCGA
>DASTXH010000054.1:0-1876 GCA_035758575.1 Saccharimonadales bacterium (SeqCode)
CGCACGCAGTGTTGCGAGCGTGTTCCGTCATCGGCTATCACTTCGTGGAGCTCGTGGCCTACTTCGTCGCAATGAGCAATGCCTGCGGGGGCGCCTACATAGCCGGTGGCTACGATGCGCTTGTCACGTACAATGACACAGCCCGACCGGCCGCGGTCGCAGGTTGCCCGTTCGCCGACGGCGGCCATGATGCCTACAAAATATTCATCCCACGATGGCCGAGCCTTGGCTGCAGCAGTATTCATGATTACCCCCGATTTATCCTCATTCTACGAAGATGCCTTAGCGTGCGCAAGTGTAAAAAGTACTACCACTTTAGCTGATACAATAGAAGAGATGTTTGGATTAAACCGTAACCGTGTGCCGAAGCCGTTTTTGCACCGCATTTTTCCTGAGGGCGTGCAGCCGCATATCACCGAGGGCTGGATATATGGTGCCGAGGAGACAAGGATATACGGCGGCTACAACGAACACCATGCCGTTGATTTTGCTGTGCCAACCGGTACGCCGGTGCTGGCCGCTGCCGACGGCCTGGCGCTGGCATCGTTTGAGGAGGTACCTATACGGTATCCCGGCCCGCAGGCGCGCACCTGGCAGGGTCAGCCGATATTCTGGGGCTTTGGGCTGTTCGTAATGATCCTGCATAAGAACGGACTGGTCACCTACTATGCTCATTTGCATAGATTGGCCGACCGCGTACAAGCCGCCTATCTTGCGCCGCAGGTCCTGTCGCCCGACGACGTAGTGCCGCCCCACACGGTTTTTACAAAAGACGATTTTTGCAAAAACTATCCAGCTGTTTCGGTGTGCACCGGTGATGTAATAGGCTATTCGGGCATAACCGGTATGGGCATGGGGCGCCGCACCTATGACAATTGGCTGGCCGGTAAGCCTTATGCGGTCAATGATGAAGAACATGTGCACTTTGCGTTGAGTCCTTTGCCTGCAGTCACTGCCGATGCACCGTATGTCGATCCGTTCGGCATTCACGGCCTTGCCGAAGCCTATCCGGCATATAGCAGCAACTGGGCGTTGCCGCGCAGCCTGTGGTTGCGGTAGCGCATTAGGCCGCCGGCAAGTACGTACAGTACAATATATGTATGCGTAATTTTTATGGTAAAAGTTCGGCCGCGATGCGCGCCGGCTTGCTTGCTGCACTGGTGGCGCTGCACGGCGTACTGATCATCGTTGACACATTGTTTAGCCAGTTTGATGCGCATTTGTTGGCGCGGCGGCTGCCTGACCTAAGTATTGTCATCGAACTTCCTTTGCTCCTTGGCCTCGTGTTGTTGTATTTGAGCCTGTCGCTGCGCCGACGCAAGTGGAGCGCCTGGGTATTCGCTTCAGGGGTATATATGTTTCTGCTGGGACTGAATGCTAGTTCGTTGCTGCACGGGTCGCATTGGAACATCCATGCTGTGCGTATTGTCGGCCTTGTCGCGCCGTTGTTGATACTCGCTCTGCTATGGTTCACACGGCGGGACTACGTAGTGCGCAGCGATACGCGCACATTTACGACGTCACTGAAGATTTCGGTGGCGGTGCTGCTCGTTGCATTTCTGTACGGCACTATCGGCTATACGCTGATGGACAAGCGGGACTTCCATCAGGAAATCGCTCCGCTAACTGCCATGCACTATACGGTCGACCAGTTCGAGCTAACGACCAATCCGCTCCACCCATACACCCGCCGAGCGGTATTGTTCCAAGACTCGCTGATGTTCGTGAGCATCAGCGCTGTTGGCCTAGCCGTAATATCGCTGTTCCAGCCCCTGCGGGCAAGGTATTCGCACCAAAAGGAGTGGCACGAGCAGGCGCGTCAGCTTATTTATAGCTCAAGCCAGGACAGCGAAGATTTTTTCAAGCTGTGGCCGCA
>DASTXH010000055.1:0-37323 GCA_035758575.1 Saccharimonadales bacterium (SeqCode)
GCATACACCCCCGTACAAGCCGCCGACCCTGCCGTGGTACAGATGGTACCGGTCTCATCCGGTACGGTAATGGTATGGCTGGCACTGGCCGGTGCGGTCATCACCAGGCTGTCCGTATTGCTGCCGCTGGTCACACTGAGCCCACCGGCCTGAAAGGCATACGGCGTAGCCGTCAGCAGCAACCGGGGACTCATCTGCCCATCCCAGGTGATGGTACCGCTGCCTACGGTACCGCCAATGTCCATGGTCAGCCATTGCTGCTGATTCCAGTTGATGCCCGAGAAAGCCGTGAGGCTGCCCAGGTTTACCGTCAGGTAGCCGTTGACTACCCGGACCCGGGCATCACTGGCACCGGCTCCGCTGTTGTACGTGTACTGTTCACTCCATTCGCAAGAGGTATCCGTACCACACCCGGTATCCGTGGATGTACCACCGACTGCCGTACTGGAACTGAACAGATGGAACGAGACGTTGTAGTTCCCGTCAGGCGCTACCGCACCGGCACTGGTTTCCAGCCGTGCCTGGAAGTTGATGGTACTGCTGGTAGCAGCTGCAGTACTACCGGGATGCAAGGATGACAGCCCCAGTGCAAACAAAACACTCGCAACCACGGCAAACACCCCCAGAACAGCTGTCCTGAGGGCGCGTGCGAACAGTTCCGCTTTTTGCGATGTTTGCGAGCGCATGTTTGGTTGTATTTTTTCTTGGCAGTACCACCACCAGGTGATGCTACATGCCATGTATGTTTTTACTGGGCCGTACGGTACGTAGCTCCGTTATGGTCCATGGATTCTAGTATGGGACGGGTTGATACAACGAACAAGGATAAATGAGCAGAACTTTTACCTCAAAAACTGCATAACTTTTGTGCACAAAATCATTTATATCAGTGTAATAATTACTACAAGCTATTGTACACGCCTGTTTCATGTTGTGCATTGACCTTAATCACGTAATAATAGAAAAAAATGAATTATTGTTAAACTTACTACGTCGTCGAAAATCATACGCAGTTATCCACAGATACGACAAAAATACACCTAGCTTCCTAGGTGTATTTTATATAATAACGAGCTCTATCTAGGCGATGCTCGTAATTTTTACGGTAGTAACGTGCTGACGATGACCGTGTACCTTATGGACACGCTTCTTGGCCTTGAACCGAACGCCACTGACCTTTGCGGCCTGAGCGTCCTCAGCGACAACGTCTGCGGTAACTTTGCCGCCCTTTACCGTTGGGGCACCCACGCTTACTTTTTCTCCGTCAATAACAAGCAGCGGCTCGAATGTAACGGATTTTGCGTCCGTCTTTAAAAGCTCAACGCTCAGCGTCTCACCCTCGGATACGAGGTATTGCTTACTACCAGTTGCGATTACAGCTCTTTTCATAGCAATTACTGTTCGTCTTTCTTAATTACTTGTGATAGTTTATCAGATAGAGCCGCCCCTGTAAAGGGTCAGCCACGCTTCTGCAGGGCAAGTACCAATGTGGCGCCGTCTACAGTACAAGAAACGGCGTGTGCGTAGTGCTCTTCGGACTGAGTCATATAAGCAGCCAACGTCTCCGCCGCGATAGTCGCCTGATGCTCGCTAATTGCCTTTTGCAGTTCAACATCGGAAGCGACCAGGGATAGGGCGATGCGGTCGTCTACATTCAGGCCGGCTTCTTTACGTGCATTTTGCACTACCCGTATTACTTCGCGCATCATACCCTCACGCTTAAGCAGCGGCGTCAGTTTCCCGTCGATTGCCACCTCGTGACCACGTTGCGCCGACTTCACATTCAGCTCGTCGGTCAGAATGGGCACAAAGTCAAACGCGCCCGCCAGCTCAGGCACCGTAACGCTCGCTAGCGGCTGACGCACCTTTAGGCCAGCCTTGGCCCTGAGGCCCAGCCCCTGGTTCACGTAGTCCCGAACGCGCTCCATGTCATTCATTATGCGCTCGTTTACACTGCCGGCCGGTTGCCAATCTTTCAGGTGAATGGACTCAGTATCGCCGGTCATCTTGTAGTACAGCTCTTCGGCCATAAACGGCGCGAACGGCGCCAACACAAATGCTAGCCGCGTCAACACATAGTGCAGTGTAGCATAGGCGTCATTTTTATCAGCGTCGTCTTCACCCTTCCAAAAACGACGACGGCTGCGGCGTACATACCAGTTGGATGCATCATCGATGAATGGCAGAATTGGCCGCAGCGCACCTTGTAGATCATACGCTTCGGTGCGCTCTTCCACTTCTGCAACCAATTGGTGCAACCGCGACACTACCCATATATCTAAAGGATTCGTCAGCTCCTCCGATGGGTCTTTTACTGCGCCCTTAAACTCCCAGCCGTCTACTTCGGCGTACATGGTAAAGAAATCGTACATATTCCACACCATGCTCAATTTGCGGGCCACATCGCCCACGTCCTTGTCCGCGAGAGCAAAGTTCTCCCCGTTCGTCAACGGACTGGACAGCATCAGAAAGCGGAAGCTGTCTGCCGAAAACTTGTCCATAAGCTCCATAGGGTCCGTATAGTTCTTCAGCTTCTTGCTCATCTTTTTGCCATCGGCGGCATTGATGAAGCCCGTACAGATAAGGTTCTTAAACGGCGACTCACCGAACAGACCAACGTTCACTGCCGTCAGACTATAGAACCAGCCGCGCGTTTGGTCGATGGCCTCCACGATGAAATCGGCCGGAAACATGCGCTCAAACTTTTCTTTATTCTCAAACGGATAATGGAACTGGGCAAACGGCATGGAGCCAGATTCGAACCAGCAGTCCAACACTTTGCCGATGTGCCGCATTTCGGTGCCATCCAGCTCGAACGCCAAATCCATCACTTGCGGCAGGTGATAATCGTCCAGCTCCTTCCCAATGAACTCGGCAAGTTCATTGAAGCCGCCGAATACTTTCACCACCTCAGTGCCATCATTCCGTACACCTTTCCATACCGGTATCGGTGTCGCCCAATAGCGGTCGCGCGACAAATTCCAGTCAGGTGCCTGCTCGATGATGTTATGAAAACGGCCGGTGCGCAGCGCGTCGGGTGCCCATTTTGTGCTGGCATTCGCACGTAGCATTTCCGATTTTTGATCTTGGATGTCCATAAACCAGCTAGGATGTGCCCGGTACATCAGCTTGGTGCCGCAACGATGGCAATGCGGGTATTCATGGGTTATATATTCTACCTTCAGCGCCCTGCCCTCTTCTACCAATGTCTTGGCGATGAGTTTGTTTACATCCCAAATATTCTGGCCCTGCCAGCGACCCTCGGTATAGTTGCCGTCAGCATCCACGAGTGCCACCAGCGGTACGCCTTCTTTTTTGCACAATTCGTAGTCTTCCTCGCCATATGCCGGCGCTTCGTGCACGATACCGGTACCGTCCGTGGTGGTCACAAAGTCAGCATGCAGTACGCGGTGTGCATTTGGACCGCGGTTTTCAAACAAGGGTTCGTAGCGCTTGCCTACCAGTTCTTTACCCCGAACTTGTCTGAGCACCGTATATTCAAGCGGCTGATGCTTCGCATCCTGCATCACGCGGCTCACTACTTCGCTGGCTACATAAAACTTTTTACCGTCGTATTCTACAAGCGAATACTCCGTGTCGGCATGTACCGCCACAGCAACGTTTGCGGGCAGTGTCCAGGGTGTAGTTGTCCAAGCTAGCAGATACTCATCGGTATCTTCCAACTTGAAATATACAAATACGCTGGGATCAGTGTCCTGCTGATAGCTGTTTTCCATGGCCACTTCTGACTTTGAGATAGGCGTAGCATCTTTGGTGCAATACACCAGGATTTTCTCACCCTCGTATATTTTGCCCTTTTCGTAGAGCGTTTTGAATGCCCACCACACAGACTCCATATACTCGTTGTCCATGGTTTTGTAGGCACCCTCAAACTCTACCCAGCGCCCCAGGCGTTCAATGGTATCTTCCCACTCAGTGCCAGTCTTTACCATGGCTGCACGGCACTGTTTCACATACTCATGGATGCTGATTTTAGTACCGATCTCTTTTTTATTCTGGATGCCAAGCATTTTTTCTACATATACTTCCGCGGGCAGACCATGACAATCCCAGCCCCAACGGCGCTCCACACGCTGACCTTTCATGGTATGGAACCGGCCCATGGCATCCTTCACAGCAGACACCAGCAAGTGGCCGTGATGCGGCGTGCCAGTCAAAAACGGCGGGCCATCATAGAACACCCACTGGTTACTGGCTGGCCGGCGGTCTACCGACATTTCAAATGTTTTTTCCTGTTTCCAGCGCTTCGCCCAGTCTTTCTCGTACTCAAGCGCGCGGCGGCGAGTGCCTTTGTGATATTTCATAGATTTCTCCTTATACAAAAAAATCATCCTTTAAGAGGACTATCGGATCCACTGCTGTAGCGGAGGTACCATCCGATTTCCTCTAGGATGATCCTAGGAGGCACTTTATTGGCGCTATAACGGGCTGCCCGCCTGGTTCTACTAGTTCGCCAGCTTGCGAATGTTCTTCCAGGAGCTTGCGGCTGATAACCGCTTCATTGCCTTGTACGACAATACGCAAAAACATGCAGTGCATGTCACCCACACTATAACTCACATCAGGCAAGCATGCAATTAGGCGGTGGCGTAATACGCCAGCTCATCCATCAGCGGTAGGTCGCTACCCTCCCAAGACTTCACCACCGACCCATCATCCCGCAGTGCCAAGATTGCCGGATATTGCATCACGTCATACAAAATTGCCGTGGCAATCCCCTCCCGGCTGTCTACGTCGACCACTTCAAGCCGCCCCGATTCATGACGCGCCTTGTAGTCACGTATAAAAGATTCTACATCCGCCGCCTGCTCGGAGCGCGGCTTATAAAGAATAAGCAGTTTCATCACGCATAAGTGTAGCACATACCACGCGCATTCCAAATGCAGAAGCCCGCTCACTGGTCGAGCGGGCTCCTTCTTGGGCTACAGGTAGCTACAAATGGCAGCCTAGCTGCAGCCGGTCGTAGAACCGCAGGCTGTACAAACATAGCAGCTGCCGGCACGCTGTGTGCGGTTACCGCAGTTGTAGCACAGCGGTGCCGTGCTATCCTGCACTGGTTTTGCGTCTGGCAACGGATGTTCCAGTGTGATAGATACCGATGCAGGCGCTGCTGCTGCGGCTGCCACCAAGCGTGGCGTCTCGGCCTGTACGTCCGCCTTTTCCTCGGTGATCAGGCTGGTCTGCTGGTCGGACATGTCGTCCAGTGAGGCCAGGCCGAGCTCCAGCCGGTCATCGAACGGCAGGTAGTCTAACGCCAAGCGACGCATGATGTAGTCGGTAATAGAGCTGGCGACGCGAATGTCCTCGTCGTCGGTTACGCCCGATGGTGCGAAGCTGGTGTGCATCAGCGTATGTGCGTAGCTCTTCAGCGGTACCCCGTACTGCAAGCCGTGGCTAACAGCAATAGCAAATGAATCCATCAGGCCAGACAATGTCGATCCTTGTTTGGATACGTTGATGAACAGTTCGCCTGGCGTACCGTCATCATACTCGCTAATAGTAAAGTAGCCTTCTAAATCAGCGATAGAGAACTTGTAGGTGCGGCCGTTGCGGCGCTTTGGCAGGCGGCGGCGGACGGCGCCCTTTACGGCAATCTTACCCTCCAACGCTACCTGAGCTGGCATATCTGCAACATCTGGTTGCGCAACCTTCTCATCCTTTGCCTTGTCGTCATCTTTCTTGGCCATAGACAGTGGCTGCGCCACTTTGCAGTTGTCGCGGTAAATAGCCACTGCTTTCAGACCCATTTTCCAGGCGTCTATGTGCAACTGCTCTACATCTTCTACCGTGGCGCTTTCCGGCATATTCACCGTCTTGCTGATAGCGCCCGACAGGAAGGGCTGTACGGCGGACATCATGCGCACGTGGCCGAGGTAATGGATGGAATTGTCGCCCATAGAGCATGCAAAGACCGGCTCATGCTCCTTCTTCAGGTGTGGCGCGCCGATAATCGTCTTTTCGGTGTCAATGTACGCAACGATGTCGTTTACCTGCGCTTCGCTGTAGCCTAGAGCCGCCAAGGCGCGTGGCACCGTCTGGTTCACGATACTCATCGTACCGCCACCCACCAGCTTCTTCAGCTTCACGAGGCCAAGATCAGGCTCGATACCGGTAGTATCGCAGTCCATCATCAGACCAATGGTACCGGTAGGTGCCAGCACCGAAGCTTGCGAATTACGCACACCGTAACGCTCGCCTAACTCCACTGCTTCGTCCCACGCATTGGCAGCAGCGCTCAACAGATCTTCGGACACCAAATTGGCGTCAATGTCCGACACGGCGTCGCGGTGCATCTTCAGCACCCGCACCATGCCCTCACGGTCTTTCAGAAACCCTGCAAACGGACCCACGATCCGCGCCATTTTTGCACTCGTAGCGTAGGCATGTCCCGTCATAAGCGCCGTAATAGCGGCAGCTTGTGCGCGACCTTCTGCAGAGTCGTACGGCAAGCCCTGCGCCATTAACATGGCGCCAAGGTTAGCGTAGCCCAGGCCAAGTTCACGGTATGCACGGGCGTTCTTGGTAATGCGCTCGGTAGGATACTCCGAGTAGCCCACCAGGATTTCCTGCGCCGTAAAGATCAGCTCAACGGTGTGCTTAAAGCTCTCGGCATCAAACGTGTTATCTTCGTTCAGGTATTTCAGCAGGTTGATACTCGCCAGGTTACATGCCGAGTTGTCCAGGTGCATGTACTCGCTGCATGGGTTGCTGGCATTGATACGGCCAGCATTCGGCGTGGTATGCCACTTGTTGATAGTGGTGTCGAACTGCATGCCTGGGTCGGCACACTCCCATGCAGCCAGCGAGACCTGACGGAATAGTTCGCGCGCCTTCACGGTCTTCATGACCTTGCCGCTACGCACGCCCACCAACTGCCAATCGGCGTCGTCGAGTACTGCCTGCATGAACTCGTCGGTTACACGGACAGAGTTGTTGGCATTCTGATACTGGACAGAGAAAATATCCTTGCCGTCCAGAGTCATGTCAAATCCGGATTGTTCCAGCACCCGTGCCTTGCGCTCCTCGATGGCTTTGCACCAAATGAACTCCTCTACGTCAGGATGGTCAGCATTCATAATGACCATCTTGGCAGCACGGCGCGTCTTACCGCCGCTCTTGATTGCACCGGCAACAGAGTCTGCACCGCGCATGAAGCTCAAGGGGCCCGAGGCGCGCCCGGCGCTCTTACCAAGCGGCTCATGCGATGAACGGATCGTGCTGACATTGACGCCAGCGCCGGAACCACCTTTGAAGATCATGCCCTCGTCGGTATACCATTGCAAAATTGACTGCATGGTGTCATCCACTGCCAAGATGAAACAGGCGCTCGCTTGCTGCGCCCGCTCTGGAGCGCCAATATTGAACCAAACTGGCGAGTTAAAAGCTGCGCGCTGAGTAGCCAGCACATACTTCAGCTCTTCCTTGAAGTCCTCCGCCTCGTCCTCTGCCGCAAAATAGCCCTCTTGCACACCCTGGCGCACCACGGTGTCTACCACGCGGTCGATCAGGTCGCGCAGCGACATCTCACGCTCCGGCGTACCTGGCGTACCGGTGAAATACTTTTGCGCAACGATATTGATGGCATTCAGCGACCAACCGGTCGGGAATTCAACATCCTTCTGTTCAAACACCGGCTTCTGCGTTGCCGGATTCATGATAACGGAGTCGCGTGTAACCCACTCCAACTGATCGTACGCCCTTGTTTTGGGGCGCGTAAAGAACCGCCCGATTCCCAGGCTGGCAGTTTGACTCATAATACCCTCACTTTATTATGGTTGTTATTTTTTTGTTTAGAGTTCTTGCCCGCCGGTGCTCTCCATACCGGCAGCTCTCGAGCTCCCTGCGAACTCTTACGGAATACCGTAAGGGGTCGGAGGCAACTCCCAAGTCCTCTATCTATTTGAACGGCTACTGTACGACGCGCTGACGTTTTATATTGGACAGCTCTTTCTCGAAGCTGGTAATGTCCTTAAACTTCCTATACACACTTGCAAAGCGCACATAGGCCACTTCGTTTACCGGTGCAAGCAGCTCCATTACCAAGTTGCCAATCTTGGTACTGTGTATTTCTGGCTCACCGCATTCGTATAGTCGGTCTTCCACGGCAGCAGCTATCTGCTCTAACTGCATGCTCGTAACGGGCGTCTTTTCACATGCCCTATACAGACCGCTTAGGAGTTTATCGCGACTGAAAAGCTCCCGCGTACCATCATTTTTTATAACGATCAGCTGCGGGCGTTCTATACGTTCGTACGTTGTAAACCGATAATTACACTCGGCGCACATCCGCCGTCTCCGAATGGATTGGCCGTCCGCAACATCACGCGATTCTATTACTTTCGTATCGTCGTGTTGGCAACGGCTGCATTTCATTTTTCGTTTCTCCTTTTACCCTAAGTAGCAATGTGCGAGACTACATAGTTCCATACATATAGCGCTCTATTACTTTATGCTAGCTCTAGCCATAGCGTTTTGCAATCAATTTCTGGTGTAATTTAATACACGTTTCGGTTGTGTTTTACTTCTTATCGTCTTCTTTGGATTTGTCGTCGGGATCACGCTTGGCAAAGCCTTTCAGGCGGCGCAGGAACGATGGCCGGTCGAGCTCTTCATCATCGGCATCGTCGGTTTGCGCTGAACCACCTACAACGGCATGGTGCCCAAACTCCATATCTTGCTTCGTATCATGTTCTTTATCCTCGTCCAGCGTCCAGATGTTTGGCATACGATCTTCTTCGTGCAAATCGACGGTTTCTTTTGCTACCTCATCATCCAAGGACATATCAAAGCCAGACATTTCCGGCTCATCTGCGGTATGCGCGGCAACCGGCTCAACCTTTTTTGCAGCTGGCGCGTCATCTCGCACACTGTCTTCGTCGGTCCACGACGTAGCGCCACCCTGACGCTTTGCAAAGTAGGATGCGTCGAAACCCGTAGCTACCACCGTGATAATAACTTCACCCTCGATGTCAGGGTTAATAGCGGCACCAAATATGATATTGGCAGACGGATCCGCGGCATTGGTAATGGTCTCTGCTGCGGCGTTAATCTCATGCATCGACAGGTCGTTGCCGCCAATGATGTTGAACAGAATACCGCGTGCCCCATCGATAGACACCTCAAGCAACGGCGATTCAATAGCCTGCTGCGCGGCCAGCACGGCACGGTTATCGCCGCCAGCGCGGCCAATGCCCATCAACGCCGTACCAGCGTTGCTCATAACGGTCTTTACGTCGGCAAAGTCCAGGTTGATCAGCCCATGCACCGTGATAAGGTCGGTAATGCCCTGCACGCCCTGCCGTAGCACGTCATCGGCCACCTTGAAAGCCTCAAGCAACGGCGTTTGCCGGTCAATAGTCTGTAGTAAGCGATCGTTTGGAATGATAATAAGCGTGTCTACTGCCTTGCGCAGATTATCGATTGCCTGATCGGCATTGCGACGCCGCTTTTCGCCTTCGAATGCGAACGGCTTAGTAGCAAAGCCGACTACCAGCGCGCCCATCTCCTTGGCAATCTCCGCCACAATAGGGCCAGCGCCGCTTCCGGTACCACCGCCGGCGCCAATAGTCACAAACACCATATCGGCACCCTCAAGCGCTTTCTTGATGTCTTCACGAGACTCCTCGGCCGCGTGCTGGCCGACCGATGGGTCAGCGCCGGCGCCTAATCCGCGTGTAGTGTCGCGGCCAATGTGTAGTTTTGTGTTTACGTCACGATGCAGGTTGTGCAGTGCCTGCGAGTCGGTGTTGATAGCGATATATTCAACATTCTCCACACCGGCTTCTGCCATACGGTTTACCGCTGCGCCGCCGGCGCCGCCAACACCCACGACTTTAATCTTGGCGAATGTTTCTATGGCTGGCTCGATTGCTTGCGGCATGTATTACCCCTCTTAGGACATGATTTGTACTCTCTTAGTATACGATACCCCCCAGGCCAGTTCAACAAATTTACCCGGCTCAGAAATACGAAAAATCGCCTATGCGGCGATTGGATATTTTTGTTACTCTGGCGCGCGCTAACGGCGGTGGAACTTGCGCAAAATAGAATCAACCATACCCATAGCGTTCTGCCCCGCGCTGCGTGGCCCAGCCTGTACATCAGGGACCAACAGCATATCCAGCAGCATAAGACCGACGGCAGTCGCATACGACACGTCCTCTACCGCCTCTACCAGCCCGGATATTTGCTGCAAAGCGCCCACTCGCGCTGCCAGCTGAAGCTTTTCTTTGGCGAATGCAGCAATGCCGGGCAACTTGGCCGTGCCGCCGGTCAGCACCACGCCGCCGGGCAATTTGCGGAACCGGCGTATTTTGCGCAGTTCTTTATCGACATATTCCAATAGCTCTTCCACCCGAGCTTCGGTAATCATAACGATATCGTCCATAGAGAATGTGTGATGCGTGTTTCCGACCGGTACTACCGCCGTCGGTTTCTTGGATTCACCCAACTGTGCAAATTCGACCTTCACTTTTTCGGCAATATCCAGATCCGTTTTGAGGCCGATAGCCAAATCGTTCGTAATATGCGTACCACCAATACCAATCACTGCCACATGCTGCACTTCACCGTCCTCGACCACAATAAGGTTCGTGGTGCCGGAGCCTATATCCAGCAGTAGCGTTCCAGCTTCTTTTTGCTGACGGCTTAGCACAGCTTCGGCGGCCGCAAGACTAGACACGGTATGGCGGTTTGGCGTAATACCTGCCTTCTCAAGTGCCATGTCCAGATTGCGGATGTTGGGCGTAGTTGCTGTGATAATATGCGCATCAACTTCCAGACGCACGCCGTGCATGCCTACTGGATCTTTTATATTGCGCTGCCCATCAAGGCTATAGTTTTTGGCAAAAAATTGGATGATCTCACGGTTTGGCGGAAAGTTCACGACTGTCGCCGCCTCTTCAACGCGCATGCGGTCATCGGGAGTTATTTCACTGTTGGCGGCGCTGATGGCAATGACGCCCTTGGAGTCCATGCCGCTCACGTGAGTACCATTCACGTTCACCGTTGCACGGTTTATACTAACGCCGGATATGCGCTCGGCCTCGACCAGCGCTTTAGCGATTGCCTCCGCTGTGTCATCCACATGAACGACTACACCTTTACGCATACCAATATTCGGTGCAGAACCGTGGCCGATGATAGACAGCGTATTGCCGCCATTTGGATCGAGCATACCCACGATACACCGCACGGTGCTTGTACCGATATCAAGACCGACAAAATGGTTAGTAGCAGAATCGCGCATCTGTGCAGTAGTATACTGCTTACCCTTACGTTTGAGCAAGTCTTGCGCGGGGGCGAACCTATTTTTCGCGCTTAGTCAGGATCTCGGCACCATCGTCGAGTATCAATACGGTGTGCTCAAAGTGTGCCGACCAGGAGCCGTCCGCAGTATGGATCGTCCAACCGTCGTCGTCACCGACAATTTGGTGTGTACCCAGCGTAACCATGGGTTCAATAGCAATAGTCATGCCCGCAGAAAGCCATGGGCCGGTATTTGGGCGGCCGTAATTGGGGATATTCGGCTCCTCCCACAGATTTTGTCCAATACCATGCCCCACCAAGTCGCGCGGTATACCATATTTACCCGGCTTCAAAACTGCTTCGATGGCCGCGCCGATGTCGCCTACGCGCACCATGTCGTGCACTGCCGCAATGCCAGCTTCCAGTGCCCGCTCGGTTATCTCAAGCAGCTTTTTGTGTTCAGGCTTTTTAGGGGTCCCCACGATGACGCTCATGGCGCTATCAGTCAGCATGCCCTTGTACGATACGCCGAAATCCAACCCTACCAAATCGCCATCGGCCAGGATGCGCTGGGGACTGGGGATGCCGTGTACAATTTCGTCGTTAATGGAAATACAAATAACATCAGGGAAGCCTTGGTGTCCCAAAAATGCCGGTTTGCCGCCAAGCGACTTCAGCTCGGAGGCGGCAATATTTGCCAGTTCCTTTGTAGAAATGCCCGGTGCAACGTGCTTGGACACAACAGTCAGGACCGCGCCCAGCATACGGCCGCTCTCGCGCATGGCCGCAATTTCGTGTGCGGTCTTTATGCGCGTTTTCATTGGGGCTCCGCCATACGGATGCCCTGGACATGGGTCAAGATTTCATCATGTACATCCTGAGGCGAACGGCTGGCATCTATATCGTACACCTTGACACCGTGTTGCTTATACAGATCAATGATCGGACGTGTCACGCGCTCGTATTCTTCGAAACGGCGCGCAATTGCCTCGTCGGTATCGTCCATGCGTCCGCGGGCGTGCAAACGTTCGCGCAGTACGTCCTGGGATGCGACCAGGTTAAAGACTACGTCTACATCAAAACGACCGTGGTCCACCTGCTCCAGTAGCCACTCGGCTTGCGGCAGCGTACGAGGGAAACCATCCAGCACAAATTCGTCTGACAGATTGATGAGATCAAAGACCTTATCAAGGATATGCACCATCTCGTCGTCACTCAGCAATTTCCCCTGCAGCATTTCCTGACGGCGCTTACCGGTCACCAAGACACGAAGTAGCTCGCCTGTAGAGATCCAAGCAAAGCCGTGTTCGTCGGCGAACAAGCGCCCCTGCATACTCTTGCCAGCACCGGCAATACCCATCAAAATAATCATTTTTGTAGCCTTTCTTTCACAAGCCGCGCAATAAGTGCACCATCGGCGGCGCCCGCAGCTTTCGCCCGCACTATACCAATAACCTGTCCCATGGCGCGTTGATCTGCCTCACCCAAACTGGCAATAGCATCATCTACCAATGCGGCCACCTGCGATTCGCCCATCTGCTGTGGCAAATACCGCTCGATAATACCCTTCTCGGCCAGCTCGCTGGCAGCCTTCTCTTCGCTGCCGCCTTGCCGATATAAATCTGCACTTTCCTGGCGCTTTTTTGCCTCTTTCTGCAAAACGGCAATGAGCATAGGATCTGGCGTAACTCCGTCGCGCGGCATTTTTTCGGCGACTTTGGCGTACAACACTGCGCTCTTCAGGCCACGCAAAACGCTGGCGGTGAATGCGTCACGCGCCAGCAGTGCCTGCTTTAGGTCTTGGTTGAGTTTGTCTTCAAGCATGCCTATAGCTATCGAAAGTTAGCGTTGCCCGAGCTTGATGCGACGTGCTTTTGCAGTCTTTTGCTCTTGGCGAAGGATAGCGCGCACGCGGCGGTCACGCTTACTACGCGGCTTTTCGAAGTACTGGCCATGGCGGACAGCAGCTACAATGCCTGATTGTTGAACCTTACGATTAAAGCGCCGAAGTAAATTTTCGGTCGATTCCCGTGAATCTTTTCGTGTTACCTGTATCATCAGGAGTATTTTACCTTACCGACCCCTTCTTTGGCAAGAGGTTCTAAGAAGTAATAATTTTTTTGTGGTTGGTGCGCTGCGACTTCAGCACGATGCTCTGAAGCTCCTTAAAAATAGGAAATTGCTTGTTAGTGGAATACGCTTTGGTGTTGCCCTGCTTTTCCGAAACCAGAAAGCCCACTTTCTCCAGACGCTTCAGCTCACGCTGGATATTGCCGGCATCTTCTTTGATAAGTTTCGCCAGGCCGCGCACGTGCGTCTTGAAATCTGGATACTTCGCGTAAATCACGATGATCTTACGGCGAACCCGAGATGTAATAAATATATCTAACATGTAATCCCTATCCTCGCGGCCCTCGGCAGCATTGCTCTGTTGTACTTTTTAATAATAATGCGTTTGCGCCTTGGCTGCAAGATATACTAAGACAAAGGAGCGTGGAGCATGCGGTATTACTTAATTTGGGTGCGCTCAATCCGCTACCGGGGCAATGATGCCCTGACGTACCACCATGACGAAGATCTTGCTGTCGGCACCGTCGTGCGTGTGCCGCTACAAAAGGAGCACGTACTGGGCGTAGTAGTCGGCAGCTCAAAGCGGCCGCAATTTGCGACCAAACCCATTGAGGCGGTGATGTCGAACCAACCGCTACCGCCTCAAATAATCAGCTTGGCTGGCTGGATGACCTCCTTTTATCCTAGCTCAGTTGGGGTAGTGACCAGCCTGATTCTGCCAAAAGATATACGACCAAGGCAGCTTACCACGGTAGCCCACGGCAGAGCCGCTTCGCCGGCCCAGCCGCCACTGACCACCGAGCAGGCCGCCGCGCTGCAAGTTATTGATACGCCAGATACCTACGTTTTGCACGGCAGAACCGGCAGCGGCAAAACGCGCATCTACATGGAGGTCGCCAAGCGGGCGATAAGCACTAGCCGTTCAGTACTAGTATTGGTGCCGGAGATCGGCCTGACGTCTCAGTTAGCAGCAAATTTTGAGGAGCAATTTTCTGGACAAATTGTCGTATTGCACTCCAAGCAGACCGCGGTGCAGCGACAGGAAGCATGGCTGCGTATTGCCAATTCTGCGCAACCTTTGGTTGTCATAGGACCTCGTTCGGCACTGTTCAGCCCGCTGCACACCATTGGAGCAATTATCGTAGACGAAGCGCACGACCAGGCATACAAGCAAGAACAGGCACCGTACTACCATGCCCTTAGGGTGGCTGCGCAGCTACGCACCCTGCACGACGCGACGCTGCTACTGGGTTCGGCCACGCCCTCAGTCATCGACTACTACGTCGCACAACAAAAGCAGAAGCATATCATTACTTTGCGTCAGCTAGCCAAACAAACCAGCCACGAAAAAAAAATCACCGTGGTTGACCTGAAAGACCGCAGCAAGTTTACGCGGACACGGCACATATCCTTGCCGCTCGCAAAAGCAATCTCGGATGCTCTGGAGCGTGGCGAACAGGCCTTGCTATACCTCAATCGCCGCGGCACAGCACGAGTTGCGCTATGCCAACAATGTGGCTGGCAGGCATTATGTCCCAAATGCGACGTGCCACTTACTTACCACGGCGATAATCATACACTGCGTTGCCACATCTGTGGCCATCGCACGGCTGCCCTTACCAGCTGTCCGGACTGTAGCAACATGACCCTTACATTCAAAAGTGTTGGCACTAAGGCCATCGTCGAGGAAATTACAAAGCTGTTTCCCGAGGCCCGCACGCTCCGGTTCGACGCCGACAACCCGAAAGACGACCGGCTGGAAGCACAATACGACCGCATCGTGCATGGTGAGGTGGACATTTTAGTAGGCACGCAGATGATCACCAAAGGCCTCGACCTGCCCAAGCTCAGTACACTGGGCGTCATACTTGCAGATAGCAGTCTGTATATCCCCGACTACACTGCGCACGAACAGACCTACCAGCTACTTACGCAAGTAGCTGGCCGCGTGGGCCGCGGGCATCTGCAAGGGCACGTAGTGGTACAGACGTATCAACCCGAAAGCCCTCTACTCCAAGCCGTCCTACATGACGACTGGGAGACATTCTATACCAACGAAATACGTGAGCGTCGCAAATATTTCTTTCCGCCGTTTTGCAGTATCCTGAAGCTGTCGTGCCGACGGGCCACCAGTACTAGCGCCGAAAAAGCAGCAACCGCCTTTGCCTCGCACATCGAGTCGCTGGGGATAGATGTACAAGTCGACGGCCCGGCCCCAGCATTTCACGAAAAAATAGAGGGCAAATATGAATGGCAGCTGGTTCTAAAAACCCGACAGCGCTCAGCGCTACTCCGCATCATTAGCGAGTTACCAAAAGCCGGATCTGGTTGGACATACGACATAGACCCTACGAATTTGCTATAGCCAGTTCCCTCTTATCTGTTTCTCAGCTATACTAGGCGTATTATGAGCATGACAAAAGACGACGTAATTGTGCTGCCGCACAAGAACCTGCGCGAACGGTCACAAAAAGTTGGCATCATCACGCCACAGGTCCACCAAATGATCGAAGATATGAAGTCGGCAACTATCAGCTGGGAGCAAAGCCGTGACCACGAAGTTGGGGTGGCACTGGCCGCAGTACAGGTAAACCATCTGTACCGGATTGTGGTAATACGCAACAACTACGACAACAAAGACGACCTCACCTTCACTACCTTCATTAACCCGGTTATCACCAAGCTGGAAGGCGATATAGAAGAAGATTACGAAGGCTGTCTGAGTGTGAAAGACATCTACGGGAAAGTACCCCGCTACACGAGAGTACGCGTAAAAGCGCTGGATGAGCAAGGCAAAGAGTTCCGGGTCACAGCCGAGGGCTTCCTTGCCCGCATTTTCCAGCATGAGATCGATCACACTAACGGCATTCTTTTTGTAGATCACATCAAAGGCAACACCAATGCGTTCTATCGGCTAAAAGACGACGGCGTACTGCAGCAGCTCGACTACGAAAAAGACATCGCCGACAACAAGGCCCTGTGGAGCTAGCATGGCAAAACGTTCGGTCGTCTTCTTCGGTAGCGGACCCGTAGCAGCCGAGAGCTTACACCTGCTATCGACGGCCTTCACCATTGAAGCAATTATCACCAAGCCCACGACAATCGATATGATGCAGACTGCCTGCCCGAACACACCACTGCACACAGTAGAAAAGCGCCGCGACCTTGATGCACTAGTGGCGAGCCGGAAGTTCGCCAGCGCCTGTGGTATACTCATTGATTTCGGCATAATTGTCAGTAATAGTGTAATAAGCGCTTTTTCAAAAGGCATCATCAATAGTCATTTCAGCCTTTTGCCGCAGTGGCGCGGCGCCGACCCCATCACCTTTGCTATTTTGAGCGGACAAAAGACTACCGGGGTAAGTATTATGCTACTGAGCGAAGGCATGGATGAAGGCCCGCTACTTGCCCAGGCCGCATACGACATACCCCAGGATGCTACTACCGAAACGCTTACCGAATCTCTCATTCGCATTAGCGACGCCGCATTAAAAGAGGTCGTCCCCGGCTACCTCGACAACGCCATTGAACCCGCTCCACAAGAAACAGCGAGCATCCTTGGGAATGTCGCACCGTCTTATTCTAGAAAACTCGCCAAAGATGATGGCGTTCTAGATTGGTCAAAGCCGGCAGAACAGCTGGAACGGGAAGTCCGCGCTTTTCATGGCTGGCCTAAAAGCCGCACAGTACTTGCAGGGCGCGATGTTATTATCACCAAAGCTACCGCAAGCACCCACGCAGAGGAGCCGGGCAAAGCGTATGTAGCCAACAAGCAACTTTTAGTCGGTTGTGGCAATGACTCATCGCTGCGAATCATTCGACTCAAGCCAGCCGGCAAACCAGAGATGGACGCAGCCTCATTTCTAGCTGGCTATCGCCAACTCCTCTAAAGGCTCTACTGTTGTTTTTGGCTCTGTGCCACCGACAATATCTGTGAGGCACTCTGGCCCACTTCTTGCTTGAGCTTTGCATATTCTTCGGCCACGATATCTTTGTAATTCGGAAAGTTTGTCTCTAGCCAGCGAAACGCGCCGGCATCATCCTGGGCATTAAAAAACCGCTCAAATTCATCCAGCTGAGCGTTCGTCATCTGTTCGGCAAGCCGCATACCCACGCGCATCTCAAGCGTTTCGTAGATGTGTTTCAGGAGGCTCGTCTTTTCGTCCTGGGGCAATGTTGCCAACCCTAGCTCGGTGAGTAAACTATCGTCGATCCGGAGGTTACCTTTTGTCATGTCTGCCATAATTTTGATTATACCATCCGACGTGGACAATGCGGCTATAAATGCCGCGTTACTGTTTCGCGCCTAAAGAGCTCAATGCGGTCGCCTTCTTGCAGGTCTATCCGCCGCTTAGTCTTGAAGCTCAGGCCGCACATTTCGCCCTCAAATACCTCTTTGGCGTCTGCCGGACCCCGCTTTAGGTTGGTTACTTCTACTTCGCCCAGCTTCTCGTCGCCGCGCAGCACAATGGCCAGCGACGGTACCTCCAGCTTACCCTTTGTCACCTCGCCGCCGCAGATCACCTCAGACTTCGTGGTGTTGAATACGCCACGTACGATAAGACGACCTAGTTGCGTTTCGATAACTTCAGGAGCCAGTAGGCTACTTAGTTCTTCGCGGGCGTCTTCTATAAGCTCATAAATGATGTTATACAGGCGCACTGAGACTTTTTGTCGGGCCGCCAGCTGTTTTACGCTGCTCTGCATGGCGATATTAAAGCCATACACGATGGCATTGCTGGTCTGCGCCATATACACATCATTCTCGGTAACATGGCCGATACCCGATCCCACCACACGAATAGCAACCTCCTGCGTGTCGAGTGTCTTGAGACTATCAATGACTGACGTCAGCGAGCCCTGTGCGTCTGCCTTTACGACTACGTTCAGCTCGGTCATTTCACGGTTTCGATTCATAATGCGTAGCAGCTCGCTGCTGCTGACACCCTTGCTGGCCGTACCGTGCATACGCTCTGTGGCGCGTCCTTCGGCAATTGCCCGCGCCTCCTTCTCATTGGCAACCACCGTAAACTCATCACCGAACTCAGGCAGATGCTTGAAACCCGTAATAACTACCGGCGTCGACGGCGTAGCTGATTGCAACGGTTTGCCATCGGTTGATTCAAGGTTGCGGATCTTGGCATACGTGGCCCCTGCGACAATAAAGTCACCTTTTTTCAGGATGCCAGCCTCTACCAAGCCGTGCGCCACAGGGCCGCGACCCTGCTCTACGTGTGCCTCTATAATAAGCCCGGCAGCAGCTCCTACTGTCTCGGCGCGTAGGTCTTCTACGTCAGTTACCAGCAGGATCATGTCCAGCAGCTGAGGAACGCCCTTACCGGTCTTAGCACTGAGTTCTACGGCTACGATATCACCGCCCCACTCTTCTACCAGCAACTGCTGGTCAGCCAGCTGCTGCTTTACCAACGCTGCGTTGGCACCCTCTTTATCAATTTTGTTAATGGCTACGACGATACGAGCATTCGCTTTGCGTGCAAACCTGATGGCTTCAATGGTTTGCGGCTTTACACCATCGTCAGCAGCAACCACGATGACCGCGATATCGGTCAGGTGGGCGCTGTGCTCACGGATAGCCGAAAAAGCTTCGTGACCAGGCGTATCAAGAAAGGTTATCTTGCGGCCATTATGCTCTATCTGATACGCAGAGATATGCTGGGTAATGCCGCCTGCTTCAGTCTTGGCTACATGCGCCCCGCGGATTGCATCCAGCAAAGTCGTTTTGCCATGATCAACATGACCCATAACAGCTACGACTGGCGGCCGGGACTGAGCGGTACTGCTGGTAGCTTGCTTCGTGCGGCTAGGCGCAGCAACCTTTTGCGCGGCTGCACGCTTCTGCAGCTGCACGTCCAGGCCCAGTTCCTCCACGATGATCTGTGCAGTATCAAAGTCGATCTGCTCGTTCACCGTCACCATCACCCCGTTCTTCAAAAGTTCGCCAATAAGGCGGCTCACGGGCAGCATCAATTTGTCGGCAAGAGCGCCAACGGTAATCATGTTCTCAATTTCAATTGTCGTTGCCATGATTTTCTGGCGCTCCTTCCTTAATTGTTACTCCACTCTGTGAAGGGGCCGCGGATAGCGACCCCTTGCTACGCGACTACTCAGGCCTTCTTGGAAGATGGCTTTGTTTCGCCAGTATCCTTGAGGCTCAGGCCAATCTTGCGGGCATCTTGATCAATGTCCAGCACCTTGAACTTCTTGCGCTCGTTCAGCTGGAACAGTTGTTCTGGGTCGACAGCTTCGCTGTCACCCATCTCAGATACGTGCACCAAAGCTTCAACCGCAGGACTCAGCTGTACGAATGCACCGAACGGTGTAATGCGCGTTACCTTGCCCTCTACAATATCGCCCTTCTTGAATGCCTTGATCTCAGCCAGCCATGGGTCTTCGGTCATTTGCTTGAGGCTTAATGACAGGCGGTCCTTGTTGATTGAAATGATCTTGGCCTTTACACGGTCGCCAACCTTTACATAGTTGCGTGGGTTGTCGACGCGTTCCCAGGATATTTCCGAAATATGTATGAGGCCCTCAATGCCGTCTACGTTCACGAATGCACCGTAGTCGATTACACCCGTTACCGTACCTTCGACCATATCACCGACTTTCAGCTCAGAGAAACGGCTTTGCATGTCATCCTTGACTGCTTCCTTTTCTGAGAAGATCAGCTTGTTATCTTTACGGCTTACATCGAGGATGCGTACGCGCAACGGCTTGCTGGTAAGCGCATTCAGCTTCTGCAGAATTTCGTCCTTATCAGCACCAGATACCCGCGGATAATGCCCGGCAGCTAGCTGTGATACCGGCAGGAAGCCACGGATGCCTTCCAGCTCTACCAAGAGCCCGCCGCGGTTCGCATCGTATGCAGTAACCTCAATGGTTTCTTGTGCTTCAAAGACACGCTGCAACTCATCCCAACCGCGGTCCTTTACGGCGCGACGCATGCTGAGCAGTGCGTAGCCCTCTTCCATTTCTGGATCAATAACACTTACGGTCACCGGTTGCCCGGCTTCAAGTGTTTGACCATGGCCGATTTCGCGGCGCATAACAACACCGGTGCCGTTTGCGCCCAAATCCACCCATACTTCGTGCTTCTTGACTGAAGCAACCACACCTTCGACCACACTTCCTGCGGTCAGGCGCTCGACTTTGCTGTCTTGCAGCAAGTCATCCATCGTAACTGTATTTTTCGACATGTAGTATCATGCCTCCTTCGTAGTGTTTCGCAGAGGGCAGCACCCAATACAGAGGCGGCCCGCAACGTTATGCTATATTATACCTGTTTCCTCTCCTTTGGTAAAGCAAGCTCTGGCGTCATCCATGTGCTACACTAACAATATGTACATAGGGGTAGACATTGGAGGCACCAAGACGTTGGTCGCTGTGCTGGACGACCAGGGGATCATTGTTGAGCGCGTACGCTTTCTGACGCCGCCCGTATACGAAGAGTTCATTGCCGAGCTTACCGAGACTGCACGTTCGCTGCACACGCAAGACTTCCGTGCCGGTTGTGTGGCTGCACCGGGCAAAATTGACCGTAAGCATGGCATCGCCCGTGATTTTGGCAACCTAAAGTGGCATGACACGCCCCTGCAAGCTGATGCCGAACACATCTTCAGCTGCCCTATGCTTGTTGAGAACGATGCGAACCTTGGCGGTCTCTCTGAATCGATGCTACTGCCAGCCGATAAAAATGTCTTATACATCACGGTAAGCACGGGCATCGGCACCGGCTTTATCGGCCACCGGCGTATCGTACCCGAATTGGCCGACAGCGAAGGTGGACACATGTTGCTACCCTTCCACGGCAAGCATGTTGCCTGGGAAAGCTTTGCATCAGGACATGCTATCGTAGAACGCTTTGGCAAAAAAGCCGCCGATATAACCGACGCCGCTACCTGGCACCGCATTGCCCACGACCTAGCTATGGGCTTCATAGAACTTATAGCTATCGCACAGCCACAAATCATTGTCATTGGTGGCAGCGTCGGCGTGTACTACGAACGTTTTGAGCCATTCTTGCTCTACGAACTCCAGCGGGCCAAGAATCCCCTTATCGACCTGCCCGCAATCCGTAAAGCAGCCCGCCCCGAAGATGCTGTATTGTATGGCTGCTACGACCTGGCACACAACACTTATGGAACAAACACTTAAAAAGCTTCACGCTCTCTATTCCGGTCTCACCTTTACGGCAGACAATGTATGTCGCTGGTCGCCCGCTAACCGCACTGTTTATTTTATCCGTAGCAACGATGAACGGCACATATGGTCGCTTCTACACGAAACAGGCCACGCATTACTCGGTCACAGCGCGTACCGGTCTGACATCGAGCTGCTCCACATGGAAACGGCCGCGTGGGAACAAGCAAAAGATATTGCCCGCTCACTGCAAATAATCATCGACGAAGAGCACGTCCAAAATTGTCTGGATACCTATCGCAACTGGCTATTTGCACGCTCAACGTGCCCGAGGTGTCTCAGCGCGTCGCTACAGACAGGCGCGCAGCAATACCAGTGCTTTAACTGCAAAACCATATGGCGTGTGTCGCGCTCCCGCTTTTGCCGCATCTATCGTACCACCCTTGCGGCAACATAAAAGTCCCTGGATATCCAGGGACTTTTATAGTTAGCTACACGTACTTAGGCAGCTTTCTTGGTGCGGCGGGAAATGCGGCCGCCAATTGCGCCGGCGCGGCGCGCCAGCTCGCGGTTTGCATAGAAACCGCCAGTGCGGCCCTTGCGGCCGCCAATTGCGCCGATCTTGGCGTAAAAATCAGAACCGTACTTAGACTTGTTCGTATTAGCAGCAGCTTTGCCGCCAGCGATTGTTCCTGACATACCAGTAACGCTCCCTTTTCAAACTCTTATTATGACCGAAATAAAAACGAGGGTATAACCCTCGTTCTTTTTTCGGAACTATTTATAAAATAGCACACTATTACGCTCATGTCAAATATGCTGCCCGACTACTGCACCACCAGATAGTCAAACGCGTACGTCGTCGTATTCGCCGGTATGTTTGACGTGCTCACCGTAAAATTGGTAGCCGTTGAAGTCTTATACGGTACTAGCCCCGCCGCAGTGGCACTGTCAGGGGTAAGCTGTACGTAGGGCGAACTAGTATACGCAACATTGAACGTTACCGTCGCAAGCGTACCGGCAGCCACACAGCCGCTGCCAGTTGTCACTGTTATCCGTCCGGCGGTATCATTGCCAGCAATAGACACCGTCGGCGTCGTACATGCAGCTGCGCCTGCAGCAATTCCCGGTGTCGTGCCCCCCGTTACGATATGGCCGTCGACGGTAAGCGCAGTACTGACTACCAGTGAAGTAACCCTAACTTGCATATTGGTAGTATCGGCTACCAATAGCGCCGTACCACTCGCATTCTGTATCTGAAACGCCGTAGTAGAATTCGTCGGAGTTTGTATGCGCGCCGCCCCTGCTATATCCAATGTATATTGAGGGCTGCTGGTGTTAATACCCACATTTCCTGTTGCAGTGACGTGAAGACGATCTGTCAGTGTGTCCGACACGCTACCGGGCACTGGGCTAATGGCAGCTACGACAGATTCCCAGGTACACGAGCTCGTGACACCCCATGACATAGCAGTACTGCCGGCGTTAGTGGTTTTATACGAGCCTCCCAGAATTGTATTGGGACCTAGCTGGTCTGCCCACGTACGCGTTTGCCCTGCCCCCGGTGCGCCCAAGCAGAACTGATTATCGCCAATTACGTCAACAGCAACTTGACCTGACGAAGTTGCAACAGCAACCGACGTAGTACCCGCTGTCGTACCCGCTCCTGTGTTAGAGGCAGCGATAGGCGCAGTCTGACTGACATTGTAAAAAGTCTCAGCACCGACAAACTGGTGATTATTGCCTGACGTAGCCGAAAAATTGATCGTAAGCGTATGGCTGCCGCTGACCGGATTTACAAGATACCATAGCTCAACTACACCCCCTGCTGATGCTTGAGAACCAATTCTTGTCCAGCCGGCGGTACTACCATTCCATGCAACCGACGACACAGATTGCGTGTTATCCTGTTGGTTCACCCCCACAACCATTACCATATTTGCGTGGCTTGTCACATTAAACGTCGTGGACATTGACGACTGCGTATATGCCTCGGACTCAGCTGTATCACCAAGCGTGACCGGCAGAACATTCGAAGATGCGGTCCTAAAAATAAGATCTCCAGATCCACCATTGCCGGTACCATTACCCGCATCAAACACCGTGCTAGCTCCGGTAGCGTCAGTGCCCGTAGCCGCGCCGCCCCTAATCGTGACTGACGCCGGCTGCGACGAACCGTCAGCACCTACAATAATCGTTCCGCCTTGCAGCATTGTACTAGTCGCTATAGAACTGTTTGTGTTAATAGCACCGAACCCCGAGGCAATAGACCCGCTCGTCAATACACCCGTAGATGTTATGTTATTTTGTATCGTAGTGGGCAGTATTTGCGACAGTACAGGCTGGCTGCTTGCATTGGTGACCAGCACCCCATCAGCCATTAGGGGAAGTGTCGACACGGTGGTTGCGCTTGTTGCGTACACTACACCATCGGTAGTTAGTCCGGACAGCGCAGCACCATTATTTATTTGCTCGACAACAGTTGTCGGACTGGTAGTGTTAGTCACAAATGTTTGGTTCATGACGGATGGCTGTGTGCCCGCCGTTGACTGCAGACTGATAAAGCTACTCCCGTTATAGAAGTACGGCCGATTAGTGCCTTGATCATAATACAGCTCCCCGGTGGATCCTTGAGAGGGTAATACACCCGGCACAAGTACAAGCCCGTTACTTACCTGCGCCTGGCCATGCATCAGCAATCGCTGCGTCGCCGTAGCGGCCGGCAGTGACGGCAGTGCGCCGACTGGCACCGTTGTAATAGGATACCCCGTTACCGATATCTGTCCCGTCGATGACGCTATCGCTTGCGGAGTGCGAGCAAGGTGCTCAAATACAGCCGCTAACGCCGTTACAAGCCCGAGAGAACAAAGTGTCGTCACGAACACCAGTAACAATCGAGCCACAGCGCGACTACGCTTCGGCCCCAAGAGCATATCATCGGTCTGCTGCAAAACCTGCATCGTACTCTCTTTTTTCTTTTGGAGGTAAGCCTGTCCTAAGAATACAGCACCCGTACCTACGGCCGCAACGTGAAATATAGCGAAATGCTGGCAACGACAGCTATCAGAAGCCCCATTGCGAGTATTTGCAGAACTGACCTCAGAATCGACCACCGAGCCAATGGATTCCTACCGATTGCCACGATTCCTGCATGTATCGCACCATATATAAGTGCCATGAGCGCGCCAACAGATATCACTACAATTATAAAGCTCAGAGTAGCCTGAAGCGTGGATACTTGATGACCAGCCAATACCGCAGCCAGCGATTGCAAGCTACCAGCTATACTAGACGGCACCCCTGTAGACCCACTGCCTAAACCGACCGATACAAGGACAGCTCCCATATATACCGTACTTGACGTTCCGTCCTTGTTTTTTATGGATAACTGACGAGTTCCTGCCGAGGCGTCGGATAAATCGTTCTGTGCTACGCCTATAGTGCGGAGACCCTGCGCCGCCCGCATACCAAATCCCTCAATCGGCGATACAGAGATAGCGTCACCAGCGTGGATAGCACCTCCCAGCGTCGTTACATACACCTCGGCATTGCCGCTTTGCACTATCTGCACCGTATTTTGGGCGGAGCCCGCTTCCAGCGCTAATGGGCTCTCATTCGAAGCTACGACAACTCCAATCAGTTGACCGTCATTCTGGGTGCTTGCCGGCTCTACTGCCGCTCCGCCTGTTAGCGTGCTGGCCAAATCACCCGGCACGAGTGTCGTATTTGTAGGCACCGAGAACGATTGCGATATACTTGCAGCCGCCTGCACCACCGGTGAGACTAGGTTTAATAACAAAATTACACCGACTAGCGCAAATGCGTATTTTGCCATGTGCCTACGATTAAACCGTACTTAACGCCCCAGCGCAACTATAATCCTAACGCCGACAATGTTTCATAAAGTATTGCGCACAAAGAAAAAGGACCTCGTATTCCGAGGTCCTTTTTATAATTTGGCACCGTGCTATTTTCCCAGGGGTGAACCCCAAGTATTGTAACCGCTGTGAGGCTTAACTGCTGTGTTCGGCATGGGAACAGGTGTTTCCCTCACGCTATGGGCACCAAAACGGCACATGAGATACCTGCTAAACAAGTTTCTCATCGCGCCTCTGCCGAAATAAATCGGTTCTGCCTTATCAGGCAAGACGGCGCTGCTCTCCCCGACTAGCTACAAAAAGCTATTCGGGCCTATTGATGTCCATATTGGTCGCACGGATAGAAATGTTAAAGCGTTTTTGACAAACGGGTACTCTGGTGAGCACCAATAACTAGTCAATTGCTGGCTTCTGATCCAACCACTATAAAGTGGCGAATCAGAAGTCGTAAAAAGTCAATGCCTCTATTAGTACGCTTCGGCTACACATGTTGCCATGCTTACACCTTGCGCCTATCAACCTGATCGTCTTTCAGGGAGGTCATAGGGAAATCTAATCTTGAGGTCAGTTTCGCGCTTAATATGCTTTCAGCGCTTATCTGTTCCGCACTATAGCTACTCAGCAATGCTCCTGGTGGAACAACTGATACACCAGAGGTGCGTTCAACCCGGTCCTCTCGTACTAGGGTCAAAGCCTCTCAAATTTCCTGACGTCCACAGCGGATATAAACCGAACTGTCTCACGACGTTCTGAACCCAGCTCACGTACCTCTTTAACCGGCGAACAGCCGGACCCTTGGGACCTGCTCCAGCCCCAGGATGAGATGAGCCGACATCGAGGTGCCAAACCGCGCCGTCTATGTGAACTATTGGGCGCGATAAGCCTGTTATCCCCGGGGTAACTTTTATCCGAAAGCGCTGCCGATACCACACTCATGTACGAATGTACGGACAGCGGAAAACTTACTCCCACTTTCGTGCCTGTTTGGCTTGTAGGCCTCACAGTCAAGCTGGCTTTTGCGTATACACTATCGATTCGATTTCCATCCGAACCTAGCCAACCTTTGAACGCCTCCGATACTCTTTAGGAGGCAACCGCCCCAGTTAAACTACCCGCCAGACACGGTCCCCCAACCGGATAACGGTTGGAGTAAGAACAAAAGGCATACAAGGGTGGTATTTCACCAGTGACTCTGCCTAGACTAGCGTCTAGGCTTCGACGTCTCCCACCTATCCTACACATGTATACCCCCGGTTCAATGTCAAGCTGCAGTAAAGCTCCACGGGGTCTTTTCGTCCTGCTGCGGACAGACGGCATCTTTACCGTCAATGCACTTTCACCGAGCTCTTCGTTGAGACAGTACCCATATCATTACGCCATTCGTGCGGGTCAGAACTTACCTGACAAGGAATTTCGCTACCTTAGGACGGTTATAGTTACCGCCGCCGTTCACTGGGGCTTCAGTTCAAACCGTGAAGTTCTCCCCTTAACCTTCCAGCACCGGGCAGGCGTCAGCCCCTATACTTCCACTTTCGTGTTAGCAGAGACCTATGTTTTTGGTAAACAGTTGCATGGGTTCTTTAGTTGCAGCCCCCTCACACTGTCTGCGACAGATGTGCGGGTTCTCCAGCTTTCTCTCTTGATCGTCTCGTTTATACAGGTATGTTGTAAGAAGTTATAAACTTACAAATACTACTGTTGTTTTCTGGAAAGAAAACTGGCAATCTCACTTGTCGTAAACAAAGTGAGGGGGCAGGCCTTATTCCGAAGTTACGGCCGCTATATTGCCGAGTTCCTTAACGAAGAATCACTCGTACACCTTGGTCTTCTCGACCTGAGCACCTGTGTCGGTTTGCGGTACGGATAGTGACATTCACGCGTTTGAGCGCTTTTCTAGTCAGTACTTTCATTGGAATCCAGCCGTAAGGCCGTCTCATTCGTAGATGTTTCTTCTACTTAGACGGATATAACCATGAATCCGCTCCAACTAATATCCTGCGCACGTCAAACAAAACACCACTAGTACGGGAATATTAACCCGTTGTCCATCGCCTACGCTACGCGCCTCGGCTTAGGACCGACTAACCCTGGGACGATTATCGTGGCCCAGGAAACCTTGCTCTTTCGGTGGGCAGGATTCTCACCTGCCTTATGGTTACTCATTCCAGCATTCTCACTTCCTCACGCTCCACCGAACCTCGCAGTTCGACTTCACAGCAGAGAGGAACGCTCCTCTACCACTCCTAGTTAGACTAGAAGTTCGCATCTTCGGTAATACACTTAGCCCCGTTACATTTTCCGCGCAAGGTCTCTTGACGAGTGAGCTATTACGCACTCTTTAAATGAATGGCTGCTTCTAAGCCAACATCCTCGTTGTTTAAGAAACCTCACCTCGTTTCCCACTTAGTGTATATTTAGGGACCTTAGATGGCGATCTGGGCTGTTTCCCTTTTGAGCGACGAGCTTAGCCCCGCCGTTCTAACTGCCATGATTACACTGATCGTATTCGTAGTTTGTCAAGGGTGGGTGGCCTTGCGGCTCCCAGTCCGAAACAGAGCTCTACCCCAATCAGCTACTACATGACGCTAGCCCTAAAGCTATTTCGAGGAGAACCAGCTATCTCCAAGTTCGATTGGTATTTCACCGCTAACCACAAGTCATCCGGGCGTGTTGCAACTCGCTACGGTTCGGCCCTCCACGCAGTTTTACCTGCGCTTCAGCCTGCTCATGGCTAGGTCACCTGGTTTCGGGTCTATTCGTTAACACTCGGGCGCCCTATTCAGGCTCGCTTTCACTACGTCTCCACCAAATGGCTTAGACTTGCGTTAACAAATAACTCGCTGGATCGTTCTACAAAAAGCACGCCGTCACCGATAAATCGGCTCCGACTCCTTGTACGCACACAATTTCAGGTTCTATTTCACTCCCCTTCCGGGGTTCTTTTCGCCTTTCCCTCACGGTACTTGTCCTCTATCGATCGTAAGATATATTTAGCCTTGGGAGGTGGACCTCCCAGATTCAGTCAGGATTTCACGTGCCCCGACCTACTCGACACTATAAATGATAAGGTTTGCGATCCTTGGCGTACCAGGCTGTCACTGTCTATGGCGCAGCTTTCCAACTGCTTCTGCTCGCATCGCAAATTCTTTACCTTATGCAGACGATGGTAGTATCTGCTTCCAATATGGAATTCTGGAGTGAATCCAGGGCTCCATACTGGTAATTTATATGTCACAACCCTTTAATAACATTCGTCTACCAACTTATTTATCCGCCAAATTGACGGACAAAAGTCATTAAAGTTTGGGCTCTTCCGGTTTCGCTCGCCACTACTACCGGAATCATTGGTTATTTTCTCTTCCTCGAGGTACTAAGATGTTTCAGTTCCCCCGGTTATCGCTCTCAATCCCTATGTGTTCAGGTTCGAGGCCACTAGACATAACTCTAGTGAGGTTTCCCCATTCGGACATCTTCGGATCAAAGCTTAGTTAGCAGCTCCCCGAAGCTTTTCGCAGCTCCTCGCGTCCTTCATCGATATCTTACGTCAAGGCATCCGTTATGTGCGCTTGAGTAACTTTTTACATTTGTGCAATTGACTAGTTATTGGTAATTACCAATAGCCGTTTGTCTAAATGATTTCTTGCGAAATCTAAAAATTGCTCTATCTTTCTATGATGTGCCAAATTTTTAAGTTACCAACTCAAGCGATCCACCTACATTTGCTTGGGCTTGAGTTTAAGCGTAAAGCTTGGCGGTTTATCCATGAACTTCATGTCTAAACTCAAGCAGCCCAGTTATAATAGCAATAAAAACAGGGGCGGTCAATACTAAAACGTAGACACATTTGCTACGTTTTAACCCCTTACATAGCCGCCCCTTTTTCACCACAAGGTTTTTATCCCGTCTATACCTTGTCATAAACCGTTTTTTTAGGTAGAATACATCGGTCAGACATATGTCCGACTTGCCACTTTAGGCAAGGCGTGACGTGAATAATGAGGGGCAATAGCTCAGTTGGCTAGAGCGCCTGTTTTGCAAGCAGGAGGTCCGGGGTTCGAGTCCCCGTTGCTCCACCAGACCTTTGACAAAAAACCAATTGGCCAAATCAAGGAGCGACAGCGACTGTTTGGGCAATTGCAAGGAGAAGCGTAGCCTAAGGTCGAAGCTTTTGCCGCTCGCGGCAAAACGAGACATGGCGTACGCTTGGACGTGGGGCTATAGCTCAGTTGGTTAGAGCGCGTCACTGATAATGACGAGGTCTGTGGTTCGAGTCCACATAGCCCCACCAATTAAAAAGCATCTGCTAAAGGCAGGTGCTTTTTAATTGGTGGGGCTGCTTGAGCTTGAACCACAGATGCGGGTTTTGCGAAACAAAAGACGCAAAGTCTATGGCTCGCGCAGGCCAAGCTCTAGCTAAGGCTAGCTTCGAGAAAGCTTGACCGAAGAAAGACAAGTCCGCTGTCCACATAGCCCAACTATCGACCAGGCTTTCTTTTTGACCGAGATCATACCGGCATATAATACCTATTATCATGGACAAAAGCAGCACCTATGAAGCGGAGACTCGCCGGTTCCGCACCTTGAACCGACAAGACCTGGATCTATTGTTCAACCCAGACCAAATCCAGACGGGTGCGAAAGGCTTGATCTTTTTCGGCAATCAAGCACAGAATCCCCTAGATGAACAAACACTGATCTATAGACGAGATGGATGCGGTCCCTTCCCGAATCTCCTTGATATTCCAGGTGGAGGCTCTGAACCAGGTGAAAGCCCTTTCGTAACATTTAGGCGCGAATCAAAAGAGGAGTTTGGCCTGGATATCGAACCTGAGCACATTGACTACTCTCGAGCCTACCCTACCATCAACGGCAAAAGTACTCACTTCTTAGTTGCAAGACTTGCAATACATCACATAGAAACCATAGAATTCGGCGACGAAGGTACATCCTGGCATATCATGACACTGCAAGAATATCTACATCGGCATGACGTTATCCCAGTCATGAATGAGCGCATCTACGATTATCTTGGTTACATTGCTACAACTGTAAGATATTAAACATACGAAAAGAGCACCTCTCGCAGGGGTGCTCTTTATAAACTTAAAAACTAAATAGTGCAATCAACGTCAGTAACTTGGTCAGAACTGATATCTTGTCCTCCCGAAGAAGGAAAATGTACATCGTCAGTACTGTTTTACGATGTACCAAGACCGACCTAGCAACAAATGATTACTCGATTTGCCGCTAGTTATCTCCCTAGAAAGGAGGTAATCCATCCGCACGTTCCCGTACGGATACCTTGTTACGACTTAACCCCAATCATCTCCCCTACCTTAGGGCGAGGCAAGCTCACACGTCAGGTATTGGCGACTTTCATGGTTTGACGGGCGGTGTGTACAAGACCCGGGAACGTATTCACGGTAGTATAGCTGACCTACCGTTACTAGCGATTCCGGCTTCAAGCAGGCGAGTTTCAGCCTGCTATCCGAACTGAGACCGGTTTTGATGGGATTTGCTCCGTCTTGCGACTTGGCTGCCCTTTGTACCGGCCATTGTAGCGTGTTTGTAGCCCCAGACGTAAGGGCAATACCGACCTGAAGTCATCCCCTCCTTCCTCCCTGTTGCCAGGGCAGTCTAGCCAGAGAAATACAACTGACTATAGGGGTTGCGCTCGTTGATGGACTTAACCAAACATCTCACGACACGAGCTGACAACGGCCATGCAACACCTGTCACTTGGCTCAATAAAGCACATTCTCCTTTCGGAGAACTTCCAAGGATGTCAAGCCTGGGTAAGGTTCTTCGTTTACCGTCGAATTAAACAACACGCTCCACCGCTTGTGCGGGTCCCCGTCAATTCCTTTATGTTTTAGTCTTGCGACCGTACTCCACAGGCGGGATGCTTAACGCGTTAGCTTCGTTACTAGAGGGGTCGATACCTCTAACAACTAGCATCCATCGTTTACGGCGTGGACTACCGGGGTATCTAATCCCGTTTGCTCCCCACGCTTTCGTGCCTGAGTGTCAGGAACGAGCCAGTACCCTGCTTACGCCATCGGTGTTCCTCCCAATATCTACGGATTTCACTCCTACACTGGGAATTCCAGGTACCTCTCTCGTCCTCTAGCTTAGCAGTTCAAACAATGTGTGTATGGTTGAGCCACACGCTTTCACTGTCTGCTTACTATGCCACCTACGCAACTCTTTACGCCCAGTAATTCCGGATAACGCTTGGATCCTCCGTATGACCGCGGCTGCTGGCACGGAGTTAGCCGATCCTTATTCATATGCTACCGTCATATTCGTCACATATAAAAGCAGTTTACAACCCGAAGGCCTTCATCCTGCACGCGGCGTTGCTCCATCAGGCTTTCGCCCATTGTGGAAAATTCCCTACTGCTGCCTCCCGTAGGAGTCTGGGCCGTTCTCAGTCCCAGTCTGGCTGATCATCCTCTCAGACCAGCTAATGATCGTAGCCTTGGTGAGCCATTACCTCACCAACTAGCTAATCATACGCAGGCTCTTCCCAAACCGCCGAAGCTTTAATCCGAAGATCACATGCGGTATTAGACACCATTTCTGGTGCTTATCCCTCAGTTTGGGGTAGATTCCTACGCGTTACTCAGCCGTCCGCCGCTCGTCAGCAAGGAGCAAGCTCCTCCTGTTACCGCACGACTTGCATGTATTAGGCACGCCGCCAGCGTTCATCCTGAGCCAGGATCAAACTCTCCAAAAAAGAATCTGTCCAAACTTCAGTCAGAATCTGACTTACTGTTTAAAACATAGTTCAAAAAATGAACTGACGTTGATTTGCACTACTCAATTTTTAAGGAACTTTTCGTGAGAGCTGTAACACCATCTCGAAAGTTCTTCACGTATACTACTTGGGTACAAGGAAGTTGTCAAGATAGTTGTGGCATAAAAGATTGTAACAATTACACCACAACTATTTCAGCCTACTCCTGAGACTCTGATTCACCTTCTGCAGGCTCGTCGTCCTCATCGTCTTCAATCTTATCGACTAACGCCAGAGACACTACTTCATCACCATCGTTCAGGCGCATTATACGGACGCCTTGCGTAGCACGCCCTAAGGCCGGAATGTCTTTAATACCAAGTCGAATCGTTTGCCCTTGGCCGGATATTATGATCACCTCCTGTCCGTCATCTTCACTAAGCGATGCCACGCCTATCAGTTCGCCCGTCTTGCTATTGACGACAGCAGAGCGAATACCGACACCGCCTCGCGCATGCGGTGCGAACTGGGATACTTTCGTACGTTTTCCGTAACCATAGCGACTAATAACGAAGACGCTTGAGCCATCCTCAACTACGTCCATACCTATTACTTGATCATCGCTACGTAAACGTATACCGCGCACGCCACGCGACACGCGGCCCATCGGACGGACTTCGCTTTCATTGAATCGCATAGCCTGACCCTGAGCCGTAGAGATGAGTATCTCGTTCTGGCCCGACGTCATACGCACCCAACGCAGCTCATCTCCGTCATCTAGATTAATAGTGATCAGGCCGTTGCTCCGAAGATTCTGATATTGCTCAAAAGGCGTCTTCTTGACGACCCCACGCTTGGTGCACATAAACAGATTCCCGCCGTTTGCTTGTTTGCTCACGTTAATAACGGTATTGACTGTCTCTTCTGGCTGGAGCTGCAGCAGGTTCACCAATGCGACGCCCTTGGCGCTCAGGCTTGCGGCCGGCACCTCGTATGTCTTCAGCCGGAACACACGTCCCTTGTTCGTGAAGAACAGCAGGTAGTCGTGGGTACTTGCGTATACGACCTTATCTATGACATCTTCTTCTCGGGTAGCCATACCGCGGCGACCCTTGCCACCCCTACCCTGGCGCTTGTACTCAGCAATTTGACTCCGTTTGACGTAGTTAGCTGCTGTAAGGGTTACAACAACTTGCTCGTCAGCAATCAGGTCTTCATCGCTTAAGCGACCAAGCTCCTGTGCAACCACACGCGTACGACGCTCGTCGCCGTATTGTTTCTTCAATTCTGCAAGTTCATCTTTAATGATCGCTAAAATTCTCTGCTCGTCTGCCAAAATTGCCTCAAGCTCGCGGATAAGCTTAATAAGCTCCGCTAGCTCGTCCTCAATCTTCTTGCGCTCCAGGCCCGCTAGCGTACGAAGCTGCATGGCTAGGATAGCCTTGGCCTGGACCTCGCTCAAATTAAAGCGCTTAATCAGGTTTTCGCGAGCTTCATCGGTCGTTTCGCTGGAGCGAATTGTCTGGATTACTTCATCAATGTGGTCCAGGGCAATCGTTAAGCCTTCTAGGATATGTGCACGCTCTTTGGCGGTCCGAAGTTCATACTCCGTGCGACGGCGAACGACAACTTGGCGGTGCTTGATATGCTCTTTAATGATGTCCTGAAGCCCCAATACACGCGGCTGGATACCATCAACAAGTGCCATCATATTAAAGTGGAAGCTGGTCTGCAGCGGCGTCTGCTTATATAACTGATTGAGCAATTTCTTCGGGTAGGCATCTTTCTTAAGATCAATAACAATACGCACAGCGCCACGAGCACTTTCATCACGCAAGTCAGATATGCCAACAAGCTTCTTTTCCTTCACTAGATCGGCAATCTTGATGACAAGGCTTTCCTTGTTCAATGCATACGGAATTTCGGTTATGACAATCTGGTGGCGCCCCTTCTTGGTCTCGACGATCTCCGCCATACCCCGGGTAATAACGCCGCCGCGCCCGATAGCGTAGGCTGAGCGTATTGACTCTCTCCCATAGATAACACCCCCGGTCGGGAAATCGGGCCCCTTCACATATTCAAGGAGGTCGTCTAAGGTGGCGTCAGGATGATCAATTTGGTGGACAGTCGCATCTACAAGCTCACCCAGATTGTGCGGCGGTATGTTTGTGGCCATACCGACAGCAATGCCCATCTGACCGTTTAGCAACAAATTAGGAAGCTTTGCCGGCAGTACTGACGGCTCTTGCAGGCGTCCGTCATAGTTATCGCGAAAGTCTACTGTCTCCTTATCGATGTCTACCAGCAGTTCTTCTGCAAGTTTGGCCATCTTAGCTTCGGTATAGCGCATGGCCGCAGGCGGATCACCGTCCATCGAGCCAAAGTTGCCCTGACCGTTCACAAGCATATAGCGCATAGCCCACGGCTGTGCCAGGCGGACCATAGAGTCGTAAATGGCCGCATCGCCATGCGGATGGTAATCACCCATTACGGCACCAACAACGTTTGCGCTCTTCCGATGTTTGGCCGAAGAGCGAAGACCGTCACGGTTCATTGTATACAAAATGCGCCGGTGCACCGGTTTTAGACCGTCTCTGACGTCAGGAAGTGCTCGATCTACGATAACGCTCATGGAGTAGCGCAAGTAGCTATCTTCCATGACGTCTTCAACGCTTCTCATTTCGACAGATTTAGAGTTTGCGTCTGTAGTAGACATCACCTCCCCCTCGAGCACTTGTGTTGTCTCGGGCAGGATCTCTGATGATTGGTTCTCGTTTTCTTCGTTCATACTAAATATCCAAGTCCTTCACAAACTTTGCATTATTCTGGATGAAGCTCTTGCGCAGCTCCACTTCGCTGCCCATGAGCTTTGTGAATATGGCATCAGCCTTCTCGGCATCCTGCACAGTAACCCGCACCAGGACACGACGCTCAGGGTCCATCGTTGTAGCGAATAACTGTTCAGCGTCCATTTCGCCCAAACCTTTATACCGTTTTTGTTCGATGAAACCCGCCTGTTTGAAGCGTTCGTCTTCGGTATTTACTTTCAGACCTTCTTGTTTTCGTGCGGCGATAGTCCTGTCCACCACCTGATCAAGTTCGGCCTCGTCATAAATAAACACACTACTTTTACGCCCAGGCTTCACAAGCTCAAAGAGTGGCGGCTTAGCTAGGTAAACGTGCCCAGCGTCAACCACCGGCTTCATATATCTAAAGAAGAATGTTAAGAGCAGCGTGCTGATATGCGATCCATCCACGTCAGCATCGGTCATGATCACAATCCGTTCGTAGCGAAGACTGCCCAGATCAAATGATTCTTCGATGCCTACGCCCAACGCTTTAATGAGACTCAATATCTCGTTATTGGCGAGCATCTTATCTAGTCGTGCACGTTCAACGTTGAGAACTTTACCACGGAGCGGCAAGATGGCCTGTGTCTTGCTGTCGCGTCCACTCTTAGCCGAACCGCCAGCCGAGTCACCCTCAACCAGAAATATTTCTGAATCTTTTGGATTCTTGCTGGAGCAGTCGGCGAGCTTGCCCGGCATACTTGCGCCGTCCAAGATTCCTTTGCGGATGATGTTCTCGCGCGCAGCTCGGGCAGCCTTGCGTGCGCGGGCGGCAAGTAGCGCCTTTCCTATAATGGTCTTAGCAACAGCCGGATGTTCTTCAAGGTAGTAATTGAAGTACTCGCTCAGTACTTGTTCTACGTACCCGCGGACTTCGGGATTACCTAGCTTATTCTTCGTCTGGCCTTCAAACTGGGGATTGGTAAGCTTCACCAAGATAACAGCCGTAAGCCCTTCACGACAATCCTCTCCAGACAGATTCTCTTCTTTCTCCTTAAGAAGTCCTGTTTTGCGGGCGTAGTCGTTGACAACGCGTGTTAGCGCCGAGCGGAATCCCGTAAGATGCGTACCACCATCCGGATTAAATACATTGTTTGCAAATGTTTTTATAGTTTCGGTGAACGTATCGACATACTGCATAGCTATCTCTACCTGGGAGTCCTCTACGGTTCTGTCTATGTAGAAGACATCTTCGCCAACTACCTCTTTGCCGACATTCAGGTGCTTCACATACGACCTGATACCACCCTCAAAGTAGAAACTATAGCGCTGGCCAGTGCGCTCATCTTCGATACTCGTACGAATACCTTTCGTAAGATAAGCCGCATGCCGCAAACGGCCCAGAATGGTCTCATAGTTGAATGTCGTGACTTCTAAGATAGATCTGTCGGGATAAAATGTAATTTCTGTACCAGTGCGGTCAGTTTTACCCACAACCTTCAAATCCGTCTGTGGCACCCCGAGAGCATATTCCTGGCGGTAGATCCTGCCGTTTTGGTAAATTGTTGCGATCAGCTTGGTCGAAAGTGCATTCACGACACTTACGCCAACGCCGTGAAGGCCTCCAGACACTTTATATCCACCGCCTCCAAACTTGCCGCCTGCATGTAGAATAGTCAGCGCAGTCTCAACGCCGCTCTTGCCCGTCTTGCTATTAGTGCCGGTAGGAATGCCTCGCCCGTTGTCGGTAATCGATATTCCCCCGTCCGACAGAATCTTCACGCTCACTTCAGTCGCAAAACCGGCGAGCGCTTCGTCGATACCGTTATCAATGATTTCCCATACTAGATGATGCAATCCCTCAACACCGGTGCTACCTATATACATACCCGGACGCTTCCGCACTGGCTCAAGACCCTCCAGGACCTGTATCTGATCAGCGTCGTAGCCCTTTTGATTTTTCACGTTATCTAACCCCCGTCAGTTCAGATTTTATTTTCCACCCTTTACTACGCGATTATATCCGAATATACCCATTCCGACAACTCTGGCCGGTGTTGCAGCGAATTGAGTGTATCTAAGTTTAGTAATTTTGTTCAGCAACTTGTGGAAAAAGTACCGCGCTGTTCCTACCTAACACCGGGAAAACAATATGATTCAGGTCACTTAGAGTCCTAAGTCTCACCTGCTTTCCTAAATTATTTAAGCTATAGTTGAAATATAAACAACAGCTTATGTTGTGACTAGCACACCAACGTTTGAATAATTTCTCTGTTCTCTTCCCCTTGCTCCCTCCCTCCCCCCGTCCCATACTAGAATCCATGGACCATAACGGAGCTACGTACCGTACGGCCCAGTAAAAACATACATGGCATGTAGCATCACCTGGTGGTGGTACTGCCAAGAAAAAATACAACCA
>DASTXH010000089.1:0-1090 GCA_035758575.1 Saccharimonadales bacterium (SeqCode)
TCATGACGGCACCCCGAGCAGGTCCTCAGTCCTGCACCACGTGTAGCGGTCGGCCACGTCCGGGTAGCCGTAGTCCACGAGGTAGTGCTTGCCGTTCTCCTCGTCCACGCGCACCTCGGCCACCACGCCGTAGCGCACACCAGCCAGCCACAGGTCGAGGTGCGGGGCCAGCGCCACGCGCTCGCCCACCCTCGCGGGCATCCTGTACGGCATCAGGCTGCCCACCTCTCGGGCCAGCGGCGTACGGCGGTGCACTTGGTGCACTGGTTCTCGCCCACCGTCCCGGTGAACCGGAAGGTGTGGTCGCCGTGCGCGTCGTCGGGCCAGTAGCCCTGCTCACGGCGGTACACCTGTCCGATGGTGCCGTCGAAGTCGGTGTCGCACTGCACGGCCAGTGCGCCGGGCACGTCCGGGCCGACGATGCCGATGCTCCGGAACCTGTCGTCGGTCTGGTAGTGGAAGGCGTTCCGGTCGGTGTAGATCGCGTACTTGCGCCCCGACCCGCACAGTGCGTCCGGGTCGCGGTCGAACAGCACGCTCAGGAACACGCCCCACTGGTCCCACGTGGCGGCGTACTCGTCGGAGTAGTGCGTCCGGTTGGGCCGACGACGGCTGTCTCCGGTCAGGTGCACGTCCCACGACCGCTTGGCGATCCTCGACCCGTGATCGGCGTAGGTCATTCCGGTACGGCTGATCCGCGCCGCCTCGAACAGGTCGAGAGCGGTGAGGGTGTTGGTGTGGATGCGCATGGCACCCACCTCCTTTCTGTTGGATTGATGCTGACTGCATCCGGCTGGCGCTAGGTGCTAGACCTAGCACCGCCGTGGGTCAGTCAGTCAGTCTCGTCGTCGCGGTTCTTCTCGTGGCGCTCGACGCGCAGCAGGCGGCACACCTCGTCGCCGGGGATGTGGTCGTCGGCCACGCCGTTGCACCCGCACTCGTCGCAGTGCCAGACCGGCTGCCCGCTCAGGCCGGTGACGGTGCGCAGGCTCACTTTCTGACCTCAACGGTCGTGTCTGCGTCCAGCGGCATCGGCTGACCGATGGTGGGGCGAATGATGACGAGATCACCCACGGTCGAGACCTCGGCG
>DASTXH010000037.1:0-2006 GCA_035758575.1 Saccharimonadales bacterium (SeqCode)
CATACACCGCTCACCCAACCCGGCGTCAAGCAAAGCGCCGCTACCTTCATGCCCATGTCCGCTAACAGTCCCGGCCCGGTCGATATACAAGTGCCCTCATCGGCCTATGTCGTAAAGTAAAAACCCTGAGTATACAAAAAATGACCTCTTCGGAGGTCATTTTATTTCTCAATTATGGTGGAGCTGGCGGAGCACTGCCCTCCGCGTCCATTCGCTTATCGGTTAGTCGTCTACAGGCGTAGGCTGTTTTAAAGTCTATAGCGCACGGGGTATCGAAACAGACAAACATGCCATGCGAGCAATCCTGGTCTTAGCAAGTAGCGTGGATGGCACTACCTGAGCAATCAGAAAATATAAAACACAGCCAGACTATCCGATGTCGTCTCGAGTGTTGCTGAGCAATTAGGCTACAGCTGGTGCGAAGCTAAAGTTACTGCGAGCAAGCATAGCTGCTACAGTTGCTTTTGCTTCAGCGATAGAAGATTTTGCATCTATTCTATTTTGCCTATAACGCTGGCAAGCGGCCCGCTGATCTAACTAATAAAGTACAAATGTCGAGCTTAAAGTCAGCCCCATAACAAAAGGTGCTGTCACATAGGACAACACCTTTATTATAGCACATCTACGCCGTTTATGCTTAGTGTGCGCCCATGGGCATATCTGCAGTTTCTTCGTGCAGCACGTGCTTGGACGGGTGGTAGAACAGATTGAAGATGAGACCGCCGGCGATAACAATCGTACCGCCAACAAGCACCGGCATATTCACGCCCATAGCAGCAATATAGCCGCTGATGGCCGCAGGTACGGCCTGTGCCAACGCTTGCACACTTGCCTCAATACCGAGCACTTCGCCCTGCACTTTCTTGCCGGCCGACAGGCTTACCAGCGCCGAAGCGTTGGCCATGGTCAGGCCGTTGAACAGCGCAATCAGGGGCGACACTGCCAGCAGCTGCGTGGTATTGTGCGGGAACAGTTGTAGGAATAACGCCACGCCATTGCCGATAAGGCTGACGCGCAGAATCTGGTGCGCCTTGAAGCGCTTGACCGCAAACGGCACGATTACAATCTGTGCCAAGGCTATACATAAGCCGATGTAGGCAAAGTAGTCACCGACATTATTGGTAGTAAAGTGCAGTTTCTGGATAAGCAAAATCTGGAAGAAAGTCGTAAAGAAGGTAAAACCGCCCCAGAAAAAGAACTCGGATGTGAACACCGTGCGCAGACCCGGCAGCGAAGCGGCACGGGCGATATTGTGCAACGACTTGCTCCAGGCAATCTTCAACCGGCTGTTGATGTGCTGATGTGTCTCCGGCAAAATCAGGAACATCAATAACGTGTTAAGGCCGCTCAGGATAGCAGTAAACCAAAACGGCGTCGCCGCATTGAACCAGCCCGGTGTATGGAACAGTCCGAACACGCTGGCATGTGCCACGGCCAGGCGGGCGCCGATGTATGGCCCCATCACAAAGCCTACGCCAAAGGCCGCGCCAATAAGCCCGAAGTTGCGGGCGCGGTGCTCCGGCTCGCTGACGTCGGCTATGACAGCACGCGCCACGCTGATATTACCGCCGGTCAGGCCATCCACGGCACGGCCGATGAACAGTAGTGGGATATTCTTGGTAATAATTGCCAGGGCAAACACCACGTAGCCCAGCGCTGTGCCGAACAGGCTGAAGCCCAGCACGGGCTTGCGGCCAAAGCGGTCAGAAAGCTGACCCAATATAGGCGTAGCAAAAAACTGCATCAGTGGATATACCGCCGTCAGCCAGCCCAAAATAACCAAGCCGGTGTTGAAGCTGTAGCCTGCCGGCAGAAAAATCTTATATACCAATTCCGGCATCACCGGAATCAGGATTCCCACGCCCAACACGTCCAAAAAGACGGTCAGGAGTACCAGCGGAAGGGCCTTGCCTTCCAACTTGCCTTTTAGTTTGTCCATATGTACCTCGTTATGTTGTTTTTACTGTTACGGGGTCGGCGTGCTTCATGGGGCACACTTCGCCGTG
>DASTXH010000006.1:0-44255 GCA_035758575.1 Saccharimonadales bacterium (SeqCode)
TAGCTCCACCCACGTGGGTGTGTGTTGATACGTTCTACAACCGGCCCAACAACTCGTCGCTCGGCTCCTCAGACAGAGCTCACGCCGCCGAAGGAAGTTGTAGAACGTACGAACACACCCGCCAGGTGTGTTCCGCATGCCGGATAACCACCACCGCAGTGACAGTTCATCCTGCACTTGCAGCTATCCGCCCATGCGGAGGTCTCCTGGCGAAGCTGTTGTAGCCATGACAATTTCCTACGGCGGCCTGAATTGTTTGAGGCACTAAATTGCCGAGTTTTCAGGCCGATTGTCATGACTACAACTGATTCCCACGAGACTGGAGCTCGGGCTTGATCTTTTGGATACTTTTGCATCAAGGCAAAAGTATCTGGTCGGTTCCTGGCAGCAGGAACAAGGCCACGGGTAGGGGCAGAGGGCAGAAAAAGAGATGAAAAGATGCAGGAGAACAGGGAACGATACAGCTTCAAGATAACTTTATGACCACCAGTAAAAACACCGTCTTTGCTTTGATAGACTGCAACAACTTTTTCGTCAGTTGCGAACGTGTCTTCAGGCCGGACCTGGAAGGCAAGCCGGTGGTGGTACTTTCCAGCAACGACGGCTGCGTAGTAGCACGCAGCAACGAGGCCAAGCTGCTAGGCATCCCCATGGGTGCGCCGGCGTTCCAGTGGCGGCCATTTTTCAAAACGCACAGCGTGGTGCAATTCTCAGCCAATTTCGAGCTCTACGGCGACCTGTCGCGGCGCATTACCAGCATCCTGACACGCATTACGCCGCGTACCGAAGTATATTCTATAGATGAATCATTTCTAGATATCAGCACGCTGGACATTGCAGATTATACAGCGTGGGGCAAAGTCGTCCGGCAACAAGTATTGCAAAGTGTAGGTGTACCGGTGTCTATCGGCATCGCGCCCACCAAAACCCTGGCCAAACTGGGCGCCGACTACGCCAAAAAGAAGCCCGACTTCGCCGGAATACTCGACCTCGCCAGCATTACGGCCCGGGAGCGTGAAATACATCTTGCCCAAGTACCCGTAGAAGACGTATGGGGTGTGGGTCGACGGCTGGCACCGCGCCTGAAAGCCGAAGGAGTCCACACAGCCCTGGCACTCAGCCGCGTGCCACCGCGGTGGGCACGGCAGATCATGGGTCTGTCTGGCTCGCAAATGGTGCACGAGCTGAGCGGACTCAGCTGCCACGGCCTGACGCCGTTCCATAGCCCGCCCAAAAGCATTATGCGCAGCCGCACCTTCGGCGAGGATACACATGACCTGCCCGTGTTAGAGGCTGCCGTTGCCAGCCTCACCGCCCGGGCAGCGTTCGAAGCATATACCTCCGGCGTACTGGCACGGGAAGCCGTGCTGTTCATTACCACCAGTCGACACAAGCCCGGCTACCGTGCTTGGAATGAGGCCGTCCGGTTCGACCTGCCCACCAACGACGGCGGGCGGCTTATCCGCGCCATGACCGACCGGCTGCGCGCTATCTACAACCCCGATCAGGCCTACCACCGAGCGGGTGTAACCTTGTACAATTTACTATCGATGTCGTCCCTGCAGGCAAACTTGTTCGATGCTTCGCACCCCGCCGAGCATGATGCCTCGCTAGGTCGCATGCGCGCCATGGAAGCCATAAACACCAAGTTCGGCCGAGGGCATCTCCACTACGCCACCGAGGATCTCAGCCGCACCTGGCAGCCCAAGCAGTTGCTACGCTCGCCGCGCTACGTCAGCCGCTGGGACGAACTGCCCGAAGTGCACACCCACCATTTGGTATAAAAAGACATATCTTATACACTAGTGCCGTAATGTATACACTCTCGAGTCAGATTGAAGCAATTTGCGGCAACCCCGAAGCGCCAGGCGCCTGGAACGTAGCAGTTTTGCCCGTTGACCCGACAGAAGGCGGCCTAACCGCGGCATACGACAGCGGCAAAACCATAGCAGCCGCAAGCCTTACCAAAATAGCCATCGCGCACTGTGTTCTTGAGCGCGATTTACCACTTGATGCGCCCATACAGCTAGAGCCGGAAGACCGGCTGCCCGAGCCCGACATAGTGCAACACTTCCGCGAAGGGTACACCATGGACATAGGCACTACTCTGGAACGGATGCTTGTAAATGGCAGCAACACCTGTGCACGAATGCTGGCGCGCACGCTGGGCGGCGCACAAAAAATCAATGAAGCTATTGCCGCAACCTGCCCGAATACCCAATTACAAATCGTAAAGCATCCAGACCATCCCTATACCGAAAACGGCCCGTATGCACGGTTTACCTATGGTACCACTACCGCCGAAGAAGCAGCTGAACTCTTCCGCGACTTACTACAAGACTCATACGTCGCCAAGATGCTGACACATAGCACATTCGACTACGCATTACGGCGCAACCTTGCCGCACACGACGGCCCACGTCCGCCACGAATGCCGGCCGGCGGCCAGCTGGGCCGCCAAATCGCAAAACACTTTGGCGATATACTACCTGACGCGGTAGCATCGTACCTACTACAGCGAACCACGCCACGCGGCCAAACAAGCTTCCCCAACAAAGAAGGCAGCATGACCGACGAGCAAGATCCCGAACAGCGCGTGCGCCACGACGTTGCGCTTATCGGCGGCAGATATATTGTTGCCGCTTGCAGCAGCGGCTATAGCGAAGATCTACCGATAGGCCCTAGCCACCCCGGCCATACCATCCACGGGCGTCTGGGCGAAACAGTATACAATTATACGCATGCATAGTGATCTTATTGCCAAATATCCCGTTATATCCGACCAAGTCAGCAAAGAAGACATCGCCCTGGTACTGCAATCGCTGGAATCGGTGCTGGACAAGCAAATTCCAGGTGATGTAGTTGAACTGGGCTGCTACATCGGTACGACCAGCTTATTTATACAGCGACTGCTCGATGAACATCCAAACGGGGCGGGGCGGACATTCCACGCCTACGACTCGTTTGCCGGACTGCCCGAAAAGAGCATTGCCGATGCCAGCGTAGCCGGCACCAGCTTCAAGGCAGGCGAGCTGACCGTCAGTAAAAAACAATTTGTCCGGGAGTTCAAACGGGCGCAGGTACGATTGCCCATAGTGCACAAAGCCTGGTTCAATGAGCTGTCAGCCAGTGACATACCGGAACACGTTGCCTTCGCGTTCCTCGACGGTGATTTTTACGATTCTATTTTGTCGTCGCTGAAGCTGGTGTGGCCGCGCATGACGCCCGGCGGCCTGGTACTGATAGACGACTACGGCCGCGAGGCACTGCCCGGTGTAGAGCGCGCCGTACGCGACTTCTTCCAGCACCGCACGCTGCCGCCGCTGCGCGTCGCCCACAACATCGCCATCTTAAAAGTACCCACTATATAACTTCAGATTGCCAAGTGCGGCGCTGCACCACGCCTACGGCGCGGTCGCGGGCAGCCAGGCTGCTTTGCGGACGCGCAGTAGTGGGCCGCACCACCACGGGGCGAGGCGCACGCTCTGGCACCACAATCTTGTTGCTTATCAGCGCCAAATATACGCTCAGCAAACAGGGCACCACGATCAGGAGCGTAGGCAACGGACTTTTATCCAACACCACCGAGATGGCGAACAGCACGCCCGCGAACAAAATCTCGCCTTTGTTCGCCCGGAACGCCTCACCCATAGATACGTGCGTTTGGTCCTTCGGCGTTACCAGGAATACTGATTTACCAAATATGGACTTCATGGACGACATGAGGCTGATAAAAAACATCGAGCCATACAGCAGAAAGGTATGCAGCAGATACCACGCCAGCCTGAAGGGATTCACCTTGCGCCAGTGGAAAAATATGTCGTTCAGCATGGGCGCCAGCAGGAATACCACCGTTGGGATCAACAACCACGTCGGATACACCACCCGGTAATGCAACATCGGCAATACAATGACGTTTATAACCACATACAGGGCGAAAAATGCCGTGAGCGGCAGGCTATAGGTAAACAGTACAATATCCAGCTTCTCGAACCACGCCATGCGCGCCCGCATGATACGCCCAGTGTAACGCTTGATAAACTCCATGTTGCCTTGCGTCCATTTGGAATGGCGCTTCTTAAACGCTAGGTAACTGATAGGATATTCCTCCTCGCACAAGATGTCTGGAGCAAAGGCCACGAAGTAGCCACGGTGCCGAGCCTCGATACTAAAACACAGGTCTTCGGCCACGAGGTGCGGGAAGCCGCCAGCTGCCTCGTAGCACTCCCGGCTTACCATGGCGCCATGACCTAGCAGCGACAGAAAACCATGGTGGTGCTTCACCGCCTGGTACGTAGGCCAGTGTGAGTTGACGCCAATGGCAAACAGATTCATGAACTTGTTGCGGTTGCGCGTGGCGTGGTGGTTGGCTTGCACGATGCCCACTGTGTCGTCGGCGGCGAAGTAGTCCAGCGCTCGGGTAATAAAATTACGTGGAATAATTTCGTCGCTGTCTAAAATAACAAAAAAGTCGAACGACGCCTTGCGCAAATAGTTGTTAAGGTTGCCCGCCTTGAAACCGATGTGGTCGTCGCGCCGCACCACGCGCACGCCGTGCTGTGCGGCAAACGCATCGATGTCGCGCTTATAGACGAGGTCGGTGGAATCATCCAAGATCACTACTTTGTGGAACGGGTAATCCTGCCGCATACACGCGGCCAGGCTTTCGGCATTGAAGTCATTGTAGGTGCAATACACCATTACCACCCGCGGGCGTGTTTCCACGCCAAACCGCCGCGGCCACGCCGCACGGGCAGGCAATTGCCCCAACTTCTTTCGTGAAAGATAATAATAGAACGTATACACGAGGTCCTTGGCGCCATTCAGCCAAAAATACGCAATGAACAGCGAGCTCATCGCAACCAGGCCGAGCGTGAACCATCCCCGGCGCTCCGACACCAGCACCGCGTGCATGAGGGGCACAAACGCCCCGGTCATCAGTGCGAGCCAGGCAAGAATGATAGCAACATATACACGAGCAGTTTTCTGCATGATCCATGTCTCCGCTGACCCCGCCTATTGTGGCGCAGGGCCGGCTATAAAGAAGTTAGATCCTAAGATGCAGACTTGCGGAAGACTTCACAACTGGTCTGTAAGAAATTGTCTAGGTCGCCCCGCCCAAAATTCCTATACTTGCGCGTATGATTTTGCCATACACACTATCACTGAACCCTTTAGCAAAATTAACAGCGGGTGCACGCATAAAGCCGTACCCCAAAAACCAAATAATCCTATACGGCGGCGATAAGGTCACCGACATTTTTGTACTGAAGAAGGGCGTGGCCAAGATATACGACATAGACCACCAAGGTAACGAAAAGGTGCTGCACATACTGAAACCGCCGGCTATCATGCCGCTGGGATCGGTACTGGGCCAAGATATGTCTACTGAATGGTTCTACAGCGCGGTGACGGATTGCGAAGTATATGCAGTGTCGCGGGCCGAGGCAGAAAAACGTATCTTGGCCGACAGCCGCTTGGCGGCCTACGTAATGGATCGCTTTTCGCGAGAGATGCATGAGGTGATGGTGCGCCTGAGCGGCCTAGGCAAGACCGACGTGCGCGGCAAGCTTACCTATGTTTTACGTTTCTTGGCCGTATACCACGCCAAAGAACGGCGCGGCGGCTGGCGCCGGGTAGAGTTTCCGGTGGGCCACCAGCTGCTGGCCGATATGATCGGCATGACACGCGAAAGCACCGCCATCGGCACCAAACATCTGCGCGACCACCAGATCATCCGCTATCCGCGCGCCACGTTGCTGGAGATAAACTTCACTAACCTGCTGGCCTACCAGCCTGTCACTACCTAACCAATCTTGGCATACGCAAATAGTGTGCTATGGTATACACCATAGATGGTGTATACAGGTCTAGCCCCAGTCAAAAAACAGATACTCATGAAGCTTTTGAGCCATGAGGGGTTGCGTTATGCCGATGCCGCGCCGAATGGTGTAGCAAATGATCTGTACAACTATCATCTTCAGCACCTCATAAAACAGGGGTATGTGCAAAAAGCGGGCGGGCATTATACTCTCACTGACGCCGGCAAACAATTCGTGGAATCCGTGCGCCCACTTCTGCCTACGGGAGATACCGCGGAGCTGTTCCGAGTAAATGTTTTGGTAATAGTTGCGAAAGAAGTAGCCGGCCAGTTGCACATTCTAAACCAGACCCGCAAATGCCACCCGTATTATGGCAATAAAGGGATTATCGGCGGGCCATTACGCCATGGTGAGAACCTCGAAGATGCATATACCCGTGTACTGACGGACGAAACGGGCTTGGCCGCCGTTTGCAAAACCATGGGCATAATCAGAAAAATCCGCTTCACCGAAACGGGCGGGCTATTCAGCGATATTTTTTATCACGTGGGACTGGCCCGGGAAAGCCAGGGCACACTACAGCAGACAACGGTATACGGGGATAACTACTGGGTGCCACTCGCAGAAGCAATAGCCAACGAACAGTCGTCGGTGCAGGGCGGCACGTCAATCGTAAGAGTGCTGCGCCAGGTTGGGGAGGGCAAAAAGGTGTCCTTCTTCTATTACCAGGAGCATATGACCGTACGGCCATAAGCTACCGAGGAGTCCCTCGCTAGTTTTGATAGGCAGTCGTCTTTACAATAAGCGGCATAATCAGGAGCTTCACCGTGCTTAATATCACCCTCGTAAAGCTCTCCGACACCAAAATGCACGACAAGAGCAATCCGGCAACACGGCTTACAAAGATCGTCCATGAGTACAATTCCGCCGCCCACCCTCTTGAGGCAGTCGATGTTGCACTTACTACAGTATCCGGCACCTATCCTGCGACGGGGTGGGCAGCAAACGAAGTGTGCAGCATGATCTATTATATCCTTCATGGCACCGCAGTCCTTACTAGCGAGGACGGACAAACATTTGCCCTTGAGCCACGCGACGCTCTGCTATTACTACCAAAAACGTGGTATACCATCACCGGCGATTTTGAGGCGCTGATGGTATGTGCCCCCGCATGGTACAAAGAGCAGTCGCGTAGTAAAGCATAAGGAGCGGATTCATATGGAACTGAAGCGCAGCATAGAATTGTTCATCATAAAGGACGGTACGCACCTGCTTATGAGCAAGCGCGGCCCAATGAAACATAGCGCCGGGAAATTTGCCGTACCCGGCGGACACATAGACTGGAATACGCAGCTCGACCGGTGGGAGACCTATGCAGAGTGTGCCGTGCGCGAAGCCACCGAGGAACTCGGCGCGCAGCTCGGCGAAGCGGTGGCCATAGCGTTCCAGACAGACAAAGTCAGCGTTGGAGCAGTAGTCGACGACGTGCGCCCCAGTGCAAGCCCGCCAGTCCATTACCTGCACATTGCGCTTATTATTGACATACCCGGCGACATAGAGCCCGATTATGCCGCGCTGGATGCCCACGAGCATGTAGATTTGGGATGGCACCTCATCCAAGAAGTTGGCACATTGACCAAGTCGCAGCTCTACCCGCCGCATTTCCAGCAGATCTGCGCTTTTCTAAATGGCGACCACCGCTATGGGCAGGTTGAAAGCCTTCAATAGCCTTCATCTAGCCATAAAATAGACAAAACACAAAAATGATACAATAAAGGCATGTTAGAGGGCGACCCGGCAGCGACGTACGAGCGTCTACACCAAGAAGGATTAGCGGCCAACGCTCAGGGCAAATTTGCTGTTGGCGTAGAAAAATTCACCGCCGCATATCTGCTCGCCCAGCAAGCAGGCGACACTCCGAAACAACTGACAGCGCTTAACCCTCGCGCACGGGCACAATGGGGTATGGGCGACTTCGCATCAGCTCATGCAGATCTGGCAACGGCCCTCAACCTTACCGAACAAACAGATACATTACAAGACGAGCAGGCAGCCGCGCTGTCAAACATGGGACGTTTGCGTGCGGCCATGGCGCTTACGTACCCCCGGTATCAGCAGGCGGGCCTGATACGCACTACGGCGCTACCGCTGTTCCAGCGGGCCGCATCACTTCTCGATGGCCACCCACATATCTACTACGCATACGAAAATGCGGGGCACGCGGCAGTTGCTGCAGCTATGGCAGGTGAGCGCCAGCAAGCCTGGCAGCATATTGGCGCTGGAATGGTAGCGGCATTCAAAAAATCGGAAGCGCCATACGACACCGATCGCCGCCCCGTAGAAATCAACAGACGCGGACTTATTCGATTTGCCGCGGCGGCCGTCCTCACTATAATGACTGGCGACACGCCAATACTAGCAAGCTACGCCCGCAAAAAACTCATGAGCTAAATGCCTACAACAGATGCATGAACCGGTCGCGCATGGTGGTAGTGGTGCCGTGACCGCTGCACGATGCCGGGTCAGGCGTGACATCGTAATGGTGCGCTGTGCTAGGGATGGCCGTGTACTCTTGTTGTAGTGTCTGCGCGCTGGCATCCCCGTAGCTGACCAGCAGCTTGTCTTGGTCTTTGATGACCCTATCGGCGATACTGCCTAGATCAGTGTAGTCATTACCATTCAAGATGATGTGCAACTTGCTGGTGGCGTCCTCGGCATGCATCACGCCATCCGGCCCCTGTAGAAACGTGGGACCAAGGTACCAGCCCAGGTTCAGGAAAAAGTCGCCCCATGTAGCTGCTTCGCCTTCAACATGGATGACCGTGTTGACATCGTCGTGCATATGCGCGCGCTCCATGGGCGTAGGCGCAGTGCTTTGCGAACACATCGTGTCTTCTTCGTAGTATTGCGAACCTTTGAACATCTCGCGCTGGCCGTTTATATACAGCGCAAAGTTAGCGTGGTAATGCACGCCCTCGTTTTTATATGTCACAAATCGAACACCGAGCACCACAAATGCACCCACTACAATACCTATGATCAGCCAAAAGTACCACAACCCCGCACACGTTCTGATCCACGCGCCGGCGCGGACACTATATTGATGCAAATTACTCATAATCTTAGCCTAATACGAATAGCTGCGTTTGTCACGGCAAGGCAGTACCGTTGTGTGGCCGCGGGTGCTACACTCAAATAAGCAGAACTATTTTAGAAGACGTCGAACGTAACAAGTAAGGGGATGCGACAATGGCAAGCCAACACAAAATTCTAGTGGTAGAAGACGAAGAGGTGTTGCTGGGTGTTTTGAAAGACCGGCTGAAGAACGAAGGCTTCGACGTTATCACGGCACGCGACGGCGAACAAGGACTGAAAATGGCGCTGGAGCACAAGCCGGATCTTATCCTTTTGGATATCCTTATGCCCAAAATGGGCGGCATAACCATGCTGAAAAATCTGCGCGCTACACCGGCAGGCAAAGACACGCACGTCATCATCCTCACGAATGTCAGCGACTCCAAGCTGGTGCATGAAGCCCTTACCTACGGCGTACGCGACTTCTTAGTAAAGTCCGACTGGGTGTTATCCGATCTTGTTACGGCCATCCGCAAACAAATCGACGGCAAAGTAACCCTGTAGCACTACGGCAAGGGCAAGCGCACAAAAAAGTCGCTGCCTTTGTGTTCTGCCGAGCGAAACCACACTTTGCCGCCCATAAAATGCGTCATAGCGCGCACGATGTACAGCCCCAGACCGGTGCCATCGGTATCCAGCTGCTTGGCGTTGTCGGCACGAAACAATTTGGAAAAAATCTGCGCCTGTTGGCGCGCGGGAATACCGATGCCATCATCGGATACATGAATATACAGGTGTGCCGGCTGCTTGTGGATGGTTACGGCGATACGACCCCCGTCCGCGGTATATTTGACGCTGTTAGAGATAAAATTTTGCAGAATGCCGGTCAGAAGATGCTCGTCGAGGGGCACACGGGAAAGACGGGCGTCTACGTGGACGTCACAATGTAGATGCTTCTGTTGGATATGCCGCTCCTGGTCCTTTAGCACCGTCTGCAGCAAGGCGCGCACATCAACCGGCGCTATCTTTGATGTATAGGTACCCAGGTCCAGGCTAGATACGCTCAGTAGGTCAGTAATAAGACCGGACATGCGCCGCCCGCTTTTATACAGCTCCTCCACATATGACTTTTGTTTGGTGGTCAGGCCGCCCTGCGGTTCATCTACCAGCGACTCGGCATACCAATTGATGGCAGTCAGTGGCGTACGCAGCTGATGCGACGCCAGCGACACAAACTCTGTCTTTACTTGATCCACATGGATAAGTGCCCGGGCGATAAGCACTGCAATGGCCACCGTCAGTAACCCCAGCAAAGAAGTTGTAATGATAGTAATGCGCAACAGAGCGTCAGAGATATGGCGCGAACCACTGCCCAATGTAGCCGAAAATTGATTTTCCAACACGGTTAGTTTTACGTCTAAACCGTATACCTTCGTCACCAGCGCCGCAACTTGTGCCTGCTGGACAGCCGGTGGCAGGGAAGTGTCCGATACTACCGTATGTATTTGGCTGGCCAGGCCCTGCAGCTCAGCAATATCGGCGTCGCCACCCGTCCAGACCACAATCGCCGCGCGCATATAGCTGACCCGGTGGAAATTGCGATACAAAAACGTCAGGTCACTGACGTCATCAGGGCTGTTGCCTCCCTGAATAAAGCCGCTGCGTACTGCCGCATAGTCAGGTTTTGCTTTATCCATCTCCAAACGCGCCTGATGGTCTCCCAGCGGCACCTGCAGAAATGCTTCATACTTCTGGTAGTCGCTTTCCTGATGCGAACTGGCGTAGCGTACCAGGCTGCTTACTGCTTCTTTCTGCGACTTCGACCACAGACCTTCGCCGCCCACGTACGCCCGGATCCCCGACATAATGCGAACACTAAACCAAAAATTAACCAATACAAAGACTAAAATGAGAAAAATAAGAGCGACGATGATAGTAAAGCGGTTCTGCACCGTATGCGCCTTGAGCGATTTGAACGAAAGCGCGTTCTGCATGGCTGTAGTTCATTATACATAAGCGGCTTGATGCAAATCACATAAAAGACGGCAATAGACCTTTGTCACATAGAAAGTCGATACTGTGTGATCTGCCGTAACGAACTCAAGCTGATATTTCTCTAGAATTAGGTGGTCAATAGCTAGGCAAAGAGGGTAAGCGCGTGGATCTACGGTCCCGTCTTAGCGAAAGCCTGTTATACGCAAATATTGGCCCCCGCGACCATCCCTACCGCCAAAAAGTATTTGTTACTGCTACCTATTCCTGGCTCGCGTCTGGGGCATTCGGGTTACTTGCTCTACTGCATGCTTTTGGCGAGCGTGACGTCCGCCTCAGTCTGCTTGAGGCTGTTTGCAGCGCCACCATGCTGGTAATAGCCCTCGGTCTTGTTATTACGAAAAACGTCGTTCTGGCGCGTACATGTTTCCTACTTACGGTATTGATACTACTGATGGCTATGCTTATAACCGGCGGCTACGAGTACACCGGTCAGCTGTGGCTCATTACGTTTCCAGTAGGAGCGTTTTTCCTGACCGACATCGTCGGGGGAGTATGGTGGGTCTTAGCTGAGCTCGTCACGATAGGGCTCCTTGTGACGCTGGCGCATTATGGTTTTGTTACCTTAGCCTATGAAGACCAGGCAATCATCCAGATCGTCCTGACGCTGGTGGTCATCAGTATTGCGCTGTTCGCATACCAACGGTCGCGGGAACAACTCCAGACGCAAGCCGCCGAAAGCGGTCGCAACCTTCGTGCCGAACAGCTGAAAGCTGAAGTAATCATCGAGAACATTGGGGAAGCAGTACTAGCAACCGACCAGCGCGGCGCCATCGTATTCGTAAACCGAACTGGCGCAGCCATGCTCGGCTGGCGCGCGGATGATTTGCTCGGCCAAAAATTCATCACCGCGGTACCCATGCTCGATGACCAGGGCAAGCGCGTGCCATCCGACCAACGTCCGCTCAGGACACTCCTAGAAGAATCACGCAGCATGCGCACCACCGCGACATATGTGCGTAAAGATGGCAGTACGTTCCGGGCCTTCGCATTGGCATCACCTATTATCGTTGACGGCAAGCAGCTCGGCTCAATCGGCCTGATCCGTGACATCACTGCCGAAGATAAGGTAGACCGTGCCAAGACGGAGTTCATCGCACTGGCATCCCACCAACTGCGCACACCGCTGTCTGCTATTGGCTGGCTTAGTGAACTGCTTTTGAACGGCGACGCGGGTAAGGTAAGCAAAGAGCAGCACCGCTATATCCAACAGATAAACGACAGCAAGCTACGCATGGCGCGTTTGCTGGACGATATGCTTATGGTTTCAGCGCTTGAGGCGGGCAGTTTTGCAATAACCCCAGAGCCGGTGGATATACCAGAGATCGCACACCAAGTAGTTGCGCGGGAGGCCGCCTTGCAGAACGAGCCGGGCAAGCTCCGGCTTGCCGAAGAGTATGGCCCGCACCTCACACATGCACATGTTGACCTTGTGGTTATCCGCACCGTCTTGCAAGTCCTCATTTCAAACGCGTGCAAATATACACCTGCTAACGGCATAGTATCGGTAACAGTCAAGTGCAGCGACGAAAGACCGAACGCCACTTGCGCCAGCAGCATATCCATAGAAGTCAACGACACCGGTTACGGCATCCCTGGTGCCGAGCAAACGCAAATCTTTCATAAGATGTTCCGGGCCAGCAACATCATTACTAAAGATACCGACGGCACCGGCCTGGGGCTTTTTATAGTCAAGGCTATCCTAGACTATATCGGCGGCAGTATTAGCTTTACTTCCGCGCTCGATCAGGGCAGTACGTTCCGCGTATTGTTACCGCTTGGCACCGCGCCACCACTGAAAGCAGTAGATCATGCATAGACAGCTCACTCTCTACACGAAACTCGGCATCGCAATTATATGCAGCACTGTAACCGTGGCGCTCTTCAGTTTTTATGAAATACGGGCCATCACCTATCTCAACACACTCTTCACCGACTTCAGTGAATACGATACCGAACGCATCCGCGCAGTGCAAGAAACACGCCTGACAGAGCAAGCGCTCCGCATCCGTTTGACCGAGTACGACCTAGACGTCGTCAACAAGGCGCCCATCAACGACGCGCAAAAACTCACCATCGCCCGCAATGCCGCAGCACTCCAAACAAGCGAAGAGAGTTATGCGACGCTGGTACGGCTCGACAAACAAATGAATGTCGACAGTCAGCAGTTGACGACGCTGGCAGCACAGACGCAACGCGTCGTCAGCCTGGTTAGAGCATCGTCAAGCGAAAACAGTTCGCTCACTAGCAACGCCGCGCTCACTGACGCGCTTGATCAGTTGGAGCAGACGCTGTCTAACACGCTAGCAACAGAACGGAAAGATATATCAGACGAAGGGGCGACCGCCCGCAGCGCCACCATCCATTTACAGCGGGCAACAGTAGCAATGTCAGTTACTGCAATAGTGCTCACCGCAGGTCTTGTCATCCTTTTCATTGCCTGGATTTCCCAGCCAATCTTCCGCCTAAAAGCAGCTGCCGACCGCATTGCCGGCGGCGACTTATCCGAATTAACTATACGTGAAGCGCCGGATATCTTCGGCCAGCTGGCCGCATCACTCAACCGCATGTCGGTGCGTCTGCGCGACTCATACCGGCGGCTTAGCGTAAAACAACAACAGGACGAAGCCATCTTGCAAAACATGGGCGAAGGCGTGATGGCCATAGACGACAGCGGCAAGATGGTGCTCACCAACCATGCTGCACAGCAGTACCTTGGACAGCATAAGGCATCATCTGAAAAAATATATCTGCAACAATTCAATATTTACGCGGCAGACGACACGACGCATACGCCGCTCACCGCACAGCACCGGCCTGGCTTTATAGCCCTCAAAACCGGCAAAGCGTGCGACGGTGTATTCAGCTATTACTACAGCGATGGAAGACGGGCATTACTGCATATCTCGGCTACACCGAATATCATCGACGGTCAGGTCATTGGCGCCACCATGCTATTCCGCGATATCACCAAAGAACACGAGATAGACCGCATGAAAACCGAATTCATTTCGCTGGCATCCCACCAACTGCGCACACCGCTGTCTGCTATTAAATGGTACAGCGAGATGCTCCTGGCCGGTGATGCGGGCGCACTGCAAACTGAACAAACCGCATACGTACATAACGTCGCCGACGCTACCGAACGGATGATAGAGCTAGTAAACGCACTGCTCGATATTTCGCGCATTGAATCTGGACGGATAATCATCAATCCAACGCCCACGGACCTGCATAAACTCATAGAGGGTATCGTGTGCGATGTGCAGGCGAAGGCACACGAAAAACAACAAAAGATTATCATCAGCGTCAACGGCCATCTGCCCAAAATCCCCCTCGACGGGCGCCTTATCAGCCAGGTATACATGAATCTCATTACGAATGCCATAAAATACACGCCTTCGGGGGGTGAAATAACCATATTTATCTCGCGCACCGACGATACCATCGTTTCGCAAGTCAGCGACACCGGCTACGGCATCCCCCGTGAAGAACAAAGCCGTATATTCGAACGGTTTTTCCGAGCAAGCAATACCGCCAAAAGGACGCCCGACGGCACCGGGCTTGGGTTATATCTTACAAAAATAATAGTCGAATCGTCGGGAGGCACTATATGGTTCACCAGCGAAGAGGGAAAAGGTACGAGTTTTTGGTTCAGCATCCCAGTACGCGGTATGCAGGCAAAGGAAGGCCAGGTAACACTACATGAGTAATCAGAAAAGAAGCGACCGGTTTATTATTGCGGGCACGGCCGCCCTAGCACTGTGCAGCGTACTAGCAGTATTCGTACTGCCCACCGCACCGACATACCACGGCAATTGGTGGGGTGGCCACGTTCCGGTAGCCATAGCCGTAGTTTCGACCGACCTGTTCCTTGGTTCAACAGTAATGCTCTTACACAATTTACGGCTATATCGTAAACGCCTTCAGCAAGCATATCAAATGATCGCGGGCTGCGCCGGTTTGGTGGCGGCCGGAGCCGCGCTAAGCATGTATCAACAAGCAGCTAACACCATACACAGCACATGGGCACTTGCGCTTACCGGGTTACCGTTCGTCGCGTCAGGCCTTTTGTGCTGCCTGGCCGCTCGGTCGCTTGGCAGCCTGGTAGGGTATTCCGTTTCTGCGTGGCGTATCGCTGCAGGACATATAGGTGTATTGGCAGCAGTCACCGTGCTTATCGCCGTCATACCAAACCAGCATGTACCGGACAGGCCGGCACTGCTCATCGGCTTTTCAAACACCATGATCGTACTGGGCGGCATATACAACTTGATGGCAGGGTGGATGATCATCCGCATCAGCAGGCATATGGGAGCCCACTATACGCACGCGGTGTCATTGCTGGGTGCAGCCTTTTGCATGGGCGGGCTTACGGTTGCCACGTACGGCCTGGTCCACGAGCTGCAATATCTTCCGGGCAATACCAGCATTGCGGGCTTTAACTTGTGCGCAGTGATCGTAGGCATACTGTTCATACGCGCGAACTATATATTTGTTAAGCTGAGGGACTTTTAACATGTTCTGGGAAGATCTTCTTGGCCATGTGGCAAAACGGCAACAAAGCCTGGCCGAAGCTGATTCGCTAGTCAATGTGGTAATTGCCGAAGCGGAGCTGGTCTCGAACGTGGCAGCAGTAGACCCGCTTCTGGACCAGGTGCGCGCCATCACCGCCAAGCTCGGTCCGAACGAACCGCCATCTCCCGCACAAGAAGAAACACTGCTTGGCGTCTATTTGGATATCGAAACATACTTGGCAACCCGCGACCCAATTCGTCATTTCTCTAAAACAGATATCCGCAAACACCTTCGCCCCGCGCTGTGCCGGCGCATTGAGCAATATGAAGCGAAAGAGGGGGTACATGCCTAAACAGCCACCAACAATAATGGTCGTAGAGGACGAGCCCGTTCTGCTGGAAGCAATCGCCAAAAAGCTCCGCCTATCGCATATGGGATCCCTGACGTTTACCAGTGGGCACGAGGCTCTAAGCCACCTAAAAAACAGTCGCCGCCTACCTGATGCCATATGGCTCGATTACTATCTCAAAGACATGGATGGACTGGCATTTCTGCAGGAGGTACACCGCGTGAAGGCATGGCACGCCATTCCGGTCGTGGTCGTCAGCAATTCCGCTTCACCCGACATGGTGCAGCGGATGTTGGAACTAGGCGCAAAACGCTACCTGCTGAAGGCCGAGCACAGACTGGACGAGATTATCAAGATTGTATCCGACACAGCACATATTGACGAAAGTGCCAGCCATCAAATAAGCAAGGAGTAACATATGCAAACGAAACGAGTACTAATTGTTGAGGACGAAGCGCCGCTGGCCCACGCACTCTCGCTAAAGCTGGGGCATGAAGGGTGCGAGACTGCGATAGCAGACAGCGGCCAAGCATGTCTGGACATACTAGAAAGCCAGCAATTCGACGTACTCCTGCTTGACCTGGTAATGCCAGTAGTAGACGGTTTTCAAGTGCTGGAAAAATTGCAGCATGCGCCCAAGCGGCCCGTCATATTCGCCCTGTCAAACCTAAGCCAGCAGGACGACGAAAAACGCGCACTCAGCCTGGGCGCGCAAAAGTTCTTCGTAAAGTCCAATACGCCGCTCGCGGTTATTGTCCAAGAAGTAAAAGCAGTCTAATACACAGGAGGGTGGGATGTATCCAAGCATTCAAGATCTGCACCGCATACTTGTCCAGCAGCATTACATAACCGAAGAAGAAAGCGCCGCTGCCGAGGGGTCGGCTGTAAACAGCACTGAATACGTGGCGGCGCTAATACACCGGGGCGTCCTAAGCGAGACGTTGCTGGGGCAAGCACTTGCAGAGCACTACCATGTACGGTTTGTGGATCTCCTACTTGCGCCGCCCACCGCCAAAGACATCCAGCGCATACCCGAAGATATCGCACGGATGTACTCGCTTATATACAGCCATGAGGATGAACATGGCGTCGTTATAGCCACCACCGAGCCCACCACAGCGGCCGAGCGCAAAATGGCCGCGCTGCGTCCGCTCTTCTCCAAAAAGAAAATCACCTTTGCATATGCGTTGCCGGCTGGGCTTGAAGCCTGCTTCCGCGCGTATGAAAAGCCGCTGGGTACCCGTTTCTCTAAGATCATTCAGAGTAGTACGCGTGTCGCCCCCGAGATTGTGCACGAGATTATGAAAGATGCTCTAGGATTCAGGGCTTCCGACATACACTTTGAGCCGCACACTAGCGACGTGCTCGTACGTTTCCGCATCGACGGCACCCTCCGCGAAGCCGGACACATCCCCAAGCCATACTACGAAAACATTCTGAACCGTATCAAGGTAGAGAGCGGCATGCGTATTGATGAACATCTGTCCGCCCAGGATGGTTCATTGCAGCAGCACATCGGCGACGAAACTATCGACGTCCGCATATCCATCGCCCCCACTATAGACGGCGAAAAGATTGCCATGCGTCTGCTGCGCTCATATGTTCAAGGCCTGGCACTGACAGACCTCGGCCTGGACGAGCGCCACAGGGCAACCCTGGAAAACGCCGCACGCAAACCATTCGGCATGATTCTGGCCGTCGGCCCCACGGGTTCCGGCAAGACCACCACAATGTACAGCCTGCTAAAACTCCTCAATCGCCCTGATGTGAATATCACCAGTATCGAAGACCCGGTGGAGTACAAAATGACCGGTGTCAACCAAATCCCTGTGCGGCAGCAAGCCGGCATGACCTTTGCCCGCGGGTTGCGCTCCATCGTACGGCAGGACCCCGACATCATCCTAGTCGGCGAAATCCGCGACCAAGAAACCGCCGATATATCAGTAAACGCAGCACTTACCGGCCACCTCCTGCTTTCTACCTTCCACGCAAACAACGCCGCGGCTGCCATACCGCGCCTGATAGACATGGGCATAGAGCAATACCTACTGGCGTCAACCTTAGAGCTCATTGTTGCACAACGGCTGGTACGTACCATCTGTATGCAATGCCGCTACAGCCTGACGGTCGCCCAAATGCTACGCGACTTTCGCATCGATCCGTCTGCCGTACGAGGATATTTCACCCCGACCGACAACGTATATGCCGGAAAAGGTTGCCACGCCTGCAATGGCTCTGGCTACACCGGCCGTACCGCGATTTTTGAGTGCATCCATATGAACCAAGCACTACAGGATACGATCTTACATGCGCCAACCGCAGCCGCATTCGCCGCCACAGCCCAAGAGCAAGGCGAAACCACCATGTAAGCCGACGGTATGACCAAAGTGGCGCGCGGCATAACCACACTCAGCGAAGTACTGCGCGTAGTGGAGCCTGCCGTCGTAAGTAAGGCGGCGTAGCCATGACACGACACATACTGCACATGACAGGCCGCCTACCTGCGCAATACCGTGAGTACCTGCTGCACGAATTGTCCTTGCTACTCCAGGCCGGCGTGCCGGTAGATGACGCATTGCAGACGTTGCAAGAGACCAGCCGATCCACAAGAACCAGAACAGCACTGCGCCAGGTGCAGTCTGATCTTGCAACCGGTATGCCGCTCTGGAAGTCGCTTACCAAACGACAGTTGTTCAATCCGCAGACCGAATCGCTTATTACACTAGGCGAGCAGTCCGGTAACTTGGTTGAAAACCTGCGCATTGCCGCCGAGCAAGAACACAAGCAACATGTATTCCGTACTAAGGTACTATCGGCACTTTTGTACCCTGCGTTCGTGCTTGGTATCACCGTTGCTGTGGGCGTGGGAGTTGCCTGGTTTTTGCTACCACGCCTGGCCGAAACATTCACGACATTGCCCGTGCATCTACCGCTTATCTCGCGCATCGTGCTAAGCGTTGGCACCTTTCTGCACACCAGCGGCGTATGGGTAGTGCCCGCAGGCACGTTGGTGATCGCCGTTGCCATATACATTGCATTCATAGCCCGTCCTACGCGTGCCCTGGGCCAGCGGCTTCTACTGCATACCCCTGGCGTTGCCCAACTGCTGCACGAAGTAGAAGTCGCCCGGTTTGGCTACGTACTGAGTATTTTGCTGGATGCCGGGCTGCCTATCACCCAGGCGCTGCGTATGCTGAGCCAATCCGCCACACTGTCACCATACCGTTCGCTCTATAGCGACCTCGCCGATGCTTTCGAAAACGGCTACAGCTTCCGGTCCAGCCTATCCGCCGTAAGTCATACATTGCTCCCTGCATCAGTCCGCCAAATGGTCATTGCTGGCGAGCGGTCGGGGGCGCTGCCCGACACGCTGCGCACCATCGGCATATCATATGAGCAAAAAGCCGACATCACCACGGCATCGCTGGCAACAATTCTTGAACCAATTTTACTCCTGATCGTATGGCTTGCCGTGCTGGGTGTGGCCGTGGCGGTCATTATTCCTATATACAGTCTGGTCAGCACGGTTGGGAGCGCCTGATGTCACGACGCATGCAGGGCTTTACGCTGCTGGAAATGCTTTTATCGCTAACCATCATCGCCGTGCTAGCCGGTCTATCGCTGCCGGTATACATGCGGCTGCAACAGGCGCAGGACTTAGATGGATCGGTGCAGAAGGTAGTCGACGACCTGCGGCGCGCACAACTATATAGTCGCGACGGCTACATGGACAGTACCTGGGGCGTGCATGTTGCAACGGGAGCGGTAACCATCTTTCAAGGCAATTCATTTGCCACGCGGAACAGCACCTATGATGAAGTAAAGAGCCTACCTGGCGCCATTGTCATAACCAGCCCAACGGATATTTGGTTCTCGAAGCTATATGCCCAGCCAGACACCGCCAGCATCATCACCCTGACGGTTGCCGGGATGCAGAAAACCATTCAGGTAAACAGCTATGGCATGGTCGATTTCTAACGCACCCTACGACGCAGGATTTACGCTGGTGGAAGCACTACTGGCCTCACTGCTCTTTGGCCTGGTGGCAACGGCAATGGCAGGCGCTCTGGTATATGGCCGGACGGCGACTGCAAATGCCGGCGATCACCAACGTGCCATGATGTTGGCCGACGAAGGTCTGCAGGCAGCCCGCAATATACGTGATGCCGCATACGGCAATCTGGACAACGGTATCTATGGCCTCTCGCTCGCAGGCGGTACATGGACACTCAGCGGCACCAGCGACCAAACCGGCATCTTCAACCGCAGCATATCCATTAGTGATGCAGGCACGAACCGCAAACAAGTAGTCAGTACCGTAACTTGGAGCAAAGGCAGCGTCACGGCGCGCGGACAATTTTCTAACTGGCGCGCGGCCATTGTTTCGTCACCGTCCTGGCGCCGCGCGATCCTGGCCGGATCATTTGATATCAGCAGCGTACAAGATGGTATCAAGGTAGCCACGCAAGGGGATTATGCATACATCATCCGTGCGAACGGCAGTCCGAACTTCGCCATCATCAATATCCACACGCCATCGGCGCCAGCACTCGTCGGATCGCTTAACCTCGCCGGTGCGCCCACCAATATCGCGCTCGGCAATGGTTACGCATACGTCACCAATGGCCAAAATAGCGGGGAAGTACAGACGGTATCTATCAGCGACCCCGCCGCACCGTTACTTACCGCAACTACCAACCTTGTAGGCAACGCCGATGCTACCAGCATATATACCAGCGGCGCGTACGCCTACGTATCACGCATGGCAAATGGCAACAGCGGCGAATTTGTCGTGCTCAGCCTGGCAAATCCCGCAATTCCAACCATCGCCGGATCGTACAGTAGCGACATCAACATGCGCGACGCGTATGTTTCTGGCAACTACGCATATGTAGCAACCGAGGCGGATGCACAGGAACTGTTAGTCATATCCGTAGCCACGCCTGCGGCACCGCAACTCGTTGCCACACTTGATTTACCGGGCACCACCAATACAACCGCTATTACCGGCTCTGGTTCATACATATATATCGGGCAAGGGGGTACGCTGCGCGTCATCGATATCGCATCGCCTACAGCCCCCACGCTGACTGGTTCGTATAGCGCATCCGGCGCTATCAACGATCTTGCCGCTAATACTACCGACCCCACGTTCGTCTTTATGGCTACCGGCGATACCGCTGCTACCTTCCAGGTTGCGGACGTCGGTAACCCAGCCAACCCGACACTGGCACGTAGCATCGGCCTTGGCAGCACCGGCTTCTTGCAGGGAGTGGCGCTCAACGCATCCCTGAATGTGGTAGTGGGCGCAAGCACGGCGGACAGCCAGGAAGGAGTTGTCTTTGCACCAAACTAGGCGCCATGCGAACGGCTTCACGCTGATAGAACTACTATTGGCGCTCACCATCACTGGCACGTTATTGTTTGCGACCACGGCACTTGTCTATGCCGCCGTCAGTGCGCGTGTCCAACAGCAAAGCATCACTGAGGTAGACGCTCAAGGCAACGCGGCGATAGACCTCATTACCCAGGCGCTGCGGAACGCCACGGCCATAGTTTCCCCCGTTAGCGGCAGCTCCGACAGCTTACAGCTTGTCACCGCTGCATCACCCCTCAACCCGACTATCTTTCAAGCCCTCAACGGCACGCTAGAGCGCACACAAGGTACGGGCGCGACAGTTTCACTTACCAACAGCCATGTTGCCGTTACCGGCCTGGCTTTCACCAACCTCTCACGCCCGGGAACCTCTAGCATTGTACAAGTACGCTTCACGCTGTCACGCGTTAGCAGCCGCAGCACCGCGGAATATAGCTACCAAAAAACATTCACCGCCAGCGCGGCCCTGAGGCAACCATGAAAAGCCCCTCGCCGCAGGCCGGCTATGTTGCGTTGTTGTCAGTATTAGTACTGGGCGCTATCAGCCTTGCGGCATCGCTCATACTGCTCATCAGCAGTGCCGACACGCAGCGCGCCGCCGCCGTCGCTGACCATGCCGTGCAGGCACGAAGCATGGCAGACACTTGCACCGATGAAGCGCTCCAGCAGATCCACGACAACCCTGATTTTACCGGCACACAAAACTACTTGCTCGGCCCGTATGGCTGCACGTTTACTGTAACCTCAGCCGGGAGCAACAATTACAGTATCGCTAGCTCAGCCTCGATATCTAACGTGACAAGAAAGGTCTTAGCCTATGCCTCGATTCAGTCTTCGCAAATAGGTATCACTTCCTGGCAGGAAGTGAGCGATTTCTAAAAAACGAAAAGGAGATACACATGCAGGTTCCCACCGCTATCCGCCGCGATAACGGCTTCACGCTCATAGAAGTCCTGTTGGTCGTAGCTGTTATCGCCATCTTGGCCGGCATCGTAATTTTGGCAGTCAATCCAAGCAAACAGCTGGGCGATGCTCGCAACGCCACCCGCTCGGCAGACATCACTACCATCATCAACGGAGTATACCAGTACTCACTGGACAACGACGGGGCACTGCCGACCGGTATTACTACCACCGCTACCGAAATTTGCGCCACAGGCTCCAGCAGCTGCACAGGGCTCGTTGATTTGTCAGCGCTAACCGCCAGCGGCAAATATCTGGTGTCCATGCCGAAAGACCCACAATGCGCCACGGTTTGCGCCACCAACGGCACCGGCTTCAAGGTAGCCAAAGACACCAACGGCCGCGTCACGGTCAGCGCTCCAGGAGCAGAGCAGGGCAAGACCATCACGGTCACGCGCTAGGCTTGCCTGAAACGAAAAATGGACGCCGGAAGATGGCGTCCATTTTCTATCCCCAAGAGCGGGTTATGGCCACTGGATGAGGTAGTCGTATGCCGGTGATGCCGTGCCCTTACCCCAGTCCGAAGCGAATATTACCTTGGTACCGTCTTGGGATGGAACGGCGCGGGCAGAGTACTCGTTGCAACTACTACAGGAGTTGTAGCTGCCGTGGTTCGCGCCGAACACTTCTACCGTATGCGATCCATCCAGCTTCATAGCGTAGATCTGGCTCAGGCCGATAGGTGCGGAGTGGTTGTTGGTCATATCACTGATATAGCACCAGCCTGGGCGCTGTAGGTTGCGGCAAGAGATGTGCACACTTTCGCTAAGGTTCGGGTAGTTGGTGGGGTACAGGTTGATGTTGTGACCGGTCGGGCCCGAGCCGTTCATGCCATACGCTGCCAGCCAGGGCGAGCCACCACTCTGCGATACATTGATGCACGCATTCGTAGAACCATCACCCGGCTCATCGCAGCTCATCACCAGCATTTCGTTACCGCTGGCGTCCAAGCCTTCGTCGTAGTGGTCGTTGTTGTTGGTGACATGGATCTTGGTGGTCATAGTGGGGTTCATCCATTCGATACCCTGGTTGATACCGCTGCCGATACTGTTCCATTCAATGACGATACCGTCGCTCTTGGGCATAGCAGATACGTTATTCCAGCCCGCATTATCTGGGTTGTTATCTGACCCGCCAGCCGAGCCCAGCCAGGTAGTCGCAATTTCGCTGACCGATGGCGTTAGGCTGGTCGTATTAGTCATGCGGAAGGTTACCACGCCCCAGCTGTGGTGCGCACTGCTCCAGCCCACCACTACACCAAGCGAATCGTCGTTCGAGAAGTTGCCCTCCTCAAGGCCGAAGCTCATGTTTGCGCCAGGGTTGTCGAACTGGCTGAAGGTATGCAGCACCGTCTGGGCAGGGTTCGTGGAAGTATCGGTCTTGGGGTGCATGACCACCAATTGGTTGCCGCTGTTGTCCACGCCAGGATGGTCGGGTATGCCGTAAAGGTTATTGGGGTTCACGTTGCTCCAGCGGGCAGAGTGGTTGCCATCAGGCAAGTGCAGGGTGCGAAGGTAACGGCCGCTGCCGTCCAACAGATAGCCAGTGTCGTAATCCCAGCCATCCAGCAGGATCAACGAATCATCGGCATTCCAGACGGTATGCTTAGCATAGTCGTGCGTCAGCTCACGGTTGCTGGTATGAAATGCGCTCTGGTCGGCAATACGGGTAATGAGGTTACCGAAGGTGGCGTCGTGTACTTGCTGCAGATAGCCCGGCTCGGCCATAGATACGATAGCTTTTGCCGTCAAGCCGACTTGGTTCGGTGGATAATGGCCCGAACCGACAGGCGTCGGGGTGGGGGTAGGGGTCGGATTTGAACCAGCAACGGAAACGGTTGCAGTACTTTGGGCCGTTCCGCCTTTGCCGCTGCATGCAAGCGTAAAGGTAGTGGTGACGTGCACGACACCCGTAGAAGCGGTGCCGTTTGCGGCTTTCGTACCGCTCCAGCCCCCAGAGGCCGTACAGCTGGTAGTGTTACTAGACTTCCAGGACAACGTGGCCGAACCGCCATCCGATACCGACGAAGGGGAAACGCTGAGCGTCACGACAGGCACAGGGGCGGGAGCAGGCGTAGAGCTAGCCGGCGTCGCCCAGTTTTGGGCAGGCGTAGCGTTGCATGGCCAAATCTGTATCTTATTACCCTGCGCTTGATGGCCGTGGTCGTTATCTAGACATTTATTGGCGTGCGGGTTTACTAGAGCGACATTACTACCCTTTGGCTCCACATTCCACACCTGGGCGGCGGTACCGTTGCATGGCCACAGCCATACCGGCGCACCTTGGGCGGTACCCGCCCACTGCACATCCAGGCAATAGGCGGGATTGGCGTGAAGATGAATGGTGTGGTCGGTATAAAAATCCCACACTTGGGCACTAGTCTGGTTGCATGGCCAAATCTGTATCTTATTACCCTGCGCTTGATGGCCGTGGTCGTTATCTAGGCACCACTTACCAGCGTACAAAGAAAGCGACCCGCTGGGAATTGCCGAAGCCGCGTGCGTAATCAGAAGCGTCAGCGATCCGACGATTACAAATGCTGCCGCGAAAACTCCAATCTGCGCAGGCTTGCGGCGAAGCAAGCCCGATAGACGCTTCAAAAAACCGCCACGGTTCGTAGCGGCCATCGGCGCGGGATTATCTTGAAGAGAAGGTTCGGGTGTTTCCATACTAGGTCCTTTGTGTTTTATGTGAACTAGGTCACTTAGCTTGGGTATACAGTATAGTCCGTTCCGCACTTCTGTCAAACTAGCACTAGAACATACAGTGGGCGCATGGAATCTTGATGCTGCTCACTTACTCACTACGACAAGCGCTATACAATGCTCCCATCATGAATCACGAAGTGCATGGCGGCATAGGCCCCTACGACGACGAAACAGAACGGCTGGTACAGCAACAAGCCGGTTTATATTTCGAAATTAGCTCCTTGTTCTTCCAGACCTTCCAAAATCCTGCCGCCATTGAACGGGCAAGCATGGCAAACGGCGGCTATACTTCGCTCAGCCTGCACCGGCCGGGCAGAGCGGTACCCGACCTTACCATCTTGCGGCACCACGCCCGCTTGCAAGATGGAGGCTGGAGCATAGTAGACATAGTTACCGTAGACAAGACACAGCTCAGCTCATCCTCTCCGAGCGAGATTACCTTGCCGTTTGAAATTGATATCCAGGGCAATCTCACTAAAATGTCGTACGTCGGCCCAGGGAATCTCGCCCCTTATCTAACCAGACGACATCTATACTTCGAAGCCGCGCTTCAAGCCATAACAGTCGGCTCCGCCACTCCAAACACTACCGTCTACGTCGATAACCAGCCGATGTTGCGCTCGGATGGGGTGAGCTGGCAAAACTATACTTCGTAACGGCAGGCCAGGCTCATCTGTCATATACTTTAGGTATGTTACATGATGCACTGAATCACACATATTGGCAAAGACTACCCGCCAAGGCGATACCCGGCAACAATATATTCCCGGGCAATGAACTCACGAGCCAGCTGCAGGGTAGCGCGTCAATTTTAGATGTTGGATGCGGTAGCGGCGAAATGATAGAACGGTTGGCGGGACAAGGTTTTTCGGCCACCGGCATCGACATCAACGCCGAAACTATCGCAAAGCACACAACAAACCCGAGTCCGGTACGATACATACTCGGCAGCGCAACAGACCTTCCGTTTGCCGAAAACACATTTGACGCGGTGATCTTTGGCTTCGTACTCGTCAACCTAATACCAGAGCACAAGCGCCAAAAGGCGATTTCCGAGGCCTACAGGGTGCTGAGACCTGGCGGCGTTATCTGGATCAACGAGGGCCTCACATCACCAGATTACGCCAAGCGCTATAAGCTATGCCGCGGCTTCATCGACGATGGATACTCTTTCTTCGTATTCAAAGAGAGCGGGCTCAGTGCCGCAATAAAAACAAAGGAAGATTGCATACTGCGATTGCGCAAAACATGGTTGATAGAATATCCCATCATTTCACCGCTCAGGAGTTAGGCCGGTTATTCAGCAACTTTACCATAGCATATCAGCAAGAAGTACTCGTACAATCACCGCGCTCAGGCTCAGCCATCCGATCCGTTGTATTGGTCGCCCGAAAATAGATTGCAGCTGACCTTTCAGAGCCACGCAACGTACGCCATAATGACATGAAAGATAACTAGGAAGTTTGACCATGAAGACCGTCACGATCCCCGACTTGAAAGATAAGATGCTTGCAGCCATGACCATCCGTGGCCTAACGGCCAAAGAAGCAGAAATCGTCATCGCGCCGTTTATAGAAGCCGAGTTGCGCGGCAAACGGACGCACGGCATAAACAAATTCTTTGTTATTGATGATGGGCTGCACAACAGAGGAACGCCGCACATAATCCGCGACAAATTCAGCTACGCGCTTATCGACGGCAACAAAGAGCTTGGTTTTCTATGCGCAGACATGGCAATGGATATGGCCATCCAAAAAGCAAAGCAGCACGGCAGCGGCATCGTCGGCCTTACCAATGCTTTCTACTTCTCAGTTTTATGGCCCTATGCCCGAAAAGCCGCCGAAGCCGGCCTAGTATCTATTATCATGAAGAGCGGTGGGCCTGCAGGCGTAGCACCATTCGGCGGTGCCGACCCAATTATGGGCATCAACCCGCTGAGCATTGGCATCCCTGCAAGAGGAGGCCCCATCATACTCGATATGACCGCAGCCCAGAAACCATGGGGCGAAGTAAACCTTGCGCGCGTAGAAAACCGTCCGCTCGCACCAAATACGTTCATAGATAAGAATGGCAATTTCACGACTGACCCTGCCCAAGCTGAAGCCATCATACCGTTTGGTGGTGCGAAGGGATACGGATTAAACCTGGCTATCGAGGTACTGACCGGAGCTTTTGTGGGCGCCCGCATGGGCTTACAAGTCAAAGAAGTATACGATACCGGCAACCTGTTCATTGCTCTATCGCCCGAAATGTTCACCGAGATGGACACGTTTCTCGACTCGGTCGAAGTGCTCAAAACCGAGCTTAAATCCTCACGTCCCATGGCAAACTTCCCAGAAGTATACTTACCGGGCGAGCAGGGCGATGCGCTTTTCAAGAAGAACACGGTAAAAGGCAGCTTGGAGATTCCAAAAGATATTTGGGACGCTTTGTGCAAATACGCCGACGGTGTAGATATCAAGTCAGCATTGCAGATAAAACTCTAGATCATCAAAGCGTCAGACGCTTGCTGCCGCCCATGACGGCGTCAAAATTGCCATGCACGTCCCACCAGTTACGCAGTTGTTTGCCCTGATAGGCCTTGGTATTGTTGCGGCCGGGCAGGTTCTGCCACATCCATATTTGCCAGTTCAGCTGTGGGTTATTCGCATCCGAAATGTCATTACAACCCCATACTGCGCAGCTGATTGGGGTAGTCGCGCCCAGGCCGCCGGGGTTCCAATCCTCACAATCCGATGTCTGCGGCGTGGGATTTGCCCAGTCGTATTCATAGCGGGCATTGGGTGGGTTGTGTACCGAGCCGCAGCGGCCGGTTGTTCCTAACGCTTGCGGCCAGTTCGGCCCCTGGAATAGCTCGAACAATGTACTGTTTACTGTCTTCATTTCAGCTTCTATCTGGTGCCCCCAGGAATGCATGGCCTCGGCAGCACCGCGACCATAGTTGAAGGTGTAGACCACGTAGGTATGGCGGCACACCGGCATGTCATTCCACTCATAGCTGTTACTGATATCCCCATACGGCCCAGCCATTTTGGATTCCTCAATATACAAATACGGCTGGTTAGTACCTGGCTTATTGGGCCCCTGGTAGGCAAACAACCACACTTCACGCACCCCTTGGCCATCCACATAACTACAAATATTGTTACTGCTCATCACACCATAGTAATCAGGGTACGAGGTAAAGCCGGGGTGGAGCGTACCATTGATAGGCACCGCCGTGTCGTGCTCGATGGTATTTACTACATGGTACGTCAGCGCAGGCGGATCATTATGGTTATAACCCAGATATTCGGTGGCTTTCGGCAAATCCACCAACAAGTTGTTGGTGATATCCACCGTATGTTGCCGGATGGAGGCATACGATCCGCCCACGTCACCCGTCACGCCGATGTCTATGTTCTGACCGCCATTGCTAAGCGGAAAATACTTCAGCACCAGCACGCCCAGGCTGTAGCTGGTGTCTTTGCCGGCAACCGCCGGCAGGGTAGGTAGCGGAGCGGGCGACGGTGATGGCTGGGGTGCTGCGGTGGGTTTTGGTTTCAGTGTAGGGGCAGGCGCGGGAACAGCCGCAGGCGGCGCCGGCGTTGTCATGACGGGCGCGGCGGGGGCAGGTGATAATGCCGTCTGCTGCCCTGTGGTGATGGCCGGCTTTTGCGGCAACGTATGGCTGCGACCCGCCAAGCGCACAAGGCCGTAGCCCGCGGCGGGCAAGCTAAGCACACCAATCGACGCAGCCGCCAGCATAAGCTGGCTTACGGGACTCATGGCGCGCAGTGCCCGCCATCCAGGGATAATCCAGCTGCGCTTTAGCGGCGCAGCCGCGGCAACATGCGGCGGATAATTGCGTAAGTCAAACGCCAATGGGTGATCTGCATGTGACAGGGCATGCCCGGCGGCAAGCTGCACAGATTGCGGCGGCGCCTCGCTCATCACCGAGGGCGACAATAACTCTGGTGATTTTTCAGGACTTTGTTCAAGTACACCCACAGCGGCATGCCCCAGCCGGATATACACATTGCGATGACTCATTACTAGTAATAATACGACACCAGCCCGGTAGCAAACGACTCGAAATAGCAACCGCAAACTACAGCAGCATTACGCAGCTTGAAACCGAACGATCCACTCGGCCAGTATGCTGCCGTCGACCAAAATACAGTCATTACTTGCCGCCAACGACTGAGCAGGACGGCTAAAGGTGCTATTCGTAATCACCATGGAACGCTGGCATTTATAATGATTTAGCGCTGTCACCACCTGACGTACCGCTTCCGCCCGGACCATCTTGCTATAGCGCTTTACTTGAATACCCCAACGAACACCGTCCTTAACTGCAATAATGTCTACGCCGTAGTCGTATTTTTCGGTGAGAATGATATTGGTATATCCCCGATTCCTCAGAAGTTCTGCTACATATTTTTCAAATACTAAGCCATCCATAATGCGGATATCTACCATAGACAACGCCTGCAGCTTACGGCGCTCGTGGACAGCACGCTTGAAATGCAGATACAAAACCAACAATATAACCAGCGCAGCCAACAGTAATACCCAGCGACTGCTAACTCCAAAGTACGTTGGCCCATCTTTTGATAGGCTACCGCCATGACGATAATAATGACGGCTACTAAGCCTCCGGCAAGTTCGGTGTCGGAAGACCCACGTCTATAGTATCGCCGCGACATATGCGCAACTATACCAGATCAGCAACATCTACTACAGCCTTACTCGGCGCAGGAACTGCGCATTGACCGCCACGATGATCGTCGATAGCGACATCAACACCGCACCGACGGCGGGCGACAGCACGAAGCCAAAGCCAGCCGTTACGCCAGCTGCCAACGGTATAGTAACGGCGTTATAGCCGGCGCCCCACAGCAGATTCTGTACCATTTTGCGGTACGTTGCACGGGACAGTGTAATGACCCTGGCCACGCCGCGCGGGTCGCTGCTGGCCAGCACAATGCCGGCAGACTCTATGGCAACATCAGTGCCGGCGCCAATGGCAATGCCAATATCCGCCTGCGCAAGCGCCGGCGCATCGTTTACGCCATCGCCGACCATTGCAACCTTACTGCCGTCTGCCTGCAGTTTTTTCACCATTGCGGCCTTATGTTCCGGCAGCACCTCGGCAAAATATTCAGCAATACCCAGCTCACGGGCAACCCATGCGGCCACCCCGGCATTATCGCCGGTCAGCATTGCCACGCGCTTACCCATGGCATGCAGGCGCGACACCGCCTGTTTCGATTCCTCGCGAATACCGTCTGCCAACATCAGTATGCCCGCCACGGAGCTCTCGACCATCACATATATAACCGTCTTGCCGTCGTGCGCTGCCTGCTGTGCGGCATCCTGGAGCGCTTGAGGAATATCTGCGTTCAGCTCTGCTGCCAACTGCGGGCTGCCGACGTATACCGTGCGGCCGTCTACCTCTGCGCGGACGCCTTTGCCGGCCAACGACTGGAAAGCACGTGCTGGTAACGGCCGTATCCTCCGGTCATGCGCATAGCGGGTAACTGCACGGGCGATGGGATGCTCCGAATCAGCTTCGACTGCAGCGGCCATGGCCACCGCGTTGCGGGCGTCACCATCGGCAGCCACATCCACCACGCCTTGCTCACCCTTAGTCAGCGTGCCGGTTTTATCAAACATCACCACGTCTACATTTCGCGCCGCTTCCAGCGCCATACGCTGTCGCACCAACAGACCATTTTTGGCCGCCATAGTAGTAGAAATGGCCGTAACTAGCGGCACCGCTAGGCCCAGTGCATGCGGGCAGGCAATAACCAGCACCGTCACCACCCGTGCCAGGATAAACGCCGCCGACCGGTCGCTGAATAGCGCCCATCCCAACACCGTCACCACCGCCGCACCTATAGCGATAAATGTAAGGTAAAATGCCGCCCGGTCAGCCAAAATCTGCGTCTTAGATTTGCTATTTTGTGCCTCGGCAACCAGCCTCATGATACCCGCAAGCACCGTATCATCGCCGACTTTCGTAATGCGGACCGTCAATGAGCCGCTGCCATTTATAGTGCCGCCAATAACTACGCTCCCGGCAGTCTTCCTTACCGGTTTCGATTCACCGGTAAGCATCGATTCATTTACATCCGATTCACCGTTAGCAACTTCGCCATCAGCGGGCACGTTCGTTCCGGGACGCACCAGTACCATATCACCCCTCTTCAAATCACCCACCGGCACTTTGTTCGTACCTTCTTTAGTGACCAGTTCGGCCTCGTCTGGCAGCAGCTTAGCCAGCTCCTTCAATGCACCTTGGGCGTTCTGTACCGACGCCATCTCAAGCCAGTGCCCAAGCAACATGATGGTTACCAGTGTCGCTAGTTCCCACCAAAAGTCCATACCGCCTACCAACCGCAGCGTCACAGCCAGGCTATAGCCGAATGCCACTGTGATGGCCATAGATATCAGCGTCATCATGCCAGGCCGCCGGCCTGCTATCTCCACTCTGGCGCTTTTTAGAAATACCATGCCACCATAGAAAAATAGAATCAGGCCAAACAGGGGAGGGATATACTGGCTGCCGCCGAATGCCAGACGGTAGTGCAGCCAGTGCTGTACCGTGTCGGAAAACGCCAGTACCGGCACCGTCAGCGCCAGACACAGCCAAAACTTCTGTTTGAACATATTAGGGCTGTGACCGGCATGTTTGTCGTGGTCGGCGTGATCCATCACCGTGTGCGTCTTGTTTGGCTTCGCCGGCACCAAATTCATACCACACTCAGGGCATAGACCTGGCATATCTCGTTGAACATCCACATGCATAGGGCAGGTGAATACGTTCTTCTTTGGCGACGACATATCCGCCGCGTGATCCTGGTGATGCATAGCCCTATACCCCTTATTTTCCCCTAATATTGTGCAGTTCGTATAAATGCAGCAGCTCTTCCAATGCTTTCTTTTGTTCGCTAGCGTCGGCAGAGGCGAGCATATCTGTTACATGTGTTTTCAGATGATTCTCCAGCAGCAGCTTGTTCAGTGAGCCTAGCGAACGCTGTATCGCCAGGCTCTGCGTCAGTATATCCATACAGTAGGCTTCGGTATCTATCATCTTCTCCAGGCCCTTTACCTGACCCTGGATGATCTTGCTGCGGTGTAATGCTCTGCGCTTGATATCGTAAATCATGCTTCCATGATGATACCCCCGCGGGGTATACGTCAAGTGCGAATGCCGTCCTCGTCAGGCCACCTACCAGCACACCTAAAAATGCGTACTAACGCTTGTTAGAAAAAAACGTCCGCAGTGCATTCTCACCAATATACAACACCGAATAACGCCCGCCCGGCTTACGCTCGCTAGCTGTTGGCCTGTAGCCCGCATCGGCGTCATCGGGAAGGTATAATCCCCCAAGCGCCTCGGCCCCAGCAGAGAGGGTGTAGTGCGCAAATGTTGACGCCTTTTCGCCGACGGTTTTTACGATTGCGTCATCCGGCGAAAGGCTGCCATTCTCATATACACAAACATGCATTGCGCCAAACCGCTGGCCAACTGCCGCATACGACCGTATGTCCGGACTGGGTGAACTCATGGGCAAAAAATGACTAGGATTTCCTGCAATATGCCGCGTAATCGCGTTTGCCGCAGCCTGGCCAAGCAGCCGCTCCACGCCCCGACAGTCTGCAAGAACAGCCTCATATAAGGGCGCCGACTGTGGTATCGCCAATGTGTCGAGCCAACCCGCAACTGCCTGCAGCTCCGGCCGCGCCGTTTCGTATGCCATAAAGGTATTCTAACGTACCGGGCCGCGAGGCTGCTCAAAGTTGTCGGTTTCAACTACGATGACGTCACCTACGGATACGCCATCAGGAAGGGGCCATGTTGATTCACCATTTTCGCCATACGGTACACCATATCCATGATAGAGATATGTCTCGTCATACAGCGCTAACAACTCAGGATCAATGTCTTCTTGCTTCGGTATTTCTGCCATAGTCTCATAATTTAATACATACTATTAGCATAGTCAATAATATATTGAAATAATACCTAATAACGCCTCTCGCGAAGTGCGCACAAACCCGCACATAACCCTAGTGCATCGCCTGGACGCACTTTCGGCAATACTCAATAAGACACATAATTTGTTTTAATGTAAAAACATGATATTATTTACCTCTATGATAACAGGCGAAATCTCCAACAAAATTGCCGTACACAATATTGCAGGCGGTATCACCGGACCCGACGCACGGGTAAAAAGTATCGCTGCGCAGATTATGGAGCGGCGGCCGACCACGCTGTTTATGCCCGAGGCGTACGACCTTGATAAGCCCGGCGCCCAAACGAGGGTAGAAAACTTCGCGGGAGAAATGTCGAACATATACTTTGTAGGCTACAAAGAGTACGACGGTAAATCCGGCGGCTACATGGCACTCGTCCGCAAGGACAGAGCGGTACAGCCTGAACAACAGCTTGAATTTGGCAAAGAACAGCTGGTGAACGGGAACAGCTACTATTTCAAAATGCTCTCTTTCGCTGGTAGGGGTGCCGTCGAGATGAGCTTCCATGATCCGAAGAGCGGAAGACTTGTCACCGAGGTAGGGCTGCATGCGAATACACTAGAGCAAGAGCGCGGTCTGGAAGTCACGGAGTTCCTAGCGCAATATCAAGGCACCATCGAACGGGGGCTCCCACTAGTCCTGGCGGGGCGGTGGGAGAAAAAAATCTTAAAACATGGGCATACCGCCTATTGGGGGGCGCCACCGAAGTAGCATACAACGCAGCCGTTAAAGCCAGCGGGGCAATTGGGCTCAATTTGCCTCCTCAGGATTACCGCAGTACGTTCCTTCCAGCTCGGTTGGCGAGTATTCCTATTCGTGTTGGACAATACGCTGAGGGTCGAGAATATGAACAGCTGGTAAACGCCAGCTTCACCGATATAGCGCCCGAAGGTCCAACTACTTCCTTTCCGGGTATGCGTGCTAGCGAATTTGTACTACGGCTCAGTGGCGTGCAGGCAGACCACATCATGTGCGCTCCCCCAAGTGAGTTCATGGTTACTTCACAACAAAAATACGCTCAGCAGACGGGTGATGACCACAACTGGGTGGAGACAGGCTTTTACTTACACTCCAAATAGCTTGATTACCGCCGACTAGCAGGGGGTAATACGATCGCATTGCCGCATGCTCGTCCGCAAGCTGGCGGGATTGCGCGCATCCTCGAATGTCGAGACCCGCTATCGCGAGTTCGCATCTCGTAGAGATGCAACCGCTTCGCGTGTTCAATTCTCAAAGAGAAATTACCACGCAAAAGCCCGAGCGCAAGGCTCGGGCATTCACGTGGTGACCCCTGCGGGAGTATAGCTTCACGCCACGAAGCCTTTCATTTTTAGAAGAAGGGCTTCTTGGGTTCGGCATATATTGCTCGCTGAACGCTCGCATTATCGAACGCCGCTTCGCGAGTTCCATTCCGAGGGAATGACCAAGTAAAAAGCCCATCCAATGTGATGGGCTTTTTACTTGGTGACCCCTGCGGGAGTCGAACCCGCGATCTTCAGGATGAGAACCTGACGTCCTGGACCACTAGACGAAGGGGCCGCGCCGCACGAGACAAACCTACGGTTTTTCTCGTCGCTCGTCGGCTAAGCCGAGTTTTGCCTTCGCAAAACCATGCTCGCTGCTCTTTTCCCTGAACACAGCAGTACAAGGAAATGGGAACGGGATTATCGTATCATATCTGTTATGGAACGTCCAGAGGTGACACAAGATAAGCATTTGCATAATAGTCCGCCGCGCCGGATAATAAAGTACAAACAAGTACCGACGCGTCAATGAACCAATACGACAAAATACTGCTTATAAGCATCAGCACCGGCTCAATCGTCGTTGTTATTGTATTACTTTTTGTCATCCGCATGCTCAAGCGCAGCGGCGCGGCCAAGGCCAAAGGCGCCATGAACAGCAAGCTCGTCAACACACTGCGTGACGAAAAACTAAAATCCGGCATCATCCTGAACGCCATAGAAGACGGCGTGGTATTGGTGGACGACCAGCAGGTTATACGTCTGTTTAACCCTGGTGCATCCAAGATAACCGGCTGGAGCGGGGATGATGCCGTAGGGCTAGCCTGGCAAGCAGTGTTTAAGATAGTAAACACTAAGGGCGAGGCCGTAGCAGCAGGACAAGATCCTGTCGCACGCCTGTTCGCTACCAAGGAGACGATTCGCGACAGCGCCGCCAATCTTCTTACGAAATCCGGCAAAATTATTGCGCTCAGCCTGGTCATGTCGCCCATTTTGGACGAGCATCAGCGCGTAACAGGCGCCGTAGGCGTACTACGAGACGTCAGCGAAGAGCGCAAAGAAGAACAGCAGCGGGCAGAGTTCATCAGCACCGCATCACATGAGATGCGCACCCCTGTTGCGGCAATTGAAGGCTATCTGGCACTGGCACTCAACGATAAGGTAAGCACCGTGGATACTCGTGCCCGCGGATACCTCGAGAAAGCCCATGCCAGCACCCAACACTTGGGCAAGCTCTTCCAAGACCTGCTTACCAGCGCCAAGGCCGAAGACGGGCGCCTTACCAGCCATCCAGACGTAGTAGAAATTGGCTCATTCCTCGAGCAGCTCACCAATGACCTCCGCTTTGCCGCCGAAAAGAAAGGCCTGGCGGTAGAGTTCGTGTTTGGCACCTCACGCACCATCGACGCCAGCAAGGGCGGAGCAGGGGACAAAGTAGTAAAGCCTCTGTACTACACCTTTGCCGACCCGGATCGCATGCGCGAAGTTATCACCAACCTATTCGACAATGCCGTAAAGTACACCGATAGCGGCAAAATATCCCTCGGCCTGACCGGCAACGACCAGGTAGTACAGTTCTTCGTACGCGACACGGGCTTCGGCATCCCGCCCGAAGACATCCCCCATATGTTCCAAAAATTCTACCGCGTCGACAACTCCGCCACACGCACCATTGGTGGCACCGGCCTAGGCTTGTTTATTTGCCGCAAAATCGTGGAGTTATACGGCGGCCGTATCTGGGTAGAAAGCGAGCTAGGCAAGGGCAGTACGTTCTACATCAACCTGCCGCGTCTCAGCGCATCAAAGGCAAGCGAGCTGAAAGCCAAGGCGGGCAGCGAGCAAGTACTGCAACCCATCAACTCACTCGCTTCTGCTACCTAGAGGGATTTGCTACAATGATGGATATAAGCATAAACAGCTAAGATAAGTAAGGAACAATCATCATGGCGTCAAAAATACTGCTGGTAGAAGACGACAACAACCTGCGCGAGATATACGAGGCACGCCTGCAAGCCGAAGGCTACACCATTGTCACCGCCAAAGATGGCGAGGAGGCGCTGGTAGTTGCCAAGGCTGAAAAGCCTGATCTTATCATCTCCGATGTAATGATGCCCCGCATTAGCGGTTTCGAGATGTTGGATATTCTGCGTAACACCGAAGAGCTCAAATATACCAAGGTTATTATGCTCACCGCTCTCGGCCAGGCAGACGACAAAACCCGCGCCGACAGCCTGGGCGCCGACCGCTACCTCGTAAAGTCGCAAGTGACGCTAGAAGACATCGTAAAAGCCGCCCACGAGCTGACTGATGCTGCTCCAGCACCTGCTGCCGGCACAGCCCCTGCTGCCACGGCGGTTACACCCGTTGCAGCTGCCATGCCCGTCGCCACGCCCCCGGCAACATCACCAATCCAAGCCGTGCCAGTAGCCATGGAACCAGCCCAACCACCTACAGCAACACCGGTAATCCCCACGGCGCCTGCTGCAGCCCCTGAGCCTGTGGCCATGCCCGTCGCCACGCCGCCCGCTCCAACCCCAATTGCCCCAAGTCTGACTGCATCGCCCACGACACCATCCAGTCCAACCGTTACGGCGTCGACTGCCGAGCCACCAGTCGCGGCATCCACGCCACCAGTCGCAGCTCCCCCGGCCAATGACACCTCAACACCAGCCGTCATATCTGCACCATCAACAAATGCAAACCCCACCATCCCATCATCTGAGACAACCGCAGCTCCAACTCCAGGTCCGGAGCCTACCATATCGCTGCCAACAGCCGAGCCAATAGGACAGACACAGCCAACAGCAGCACCGGCCGTACCAGCCGAGCCAGCTGTAGCCCCGTCAGCACCAGCCGCCGCCCCCTCTCCGGCGGCAAGCACGCCACGCCCATCGTTTATGACAGATTTTAGCGCCGCAGCGTCCCGCGCCCCAGCCGCCAGTACGCTGGCACCCGCGTCCGAAATAACTGCTAGCGACACCAATGCTGCACCTATGCCAGTAGCTGCCCCGGAGCCAAGCGCGGCCGTGACCACAGACGTCGCCGACAACGCCACACCGTCAGCAGACGAAAAGGCAACCGTAGGCGCCCAAATAGCAGACTTCGCCAATGCGCCCGCCAGCAGCGCTCCAACACCCACAGGCAACCACGATGCTGCACTGGATAGCGCCGTTGAAAGCCTCAGCAGCAAAACAGCCCCGGCCGAACCCGAGGAAGTCGTTGCACCAACCAGCCCCAACAATGACAGCGTAACTATCAGCGGCAAGAAGGTTATTCAGCCAATACCCGGCACCCCGAAGCCCGACCTCAACGAACTCCTCGCCCGCGAAGAAGCCAAAGAAGCTTCCCCTGGCGGCCTTGGTGCTGTCGTCACACCCACAAGCACCTCACCAACACCAACCGCACAGCCGTCAATGCCACCGGCCGGCCCACCCGCACCGCACAACGACTTTGACCCCAACAACATCGCCCTCTAGCGAACACCGTAGAGCATAGCGAACGTCTGCATAGTGCGCTAGACTACTGACATGCGTATCAACAAGTTCTTAGCATTGGCCACGGGCATGAGCCGGCGTACTGCCGACGCCGAACTCGCACGCGGGAGCGTACAAGTCAATGGCACGCTGGCGACGCTTGGCCAACAGGTAACCACCGCCGACACCATCACCTACAATGGCCGCCCATTAGACACAAAGGCACTCCAAACCGACGCCGCATACACCACCATCATGCTCAACAAGCCAGTCGGATACGTAGTTAGCCGCAACGGGCAGGGCAGCCGCACTATTTACGATCTGTTGCCGACACAATACCACGGCCTCAAGCCCATCGGCCGGCTGGATAAAGACTCGTCCGGGCTACTACTACTTACGGACAACGGCCAATTGGCACATGAGCTCACACATCCCAGTCGTCAAAAACAGAAGGTATACGAAATAGCGCTGGATAACCCCCTACAGCCACTGCATAGGCAGATGATTAGTGACCACGGCGTGCAGCTTGAAGACGGCGTAAGCAGATTCGAGATAGAACGCTTGCGCGATGGCGACGACAAGCAATGGCGCGTAATTATGCACGAAGGGCGCAACCGCCAGATCCGCCGCACCTTCGCCGCCCTTGGCTACACCGTAGTCAAACTCCACCGCACCCACTTTGGACCATATATCCTTAACGCGCCTCCTGGCATATACACACAGGTATACTAGCCGCGACAGGTAAATAATTAGCGCGCCTCTGTTCTATCTGTTATAATAACAACAATGAATCAGCTCCCAATTGTTGCAATCGTTGGCCGGGCAAACGTTGGCAAGTCCAGCCTGTTCAATGCCATACTTGACCGCCGCGAAGCCATCGTAGCCGACGAGCCGGGTACCACGCGCGACAGCACCATGGCCAAGGCCGAGTTCCAGGGGCAACACTTCTGGATGGTAGACACCGCCGGCATCAAGGACCCCGTAGACGACTTTGAATTTACCATCCAAGAACAGATTATGCAGGCCGCTGACAGTGCTGATGTCATTTGGGTCGTGACCGAAGCGAACATCATGATCACCGACGAAGACCGCCGCGTCGCCAAAATGGCCCTCAAAACCGGCAAACCCGTTTTTTTGGTCGTCAATAAGATAGACCGCGCCCGCAATGCAGACATCGTCACCACATTCCAACGCCTTGGCATCAAGCAAATCGTCGGCACCAGCGCCACGCACCGCCAGGGCATTACCGAACTGCTGGAACGCCTGGTGCGCGTCATCCCCAAAAAAACGCTCGAAGAAGACACCGGCCGCTTGCGCATCGCCCTCTTGGGTCGCCCAAATGTTGGCAAGTCCAGCTTATTCAATACGCTTGCCAAAAAACAGCAGGCAATAGTTGCCGACAGAGCAGGCACCACACGCGACATCAACCGCACCAGCATCCGCGTAGCGGGCAGGGAAATAGAGCTTATGGACACCGCAGGCATTCGCCGCTCCGGCAAGATAGAGCGCGGCGTAGAACATTTCAGTGTCATCCGCTCGCTGGCCGCCATTGAGCAAGCCGATGTTTGTATTTTGCTTGTCGATGCCAACCAACCCGTCGTTCAGCTGGACCAAAAGATAGCCGGCATGATCAAAGACGCTGGTAAAGGACTCATCATCGTGGTCAGCAAATGGGACATCGTAGAAGACAAGACGCCATACACCCGCGACGAACTGGCCGGTCAGCTTACCGGTGTATACGATTTCGTGCCTTGGGCACCCCTGGTATTTACCAGCAGCATTACCGGCCAGAACGCCACCAAGCTCTTTGACCTGGCACTAGCTATCGACGATGAGCGCCACAAGCGCATCAAGACCACCGAGCTTAACCAATGGCTGCGCCGCGTCATCGACCGCCATCCGCCTGCCGGCCTCAAAAACCGCAACCCCAAGCTCAACTACATGGTACAGGAAGACGACAACCCCACACCTGCGTTCAAAGTCTTCGGCTCCCAGACCAAATTTATCCATTGGGGCTATCGGCGCTACATGGAACGCGCACTGCGTGAAACATACGGTTACGAGGGCACCCCGATACAGCTATGGTTTATAGAGAAGCACATAGCCCACAAGCATGGCGAAAGCCCCACCAAAGTAGCGTTCGACGATCGCCGGCATAAGCCCACAGACCGGTAGGGCCGCCCATGTCACTCTTCCAGCGCAACACCAACTTCAGCAGCACCGCCCAATACTACACACTAGGCCAACAGCGCACGGTGCTATTAGTAGGCCTCGGCAACATTGGCAAAGAATACAACCACACTCGTCACAATGTGGGCTTTCTATGTTTGGACGCTTTTATAGAAAGCAGGGCGGAAATGAGCCCATGGCAAGACAAAAAGGACCTCAAGTGCCACTTGGCAACCGGCCAGTTCGGCGACACCCGGGTGATTGCCATCAAGCCCACGACCTACATGAACCTCAGCGGCGAAGCCGTGCAGGCAGCCAGCCATTTTTATAAGATTACTCCGAGCCACATTTTGGTTATCCACGACGAAATAGACATTCCGTTCGGCCAGATCCGCCTACGCAGCGGCGGCAGCGCCGCAGGGCACAACGGCATCAAATCGGTCACGAACGCTATCGGCGAAGACTACGGCCGCGTGCGCATTGGCATCGGCCCCAAAAACCCTCCACAAATGGATAGCGCCGACTTTGTACTGCAAAAATTCTCTGCCGACGAGCAGAAGCAACTGACCAACCTCACTCGGGAAGTATCCGCCATCCTCAGCGAATACACCTACGCCGCCCAGCTCCCCCACGAGACCCGCAGTTTTATCCTCTAGATCACTGCGGCAGCAACGGCCTGCACTGCCGCTATGCGTCCCAAAAGCCGCTCCTTCTTGTGAGAAATTCTGTCAAGAACAGCATCTTCGGCCGCCTCACTGCTAGCAAGTTCATATAATTGCTGTGCTCCGCGATATAGAGCATCGGCGCGCTCGTCACGGCCTCGTAATAGCTCCACTTCTGCATGAGCCTGCATCGATTCAGCTTCGTACGTGCAGGACACGGCATTCGTATGGCCCCGTTTACGAGCGTCAGCATAATAGGCCAGCGCTTCTTCGTGACGGCCAAAGCGTGCCAATATAGCACCACGGCGCACAAGGTCAGCAGGTGTTTTTAGTGGACAGCTATACGCCGCCACAAACGATGCATTAGCATCATCTTGTCGGCCTAACGACTCTAAGATATGAGCCTTTTGAAAATGCGCTTTCGAATTTATCTGGTCAAGTGAGATAGCCTCATCATACAGGGCCAGCGCTTCATCGTGTTGCCCAGCCACTGCGGCGTCATATGCCCGAGCAGTTACTTCTTGAGATCGCTTGCGTGAGTACGCTTCAGGGAATGCCATTCGTGCCACAGCCCTAGGCTCAATGGCCTCATATGCAGCATCCTCAAGCTCATGCGCAAAGGCCATTACCGACAACTGCCGATCCTGTTCACGCTTGGAGAGCGCCTTGACTATAACCGGCTCTACCGCGTTCAGCAGCTTCGTGTTGGCTTGACCAGTCCACTTTTCAAAGCTCGGTACAGGGTGTAAGCGATGGGCACGCGCCTGGGCGACAGGGTTTACATTGCCAAATGGCGGCACACCTGCAAATGCACAGTACGCGGTAGCCGCTAAAGAATACAGATCAGAGTATACGGTGGGTTTCCCGTTCGTCTGCTCTTGAGCTGCGTATTCAGCCGTGCCAAAATTGCTAAACATTCTGTCTTCTTTTGTCCAGAAGCGACTGTCTGCCGGGGCAGCAATTCCAAAGTCACTTAGCACAGCGCGGCCATTCGCCGACAGAAGGACATTTTCAGGCTTAATGTCCTTATGCAAAAAACCATTGTCATGAACATATTGCACGGCAGAGGCAACATCCTTGATAAAATGGATGCCCTGTATTGTGTCCCGTCCTCCTCGCTTTATCCAGCCTTGCAATGTGCCTTTTTCATAATATTCCATCACACCCGCACCCCACTCGCTGCCGTCGGGGCCGGTCACCACATCAGCCAGGAGAACCCTAGCGACGCCAGGATGCTCCCGCAGGGCCTTCATCAGTCGAAACTCACGCATAATGCGCTCACGCGATTCGTATACCTGTTGCGCTTCCTGTGCCTCATCTTCTATATCGGGCGCATGTAACAATGTAGACGGGTCGTGCAATGCCCCCCGGTGGGTAGTGGGATAGTCGGGCAGCCGCTGCATCTTAACCGCTAACATGCTACTTGTATCTAGCTCAGGAGAAAACGCCCTGTATGCCTTGCCAAAGCTACCCGCACCGATGGCCTGCCCAATTTGGACATGGACACCTTCAACGTATAGCAATGGCTGCTGGCTTTGGGCTAGAGCCTCTGGAGGAAGTGAAGCGTTAACCATAAACATATTCTACACTATTTTTCGTATTTTTTCAATTTAGTTGTGATATTAGTCACTACAAAAAGAGCCTCCGGAGGGGGTGGGCACCGCCGGAGGCTCTTTTCGGGGACGATCCTATACAGGCATCATCCCCACACACCCTTCAACCCACCCCAGTGAAGCAGCAAAGCACGTAATCAAAAGTGTTGCGCCTCTGCCGCAAGGGCAGAATCATTGAGACTCACATTGATGGGGAACCATTACCGCAAGCGGTAATGGGTTAAAGGGGTTAGTTTGCTCTAGAACGCTGCGTTTACAAGAAACGCGGCGGAAGAAAAGTGGAGGGTAACAACTTGTCTAGGCACTCACGCTCTAAAGCAATCTAACATAATGTTAGAAAAATGGGGGGTAAAAGGTGCGTAAACTGTTATAATAACGTTTACAAGTTGCAATTCTAGCAAAAATATTACTTATGTCAATACTTTTGTAACAAACTTGTATGGATAGCAAAAAACTTATGCTTAGCTCATCTGTTTTCCCAGATGCGCTGCGAGCCATACCATCCGCACCCGCACGGCTATTTGCTGCCGGTGCCGCCTACGAAGATTGGGCGGATCGGCCGCGCGTAGCCATTGTGGGCAGCCGCGAAGTCAGCCCCTATGGCCGCGAAGTAACCACCCAACTAGCGCGCGATCTAGCGGAGCGGGGGATAGTAGTGGTCAGCGGCCTGGCACTGGGCGTAGACGGGCTGGCACATCAGGCAGCACTGGATGCCGGCGGGTGCACCGTGGCCGTGCTGCCCACGCCCTTGTCCGATATATACCCATCGTCACACCAGCAGCTGGCGCGGCGCATCGTAGGGCAGGGCGGCACACTGTACAGCGAGTACGGACCCGACAGCATCATATTCCGCACCAACTTCATTGCCCGCAACCGGCTCATCGCCGGCCTAGCCACGGTAGTACTTATTACCGAAGCCGCAGAAAAAAGCGGCAGCTTGCACACCGCCCGCTTTGCACTGGAGCAGGGGAAAGACGTATTGGCCGTACCGGGCAGCATATACAACCCCATGTCCGTAGGTGCCAACAACCTTATCAAGGCTGGCGCCATACCCGTTACCGATGTAGCCGACATCTTGCGCGCACTGGGCATTACCGAAAAGTCTAAACGCCGCCAAAAGCCCAAAGGCAGCACACCCGAAGAGCAGCGCCTGATAGACCTCATAGCCGGCGGCATGCACGACTGTGACGCGTTGCTGGCCGCCAGCCAGCTGGATGTAATGCGGTTCAACCAAACACTAACCATGCTGGAAATAACTGGGGTGATACATAGCACCGGCGGCGGGCAATGGAGCCTATGATAAGTCGCCAGCGGCCTGCTATTATTAGCTTACAAATACCATAAGGAGCTGATATGACCACCTCTTTCCTAAAAGAGCATTTACGATCTTTTGATGAGGCCCAATGGCAGAGTATGCGTGACGAGACAGGGAATGTCCTGCCCGGCATCCGTGGCAAATCTGGGGCATCAGGCATTTCCCAGTACGGCGAACACATCGGCTGTGACCTTATAGAGCTGCAGCCTGGCACAGCCTTTCCTATGCACACGCACCTGGGCGACCATATCATCTACGCCATTTCAGGCAAGGGCGCAATAACCATAGATGGCATAATCCATACGCTGGATGCAGGCAAGCATCAATCCATATTCGTAGCCGCCCAAAATCCGCACAATGTCGGCACACTCCCTGACGCCCAAGAGCCCTTTGTAATTCTGGCCATCAGCCATCCACAAAAAGAGGTAGGCTCTACCGACCGCATGCAGATAGTAGATATCTAGCCGTTCCCGCTCTTTGAGAACGAGTGACTTAAAGGCACAGCGTGTTACTTTTGGCATAGCCCAAAAGATCGGGGTCCCCAAGCTGCCTGTCAGCTTGGGGTGTGAGATAACCAAAAGGCTTAGGGCGGTTCCATGTCCTCGGGCACCTGTTGTGAAGCCTGACAACCGCCTCGACAACTCGGCGGCTTGGCGCCTCAGACAAGTCGAGGCGCCAAAGGAAGTTGTCAGTTTCACTAACAGGCGCACCGGGAACATTCCACATGCCCGTATAACCACCAGTGTACTGGTGGTTTATTGCTGGATGTCCAATTATCACTGCATTTGCAGCTGAGCTGGCCATGCGGAGCATCCCTGGCGCAATTGTTAGTGTTTTGTACAACTTCCTTCGGCAGCTCGGGATGTTTGAGGCGCCAAGCCGCCGAG
>DASTXH010000067.1:0-5609 GCA_035758575.1 Saccharimonadales bacterium (SeqCode)
CGCACCTGGTTGTCCCGGCCGGCTGCTACCTTGGTACCAGCCGGCGTCGTATACATTGTCGGGTGTAGCAATCTCGTTGTCTGGTGTTGTGCCCAGCCGCCGGACAATTGCCGTTATATTAAGCCGTGGGATGTAGATGTAACGTGGATTCAACGCCGGAACAGTATAGTCCTCGAATGCTGTTTGGGATGGCTTGGTCGTGCTCGGTGCAATGTGGCTGGTGCCGTTGTTCGCGGCAGCAATAAGCTGGGCGGCCTTTTGGTTGGCGGCGCGGTCGTAGACCCAATCGCTTAGTCCGCGTGCGCCACCCAAAAGCAGGAGCGACACCGCAAGCACTTGCAGCCCACGTGCCGTCATAAGCGTCCACCGTTGTGGCTGTTTGATCTTGTCGGCTTTTTGGGCCTGACGATGCGGTCGACGGTGACCCATGGCGGCAGCGTTGCTACTTAGCGACGGGCCCGTTTGCGGACGGTAAACGATATAGCTAGTAATGCGGTTGCGCCTGCGCCGTATAAGAGGACATCGCGCCACGGGCTAAGCAAGGCAACGCCAAAGCCGGTGTTTGGCGCACTGGGGGTACTGCTGGCTACCGTGAAGGTAATGGTGGGGTCGGCAGAACATAGGCCACTGTCGTCCAGCGAGCAAACGATGAATGAAAGGGAGTCAGTCCCTGTATATCCAGACGTTGGTACATAAGTAATCGCTCCGGTCGTAGTGTTGACGGTTGCAGTACCATGTTGCGGCGCGACGTCGATAGTTACGGTAGCGGGGTTGGGGTTGTTGGTGGCGTCCGACAGCACGTTGACAGTAATAGAATTGCCGGTTACGACATTGGCAGTTTTGTTCGATGCTGTTGGCTTTAGTAGCTGTACGACGCCAATCTTGCTGGTAGCATGTTCGGTAAACCACATGTTGCCGTCAGGGCCCTGGACAAGGTTCCATTGCGGGCTGGAGCTGGCAGTGGGGATTGTATATTCCGTAATCACGCCGCTCGTGGTAATGCGCCCGATTTTGCCCACATTTTCCACGAACCACATGTTACCGTCGGGGCCGGGGGCGATGCCGTAGGGGTTTGAGGTTGCAGTGGGGATTGTATATTCCGTAATCACGCCGCTCGTGGTAACTTTGCCAATTTTGTTGGCGTCGCGTTCGGCAAACCACAGGTTTCCATCCGATCCCTTGGCGATGCCTATGGGTCGCGCACTGTTGGTCGGCACGGTGTATTCGGTGAATACACCACTGGTAGTGACCTTCGCGATCTTGTTCATGTTGCCCTCTGTCACCCACAGGTTGCCATCGGGCCCGGCGGTAATGTCTTCAGGGTATCCTGCGGCGCTCGGTACACTATACTCCGTTATAGTACCGCCGGTGGTTATCTTGCCCACTTTGTTGGTGTTGGATTCCACGAACCACATATTCCCGTCCGACCCGGCCACGATACCTTGCGCAAAAGCGCTTGTAGTAGGAATAGCGTATTCCGTAATGGTGCCGCCGGTTGTCACTTTAGCAATTTTGTTTCCGGAGTTTTCTGTCACCCACATATTACCGTCCGGCCCTGCCGCTATGCCAAAAGGCGTTGCTGACGCAGTTGGGATGGTGTAGCCCGTAAAGGTTCCGCCGGTGGTCAGCTTGTATACCTTATTGCCGCCATCTGCAGTAAACCACAGGTTGCCGTCTGGTCCGGTAGTGATGCCAAGCGGGTTATTACTTGCGGGAACTGCATATTCTTGGATGTTTATTGCGGCGAAGGCACGTTCTGCCGGCAGCAACATTCCCATTACGACAAATAGCGTACTCCCTAAGATATAGAACGCTCGACGTGTCCACCGCTGCCGCATGTTGTTTGGTCCTTTTGTTGTTAAAAACATACTACTAATGGTTCAAACTATAGCCGAATTGTGTGATCTAACGCAATGTGACTTCTGCCAGGCTATGCTCTGTCGACGACGGGTCGGTTGCAGCTTATCCACAGCAATATTTCATAGACACAAGACGATATTGTGAATGGGTAGGCTACCTACCGTGCGGGTAACCCAGGCCGCAAGTATGCTCTTCCGGAGCTGCTACAATGGTATAGACGAAACATATGGCATTAGTTGATCTTCTTTTCGGTGGCTGTAGTTCCGTCGGGGTATATGCGTAAAACACTTCGTCGTTTCAACCGTAGGCTCGCCGTCGGACATCGCCGGCGGGTTCGGCGTCTGCATGTTATTGGGCATCATCCGTTCGTGGTGCCGGTAGTAGCGTTCCTGTTGCTCGCCGGTATGACGGGCAGTCTCCTATGGTATTTACATAGCCGCGGCACATCACTGAAGCCAGTGGGGTCAGACATCGTCATTCTATCGTATGACCACCAGGTGCAAACAGTGCCTAGTCATGAGCGCACGGTGGGCGCGCTTATCAAAAAGCTGAGGATTCCCATCAACCGGGGGGACGTTGTAGAGCCGTCGCAGGATACGCCTATCAACCAGGACGACTTCCGTATCAATATTTACCGTGCTGTGCCGGTAAAGGTCGTGGATGGGCCCGTGGGTACCTCCGGCTACAGTGCAGCCACCACGCCGCGCAGCATCGCCACGCAGGCTGGCGTGACAGTATATCCAGAAGACGCCCTGACTACGCAGCCTGTGGGCAACATCATGCAGGCTGGGACCATCGGCAAAGAAATCGTTATAGATCGGTCGGTGCCGGTAACGCTGAACGTGAACGGCTTTGCCGCCGCTACTCGCACACGCGCCAAGACGGTGGGCGACTTCCTGGCCGAAAAGCATATTGTACTGGGCGCCTCCGGCTCGGTAGCACCGGCCGCTGCCACACCACTGACCGCTAACGAGGTAGTGCAGGTAGTGCGCGACGGTACGGGCATAGAAAGCACTACACAGCAGATACCCATGACCATCCAGTACGTCGACGACAATACATTGGCATACGGCACGTTCGCTGTCCGGCAGGCAGGCAGCCCCGGCCAGCAGGTGCTGACGTACAGTGTTACCGTAAAAGGCGGCAAAGTAGTCAGCAGTACGCTAGTACAGACCGTGGTGACGGTGCAGCCGGTGACGCAGATAGAGGCACGAGGTACCAACCTGTCGGGTATAAAGGGCGACATGGCCCGCGCCGGTATCGCCCCCAGCGATTACCAATACGCCGATTATATTATCAGTCACGAATCCGGCTGGTGTCCCACCAAGGCACAAGGCCAGTACGGCGGCTGCCCGGCGTACGCCGGCTATGTGCCAAGTTACGGCGGTTACGGCTTGTGCCAGTCCACGCCGGGGGCCAAGATGTCCAGCGCTGGCGCCGATTGGGCGACCAACCCCGTGACACAGCTGTTGTGGTGCTCGGGCTATGCCCAAAGCCGCTATGGCGGCTGGTACGATGCCTACCAACACTGGCTGGCCAACCACAACTGGTAGGTCACAGATGACACTGCTGGTACAATGCATGCAGTATGTATAGCGACCCTACGCCCAATAAATCACTCGGCCAACATTGGCTGACCGATTCGTCATGTCTGGCGGCTATGTGCGATGCCGCGCAGGTTAGCACGGAGGATGTGGTACTGGAGATCGGCCCCGGCCTCGGTACGCTGACTAGTTTGCTGGTACAGCGCGTCCGCCGGGTAACTGCCGTGGAGTTCGATGAGGCGCTTGCGCAGGGTCTGCCAAAACGGGTGCCAGCCAGTAATCTGTCGGTAGTACGGTCAGATATTTTGCGGTTTGATCTCACCTCGTTGCCGGTTAGTTATAAAGTAGTTGCAAATATCCCGTACTATTTAACGAGCAATCTTATCCGCGTGTTGTCGGAATCGTCCAATCCGCCCAGCGTGGCGGTGCTGCTGGTGCAGAAAGAAGTTGCCGAGCGTGTTGCCGCTAAGCCGGGTGATATGTCGGTGCTGTCCGTAACCGCACAGTACTATTGGGATGTTTCATTGGGGCGCATCGTGAAAGCCGAACTTTTCACGCCGCCACCCAAGGTAGACTCGCAAATACTTATCCTGCAACGCCGGACGCGGCCGCTTTTTCCAGAGGTAGACACCAAAGCATATTTCCGGATAGTGAAAGCCGGTTTTGCCCAGCGCCGCAAGACATTACTCAACAGCCTTAGCGGCGGCCTACACCTTACCCGCACCGAAACCGAGGCCGTCCTGCAAAAAGCCGGCATCGTCCCTGCCCAACGAGCTCAAGCTCTCTCTTTGGAGCAATGGCATACATTGGCACGTGCCGTAACACACGAGTCTTAGCTCACGCGCATGACGGCGACACTGACGTTGTCCTCGCCGCCGCGATCTAGCGCGAGTTGTATCAAACTTTCGACGGCCGACTTTGGTGTTTGTACGCACGCCTGTTGCATGATCTCATCGATTGGAATGGTCGGCGTTTCGTATTTACATTCATCGAGTCCATCAGTGTAGGCGATAACGGTGTCGCCGGCTTTTACGGGAAGTTGTGCGTACACAGTGCCTTGCGTTACGGGTACGCGGTCACGCAAGCCAAGCATAGAGAAGGCCCCCAGCCAGCTGGCCAGCTTGGCGTGCTCATAATAAGGTCGCGGAACGCCATCAATAAGCCGCGCTACTAGTAAGCGGCAATCGCCATAGCCAACAACACGCAGCACGTGTTTGCCGAGCTCCATAGCTACGAACGAGGCTTCAGGCGGACGGTCTTTGCTGGCATCCATATGCGGATTTCCGGTGTCTAGGTAGAGGCCTTCTTCAATTTGTTTGACCGTGCGCACGGCCTGCTGACGCGATGTTGGAAACGGCATGTCCGGATTGACCCAATGTCTAATAATGGTGGCTGATGCTTTATCACCCCAGTGTCCGTCGGCAGTGCATATACGATCGCCTTTCGGGACCTGCACATAGCCGATGCGATCTTCGTTCGATGGTTTCCCGCCGCGGCTTGTACCCAGCGCCACAATATCGGAGGGAGAAATTATCTGAAGAGTAGGGTTACCACCTTGCTCGGGCAATATGTATCGTTCTGACATCGTAGGTTCATTATACCGAATGTATATAATAAAAGCTTGACATGTTAAGTATTTCCGCTACACTATGATGCGGGAAAACGGACGTTGATATATGCAGACCACAAACACCTTAGGGTATCTGCTGCAGCATGTGGCCTTTCAGCTGGCCAAGCAATCCGATCAGGTATTGCAAGAACAGCTGGGCATAGGCTTCTCGCAGTTTAAGATTCTGCGGTCGCTGCAAGCCGGCCCGCATGTCAAACAGCGGGTCATTGCTGCCAACCTCGGGCAAACCGAGGCCAGCATCAGTCGCCAGGTAAAACTGATGATTGAGCAGGGGTTACTGAAAGTAACCATCTCGCCTACCAATCATCGCGAACACCTGACGGTCGTCACGCCCAAAGGCATGCGCCTGGCTGAAGCCGCCATGGCGGTCCTGGCAAAATATCACGCCCCCACGTTTGCTGCGCTCAGCGACAAGCAACGCGAGCAGTTAGTCGGTATACTAGGCCAACTGCACGGCGAAGTGTGCCCCATGAAGCACGCCGACCCCGTAACAGTAAAAACAACATAACGAGGTACATATGGACAAACTAAAAGGCAAGTTGGAAGGCAAGGCCCTTCCGCTGGTACTCCTGACC
>DASTXH010000051.1:0-1316 GCA_035758575.1 Saccharimonadales bacterium (SeqCode)
TCGCCAAAAATAAAGCCGTCCCCGCCGCTTGCGCGTTCCGCGGCTTGCAAAATCCAAACGCCTTGCGCAACAGCAGCCCCAGGTTATACGCCGCGCATCTCAGGGTGTGCGCCTTGCTCACGTTCTGGATCCCTCGCAGCCAGCTCCGTCGTCCGCCACCCGTCTCACACACGTGCGCAAAGGTCCGCTCGCAACGTTCACTGCGCCAGCGGTTCAACCTTTTTCCTTTGTCGCTGCCAACCCGGCGGCGATTGGCGCGAAAGGCTTTTTCAAATTCCTCTGGCTTGTCCTCCCAGCGACGGCTCTTTTGCTTGCGCTCGGGAACATAAGTGCGAATGCCTTCCCGATTGATCCGCGCCAGCAGTCTGTTGTCGTGATAGCCTTTGTCCATCACCACTTCCTGAATCTTCGTCTGACTGCCGGCCAGCACCAGATTGGATTGCGCCAGGGTCAAGGTGGGCGGCGCGCTCTGCGCATCACTGCGGTCGGCGAAGGTCACCGTCGCGCTCACGATCGCTTCACTTTGCAGGTCCACTGCGTGCTCGGCTTTATACGCCAGGTGCGTGCGACCGTCCTTCATCTTCGCGATCCGGCTGTCGCCATCGGTCGGGCTTTCCCATTGTTCATTGGAAACTTTCTTGTCCCGGCGCTGGCGATCAAAGCGGCGCAGGTCATCGTCCGTCGGGTTTTCAATGCCTTCAGCTTTGGCCAGGCGCGTGAGAAATTCCTTCCAGTCTTCACCGGTGTCTTTGCGCACGATGCTTTTCATGGCGGCGTTGGCTTCCAGAGTAGTTGCGTCAATCGCTATAGTTTTGCCGCGCAACAGTCCTTGCTCATCCAGCAGGCTCAGCACGAAGCGAAACACTTTATCGAACACCAGTTCGGGCAGGCGCTGGCGGATGATCGTCATGGAGGCATGCACCGGAGTGGCGTCGGTGAGACTCAGGCCCAGAAAGTTGCGCAAGGCCAGGCTGTCCGCGCAACGCCAGGCAATCCCGCGCTGGCTGTCAATGCCTTCAAAGTAACCGATGAAGAGCATGCGGAAATAAATTCCCGGCGGAATGCCCGGACGCCCGCCCTGCTTGTAAGCCGAGGCGCAGAGTTGCTCGACAAAGTCATCAAAGCCGGCAGAAGCGAGGACTTGATTGAGCTTGGAATAGAAGGGATGACCCGGACCGGTGGCGAGCTGGGCCGTGGCGATGAACAGTTCTTCCTGCTTGGGTTTGCGTTTTCCGAGTGCCATGCCTGCTGGACGTTTCCACGCTCAAACCGGTTTCAAGATTCCATCGCCGAGAAAGGAGTTTTTTAACGGGCTG
>DASTXH010000070.1:0-1671 GCA_035758575.1 Saccharimonadales bacterium (SeqCode)
CCGCGCCCTCATCAACAACCCAGCGGTTATTTTTGCGGACGAACCCACCGGCAACCTGGACACCGAAACCGGCCAGCAGGTTACGGAGCTGTTGTTCCGTTTGCAGAAAGATCGAAATATTACGTTGGTTATCGTGACGCATGATAGCGAGCTAGCACGCCGCTGTGATCGTGTGGTGCATATTCAAGACGGAAAGGTAGTGAAGTAATGCGTATTCCAGACTATATAAGCACCGCGCAGACCAACTTGTCGCGTACTAAGCTCCGCACTTTCCTAACGGTACTAGCGTTCGTGATCGGTACATTTACCCTTGGTATGACCACAGCGTTCAGCCAAGGACTGCGTTCATATATTGATACGCAAATAGAAGCGTACGGTACGCCCAATATGATTATGGTAGGCCTGGCCTCCAACAATCAGCAGAGCAGCTCGTCGGGTGTTCCATACTACCAGTCCGGGCGGCAGACGGCCGGTGAGGGCCGCGGCGGTAAGGTGACATACACCATGAATGGCCAAGATCTTAGTAAGGTCAAGGCAGTGGCAAATGTGCAAGGGGCGTATCCGGACTACGGCATCGCCGTCGATTACATCCAGTACAACGGCCAGCAGAAATACACCATAGGTGCAGCATCGGCGTATCCGGACATAACCACTACACTGGCTGCTGGTTCGTATCCGTCGTCCAGCCAGGCAAATGGTATCGTGCTGCCGTACCCCTATGTAGAAGCGCTGGGTTTTCAGAATGCCAGCGACTTGATCGGTAAAACGGTAACTGTACATGCGACCAATACCAATACCCAGGCGGGCAAGGACTATTCCTTGGTAGTGACCGGCGTACTGCCGGACACTGCACACACACCGGGCGCGGCGATGTCGTACCAAGCGTTAAACGACATGGCACAGTTCGAGGGGGTCAAAGATAAGTTCCGCGACATCACTGTTGTAACGGCGAGTAACCCTACTAAAGCCATGCGTTCACAAATTGCCAGCGCATTACAAGGCGATGGCTACACCACGCAGACATACGATGACCTGCTGAACAACTTTAGTAAGCCGCTCAGCATCATTACGTACGGGCTGGATGGTTTTGCGGGTATCGCATTGCTTGCTGCCACTATCGGTATCGTGAACACGCTGTTGATGGCGGTGTTGGAGCGTACGCAGGAAATTGGCCTGTTGAAGGCACTCGGCATGCGTCGCCGCGGTATTACCTTCGTGTACCTGGTAGAGGCAATGAGCATCGGCTTCTGGGGCGGTATCGTGGGTGTTGGTTTTGCCTGCCTTCTGGGCCTGATAGTAAACCCCATCTTGACCAAGACGCTCTTCAAGGGCATTGGGCACGCGCATATCCTGGCCTACCCGCTGCCGTACATGGCGGCCATAGTCGGCGGGGCGATGGTTATCGGTTTGTTGGCGGGTACACTGCCGGCAATCCGCGCCGGGCGCCTCGACCCAATCGACGCGCTGCGCCGGGAGTAATCCTAGCCAGAACTAGATACATAATGAGCGGCTGCGATAGCCGCTCATTTCTATATCACAATAAAATCCGCAGTGTTGGCCTGGCTGATTTTGCCCAGTGCCCAGGTAGTGAGGGCGGGAATATTATCAATCTTTGGCTCCAGCGCTTCCAGTTCGTCCAGCGGCACCCAGCGGTATTCGCTGTATTCATCG
>DASTXH010000073.1:0-13287 GCA_035758575.1 Saccharimonadales bacterium (SeqCode)
GTTGTCGGTTATTACAACAAAGCCGCCGGGAAGGTTCCGCATGCCGGATAACCACCGGTGCACCGTAGCACCTCAGTGTACTACCAGGCTATCACTGCACTTGCAGCCGTGTTGGCCATGCGGAGCGTACCCGGCGTCAGCTGTTGTGGCAGCGACAATTTCCTTCGGCGGCTCGGCTTGTCTGAGGCGCTAACTCGCCGAGTCCCGAGCCGATTGTCGCTGTGACAACTGCTGCCCGAGGACGGGGGAGCTCGGCCTAGCGTTTTGCCTACTTTTCCGCGATGCGAAAAGTAGGTGGCTTGGTTCTTGGCCAGACAAGAACAAGACAGAAGAAACAGCAGAGACAACAAGGAGCACGCTGTGCCTGGCGGCACAGCGGAGTATGAGGCTGAAATGTGAAATAGCGTGAAAACAATGAAAAACAGCCGGGGTGGTCCGGCTGTTTTCGTTGCGCAGTGTACGGTTACTTCCTGAGATATGCCTTGAGGTGATCAAGCGCCTCGGTAGCCTGTGTGACCGCGTCTTTCAGGTCTTCATCGTCAGCGTCACCTTCGTGGATAGCGCTCAGGACTTCACGCGCCTTGTCGCGGGCCATCTTACCCTTTTCAACCAATTCGTCCATTTCCTTGCGGGCTCGGTCGCCCAGTTTCTCGCCTTGCTTCTTCAGGTCTTCAATAAGATCGCTCAGCTCAGCAAGCGTCTTCTTCAGCTGCTTTTCGGCCTGACTGACGCCTTTTTGTGCCGCATCCTTAATATCTTCACGCGTTTCTTTGCCTGATTGCGGGGCAGTCAGAATGCCCGCCAAATACCCAACGGCAGCAGCAATGCCTGCAAACAGCGCAAACTTCTTAAGTGATTTACCCATAGACCCTAATCCCCTTCCTTACGACTTATGCATTTTATCTACCGCGCGCACGATGTTGCCGATGACCTTGAAGAATGCAAGCGGCCCGCTGGCGTTTCGCAGCATCTCCGCGGCCTCACCGGCAGTCTCTACTACCTGTTCTGCCTTTTCAACAATTCGGCGTACGGCTTGCAGCAATTTGGCAATCAGCACCAACACCACGACGCCAACTATGAGAAAGAGACTAAGCGTCGTAGAGAGTATGATAACCAGGATCGATTCGGCGTTATGCATATATCACCTTTTACCTTATGCACTATAGTGTAGTACTACTTGAGCTTTTTACGCAAATATGCCGTAAGCTCATCTGATATATCGGGGTTCTTCAGCGCAAAGTCGAATACAGTTTTGAGGTACTCTAGCTTGTTGCCGGCATCGTAATAGGTGCCGTTGGCGATCTCAAGCGCGAAGAATGGATGACCTTCATCAATCATGCGCTGCATAGCACCCTGGATTTTCAACTCATCAGAACCATCATATTCGGCAACGATCTGGTCGACGTACTCCAAAATGTCATGCGTAAACAAGTAGCCACTCACGCTGGCCAGATTTGATGGCGCTTTGGCCTTACCGGGCTTCTCGACGATAGTAGTCATTTTGATCATACCGTCTCCAGCTTGGTCCCCTGCAACGATACCGTAGCGGTCGTACGCCTCATCGCTTTCGGCTCGCACGCACGACACAATGGAGCCGCCAGTCTTTGTATAGGCATCAATCATCTGGCGGAAACGGCTGGGCGAGGCATCGATGAAGTCATCGCCCCAGGCGTAGATGAACGGCTCATGGTTGATAAGATGCTTGGCATAAATAAGGGGTGCGGCGTTCCCAAGCGCTTGCTTTTGGCGCACATATACGAAGTTGGCCATATCGGATATCTTGCGAAGTTTTTCTAGCTGTTCCATCTTGCCGCTGGCAGTGAGTGCGGCAGTCAGTTCGGCACTTGGCACATCGAAGTGGTCTTCAATAGGGCGTTTGGAGTAGTTGCTGACGATGATGATGTCCTCGATGCCGGCCTCTACCAGTTCCTCTACGACCCGCTGGATGATAGGCTTGTCCACCAGCGGCAGCATCTCTTTTGGCATGGCCTTGGTCTGCGGCAAGAAACGGGTGCCGAACCCGGCGGCGGCTATCACGGCTTTTCTGACTTTTTTCATGGTCTGCTCTCCTTTATAAAATCATGCAAAAAATCCATAAACGCTGTACCGATTTCTGGATGGCGCGCGGCCATAGCCACGCATGTTTTCATATACTCCAGCTTTTTTCCGGTATCGAAGTACTGGGCATCTTTGATCTCACGGGCGATTACCGGCTTGTTGTGTGCCAACATGCGGTCGAATGCGCTATTAAAGAACAGCTCTCTGCCGGCAGGCAGTTCCGCCTTGGCCTGCTCCAAATATGGCAATACCTCTGGCGTTACGATAAAACCGCCGATGGAGGCAAGATTACCTGGCGCACGATCCTTGCCTGGTTTTTCTATCATCGCCCGCACACGTACTTCGCCCGGATGTACCTCGGTTCCGTCCATGTACGCATAGGCAAGGTAATCTTCCGGCGCGGTCCGCACCTGGCAGGCAATCACCGGCGCTCCGTGCCGTTGGTACGCTTCTAACATTTGCACATAGCTATTCTCTTTGGCTATGAAAAAATCGTCGGCAAAGGTGTAGATAAACGGTTCATCGCCAATATACGGCGCCGCGCATAGTACCGGCGTACCCGTGCCGTATACGCCCTGCTGTTCGATAAAAGTGATACGAGCAATGTGCTGCAGACCGTCTAGCTGCGCGCGCAGTGCCTGCTTGTTGGCGTCACCACCCTCAAGCAATGCGGCTAGCCCTGGCTCGGTAGGACCGAAATAGTCGGCAATGTCGGTCTTGTGCGGCATGGTCACAATAATGATGTTGCTGATGCCGGCTTCAACAAGCTCCTCGATAACCACCTGGATGATAGGCTTATCTACCAGGGGCAGCATTTCCTTGGAAATCGCCTTGGTGATAGGCAGCATGCGCGTGCCGAACCCGGCGGCGGGAATAACAGCAGTACGGACAGCTTGCGCCATAGCCCTACAGCCCAAGTTGTTTTTTGATGAGCTGTTGGGCGAGGCCGGGATTGGCTTTGCCCATAGACGCCTTCATCACCTGGCCCACCAGGAAGCCGATGGCTTTCATTTCGCCGTTCTTCACGTCCTCGGCGGCCTTGGCATTTTCGCTTAGGACTTTTTCGACTATCTTGGCTATTTCGCCTTCATCCGATACCTGGAGCAGGCCAAGCCTCTGGGCGGCGTCGCGCGGCATTTCGTCGCTACCCGCCATGGCCTCACGGATAGCTTTCGCGGCAGAGGTACTTACTTCACGGGCGTCAATCATAGCAGAAAGGAGACTATCGCGCCGCGTATCCACCCATCCGGTTTCGAGTAACCAGAAAACAGCACGACGGGCGGCTGCAGCGCCGCTGGTATCAAGGATTTCCAGAACACACAAAACGTCCTTCGGTTCGCGGTCCAATACATCCTCCACCACTTTTTCATCGATATCGATGCTTTGCAAACGCGCACGCACGGCGTCGGGCAGAACGGGCATACTGTCCGCAATCTCCTGTACGTATGCCTCGTCTAATACTACCGGCGGCAAGTCGGGGTCGGGCATGTAGCGGTAGTCGTGGGCTTCTTCTTTGGTGCGCTGGGTAAATGTGCGCAGTTTCGCGTCGTCCCAGCCGCGTGTTTCCTGCACGATGGCCTCGCCTTTTTCGAGCAGTTCTATCTGGCGGTCTACTTCGTACTCGATAGCTTTTTCGATACTGCGGAAGCTGTTGAGGTTCTTGGTTTCGGTGCGGGTGCCCAGTTTGAGCGGGTCTTTGCTGACGCTGACATTTACGTCGAAGCGCATCTGGCCCAAGTACAGATCGCAGTCACTGACATCGGCATATTTCATGCGCAGGAACAGTTCGCGGGCGTAGGCCTTGGCTACGGCCGCTGAGTGCATATCTGGTTCGGAGATAATTTCAAGCAAGGGCGTACCGGCACGGTTGAGGTCAACCAGGCTGTAGTCGGTGCCGGCGGGGTGGGTACTTTTGCCAGCGTCTTCCTCGATGTGCGCCCGGGTAATGCCGATACACATGATGCGGCGTTCTTTGGTGGCTTCATCTACCATAGGCACGTCGATGGAACCGCCGGTGATGATAGGCTCGTCGTACTGGGATATCTGGTAGCCTTTTGGCAGGTCAGGGTAAAAGTAGTGCTTGCGGTCGAACTTGCTGAATAAAGCCGGTTTTGTACCCAACGCAAACGCTGCGCGGGCAGCCAAGCGCACCGCCTCGCGGTTGAGCACGGGCAATGCGCCCGGCAGGCCAAAACAGATGTGACTCACCAGTGTGTTCGGCTCGGCATCGCGTGCATCGTTGTCTACGGCGGCAAACAGCTTGGTCTTGGTCTTCAGCTGAACGTGGCATTCTATGCCGATGGTAACGGTGTAGGCTTCGCGGGTTTTTGGATCAATCATGGCGTAATGCTCCCAAATCTTTCAGCGCCTGGCGGAAACCGCGCAGCGCGGCTTGTATATCGTCTTGCTTCAGCTTGTCTACTTCTTCATGGACAACGCGGTTACGCAGCTTGTGGCCAAACCATACGCCGTCATTATCGCTCAAGCGGCGTTGGGCTACTACCAGACGCTCGCCCATCGTCTTGCCCTTCATGCGGGATTTCTTCAGGGCTTCATCGAGTAACTTATCGGCATTGATAACCGCCAGCGGCCAGGTAGTTTTGGCGTTACACAGCTTTTGGACGTCCTGCCAGCGGCGCGTGAACTTGGCAGTGTCGAGCTTCGGCGCGCGCAAACGGCGCTGGATGCGCAGAACGAGCAACAGGAAAAGGAGGGCGACGATTACGAGGCCGCTTCCTAGAATGATGCGGGTGAGATTAGGCATGCAGCAGTTCCTCTGTTTCTTTAGCAATACCCAAAAGTGCGCGGTCGGCCCGCTGCGGCGCCATAAGCTGCAGCCCTACCGGCAAGCCTTGGCTGGTACCCGCGGGAATGCTAATGGCAGGCACGCCAACGAGGTTTACGGCCACCGTCATGATATCTGCGAGATACATTTGCAAAGGATTATTCGCATTCTCGCCAATCTTGAAGGCGACACTGGGGGCCGTTGGCCCCAGCAAGTAATCTACGCCTTGAAAGGCGGCGTCAAACTCTTTCATAAGCTTCGTGCGCACCGTCTGTGCGCGTTTGTAGTATGCATCGTAATAACCACTGCTGAGCACGTAGGTGCCGACCATAATACGGCGCTTCGCTTCGGCACCAAAGCCATGGCCGCGTGCATGAGTGTAGCTTTCGTCCAGATCTTTGGCATCCGATGTGCTGAATGGATACCGCTGACCATCGTGACGGGCTAAGTTGCTGCTAAGCTCTGCAGGTACGACGATGTAGTATACCGCCAGCGCCATTGGCAGACTCGGCAGACTTACTTCTTCTATTTCGGCACCCGCCTTCTGTAGTTTCTCGATAGCAGCATCGATAACACGCCGGACATCGGGCTCCAGGCCTTCACCCATATATTCCGAAATAACACCGATACGCTTACCGCGTAATTGTCCTGTCGGCAGATCACGGTAGCCGGCTGCATCACGTTCGATAGTGGTGCTGTCCAGCTCGTCCCGGCCGGCCATCACATGCATGACCAGCGCGGTGTCCTCTACGGTACGCGTCAGCGGGCCGATGGTATCGGTACTGCTGGCCATAGCGACTACACCGCTGCGCGAAACCAGGCCGTAGGTTGGTTTATAGCCGACGGCGCCGCAGTAGCTGGCAGGCAGACGGATAGAACCGCCCGTGTCCGTGCCGAGCGCGAATGGAGCCATATCCAGCATAACCGCGGCGGCAGAACCGCCGGATGAACCACCGGGGACGCGCGACGTATCGGCAGGGTTTTTCGTGGTAAAGAAATCGCTATTCTCGGTGCTGGAGCCGTGAGCGAACGCATCTAGGTTGGCCTTAGCAACACAAATGGCGCCCGCACGCTCCAGACGCTCGACGGCACTGGACTGGTACGGCGCGTGAAAGCCGCGCAGCATATTGCTGGCGGCAGTTGTTTCGGCGCCAAATACCAGGAAGTTGTCCTTTGCTATAAACGGCACGCCGGCCAGCTCGCCGATCTGTTCGCCGCGTGCGGCTGCAGCGTCGATGTCTGCCGCCCGCTGGCGGGCACGCTCGGCGGTGGTGGCAATAATCGCACTATATTCTTTCTTAGCTTCAATGGTCTGCAGCGCTCGTTCAACTAGCTCTGTCGCTTTTAGCTCGCCGGCCCGTACCTTCCGGGCAATTTCAGCAATAGGCAGCCACCGGTTTGACTCGTCCATATTATCCAATCATCCTCTTCACTTTGATCTGGCGCTCCTGCATAGCTGGTACGTTCTTGAACAGGTCGTCCGGTGCATAGCCATAGTTTTTAACCTCGTCATCGCGCATAACATTGATAAGGCCGGTAACCTGGTTTGTCGGCTTGAGGTCGGTAATATCAACTGCCTGTAGCTGCTCGACGTACTGCAGGATGCTGCTGAGTTCCGCCCGGTATTTTTCTATTTCGTCGTCAGTCAGGTCCAGCCGGGCTAGCCGGGCCAACTTCAAGACATCCTCGCGTGTTAGTATACTCATTATTTTTTTATTGTATCAGATGTTAGAAGTGGAGAGCTATGGCTTCAGGTACGGCACACCAGGATATTGCTGTCGTATAGTATCAATTGTGGTCCCTTGAGCCAGCAACTCCGTAGGAGCTGCATAGAACTGCGGCGGGGCATCTTGGCCATTCAGCAGAAGCCGCCCCATCGTAATGCGTGGGTCGCCGCTACCGCCACGCTTCCAGGCCACCTCCCGCCGCGTTTGGTCGTCTGTAGGCGTCCCAAAAAAGTCACTACCGTCTGCCATGTATCCGATGTGTCCGGTCGTACTGCTTTCAAAAGCAAATGCAACAGCCTGGATGCCCTGGCCGCTGGCGTTTGCGGCATCTATTGCCGTTACTCCTAGTTGCTTCCATGTTCTTCTGTCTTCTGTGGCTAGCGGGTCATGTTCCAACGTAGGCCAATTATCTGTCCCCTGCGTCAGCTCGACTGTATTCCATTTGAGCTGTACGCCAACATCACCAAACCACTTTTGCCATTGGCTCGCAGCGTAGCCACCGCCCAATAACAACGTAGCCCCTGCTCCTGTAAGCCCTAGCATTTCACGACGGTTTAAATGTCTCATGTCCCTGTCTCCTCAGTTACATCTTCTTTTTGATGTCGGCGATGATATCGCGCAGCTCGGCGGCTTTTTCAAATTCCAAATTGGCTGCAGCCAAGTCCATCTGTGCGGACAAATCTTTGACAAGCATGGCGTATTCGTCTTTTGGAATCTTCTTTAGGTCGAGTTTGGCTTTCTTGGCCTCTTCTGGCAAATCGGCACGCATGCCCTTCTCTACCGACTTGCTAATACCCTTTGGCGTGATGCCGTGCTCGGTGTTGTACGCCTCTTGCAGCGCTCGGCGTTTTGTTGTCTCGTCGATAGTACGGCGCATGGATTCGGTAATGCGGTCGGCATACATGATAACGTGCCCTTCTACGTGGCGAGCCGCGCGACCAACTGTCTGAATAAGTGCCTGCTCGCTGCGCAGGAACCCCTCTTTGTCAGCATCCAGAATTGCCACCAGCGACACCTCAGGCAAGTCCAGCCCCTCGCGCAGCAGGTTGATACCCACCAGCACGTCGTACACACCTAGGCGCAGATCGCGCAGGATGTCGGTACGGTCCAGCGTATCGACATCACTATGTAAATATGCCACTTTTATCTGTAACTCCTGTAAATACTCGGTCAACTCCTCTGACATGCGTTTGGTGAGGGTTGTGACCAACACGCGCTGATGCTTGGCGGTAGTGGCGCGGATTTCTGCTATCAGGTCATCAATCTGTCCCTCGATAGGACGGACTTCTATGAGCGGATCAAGCAGCCCGGTGGGGCGGATAACCTGCCGGATGGGCTCTGGCGAACGCGATAGTTCATACTGCGCCGGTGTGGCCGACACATACACTACATTGTTTACGTGGCGCTCAAACTCGGTAAAGGTGAGCGGCCGGTTGTCCAGCGCGCTGGGCAGCCGGAAGCCATGTTCCACCAGTACTTCTTTACGCGCACGGTCGCCGTTGTACATGCCGCGGATTTGCGGTACGGTCATGTGCGATTCGTCGATGAACATCATATAGTCGTCGGGGAAATAGTCCAAAAGTGTTGCCGGTTGTTCGCCCGGTTCGCGATTGGTCAGGTACCGCGAGTAGTTTTCGATGCCCTTTACAAATCCCGTCTCTTTCAGCATTTCCAAGTCAAAGCGGGTGCGCTGCTCTATGCGCTGCGCTTCCAACAGCTTGCCCTCGCGCTTGAACAGTGCCAGACGACCGTCCAGCTCTTGCTCTATCTTGCCAATGGCGCCCTGCAGCTTCTCCTGGGGCGTCACATAGTGGCTGCTCGGGAAAATACGCACCGTCTGTAGGGCCGCTAAAATTTCGCCGGTCAGCGGGTCAATTCTGGTAATGCGCTCTACTTCGTCACCGAAGAATTCAATACGATATGCCACCTCTTCACCGGCTGGAAACACATCTACGACATCACCGCGGACACGGAAAGTGCTGCGTCGAAAGTCTATGTCGTTGCGCTGGTATTGTATGTCCGTCAGCTGCCGCAGGAATTTATCGCGTACCCGGCGTTCGTTGGTATGAACTTCTATAGCCAGGCTGCCGTAGTCATCCACCGAGCCGATGCCATAAATACAACTGACACTGGCTACGATAATAACGTCCCGACGACTCAATAAAGCGTCAGTAGCCGCGTGACGCAGACGGTCTATCTCTTCATTGATCTGCGAATCTTTTTCTATGTAGGTGTCAGAACGCGGAATGTAAGCCTCCGGCTGATAATAGTCGAAGTAACTGACGAAATAGTGGACGGCATTATCCGGGAAAAAGCTTTTGAATTCACTGTATAGCTGGGCTGCGAGCGTCTTGTTGTGGCTAAGAATAAGAGTGGGTTTTTGGATATTCTGAATAACATTTGCCATAGTAAATGTTTTGCCGCTGCCAGTAACGCCCAAAAGCGTCTGCTCTTTGGTACCTTTAGCAAGCCCGTTGCACAACGCGGCAATGGCTGCAGGCTGGTCGCCCATTGGCTGAAAGTCGCTGGATAACCGAAATTTGTCCACGCCTTTATTGTAGCAGGCTGCCGGCTGTGGCAGAACTAAGATCTACAGAGGCAATGGGCCGCCGGGCGCCTGTTCGGCAGGATTCACGAAACGCTGGCCGCCGGCGCCGACACAGACGCTAGGGTATGTCATTTGCACGGGGTTCCCTGCACGCACGCAGTCGTCGTACGAGTTTACCGATGCATTGAGCCGGCCGATCAGGGCAGCGACGATGGCAGCTCCAAGCAATAAGCACATGACAACAACAAGCCAGATGTCCGTACGGTTGAGCTTGTGAAACGTAAGACGCATGAGCACCTCTCTAGCCTGCACGCGGCGGCGGGCTCTGCAACGGGTCACGCCGCAGGTACCAATGCTCGTCGTGGGCAAGGTCTTCCTTTATATCTGCATATTTTTTATCCAGCAGCGCTACCAAACGGTGTACCAGCTGCTTCGGGTCGGCATCGTATATGACCAAATCACCGTCGGGTGGTTCCAGCGTTTTCATAAGGTCGGGAATAAGGTCGGCGGTGCCGCCGCTGCCTATCAGTACGCCGCAGGGCTTGTGCGCTTCCAGTGCCGAAGTAAACTCATGCAGACTACCGAAGCGGCCGCCTACCGTAATGACGGCATCACTGGACTGCACCAGGTACAAGTCACGCCCGACATAGCTAAGGCCGGTGAAGTTGATAAAGTCAAACACGTCGTGCGGCAAACGGTATTTGCGCATATGTTCACGCAGGCTTGTGGCGGGCGAAAAGCCGATGCTCACCCCGCCCGCCTGTTTGGCGCCATACGCTGCATAATATGGCAAGCCTACCGTGGCGCCAGTAGTCACAATATGCCCCTCGGCAGCTATAGCTGTACCTACGGCTCGGGCTTTGTCGTGAGATTCCGTTACCGTTTTGCCGGCTGCAGCACCCGACACACAGATGGAGTACCGTAAAGCTTTTAGTTCGTCTAGGTCGTTTGGCATGTTTGTTGATCCGTATTAGTAATGAATGTCATAACCATTATAGCAGCGCCGGCTCCTCAACCAATTGCGATTCCAGGCCGGCAAGCACCATCTGCTCGACATTGTCATGCTTCAGATAACGCATAATAAGTTCGTGCCACAGGCTGCGGCGCAAATGCTGCACCATGCGCTGTTCATACGGCAATTGATTACAGAAATTCAGTACGGCATCGGCTACATTGAACGACACTGGCTTATGATCATGGAGGATCCCAAGGTTGGCTGTGTGATGCCAGAAGTCCATAGATGGCTCAATATAACTCAGCGCCTTCTCTACGGAATGCCACGACAAATCCTCCTTCTGGATATGCGGCTCAAACAGCTCCGCCCGGAACTTATCCGCAAAACGTGCATAGTAGCGTTGTATGACCTGCCAGGGCAACTGCCCCTGTAGCAATTCGGTGCCGATGATGGGCTCGGCGGCTACAGCGGTGTGCACACACAGGCCGAAGGTGGGCCTTACCTGGCTAAGCTTCAGGAATGTGCTGGCTGCGCGAACTTCGTTGATCTCGTGCAAGCCCAAAACAAGCATGGCAAGCGTAGCTGCCGGCGGCCGCTGCGCCGGTAACGGTAGTAAAACGATTGCCCCAAACTCCTTTAGGCCGACAATGTTATGTTTCTTTTGCGCCACCACGCTAGCCGCAAGCTCCTGCCACCGTTCGGATTCTGGAGCCAGCACCGACAGCTTACGGATTTCGAAATCGCTGGCGTGCAGTTTTTTGTACGACTCCAGCATTGCTTTCTGCCAGCTGCGCGGCTCCAGCAGCCATGCTGCCGCATAGACGCTATGTAACGACTCACGCCGCATCATAGAATCGAACGAGCGGTAGCCAAGCAATTTCATTGCATGTTTGGGTTGATGGCTTTTCAGCAAGCGTTTGCCTACAGCTGTCTTCAACGCAAAGCAAGTGCGGTCGAGCGGCAGTTCAGCCAAAATCTTTCCCACTGATGTGTGCATAGAGGTATCGCCATACTTTTGCTTAAGGATGGCTGTAAGGCGTGCATCATCCGCCCTTACCCGTTCTCCCAGCGCAGCATACAGCTCATCCCCCGTCGTATCCCGCGGGTCAAGACCCAGCTGGCGCAATTTTGCACGCGCCGCCCGTTCTACATCAGTAGACAAACGGATGTCGGTACTGGCGTGTCCGCTGGCAGATTCCAGCTGCGCCAACCCCCGGTGGAACATCGGTTCGGCCGCGCCAAGTAGTTCGGACAACACCCTCGTCATAGCTATATTTAGGTTAGCACAAGCACTGTCTGCTGCGCCACAAAAAAACATATATATCTTCAGCAGAACGCAGGGTCGTATGTGGTACGCTAAGACGTATGAAGTTACAGGGTTTGCGGCGGCGTTCCCGCTCAGGGGCGACCTGGTTCATCCGGTTCCTGGGAAGTGAACGCTGTTTTTATATTATTGTTATCTGCTTCGTCCTGCAGGCATTGTGGCTGGCCGCCACGGCACGCTACCCCATGGCATTCGACGAAAACTTTCATTTTGGCCTGATACAGCTCCATGCCGACCAATGGCTGCCGTTCTTTACCCACCAGCCGGCCAACGCCGATTCGTTCGGCGCCATCGCGCGCGACCCGTCGTACCTGTACCACTTCCTAATGAGCGTCCCCTACCGGCTCATACGGCTTATAACTCCTAATACTGCCGCACAAATAATCATCCTGCGTATTATGAATATCGCCCTATTTACATCCGGCTTCGTGCTGTTCCGGCGATTGCTGCTGCGGCTGGGTGGATCGCGGCCGCTTGTACATACCTGCCTGCTGCTGGTGAGCCTGCTGCCCATCGTGCCGTTCCTGGCCGCCCAGATCAACTACGATAACCTGCTTTTCCCGGTGACGGCCGGCACGCTCCTGTTGGTCTTTGCGTGGTCTGATGCACTGCGCGCCGGCAAGCTAACCTTCGCGCAAAGCTCCCTGCTGGCAAGCCTGTTACTGCTTGCCTGTCTTATCAAATACGCATTTTTGCCGATACTGGCCGCGGTGGCTACTATTATGGCCTGGCAGCTATGGGGACAGCGGCGGCATTGGGCCGCACTGTGGAGCGGCACACTTGCGGGATTACGGCGGTCGCCTGCTGTTACCGTAGCAATGGGCCTGTTACTGGTCGTATCAATCGGGCTGTTTTCGGAACGCTACGTGGTGAACACCGTGCGCTACCATACGCCCATTCCCGACTGCGCACAGGTGCTGAGCGTGGCGGATTGCTCGCAATATGGCCCATGGCAACGCGATTACGTGTATGCCCAGCAAAAGCCCAGTGAGTTTAAGCCCAGCCTGTACGACTACGTGGGCGACTGGCTGCACGGCATGTGGGAGCGAAGCCTGTTTGCCATCAGTGACACATACGTAACTATGCCGCCGCTGCCCATTATCGGCTGGACGGCATCTATCGTTGCAATTTTGGGCGGCGCACTATTCCTGCGCTATGGCCGCCGCATCCTGGCAGACCATCCCTACCGGCAATACATGCTGGCTATCTTGGCCGTATATACATTGACCTTGTTTGTCTACATTTACCGGGCATACGCAAAAACCGGCGTAGCTGTGGCGGTGAATGGCCGGTATTTGGTGCCGTTTTTGCCGATTATTTTCCTGTATGCAGGCCTGGGCTTCAGCAAGTTGCTACGGAAGCGCCCGGCGCTGAAGGCGGCGGCCGCCCTGATAGTATTCCTGTTTTTCCTGCAAGGCGGCGGCGCACTGACGTTTACGGTACAGAGCGACCCCACCTGGAACTGGCAGAGTGCGCCGGTGGTGAATGCGAACAGTGCGGCGCGCAAGGTGTTGCACCCGCTGATTGCCGGCTCCCGGCAGCCCTAAGCGGCGCTTGCCACGCCGTGCCATAGCGGCTGGCTGCATCCATCCCTTCCACGCCTTCTTCTTCAAGTTTTCACGTCATTTCACGACAGCCGGTGTGTGCCCATCATGGCACATCTGTGTTTCTTATTCTTTTGCTGTTTCTTCTGCCTTGTTCCCTCTGGCGGGAACCGACCACCTCCTTTTACCTTGATGCAAAACTTAACACATGTTCCGCTGTGCCTAACAGGCACAGCGTGCTACTTTTTGCCATCGCGCAAAAAGTAGCCAAAAACGCTAGGCCGTCTCCCCATCCTTGGGCAATAGTTGCTGTTTTGTACAACCAGCTCGGGAACTCGGCGGCTTG
>DASTXH010000078.1:0-7793 GCA_035758575.1 Saccharimonadales bacterium (SeqCode)
CTCCAGCTTCGAGTGATTGACGAACTCATGGGTAAAGTCTCGTTTCACACGGTTGTATATGCGGCTGTCGTCAGTATGGAGCGTTGAGCCAGGTGCGAGGCTGGCGCGTAAAAATGGAAGCGCTATTGTCGCATCAGCCTGCTTGGTGACGACTGCTTTTATCCGTCCGCTGCCTTTCTTGGCCTCAACAGCGCCGATCACGGCCATCTTGTTTGTATACTTCTGAGCGAGTTTTCGAGGTGCGCCGACGTATGTTTCATCGGCCTGCACGACATCAGTTAGCTTATCGCCGCCCTGCTGCATCAGTAGGCGTATCTGCTTCGCCATGCGCCAGGCACACTTGTATGTCACCCCTAAATGCCGCTCAAGTTCTTTCGCACTGACGCCATTCTTGCCGACGCCGAACAGATACATCGCATAAAACCATTTCGTTAGTGGTGTCGGGGAGTGGTCAAAGATCGTACCGGCTGTCGGGCTAATCTGGTAGCCACAATCATTGCAGGCATAGCATTTACGGTTGTTGACGCGGTAATATCGAGGGTTGCCGACACCACATTTCGCGCAGGCAGATAGGCCGCTGTATTGTTTCTGGAAAAGGTAATCGAGGCAGGCCGCATCGTCAGGAAAATGCTGGTGGAAGGTATCGACGGTGTAGCGAGGGGATTTCATACCCCTTATTTTAGCTCATCTGTTCCTTGACGTCAAGGGATACTCGCCAACAGTTTCGTCTTGCCACCGTGCAGTACTTGGGCTCTGCATGGGTTTTCGGCATGTTTTTTGACTGACCGTGCGTTTATGGGCGTATATGATTGCGGCTAAGGAGGTGGTATGGAACAAGAAAGTCCAACTGACCCGAAAGCATACCGGACGCCCGATCATCTACCGGTGAGCGGTGAAATACTGGTCAGCTTGGCCGAAGATGACGCCTAGCTAGATCTGGATGTGTATATTTTCACAGCGTTGCGCTGAAGTAAGGGTAGATACTAAGAGGTGCGAAACGGAGGATTACTTATTCTACCAGCACGTTCTATTTTGGAAGATCTTGCCCTAGTGCACGGCCGGGTATACAAAGCCGGCTTGCCCGGCTACCAGAGTAATTTTTCGCGCGATAGCTTGACGTACGGGCTGCTTGCAAACGATCTGGACGCTCTGGAGGCGCAGATAGCATATTCTGCTGAGCATCAAGGCAGGCACCGCAGCGCCATCAGCGGCGAGGAGCCGGGCAAAATCCACCATGAATGTCCGGGTGTGTTGATGCGAGGGAAGGAAACGACATATAACGCTTGCGACACGACAGCTTTATTTTTGTTGGCTATCGCCCGGGTGGCGCCCCATCGCAGCCCCCGGTGGCTCAAGCAATACCGGCCGCATATTACCCGTGCGCTGCATTATATTTTTAGCCACTTGCGCCGCGGTATCTTTTATGAAGACCCCCAAAGGTGTGGCGCCGAGCGTTTTGCCCTGAAGGTGACCTATTGGAAAGACTCTGAGCTGAACGCCATTATCAAAGAGCCTGAGTACCCCATCGCCTACTCACTCGTACACTTTCAGAACAAAGAGGCTGTGCGGGCAATGGGCCAGCTGTTGAATCGCAGACTGTTGCTCTACCGGGCGGAGCGCATGATGCGGCGGGGTATGGAAGCTTTTTGGCGCAGCGATCATTTCATTATTGCCCGGGAAGGCAGCGGCCGCATCATTGACGCGCCCAGCAGTGACTCTTTGCACGCGCTATACTACATAGATCCCGAAGAAATCGAGCCGCAGTATGCCTCCAGAATCGTCGCCTACAGTGAGCAATTGGCCACACTGGCAGGGTATCTGTCGGCAATCAAGCAAGTGGAAGACCTAGATACATACCATACCGATAAAGTGTGGGTGCATGAGCAGGCTCTGTTACACGCCGCGGCACGGCGGCACGATCTACAACGCGCGCAGGAAGTTGCCGGAAGGATTATCAGCACCCTGGAAAAGGGTTTCCCCGAGCTGGTCGACCCCAGCAAAGATGCTGAGCATGCCGGCAACGTTGTGCAGCTGTGGTCGATTGGCGCGTACTTGTACTTCAAGCGCCTGGAGGCGGAGTTAATGTTGGGGGCTCAGCTGCAGGTACGGAACCGGTTGGATATACCAAGCCGAGAAAACGAATAGGACGGAGTCGTGTATGCGTATTGCGCTTGTAGCGTCTCCCGCTATACCTGTACCGCCGGTGCGGTATGGCGGTACGGAGCTGATCATATATTATCTTATCCGCGGTCTTATGGCTGCTGGTCATGAACCAATTCTGCTCGCTTCGGGCGATTCAAAGGTAGGCTGCGAGCTGGTGCCTATTGCCCCCGAATCGCTCTTTTTTCCAAAACTCAAGAAAGACGTAGCCGCATATATGCGTAAAGTTACTCGTGTGCAGGCTGCGACCCGCCGCAAGCTACGCCAGATTTTGCCGCGCGTCGACATCATTCATTCTCATGGGTTCGACTTGCGTCCGTTTAGAGACTTCCCAAACCTGACGACATTGCATGGTGTTATCAATTTCGAAATGCTGAACTACCATCTAAAGCGTCGGGACTTATATTATGCCTCTATCTCCGAGAACCAACAGGCTGCGTGCCCTGATCTTAACTATGTAGGCGTGGTGTACAACGGCGAAGATCCCGCAGCATTTCCGGTGGTCACTGAACCAGACGACTACGTGTGCTTTTTGGGCCGGTTCGACCGTGACAAAAATCCGCACCTTGCCATGCAGCTAGCCATCAACCTGGGTATCCGCATAAAAGTCGCCGGCAAAATAGACTACCTGGCTGAGGGATACTTTGATCAGGAAGTGAAACCGCTGCTCGATAACCCGCTGGTGGAGTATTTGGGCGAGCTGGGGTTTGAGGAAAAGGTGGAGCTGCTCAGTCATGCGAAGTGCAATCTGCACCCAACCGGCTTCCGTGAGCCGTTCGGCCTGGATGTGTTAGAGGCGGCCTATTGCGGTACGCCCACACTGGCGGTGGCACGGGGCTCCATGCCCGAGCTGATAGAGGAGGGGCGCACCGGCATGCTGGTTGAAGATTTCGTAGAAGGCTACCACCAAATACACGAATGTTTCAAGATGGACCGCAACTATATCGCCACGCGTGCCCGCATGCTGTTCAACTATACGACCATGGCTGAACAGTATGTCCGCGCCTACCAACGCGTGCTGGATATTTTCGCCGAAAAGCGTAAGATGTAGATCACGCTTATGTTAAGCATATAATTTACCGTTTGTCATTTTTATGAAAAAGGTATAAATTTCTCTTAGAGACATAACTGAGGGAGAATAGCATGGCGCAACATCTTGTAAAACTACTAACCGTAGCGGCAGTAGCACCAGTAGTGCTGGCGGGAGGAGCATTAGCCGACGGCAGCCAAAGTAGCTGTAGCAACTATGCTACGGGGACTGATTCGTACAACGCTTGTATCGCGGCAACCGACAACCTTACATATGTGACATGCGTGAACAACGTGTATACCGTATTTAGTACCAGCCAAAATGCAACTAGCGGTAACGCCAATAACACCAACAACAGCAGTACTGGCGGCACTACCAGCGGTTCAGCAGTGAACGCCAATAACCAGACAGTACAGATCGGCGCGGCCTGCACCACCGCAGCAGCCACCACGGGCGGCGGTACCACAACTACGCCCACGCCCACCACAACCACCACTACGCCTGCACCCGTAACTACGCCAAAGACAACCGTTGTGGCCGCAGTCCTACCCGAAACCGGCAGTAACACCGTACTGCAAAGCGCAGTCATCGGAGTGGTTGCCCTGGGCGTAATCCTGGCGGCAAGCAAGGCCAGCATATTCGCCTGGCAGCGGCTTAGCTCTAAATAGGCTGCTCATTATGCGCCTGAGCGCTTTGAGACGAGTAAGCTGGTGGCGGCGCGGCGTAGGCTGCGCTGCCATTGGTGTGGTATATGCGGTGACCATTGCCGGCCTGGCAGCCGTGGCCGTGGTGCCGGCGCGGGTGCTGGCACATGCTCGCATGATGGCCGCCAAGGCTGCGGCAAGTGCCCCGGTGCCAGCTCTGGCGGTGCAACGCCGGGCAGTCATTTCGGGCCGGCCGGTGCGGATAGTCATCCCGGCTTCAGGGGTTGATCTGCCGGTTGATCCGGGGTATTACAATGTGGCTACAGGTGAGTGGACGCTTAGCGGCTATCGTGCGCAGTTTGCTGTTTCCAGTGCCTCTGCCAACAATGCCGCGGGTGACACCTTTATTTATGGACACAACAACAATTACGTATTTGGCGCATTGCGCCACCATACGCCGCTGCCGGATTCCCCGGCTATCATTTATACCGATACCGGCCACGTTTTTACCTATGTATTTGTTGGCAGCACGAGCTTTGTGCCGGATGACGCGTCGGCCCTGACGTACGACGGGCCGCCTATGCTGACCATCCAGACCTGCACGGGCAGCCTGAACGAATGGCGCACTATGTATCGGTTCCGGCTGGAGGCGGCCGAGTAGCATGCTTGAGATACTATACATTTGTGCCGCCAGCGCCGTGGCAACAATGTTGTGGCGGATTTTTGGCGGTGCTCGATTTGATATTGCGGCTGCCCGGGTGGGCCGCCGGCGCCGCCGTCATCCCGGGCGGGCGGTGTACCGCACGCGGCCTGCGGCCAGCGTAGTGGTGCTGGTTTCGCGGCAGGACAGCCGGCTCGCCAATTCTTTGGCGTCGTTTCGCCGGAATACGTACAAGAAGTGCACATTTTTGGTAGTGGGTTATGGCGTATCACGGCGTCAGGCGGCCGCGCAACGCTGGCTGGCACAGGCGAGCGGTGCCGCATATTACCACTGCCAAACCGCTACCCGCCAGGACGCCCTGGAAGCTGCAATGCGCCGCCGTGCGTCAGGCGACATCGTAGTTGTGCTGGATGCTGGTACGATGTTGCGCGCCGATACAGTGCGCCGGGCGGTGTGCCATTTTCAGGATTATCCACGGCATCAAGCAGTGGTGCCGCTGGTGGTTATCCGGCCATCATACCGGCTGACGGGCGTGGTGGCGTGGTATCTAGAGGTGCTGCAAAGCGGCCTGCACAAGGCAGATGCGGCTTTTGGCGTGCTGGGCGCCAACCAGCCGTGCCTGGTGTTGCGCCGAAGTGCGCCGCTGGCGCCTATGCATGCGGCATATGATCCAACAATTGTTATTGAGCAGATGGTTCAATCGCCGGTGGTTATGATTGCCGCGGGTTACCGGCGGCTTTTGCGGCGCTGGCGGCAGATGTGGCGACTGTGGCGCGACCTGTTCATGATGGAACGCAGTGTGCTGTGGCTGCGGTCGGTTCTGTTTTTGGCAAATAGTGCAGCGCTGGGTTTGGTGCCGCTGGTGGTAGGGTATAGCCTGTATGTGGCCATTGCTTTGGCACAGCCCCAACTGCTGTTTGTGCTGGTCAGCGGTATCAGTGTTGCGCTGGCATTCGCGCTGCTGGAACAGCCGGTGCGCTGGTGGCAAAAATGTCTGGGGCTGCTGGGTATACCATTGACGTTCGGTGTCCTGGCACTGGTGCCCTTGGTGGCGTATGTGGCATATATGCAAAGTCCGTGGCGGCTAGTACGCCACTGCCACCGGCTGGCAGCCATCGTCCTTGGCAGGTAGGTGGTACAATCGAGTAATGGCAAAACAACACCCTTCGTCTCTATCTTCCGAACTCACCGCAAGCATCCGTCCCGGCGATGACTTCTATAACTACGTAAATGCCAAGTGGCTGGCGGCGCACCCCATTCCCGACGACAAATCCCGCCTGGGCGCATTCACCGAAATAAGTGACGACAACCTAGACCGGTTGCATATGCTGCTGCAAAAGCGGCCTACGGTAGACGACGCGCTTACCGGCAAACTCGCCAAGCAGTTTTACCGCGCAGCCATGGACGAGGCGACCATTGCCCAGCAGGACCTCGCCCCGGTGCAGCCGCTGCTGGACGGTATTGCACAGATTACCGACCCTAACGGTGTGGCCAAGTGGATTACGCAGCAGCATGCCGCCGGATGTGGCGTTGTGTGGGGTGGCGGCTTAGATGTGGATGAAAAAGATTGCACGCAGTATGTGTTCCGCATGGGGCAGGGCGGCCTTGGGCTGCCCGACCGGGACTATTACTTGGAGGACAACGAGCGTTTTGAGCAGATCCGCGGCAAATACCGTGATTTTTTGGTGGAGTTGTTCAAGCTGCTGGGCCAGGCTGACCCCGGCCAGGGTGCCCAGGATGTGCTGGATATAGAAACTGCTTTGGCAAAACTGTCCAGTACGGCTACCGAGCGCCGCGATGTGGTGGCGCAGTATAACCCCTACGAACCTACGGCGCTCACAGCGGCTTTCCCCGGTTTTGACTGGCCGGATTATCTGAAGCAGATTGGATACACGCTGCAGCGTCCGGTGCTGGTGTCGCAGCCTAAGTTCCTAGCCGGTGCTATACAGCTGTTTGTGGCACGGCCCGCGGCTTGCTGGCGCCACTATTTCGCCTTCCACGCGCTGGTATCACTGATGCCGGCGCTGCCGAAGCCGTATGAACTGCTGCATTTTGGCTTTTACGGCACGGTGCTGGGCGGCGCAACCCAGCAGGAGCCGCGCTATCGCCGTGTTATCAACAGCTGTATGCGGCTATTGCCTGAGCCGACCGGACGTGTCTTTACCGATGCGTACTTTAGCGAAGGCGCCAAAGCGGCCATATACGACCTGGTAGATCATATTAAGTCAGCGCTGCGCAGCCGCATTGCCCGGCTGGATTGGATGTCGCCTCAGACCAAAGCGCGCGCCAACGAAAAGTTGGATACCTTTCAGGCGCTGCTGGGTTATCCCGATACCTGGCGTTCGTACGATGGGCTGGAGTTGGGTGATACGTATGCCGCGAACACCATTGCCATACGTGCTTTCGAGTTCCGCTACGATATGCTGCGTCTGCCAAAGCCGGTAGATTGTAAGGAGTGGTTGATGTCGCCCGCCATGGTGAATGCCTATTACTGGAGCAATACCAATACCATCACGTTTCCAGCCGGCATTTTGCAACCGCCATTTTTTGATCCCGATGGTGATTTTGCCGCCAACTATGGCGGCATTGGTATGGTTATCGGGCACGAGATTACTCATGGGTTCGACGATAAGGGGTCCCTGTATGATGCGGTTGGTAATCTTCATTCCTGGTGGACAGATGAAGATCGCGCCAAGTTTGACGCACGTACCAAAGCACTCACCAAACAATACGACGCATACATGGTAGACGGCCGGCACGTCAACGGCTCGCTTACTCTGGGCGAAAATATCGCCGACTTGGGCGGGGCGCTCATTGCCTATGACGCATTGCAACAGAAGGTTGCAGAAAGCGGTAATAGCGAAACGGTCGCTGGGTTTACACCGCAACAGCGGTTTTTCATCGCCCTGGCGCGGATTTGGCGCATGAATATCCGCCCCGAATTAGCCCTGCAGTTTTTGTTGACCGACCCACATGCGCCGAACCATCTGCGCATCAACGGTACGCTGGTAAATGTTGATGCGTTTTATGATGCGTTCAATATCCCTAACGATGCCGCCCAGTACGTATCGCCCCAAAAGCGTATTCGTATTTGGTAATGCCAAGCTAGTGACGCCTGGGCTTGGCTGCTATCTATTTTGCCGCTATAAGCACCAATCACATGTTCCGCTGTGCCTAACAGGCACAGCGTGCTACTTTTTGCCATCGCGCAAAAAGTAGCCAAAAACGCTAGGCCGTCTCCCCATCCTTGGGCAATAGTTGCTGTTTTGTACAACCAGCTCGGGAACTCGGCGGCTTG
>DASTXH010000022.1:0-7042 GCA_035758575.1 Saccharimonadales bacterium (SeqCode)
TATCTCGGCATTAAAATCGCCAAGTCATATATAACTAATATATCTCTAAACAAGGCAATTTATGAGTAATCCAGAGGCAGCTGGGCCGTCAGCTAGTGATGGGAATCATCACCAAAAACTCGGTCAATTTTTCGCAACAGCCATTTGTGGCAACGACATTCTCAGTTCAGCACTTTATGTATCAGGCGTCGCAATTATTTTCACGGGCATTTGGGCCCCGGTCGTTCTTTTATTTATCTGTCTTGTACTCTTTTTATACAAATCGGTATACACGGAGGTCGTTGAAGCACTACCCCTTAACGGCGGTGCATATAACTGCTTACTAAACGGCACCTCCAAAACATTTGCCGCCACTGCGGGCACTATGACCATCCTGTCCTACATGGCCACCGCCGTTCTCTCCGGCGTGGTCGGCGTCCAATATCTGACGCGCATCATTAACGTGCCGGTCATTCCGGCAACCATCGCGCTGCTGGGCCTGCTTGCTATCCTCGTGATCTCGGGAATCAAGGATTCAGCTAAGGTCGCTTTCGGCATCTTTGCCGTACACGTGGTCGCCCTTACGGCGTTTGTGCTTGTGGGCGGCTTCTTTGCATTACACCACGGCACTGGCCAGTTAGTCGATAACCTACATCACACAGGCAGCATTATTGCTTCACGAAACGGTATAATCACCACTCTGGCACTTGGTTTTTCGGCCTCACTCTTGGGTGTTTCCGGCTTTGAGAGCTCCGCAAACTTCGTAGAAGAGCAGCGAAAGGGTGTATTCCGCAAGACACTGCGCAACATGCTTATCGGCGTAACTATCTTTAACCCGCTGATCGCGTTGGTAGTACTTAACAGTATGTCTATCCACGCAGCCGGTGCAGCCGACAACTTCCTGCTCGCCGAAGCTGCCCGCGTGGTTGGCGGCAAATGGTTTGCCGATTTCATCAGCCTTGATGCATTTGTAGTGCTCTGGGGTGCCGTACTTACCTCATTCGTAGGCGTCAGCGGCCTGATGCACCGCATGGCAGGCGATGCATGTCTGCCTCCGTTCATTGCCAAAGAGAACAAGCGCGGTTCCTATCCATACATCATCCTGATCTTCTTTGCGCTCTGTAGCTCTGTACTGCTCATTACCCATGGCCAGCTGTTGTCGCTTGCAGGGGTGTATACGATTGCTTTCCTGGGTGTCATGAGCTCGTTCGCTTTGGGCAACCTCATTCTCAAGTTGAACCGCAGCGACCTGAAGCGCACCTATCGCGCGCCCGTGCTGTTTGCTATCTTCGCCTTCATGGCGACCGCGGGCGGCATTGTGGGCAACATCGAGCTTGATCCGCGCAACTTTACCTACTTCCTGATTTACTTCATTCCCGCCTTCATTATTGTGCTAGGCGTCATTTACGCCGATGTCCTGCTGGCAACGCTACTCCGGCTGACCCGCAGTATCCCGTTCATCAACCGTTATCTGGAGCGCAGCTTTAACGACCTGATCCAGGGACGCTTCGTGGTACTGGTGCACAATACCCACCGTCTAGCAAAAATCCTGAACTACATCTACCGCAATGAAACCGGCCGCAAGGTTACCTTGGTGGTTTGCCGCGACACAGATAAGGAGCACGCCGGCGTGTTTAAGGAAATCAAGGATGCGCTGCCGTTCATCAAAAAGGCCGGTATGTATCCGCACCTAGACGTAGAGCTCGTCTACAAAGACAAGCCGTTCACCCCAGAGATGATCGATGAAGTGTCTGAGGAGTTCAAGGTACGCAAAAACCGTATGCTCATCGGTTCTATCCATGGCCACCATCCGTTCAGCTACGATGAATTGGGCGGCGTACGCATCATTTTCTAGGCTGCTAAGGCCACCAACCATAAAATAGCGGCCGCATGGTCGCTATTTTTATATAGCGATGACTTACATGATATGCCGCGTGATCGTGATATAGTAAGGAAGCATTTACGAGGTACACCATGAGCGAACAGTGCGAGCATATGTACTATCCTGATGGAGTGCCAAGCAGTACATTCAGGGCAACGATTGAGGCTACGTGGAACGCATACGATAGTCGCTTAGATGGAAGCCCAGCCGCGCAACGCGCGCGTACTGGACGCGCTTGTGGCGCTTTCGTGCTAGAAAATATGCCGATAGAACTTGGAACGACAGCATACATTGATCTGCTATCGACATACGGGCCGGTAGTGATAACCGTAGAGTAGGTCTGTTATATACGGTTGCCGAAAAAATGCGTGACCGGCTGCACCCCATGAATGTGCAGGATGCCTGCATCCATGGCAATGTCCAACCACGCCAAGCCGAGCAAGATAACGAGTAACAATATAAGCACCGCGCGCTGAACACCGCGATGCTTGCCGGCACCCGCAATAGGCAAATAGTACTGCCCGCTGGCAATGATCTTTTCTTGTGCGGCGCGTTCGGCGGCAGCGGCCTTCTCGGCAGCCGATGCTTTTTCGGCGGCGGCTACGTCACCTGGCTGCGGGCGGTCTATGGAGCTGTCTTTTTTGCCTACATCATCGTCGGCAATGCTGTCAGCGGGCGCAGGAACTGGGTCGGAAGACGGCGCTGGCTGTGGGGCTGCAGCAATAGGATCGCTGATCGCTGCGGCCGGCTTGGCGGGCGCAAGCTCTGGAGCAGGGTCTTTTGGCGGCATCACAACAGGAGCTGGCCGCGTAGTCTCGGCGGCCGCAGGGACATCACCCGGTTCCTTGTCCTCCTTGGATGGCATACCAGCACCGATGGCAGATACCATTGGATCAGGCGACTGTTCGGCGGAACTGGACTTACTGTACGGTTCGATACCGATAGAGCGGCCGACATGAGAAGTGCCACCCTCGACAGGAGGAACAGTGATGGGTCTGCTTTTGGTACTAGGCTCCATAGGATCTTTTATCATGGGACGGTTCGACACGATAATAGGCCGACCGGTGGGTGACGGTGCAGCCTTGCCCGGTGCAATGACATCAAACGCTTTTGGCGCCGCAGGCTTGCTGTTTTTAGCGGGCATCTTCTTTTCTCTGCTCGTGCATCAGCCGGTAGGCAGTATCTACAATACTGGCAAATTTGTGGTAGTTCAGGCTGGCAGCGCCCACCAGCGCGCCGTCACAATCGTCAATTTCTAGATAACCTCGCACAATCTGGTCGTCCACGCTGCCGCCGTACAGCACGCGCACTGTTTCGGCCGCGCGGTCGCCATACAGCTCACGGACTTCATTGCGGATGCGCCGCATGGCCTGGGCAACTTCGTGGGGCTTCGCCAAAATGCCGCCAAAGGTACTGATAGCCCACACCGGTTCATAGGCTATCACCATTTGTTCAACATCTGATGCAGTGAGGTTACTAAGCGCCGTAGTGAGCTGGTCGTGCAAAACCTGGTTCGTCTCGCCAGCGCGGCGCTCCTGCTGGGTTTCGCCAATACATAAAATAGGTACGATCTTGTTACGGATGGCGGCCGCTACTTTATCGCGCACCACCTCCAGCGTTTCGTGAAAATACAGCCGACGTTCGGAGTGGCCCACGATCACATAGTGCGCCAGGTCATGCAGCATAGCAAAACTGACTTCGCCGGTATAGGCACCCTCGTCTTTATAAAATGCGTTTTGGGCGGCCAGGCGGAATTTGCGCCGGTCTATTTGCAAGCTCAACGGCTGCAGATACAACATGCTTGGCGCCAGGACGACTTCGAGGTGTTGGTGGATGGGAATGCGCTCGTTCAGACGATGCACTAACAGACTCGCCTCGTGCGTGGTGAGGTTCATTTTCCAATTGCCGGCGATAAGTAGTTTGCGCATCGTTTTTTTCGGAATAACCGTAACCTTTTTATAGCTTAGCACAATTACCGCGTGCGCAACACTTCCGTGCTATAGTCATCTGATGGATATCGCAAAATCAGTTACCGTTGCAATTCAAGGTAAAATCGGCTCGTACCACGACATCGCGGCGCGCCACTATTTTAGCAATACATACCAACCACTCTGCAAAGATACATTTGATGATGTATATGAAGCCGTCATCGACGGCACGGCAGATTTTGGGTTGTCGGCAGTCGAGAATTCTTTGGTCGGCTCAATCCCGGCGGTATACGATTTGCTGGGCAATACCCGCGAAGTGCAGATAATCGGCGAAATCTATCTGGGCGTCCACCACAGTCTGCTGAGCTTGCCGGGCAGTACGCTGGATGGCATCACGAATATTTACTCCCACCCCGTAGCTCTGGCACAATGCACCGCCTTCACAAAAAAGCAGCTGCCGCACGCCGCTACCCACGCCGCCGCCGACACCGCCGGCAGTGCTATATTTGTGAAAGAGTCGGGCAATCCCGCCTGGGCAGCCATCGCCGGCAGACACAATGCCCAGCGGCTGGGTTTGCAAATACTAGCTGAAAACATAGAGAATAACCCGCAAAACTATACCCGTTTCCTGGTGCTTGCCCGCTCCGGCCATGAGGTGATTTCCGCACAGCCAGCGGACAAAACCTCTCTATATATTCAAAAGCTTAGCCGGCAAGACGACTTAGCGCCCGGCCTCCTGCATAAAGCCCTCGGCTGCTTTGCCGAACAAAAAATCCCGCTCACTAAAGTTGAATCGCGCCCCACCGGCAGCACCCCCTGGCGCTATGTGTTTTACCTAGACTGCCTAGCTGGCGCCCAAGAAGCGCACCTGCAGGCAGCACTGGCCGCACTCACGGCACTCGGTGCGCAGTGGCGCGTACTTGGGTCATACCTGCAAGGCAAAAAGATACGCTAGCGCTGCCATGCCAGGTGGCAGTGGGATATTTGCCAAAGGCTTTCGGGACTACTATACTACGATGTAACACTTAGGTATTGATCCATGTCACAAGACCAGCATCCGGATACCCATCCTGCCGTCACCCCTGCTATCCGTACCATCCTTACCCAAACAGAACAGTACGTTCGGGCAGCTATGCCTCGTTTTACCAAGGAACTGCGGACTATCTGCGACATAGCATCCTCATCCGACAACACCATAGGGCTGAACACCATGGCGGACTACCTAGAAAAACGGCTAACTGCGCTTGGCTTTACGACAGATATTATTACGCACGAACGCGGCAATGCGGTTATTGGAGTACTGGCCGGCAGCAATCCCGCCGCACGGCCGCTGCTGCTGCTTGCACACCACGATACCGTATACGGCGAGAACGTTACTGCACCGCCCAGCACCATTATTGGCAACCACTTCTTTGGACCTGGCGTCGCCGATATGAAAGGCGGCGTATTGCAGGCATTGTACACGCTGGAAGCGCTGCGGAAACACCATCATACCAACTTTAGCCACATCCTCTTTTTGTCGGTGCCAGATGAGGAAATCGACAACCGGTACCATACCGGCTTGCTCGAAACACTATGCCACACCTATCATCCATTCGTCTTTACATTGGAAAGTGCACGGACGCTGGGCAACGTAGTAGTGCAGCGAAAGGGCGTCCAGCGCTATACCATCACTGCCAAAGGCGTTGCCGCCCATGCGGGCGCAGAGTTCCATAGCGGCAAAAGCGCCGTCTTGGAACTAGCGCACCAGATGGTACAGTTCTGCAGCCTACCCAACCTGCCCGATGGCGTAACGGTAAACATAGGACCATTCAGGGGCGGCACCATGCCCAACATCGTAGCCGACTATGCCGAAGCTACCATAGAAGTCCGCTTCCTCGCCAAAGAACATCTGGCGTACGTGGTAAATCGGTGGGAAGCCTGCTTGGGCAAGCAGCTAGTCGAGGGCGTAGATCTATCCATGGTGCCAGTCAGCGGCGGCATTCCGCCCATGGAACTATCGGCGTACAGCCAGATAGTAGCCGATAACTTTGGAAAAATTGCCGCATTTCTGGGACACGAATACTACGCCGAAGTCCGAGGAGGTTCCTCGGATGGCGGCAATGCGAACGCGCATGGCACCGATGCACTGGACGGATTCGGCGCTGTCGGCCACCAGGGGCATAGCCCGGATGAATACATTGACCTTGCAGCAGTACCGCACAAAGCCGCCATCCTGGCCGCTACCATTATGTCCATAGCCGACCTGCCGCTAACACATTCAGCGGGCATGCCGGTCAAACATACCGCCGCGCACAAAGGCAAAGATATAACAGTGGCCATCCTCACATAAATACACTGCGGCGTTTTCCCGGCTACTTGTCTTGCAGCGCTTCCACGCCGGGCAGCTTACGGCCCGCCATCAGCTCCAGCGATGCCCCGCCGCCGGTAGATACGTGGTCAAAGGCGTTCACCAGCCCCGCCTGGGCGATGTACGCCGCTGTGTCGCCGCCGCCAGCCAGGCTGAACGGCCGGTGACCATACTCACCCAATATCGCCTCCATCACCACCTTGGTGCCGTGGGCGTAAGGACCAACCGGACCCTGCAGGCCGGGCGCCTCGGCTACGCCCACCGTACCGTTCCATACCACCGTACTGGCCAGCTGCATCGTACCCGCGATAAACGAGCTGGACACAGGGCCGATGTCTAATATCATCTCATCGCCCTGCACTTCACCTGCGTCGTGCGGCGCCTGCTTGGGATAGTTTTCGGTGTCTGCGACCACATGTGTTTGCCAGCCCACAATCCGGGTAGGCACGGTTTTGTCTACCTTGGTCGCCACCACACCATCTTGCGGCAGGTAGAAGGTAAACTTGCCGCCCTTGGCCTTGTCGCGCGCCTTGGCAATGATATCTTTGGCAACACTGATATCATCGGCCTCTATCATGCTCTTGGCAACGGGTATGCCTTCGGCTGCCAAAAAGGTATTGGCCATAGCGCCGCCCACTGCCACCACATCGGCAATGTCTATAAACTTGTGTAAAATCTCAATCTTGTCGGATATCTTCGCCCCACCGATTACGGCCATCAGCGGCCGCCGGGGGTTTTCCATTACATTGGTGATGGTATCCACCTCTTTTTCCAGCAACAGGCCAGCCACACTGGGCAGGTGGCGCGTTACTGCCTCGGTGCTGGCATGCGCACGGTGCACCACGCCAAAGCCGTCTTGCACAAACAGCTCCGCCAGGCTGGCCAGCTGCGCCGCAAACGCAT
>DASTXH010000086.1:0-7516 GCA_035758575.1 Saccharimonadales bacterium (SeqCode)
GAGACGGCCTAGCGTTTTTGGCTACTTTTTGCGCGATGGCAAAAAGTAGCACGCTGTGCCTGTTAGGCACAGCGGAACATGTGGCTTGGTTCTTGTATGAAGGCAAAAGTAGGTGGCTTGGTTCTTGGCCAGACAAGAACAGGTGAAAAGAACAGCAGAAGAGCGGGAACATATGTGCCTTCGGCACAGCAAAAGATTTAACCTAGGACGCGGTAGACTTCTTCGAGGGTCGTAAGACCGGCTATCGCCTTCAAAAAGCCATCCTGATGCATTGTAATCATGCCATCTTTGATGGCGGTCGTTTCTATATCTTGTGCCGACAAAACGGCGCCTCCGCGTTGCTCCAATAGATGCCGGATGTCATCGGTCATCAGGAATTGTTCGCGAATGGCCAACTGGCCCTCAAAGCCATAGGGATTTTCGGGAGAGTTGCCGGGATGATAGAGCTGAAGGCCATCTAGATTGGGTTTCTGTATATTAGCAGGAAGCGTATCTACAATTGCACGCAGATGCTGCATCGTGGCTTCGTCCGGGCTATACGGCTGTTTGGTTTTGTCATCCAAACGGCGCACCAAACGCTGCGCCATCACTAGGCGGATTGCCGAAACAAATAGTGGATTTTGGCCGATCACATCACCAAGCCGTGTCAAAGCCGAAGCCGCACCATCGGCGTGGAAGGTGGTAAGTACTGTATGTCCCGTCAGTGCCGCCTGTAAAGCAGTACGGGCAGTGTCTTCATCGCGCACCTCGCCAACCATGACCACATCGGGGTCGAGGCGAAGGACGGCGCGAAGTTTGTCGGCAAAATCGGCCGTACCGCTGTTGTTGTCGGCTCCACGGGCAGGTATTTGGGTAATGCCCGGGAATTGGTATTCCACCGGATCTTCGATGGTAATAATTTTGCGCTCTTCGCTATTCAGCGAATTGAGGATAGAGTACAGCGTAGTTGTTTTGCCCGAGCCCGTAGGGCCGACGATCATTATCAGACCGTTCGGCTTGGCTATAATGCCATCGACCACAGCGCGCTCAGAGGGCGTCAGACCCAGCCGATCAAGCTGGTACATTTCTGGCCGCATATTAAACAAACGCATGACAATGTCCATACCGTTAACGGTCGGGACCGTCTCCAGGCGCACATTGACATCAACAGTCTTGCCGTCTGCCATCTTTACCATTTGCGCTATGTGACCCTGCTGTGCAGCATCCGACGCGGTAGAGACATTGCCGGCGCTGGCAATTACCGATACAAGAATACGGTATTTCTCGGGAGACAAGCGGGCGATAGCATGCAGCACCCCGTCTATGCGGAAACGTATGCGCACGTCCTCCGCCTGCGTCTCTATGTGAATATCTGATGCATTCAGGCGGTACGCTTGGGATACCAGATACGCCAACATATCGTCGGCGCGAATTTGCTCGAGTGTTACAGAAACATTGCGCACCAGTTCCTCGGTACCTGCATTGCTGAGAGAAATATCCTGATACACTACCTGCTTCGGCGGATCGTACAGGCGCATATATTCGTTGTAACCAGCGTCAGAGATAATGGCGAACGTAACCAGTTGGTCCAGAAAGCGCTGCTTCACCTCGGCCATGGCAGGCTGCGGCGTAGTAGTAAGAATACCGAAGAGAATGTTGCTTTGATTGGCGTTCAGGGGCACCATGCGCAACCGGTATAAGTCTTGCACACTGAGGAGATATTGGAACAGCTGCTTATTCGGCAACGCCGACGTGTCCACATAGTTCATGCCTAGCACGCGCGCACGCTGTTGCGTGGCACGTTCTTGTTCGGCGCGTGCAGCCAGTGCCGCTTGGTCTGCCTGATTATCCTGCATGCCCACAGTATAGACCATAAGCACGACGCTGGGTAGGCTTGACGCGGCACGCCAAATGCCGAAATATAATAAAGATGCAAAAAATTATTCTGATCGCCCATAATTTGCGTAGCTGCCACAACGTAGGCTCGCTGTTGCGTACCGCCGATGGCCTAGGCGTAGAGCATGTACATCTGACCGGCTACACGCCATACCCCATACAAGAATCCGATGTTCGCCTGCCGCACCTGGCACAAAAGATCGACCGGCAAATCCAGAAAACAGCGCTGGGCGCCGAGCACACTGTACCCTGGAGCCATTCCGACGACGTCATCCCCCTGATTGCCATCCTAAAAGCAGATGGCTACAAGGTAGTCGCTCTAGAGCAGGCAAAGCACTCCGTGAAATTGCCCAGTTTTCACGCCGATACCCCTGTCGCTATCTTGGTCGGCCGCGAAGTAGAGGGCGTAGAGGCTGAAGTGCTAGCCGAATGTGACCGCATTGTAGAGATACCCATGGTAGGTAAAAAAGAATCGTTCAACGTGGCCGTGGCTGCCGCCATGGCGCTGTATCATCTGGCATATATCGCATAAGTTTGTCGCGCAAACACTGCTCGTGCTAGACTAAAAAGGTATACATAAGCACCATATATGACGCTGACAAAAACTAAACCACGTCGGGCCACCAAAGCCGATCAGCAACGGGTAGGCCATCACCACCATCACAGCCATCACTACCTAAAAACGTACTGGCCGTATCTGCCGATTATCACCATCATCAGCTTTGGCTTTGTAGCTAACAGCTGGCTAAGCACGGCGCACAAAAGTGTGCTTGGCTACGCAACCGATATGAGCATCAGCACCCTGCTCAGCGACACAAATACCCAACGTACCAACCACGGCCAGTCGATCTTAAGCCTAAATGCGGAGCTGGACAAAGCAGCCCAGGCCAAAGCCGACGATATGGCTGCCCGCGACTATTGGTCGCACATCACCCCGGATGGTAAAACGCCTTGGTCGTTCATAACCGCAAGCAGCTACAACTATCAAACGGCAGGTGAAAACCTGGCATATGGCTTTTCTACGGCATCGTCCGTGATAACGGGCTGGATGAACAGCCCCGAACACCGCGCCAATTTACTGGGCGCCAGCTATCATGACGTTGGCTTTGGTATCGCCAACGTGCCCGACTACCAGCACGACGGGCCAGAAACGCTTGTAGTGGCTCTGTACGCCTCACCTGCAACCGGCGCTGCCGCAGCATTGGGGCTATCGACACATGCAACCGATACTCCATCACTCGTATCATCTGGCCAGTCGCAACATATCGCCCGTATCCAGCTGGCCAGTGGCTCGTCTGCATGGGGCATTATGCTGGTGTGCCTACTGGGCCTGGCCGGTTTTGCGATTGTAGTACCGCGCCATAGTTTTGCCTGGCGCAAGGTACTAATACGCGGCGAACGGTTCATCATCAAGCATCCGCTTCTGGATGTGGTGGGCATCAGTCTTATTGTAGCCAGCATCCTCCTCAGCCGCACCGCCGGCATCATCCGGTAAGGTGCCCCAGAAAACCAGGCAGTTTATTACAGCCTACTACCTACCTGAGAACGACGTTTTGGTCGCCTACTAATGTTTGCAGGCTTTTGATGGACGCTTCGTCGGCGCGCATACGCATCGGGAGGCGTACGATCTGTTTGGCGTTTTCAGGACCCAGCACCAGCACTACCTCGGTGTCGCCCTTGCAATCATCGATAGTTTGCTTCAGCGACATAAGCAGCTTTGGATCATCACTGCTTTGCAAGCGTATGTATAGCCGGGCACTTACTTGCGCCGTGGCGGCTGTCGCGGCCTGTTTGGCGATAGCCTTGGGGTTGGCCTTGGGCGTGCTCACTTTGCGGCCGGTGGACTGGTAGGCGGTGGCCTGCTCGTGCGTTACCTCGCGGGCTTCATCGGCCAGTATTTTTACCTCGTTGCCGATATTGCCCTCGCGGTCCTTGCCGCTGACCTTGCCGCGTACAATCACGACGCGGTCGCGCTGCCACAGGCCGGTGGTTTGTTGCAATGCGCTGGGGAACAGGATTAGCTCTACCTCGCCGCTCATATCTTCTATCTTTACGAATGCCATCTTGGAGCCGGTTTTGGTGGTAATTTCGCGTATGTCCGTGACCAGGCCGCCAACCACTACGGCGCGTCCATCATGGTTTGGCTCTAGGCTATTTAGTGCGATAGTCTGCTCGCTCAAGAGCATTGCAAACGCCTCAAGCGGGTGCTGGCTCAGGTACAGGCCGAGCAATTCCCGCTCCCATAGCAGCTGATCGTGCGTGTTGAATATGACTGCCGGCGCCTGCAACGTCAGCTCCGGCTTGGCAATAGATGAGTCGTCGAGTGTGCCGAACAGGTCGGTCTGGCCGCTTTGCGCCTGCTTGGCAAGCTTGGCGGCATAAGCGGTAATAGTATCCAGGTTGTGCAGTAGCGTGGAGCGGTCACCAAAACGGTCGAACGCGCCAGCCTTGATAAGACTTTCTAGGGCTTTTCGATTAACGATATGCACATCTACCCGCTCGCAGAAATCAGTGAGATTCATAAACTCGCCGCCTTCTTTGCGTGCGCGCAGCATTTCTTCCACGGCACCAGTGCCAACGTTCTTGATGGCAGCCATGCCGAAACGGATTTTCGGCTTTTTGTCGGGCACCACAGCAAATTCCAGATATGATTCGTTTACGTCGGGTGCCAGTACTTCAATACCCATGCGCTTACATTCGGTAATGTCGATAGCCAAGCGGTCGGTGTCGTCGTAGTCGCTGGTCATCAGTGCAGCCATAAATGCGGCAGGATAATGCGCCTTTAGGTACGCCGTCCAATAGGCAATCAGCGCGTAGCATGCGGCGTGCGACTTATTGAAACAGTAGTTGGCAAATTCTTCCAGCTGATCCCAGAACTTTTCCATGACCTCTGGTGCGACACCGCTATGTTTTACACCGCCCTCAATGAAAGCAGGCTTCATCTTCTGCATAAGGTCTATTTTCTTTTTGCCTACAGCCTTACGCAGCGTATCTGCCTGGCCGCCGGTGAAGCCGCTGACATCCTTGCTGATCTGCATGAACTGTTCCTGGTAGACCAAAATACCATAGGTGTTACCGAGCGCCGGCTCCATGGATTGATGCAAATACGTGATGGGTTCAAAACCGTGCTTGCGCTTAATGAAACTGTCGATGAACTGCATAGGGCCCGGGCGGTACAGCGCCACCATGGCAATAATGTCTTCGAAGACCGATGGTTTCAATTCCTTCAGATAGCGCTTCATGCCGGCAGATTCCAACTGGAATACGCCGGTAGTGTCACCATTGCCCAGCAAGGTATACGCCTTTTGGTCATCTAGCGGCAGTGTTGATAGGTCTATCGTTTGCTTATATACCTTGCGGATAATGCGCAGCGCATTATTGATGATAGTGAGGTTGGATAGCCCCAAGAAGTCCATTTTCAGCAGCCCCAGTTCCTCTACCTGGCCCATGGGGAACTGCACGGTGACCACGCCCTTTTGTGCCATTTCCAGCGGCATGAACTTGACGATGTCGTCGGGCGCGATTACCACACCGCAGGCGTGTACGCCGTGGCTGCGCACCGTGCCCTCCAGCACCAGCGCCTGGTCGATAATCTTCTTGGACACTTCGTTGGTTTCGTATTCGCGTTTGAGGTCGGGGTCTTCTTTGATGGACACCTTGAGGGGGATGTGACGCCCCTGCACCGGCTGCGGGATCATCTTTGCCAAGCGATCGGCATCGGCATAGGGCACCTGCAGTACGCGCGCTACGTCGCGCACAGCGTTACGGGCAAACATCCGGCCAAAAGTAACGATGTTGGCTACCCGTTCGTGACCATACTTTTCAGCACAGTACCGTATAACCTCATCACGACGGCTGTCTTGGATGTCCACGTCCACGTCGGGCATGCTGATGCGATCAGGGTTCAGGAAGCGCTCGAATAGTAGGTCGTAGCGCAATGGGTCAAGATCAGTAATCTTCGTAGCATACGCCATGATTGAGCCGGCAGCACTACCGCGCCCTGGCCCAAAGATAATGCCCTGGTTCTTGCCCCAGTTGATAAAGTCCGACACGATCAAGAAGTAGCCGTTGAAGCCCATTTGGTCCACCACGCTCAGCTCGTACGTCACGCGGTCCAGGGCTGCCTGCGGAATAACTTTCTTGGCCTCATCTATTGATAGTTTTGCGGCCTCTTCCTCGGTCTTGCCGCCGTAGCGCCAGGCCAGGCCGCTGAATACCAGCTTATCCAGATAGCTCTTTTCGCTCTCACCATCCGGCACTGGAAACTTCGGGATCAAGATGCGGCCCAATTCGATTTCCAGATTACAGCGGTCGGCAACGGCCTTAGTGTTGCGGATAACCTCGGGATGGTCTTTGCCCCACCGCTTAATGATTTCGCTTGGATCCTCTACGTGCAGCGGGTAGTTCTTCAAGCTCATACGCTTCTCGTCGCTCAGGAATGACCCAGTGCCCACGCACAGCAAAATTTCGTGCGCATCCTGATCTTCATGTTTTAGGTAATGTGCATCGCAGGTCAACACTACCTGGATATTTAGTTCCTTGCCAAGCTTCAAAACCTGTTCATTTACATGCTCTTGTTCCGCGTTGTAGAGCGGGTTTTCGGGATGGCCGTGGTCTTGGATCTCCAGATAGTAGCGGTCACCAAACACACCCTTATACCAGGTAGCGATCTCTTTTGCGCGGTCGTATTGATCCTGCTTAAGCGCATCGCCGATCTCGCCGCCCAAACAGGCGCTGGAGATAATAAGCCCTTCGTTGTACTTCTCTAATAAATCGTGGTCGATGCGGGGGTAGTAGTAATAGCCCTCCAGGTTGGCGATAGTGCTCAGTTTCATCAGGTTTTTATAGCCGGTCTCGTTCATGGCCAACACGATGAGATGGAAGCGCTGCTTGTCTTTTTGGGGGTCTTTGTCGGTGTGCTTACGCATAGCGACATACGTCTCCAGGCCTACAATGGGCTTGATACCCTTGCCGGTGGCTTCTTTATAAAACTCAATGGCGCCCGAGAGCGTGCCGTGATCGGTCATCCCCACTGCCTGCATGCCGGTGTCTTTCACGTAGTCCACAAGGTCGGGAATGCGCGTCAAACCGTCCAGCAGGCTGAACTGGGTGTGGTTATGCAAGTGCACGTAGTCACTTGGCTGCAGATCTGGCTGCGCATCGGCAGATGCGGGCGTACCTTGAGCAGGTGCCAAGCTGTTACCCTCCTTTGGCTCTATGTATAAAAGTATAACGGATTTTATTGACATCGTGGTACTGAGTTTTACAACAACACAACCTAGAGTCCTTTACGACTAAGGCAGACCTCACCGTCCTTCTCTCTGTATTCTCTACCTTGCCACTAGCCGTGGCGGGCTAAATACTTTTCTCTTGATAGAAAAGTATCCAAAAGATCAAGGCGGCTCCACCATCTCGGGTCTTTGTTGCTAAAACCGACAACCATCCCAACAACTCGTCACGTTCGTTCCTCAAACAAGTTGGGCTGCCCTTTTCAAGGGAAGTTGTCGGTTATTACAACAAAGCCGCCGGGAAGGTTCCGCATGCCGGATAACCACCGGTGCACCGTAGCACCTCAGTGTACTACCAGGCTATCACTGCACTTGCAGCCGTGTTGGCCATGCGGAGCGTACCCGGCGTCAGC
>DASTXH010000021.1:0-5699 GCA_035758575.1 Saccharimonadales bacterium (SeqCode)
CCAAATGTACCGCTTCAAGTTTGAAGCCGAGGGGTACGAGGTAGAAACCGCCGAAAACGGCAAGCTGGGCCTGCAACTCGCAGAGGTCATGAAGCCGGATATTATCCTACTGGACCTAATGATGCCGGAGATGAACGGCGATGAAATGCTGGAAAAGATGCGCGCCAAACCCTGGGGCAAACATATAAAGGTAGTCGTCCTAACCAACAAGGGGGAGCAGGAAATCCCCGACAAAGTGCGCGAGCTGAACGTGAACGCCGTTATCCTAAAGGCAGACATGACGCCGCGCCAGGTAGCAGAGCTGGTAAAGCAGCAGCTGGCTGTTTAACAAGCCAGATAGCCGCGTACACGCAGCCAGTCGTATACCACTTCCATGGGCATACCAAACATCCCGGTATACGAACCGGTAATGGATTCTACCAGGGTAAATCCCGGTGCATTGGTATATACGCCCAGTGCCGAGCCGACTCGCAGCGGGTTGCGGTCCTTGAATAGCCGTTCCAAATCGGCACGGATGAACCGCTGATACTGCACCCGCGTCTCGGCTAACTCGGTTGTTATGTCGCCTTTCTTGGGGTCGTATAGGCTGACGCCGGTGCGTACCAGCATTTCCTTGCCGCTCAATGACAAAGCCATGGCGAACGCCTTGCGCAAGTCTGCTGGGCGCTCTAGCAGCTTGCCCTCGCACGTTGCTATGGTATCGGCGGCCACCACTATAGCGTCCCCATGGCGCTTTGCCGCCTCCTGGCACTTTGCGAACGCCAGCCGCCGGGCGCGTCCTTCTGCCCCCAGACCAATAAACTTTGCCTCATCCACTATAACTGGATCTATGATGTGCTCCAGGCGGGCACGCTCAAAGACAACTTTTTTAAGGAATGATTCGCTGGCGAAGATTATTGGCGGCACGCTGTTGTCTCCTCCCGGTAGGGCGGGAAATTACGGCCATCGTCCGCTCCGGTCGCTAACGGTAGGGTCGCAACGAACCACAGTCGCCTCAGTATGGCCAGATTAGTATATACGCCCGAACATACCATTCTGATTACAGAGGTGTCTGTGATGATAGTCACATAAAATGTTAAAATTGCAAACAACGCTACGAACAACCGCACATCTGGCAGCGTACTATCCAACTTTATTATTCGTTCATACCGCGTATACTAATGCATTAACATCAACAAAAATGTGGGGTACGCCAGTGGAAGAACTGTCGCCGATGGTTGGACTACCCAATACGGGTGCATACAAGGCGGCCGGGTTTATTATACATACCCTCTACGGTAGCCACCTCTCTGCTTTTGAGCATGTCTACGGCCTCCAAGAAAACGACGAACGCTTAGCCGTTGCTGCTGCGATAGACGGCATGATGAGCGGTATGCGCCCGGAAGCAATGCGGACCATCCTCCACCGTCTGGATGCATACAACTACGTCGCCCCCAGAGTAAACCAGGCGATGGATATCGTCCGGACCATGGCGGAGGAGGATGTCGCAGCACTTCCAGAGACGATACGATCCGACCGCCGGACGCTGGCAACCGCCGACCACATAGCCTGGCGCGTGCACGGACAGCAGATACGCGATAGCGGCGGCCCGTATTACAAACACCCGCAGGCGGTTACTGCGATGGCGCTGCACGCTTTCGCACAGCTCCGCCGCGAAGGCTATGAGATCCCCGATGATCAAGTCGACGCACACCTCACCACCTGCTTCACTCATGACGCAGCAGAAGACACTAACCGATCGCGGCGCTACTTCGATGGGCCATTGCTTGCAAAAATGTTAGCATTCAGTCCATTGGAAGTCCGCTATGTGTGCATGGCGACCGATAATCCCTACGGTGATGACGTTGCATATAGCCTCTACATGCTTACCCGCCACAAGCTACCCGGCCGTCTAGGGTACCTGCCCTACGTGCGCCGCGGCCTGCACGACATCGGCTTCCGTGTGGCAAAATCTGCCGATTTGCAGCATAACAACGACATAGATCCCCGTCCCATAACAAGTGAGACGAGTGAAGAGACCAAGCAAAAAATTGCCGATAAGCGTGCTTTATACGAGGTCGTAAAGCAAATTGTGCGCGCCTTTAACCCTAACGCTCCATCCGAAGGCGTCGCCGTGCCGGTAAACGAAAAAGGTGAGGTGGCACAAAACCCGCCGTGGGAAGCTCGGTACCATGATCTTATCGCCGGCGTAACCGCCGACCAACTACCGGGCATGGTAGCGGCCCTTGGCACATACATATACGGCGCCGATCTGCCGGCGCACTGGCAATATATCGTATAAAAGGGCATCTTCCCTGTTTTCTATCCGTGGTATAGTTGAGGCATGAAGGTTGCACTCGTAGGATTTGAGATTGAAGGCCGGGCGGCATTTGCCTACTGGCAAAAACAAGGCGCGGACATCACCATCTGTGACCAAAACCCCGATAAAGCCAGCGAAATACCGGCAGGCATACAAAGTCAGCTTGGTGAAGGATACCTAAAAAACCTTGACCGGTTTGACGTTATTTGGCGCACGCCGGTTATCAATCCAGGCATGATCCTGAAAGAAAACCCCGGTGTGGCTAATAAAATTACGACCACCATCAACGAATTCCTACGTGTCTGCCCCACCAAACATGTTATTGGCATCACCGGCACCAAAGGTAAGGGCACTACCAGCACATTGGTTGCCCGCATGCTGGCGGCCGCCGGCGAACAGGTGTTCTTGGGTGGCAACATCGGCATTTCGCCATTCGACTTCCTGCCGCAACTCACTGAAAATTCGTGGGTCGTACTGGAATTATCCAGCTACCAGCTGACCGACCTACGTTACGGCCCCTCTATCGCCGTCTGTTTGATGGTAGTACCGGAACATCTGAACTGGCACGCCGACATGGACGATTACATTTTGGCTAAAGCCCAACTATTTCAACATCAGTCTCCGGCTGATCTGGCAATTTATTTTGCTGGCAGCGAGGTCTCGCAGCGTATTGCCGGCTATAGTCCTGCGCTGAAAATGCCATTCTATGCCGAACCAGGTGCGCATATAGAAAACGACAATATTGTCATTGCAGGCGAGCAAATCGTCCGGACAGACGAGCTAAAACTGCTCGGTCGGCACAACTGGCAAAACGTTTGCGCGGCGATTACCGTAGCCTGGCAGGTTACGCAAAATGTCATGGCCCTACGGTCGGTACTGACCACATTCGCAGGGCTGGAGCACCGTTTGGAGTTGGTACGTACGATTGGTACTATCAAGTTTTACAACGACTCCTACGCTGCCACGCCAGACGCCGCTATGGCAGCCTTGGACGCAATCCCGCAACCAAAAGTAGCCATTATGGGCGGCTTCGACCGCGGCCTGCCGCTGGAGCATCTAGCCCAAAGCGTAGCCAGCCACACAGAAGACATCCGTAAGCTCATCGTTATCGGCGCCAGCGGCAAACGGCTGACCGAAGAGCTCGAAAAAGCCGGGTTTTCAAACTATATACTAGAAACATCCAAAGCTATGCCGGTCATTGTAAACGCTGCAGTGTCGTACGCACAGCCTGGCGATGCCGTACTGCTGTCGCCCGGCTTTGCCAGCTTTGACATGTTCAAGAATTTCGAGGACCGCGGCCAACAGTTCAAACAGGCGGTACAGGCACTATGACATTGCGCTACAAGCAATTTATTTTCGAAGACTACCGGTTCGATACCACCACGCGAACACTGTCGTTGCATTACAGTTTCGACGGCGCCGTATCATTCACTGAATCATTCCGCTTTGACTTCGACTTTGCAGCCTACGACCCCGCATTACTTGACCGCGCCTGCCAGACACTGTTCTTCCTGGCCGGTGTGTCGTACTACAAAGCGTACTTGGCGCCCGAGCTTGTTATAAAGAAGGGGGCAGTTGACCCTGAGACGGCAGCATTTTTCTCCGCCACGTATGAGCGCGGCTTGGGCGAATTTTTCTACGTCAACCAGCTGGATCCGCGTACCAAAATAACCTTCCCCGCCACTATCGGCGCACTGGAGCCGATTCATTCCCAACAGAAAAGCGACGGCCTGCTGATTGGCATTGGCGGCGGCAAAGATTCACTCGTAAGTGTAGAATTGCTGCGCGACAAGATAGACAATCTCGCCACCTGGAGCCTGAACCACCGGCCGCAGTTGACACCGCTGGTAGAGCGCATCGGCCTGCCGCACTACTGGGTAGAACGCACGTTCGACACATCACTACTGGAGCATAACAAGCAGGGCGCCTACAACGGGCATATACCCATTTCGGCCATATTGGCCGCTGTAGGCTGTATTGTTGCCATCTTATCGGGACGACGTGACGTAGTGGTATCCAACGAACAATCCGCCAACGAACCAACCCTGACCTATCAGGGCTTGGCCATCAACCACCAGTATTCAAAATCCCAGGCCTTTGAACAGGCGTTCCAGGCGCATATTGCACGTACGCTTGGTGACCACGTACGGTACTACTCCCTGCTGCGCCCACTAAGCGAGCTGCGCATTGCGGAATGTTTTGCGCACATTGGTTACGACAAGTACGCCGACGTATTTAGCTCATGCAATCGGGCGTTTACCTTTGACCAGCACCATATGTTTTGGGACGGTACCTGCCCGAAGTGCGCATTCATCTTCCTGGCACTGACACCGTTCATTCCCCGCGCTACGTTAGAGAAGCTGTTTAGCGGCAAAAACCTGCTACTTACGCCCGTACTACAGCCAACCTACCGTCAACTGCTTGGTATAGAAGGCGATAAACCGCTGGAGTGCGTGGGCGAGGTAAAAGAATCGCGCGCTGCCATGCACGCCGCACAGCGGCTGTACCCGGAGCTAACGCAACAGTACCGGTTTGAGCTGCCCGACAGCTACGACTACACCGCGCTGGGTACGCACCACATGCCGCCCGAAATATACGCCGTGCTTGCTACGCGGCTTGCTTAGCTGCAGCACTGGCTTTGGCTGCACGAATAACGTTTTCGAATAGCGCACAGACAGTCAATGGCCCCACGCCGCCCTTGGTAGGGGTTATGGTCAGGTCATCCCGCTCGTATACATCGGGCGCCACATCGCCCACCGTCTTGCCGCCCTCGCTGGCCACGCCGGCGTCCACAACCACGGCTTTTGGCTTGATCATATCAGCATACAAGATGGCCGGGCTGCCCGTAGCCGTAATGATAATATCCGCCGCGAGTGTTTCTGCCCTAAGATCAGCCGTTGTACGGTCGGCCACATGCACATCTATACCGGAACCTTGAAAAATTCGCTCTAGAGGTGCACCTACCAGCTTGCCCCGGCCGATAAGCAGCACGCGCCTGCCCGGCAGATTGATGTTATACCCAGCCAGCAGCCACTGAATGGCCATAGGCGTGGCAGGATCAAACTGGGCCTGAGCACCCAGCGCATCCACATCTTTTTCCGGCGCCACCATATTCACTAAACGGTCAGTTTCGGAAGGATCAGTAAGCGGCAGCTGCACGATGATGCCGTGCACTGTCGGGTCTGCATTGAGCCGTGCAAGTACGCCGGGCACATCCTGCTGCGCCGGCCGGTGGACCGTTACGTCAGCCAGGATGTCCGCACCGTAGCGCTGCTTCAGATGTACATACGTGTTGATGACCGGGTCGTCCTTCACCTGCACGATGGCCAGCGTTGGCACCACGTGCCACGCCTGGCGCAAGGCACGCACGTCGCGCGCTTGCCTGGTTTTGATATAGGAG
>DASTXH010000033.1:0-54445 GCA_035758575.1 Saccharimonadales bacterium (SeqCode)
TAGCTTGGGCGTGTACGTATTTGCTAATAGTAATTCATCTACTATTGATGCACTCAATGTCCAAGGCTGGAACGGCAGCAGCGTAGTAAATGCCCTAGACGTAAAGAGCAATGGGTATGTGGGGATTGGGACGAGTAGCCCGGTGCGTCCTTTGGAGATATCATCAAATGCAGTTGATACGGCAAATGGTGCTATCCAGCTAATTGATGGTAATCTAACATCTACGACCAATGCTACAGAGGGTCTGCGCGTAGTGCCGACTGTATCGGTGGGCGGCGTGACCACGCAAACGTACGCCGGCATCATATCCGGTCCGCAGACCTCAGACGCAACCAACCTAACGGGTGCTTCTTTGGTAGGGCTTCAGGGCAATCCGTTTTACTCAGGGACGGGTACTGTCGGTACTATGATTGGCTTACAGGGGAGCGTTACGAATTCGAGCACGGGTACGCTTACCGTCGCCGAGGCGCTGTATGCTGGACTCAGCGCCGGTAGCGGCACTATCACGAACGGCTATGGGCTGTACGTAAAGGCTCCTACCGGTACTGTAACAAATAAATATGCCATTACGACGGAATCCGGCGCGGGCAATGTGGGATTTGGTACGACAACACCGAACACGAATCTTGTCGTTACTTCGGCTATCGGTGCAGGTGCGCCACAGATTGGAATCAATAATACTGCGACTGGAGGTACGGAATGGTACCTTGGCAGCACTGACAATGCGAACTCTGCTGGCGGCGGCAAATTCATAATCAGCAACTCAACTACGACTACAAGTTCGGCTCTGGCGATAGATAGCTCAAACCACGTTTCTATAGGTACTACCGGTACGGTCTCTAATACACTAACCGTGAACGGCACCACGCTGGCGGCAACATGGAGCGCGAACGCCCACAATGCCTTCCAGATACAAGATGCAAGCGCAAATGCACTGTATACTGCCAGCACATCAGACTGGACGATTATAGATAACTCAACGTCAGACCCCCTGAATCTGTTGGAAAACGGCGGCTTTGAGTCGGTTGTAACAACGAGCGATCCTGGCGCAGGTGTAACTGGTTGGTTCCTTGGCACAATAGGGACGATAGTAAATAGTAGCACTAACGCGCATACAGGTAACCAATATCTGTCTGTCGCCTCAAACGGCAGCACAGACGATATGCAAACGGCAAAGACATACCGGGTGGTTCCTGGCGATACGGTGTACGCAGAAGGATGGGTTAATACGGCGGCGGGCGCAACGGGTACCGGCGGCTTCTGGTGGCAGTTCCTTGATAAAAATCAGGCGAACATCCAGTGGAATGCAGTCAGTGGCAGCTATATAAGTGCGCCGTCATCCTGGACGAAAGTGTCCGGAACATTTGTAGTGCCAGCCAATGCATACTATATGAATATGGCCGCTAGCGTGCGAAGCGGATCCAGCGGTACATGGCGCTTTGACGATGTGGTTTTGAGGATCATCAACACAAATTCGCCATCTATCGTTGATCCTACAGTGAACACAACGACCGCTTTCCAGGTGCAAAACAGTAGCGGCGCTAATCTGTTCACGGTTGATGCGAGCAATACCGCTATAGTCCTGGGTAACGACGGTACACCAAGTGCGCTGACGGTACGGGGCGGAGCGGCTACAGGCACCGATGTGCAAGGGTCTAATATTACATTTGATGCGTCAAACGGAACGGGCGGTGGCGGTTCTGGCGACCTTATCTTCCGTACGGCCAGCATAGCTACGGCTACTATCGGCGCCGGTACGGCCAGTGCTGTGCAGCAAAATGCAGGCACAACTACGCTTACGTTCTCATATACGGTAGGATCACAAAGTAACCGTCTGTTGCTCGTTGGCTTCAGTACGTATGCCACGGGAGCCGTAGCTACAACCGGCGTCAAGTTTAACGGTACCAATATGACCAAACTGTCATCGGTAGCAAATTCTGGGGGTCAGGCTTATAGCGAAGTGTGGTACATGGTAGCGCCGCCAACTACAACGGCTAATGTGGTCATTACCCTTACTGCTAGCGCAGCAATCGTAGCTGGTGCAGAGTACTTTTATAACGTGAACCAAACGACGCCGCTGGGGACGGCTGTAACCGCAACGGGCAACAGCAAGACTGCCACCAACACGGTCAGCGGCACCAGTGCTAACCAAGTCGTGTTCGATAACTTTGCCTTTCCGGCTAATGTTGGTAGCTGGACGTCTAGTCAGACGCAGCTGTGGAGTGGCAGCACGAACAACGGTGGTGCGGCGTCGTATATCGCTGCGGGGAGCGGTTCGACAGCAGTAACTTGGACGAACAGCAGCACCGGTGAGCAATGGGCCGATGTGGCCGTACCAATCAACCCAGCCGGCGCAGGCTCCAGCGCGGATACGCTGACCGACCGGCTGCACATTGCCGCAAACGGTAACGTGGGGATTGGCACAAGCACTCCGGGTGCAACGCTTGACCTCGGTACGGGTACTATACAAGGAGCGGGTCTAAGCAGTGACTGCTCAGGCACCTACAGTCGTTTGCTTTGGAGCTCCTCGACCAAGCAGTTCTCGTGCGGCACCACGCGGGCATCATATCAATATAACCTCAATGCAAACCAGACATTTACATCGACGACGCCCGGAAATGCGACCAATATGAATTTTCCCGTTGCCGCCAATGAGACGTGGATATTCTATATGAATGTTGCCATCAACCAATCGGTCGCTGCTGACTCCTATAAGATAGAGGTTACGAGTCCGAGCGGGTCGACCTGTAATATATCGACTATGGCAAACAACAAGAGTACCGTATCGAGCGATGGTAAGGACGGGTGTAATACGGCCGTGCAGTGGGGTGCTAGCGGTCAAAGCTCGGGCGACGACTTTATTATTACGGGCGTCATATCTAATGGTGCTACTGCTGGCAATGTACAGCTACAGCTGGCGACATGGACATCGGGCGGCACCGTCACAATCTATGGGCCGCCAAGCTTTGTGATCGGCTACAAGGTTTCGGGTGCTGACTACGCAGAGATTTACTACACGAACGATAGCTCCATTGCCGCCGGCGATGTGGTGGCGATAGATCCTAATAAATCTGCCGGCATCATCAAAACGTCGCAGCCATACCAGCAGAGCGCCATGGGCATTGTGTCCACCCAGCCGGGGCAGGTAATTGGTGCGCCGGATGGCACGGGCATCCCCGAGCCAATCGCTTTGAATGGGCGCGTACCGGTAAAAGTGTCGACCATGAATGGCGCCATTGAGCCGGGTGACTACCTGACGCCATCCAGTATTCCGGGGGTGGCCATGAAGGCAACGCGCCCTGGCCAAATGGTGGCAAAAGCTTTGACAGGATATAGCAATAGCGATCCGAACGCTATCGGTATGGTAATTGGCTATGTTGATCTTACCTGGGCGAGCCCGGCAGCAGATAATACTACTACCGCGCAATTACAGGGAACAATGAGCGATGCTGCGTCGCAGCTGTCCAGCCAGCTTAGTGATGTACAAACTCAGGTAGGGGCACTGCGAGATACGGTGAGCACGCTTGCAGCGAATGTGGCGTATCTGAATAAGCCGAACACATTTGTTGGTACGGCTGAAAATCAGTTTGTCATCCAAAATACTGAAGGCAGTGCGCTGTTTACGGCAGACACCAAGAACATGACCGTTACAGTCGGTAACCTTGCTGTAAACGGTACACTTACTGTCAACGGGCATGTTGTTACGGCCGGCGATACGCCGACAGTTACCGTGCAGCCGGCAGCGGGTACGGATGGCCAGGGGAATGTGAACGCTTCTTGCTCACTACAAGGCAATGATACTAGTGGGCAACTGGGCGTCACGGCAGGCACGCACACTACCAGCGGCCCGGTATGTATGGTGGTATATGCTAAACCGTTCGGTGCGGCGCCGCATCCGGTTATCAGCCCTACCACCGAGGAAAGTGCATCGGTAGGTGCCTATGTGACCAGTACGCCGTCGGTGATGACGCTGTACTTTAGCCAGGCGCCGCATGCCGCCGATTCGTACCAGTACAACTACTGGAATGCACAGTAGCAGCTGATAGGTAGTAGACGCTTGCGCTTTTGATGATATACTTTGGGTAAAGGGAAAAACATATGCAGGTTATTGCGGTATTGAACCAAAAAGGTGGTGTGGGCAAGACGACGACGGCGATAAACGTTGCGGCCTATCTTGCCAAGCAGGGGCACTCGGTACTAGTGGTAGACCTAGATCCGCAGGCGAATAGTACGAGTGGTCTTGGTATAGAAAAGGCAGGCCACGAGCCTGGAACCTATGAAGTGCTACTGGGAAATGTAGCATTCGACGCGGCTCTTAAAGAGGTCGCAAAAAACCTGTATGTTTTACCTACCGATGGCCGTTTGGCTGCACTAGAGCTAGAGCTTGCCACCGAAGAGCAGCGAGAGCACATATTAAGACGCGTGCTGCAGTTTGCCGATTACGACTATGTGCTGATAGATTGTCCGCCGGCGCTGAGCTTACTGACAGTGAACGCGCTGACGGCAGCGCATAGCTTGTTGATACCGGTGCAGGCGGAATACTATGCCCTAGAGGGTTTGAGCCAATTGCTACAGGTAGTGCAGATGGTGCGCCAAGGCTTGAATCCACAGCTTGAGCTGCTGGGCGTGGTGCTTACCATGTACGACAACCGCACGACGCTGTCTAACCAGGTAAAAGAAGAGGTAGAACGTCATTTCGGCGATAAAGTATTTGATATTGTCATCCCGCGTAATGTGCGTCTGGCCGAGGCGCCCAGTCACGGCCAGTCTATTGCGGACTACGACCGGTGGAGTAAGGGTGCCAAAGCCTATAAACACCTTGCAAAAGAAGTGCATAAGCGCGCGCAGCAAATACCAGTAAAGGAGAAACAATAAATGGCCAAGGCGGCGAGGGGACTAGGGCGTGGGTTTGATGCACTGATCCCGCAGGATTTTGATGCGTCTATTTTGGTACGTGAAGATGAGCGCGTACAGAAGATTGCCATAGACGCCATTGTTCCGCGCAGCGACCAACCTCGCCGAAGCTTTGACGAGGCAGCGCTGCAAGAACTGGCAAGTTCTATAGAAACACACGGTGTACTATTGCCGCTAGTAGTCACAGCTACGGGAGAGGGCACCTATCAGATTATTGCCGGCGAGCGGCGATGGCGCGCGGCCCGGATGGCAAAGCTCGCGACGCTTCCGGCCATAGTGCGGACATTGAAAGAGCTTGAGCAACTAGAGGTTGCACTAGTAGAGAATGTCCAGCGCGTCGACTTGGCGCCGATGGAGCAAGCGGTTTCCATAGAGCGTTTGCATCAGCAGTTCGCGCTTTCGTATGATGAGATTGCCAAACGTCTTGGTAAGGCAGTATCGACTGTGGCGAATATAGTACGCTTGCTGCAGCTTCCCGAAAAAGCCCGCGAAGCACTGGAAGGCGGTATCATAACCGAAGGCCACGCACGCGCCATTTTGGCACTCAAGGATTATCCCGATAAACAAGCGGTACTGCTTGAAAATATTGAAAAGCATGGCTGGTCGGTGCGCCAGGCCGAGCGGTTCGTAACCAGCGTAAAGGCTGGCGTAAAGGACGAAGCTGCCGCCAAACAGCGTGTCTCGCTGGAGACGCCGGTCACTAAGGTGTTGAGTGAACGTTTCCGCACGCCAGTTTTTATACGTCGTACTGCACGCGGCGGCCGGCTGGAAATTACGTTCAAAACCGAGCAGGAACTTGAGCGGATTACCAAGTTGCTCGGCAAGAATCAGTAAGTTTTCGGACCAAATAAAATAACGCCCTTCGCCCAGGCGTTATTTTTTTTAGGAGTAATACTCCCCTAGAAGCGTTTTACAGTACTCAGTGGGTATACGCGTAGTACCAATTTGCCGACGACGTTATTCAGGTCTACCGGCCCGAAAGCACGTGAGTCCAGGGAATCGGTGCGGTTATCGCCGCAAACAAATATCTGGTTACTGCGCAGCGTGGTGTCTATGTCGCCGCTGGTTACGGGGAAGCTATGTTCTTTGCCGTAGGGCAGTGTGGCATCTGGGTTAAAACCATTGGGATTCTGCTTGTTGTAGATGGTTACATGGCCATTGGCAATAACCACGCGGTCGCCCGGCAAGCCAATGACGCGCTTTACCAGCTGTTTTACGTTGGTCTGTCCAAACTCTGCCAGATTGTCCTGGTTGAAAATAACTACATCGCCGCGCTTCGGCACATATGCATGGCCGGTTATGCGCGCCCAAGTGCGGGGTACTTTCCATACGATCAGCCGGTCGCTATTTTGCAATGTTGTTTCCATGCTTGGACCGTCCACCTGGTACGACTGAAATACGAACGCGATTAGGAGAACAGCAAGGCCCAGTGCTGCAACCACCGCAACGACGGTTGAAAGCAGCTCGCCAAATCGCGATGGCCGGCGCTGAGAGGTAACAACCTCTTTGCTGCTCGCAGATTGGTCATCAGGCTGTATTGTTTGTGAAGAGTTGTTGATTGTATCTGTCATTGCTGTTTGATTGTATCCTATTTCGGCGCAGCTGCCTATTAGAATGGGCGCTTATTATTGAGTCAAGTATGAGAATATAAGATGAAGATATGCTGAATTTGCCGATAACATTTCAGCATCAGGACAGTGTATAATAATGCATGACGATGATGAGACTTCTAGCGGCACGCATTAAGCCAGCGCATGGGTTTGCGCACATCTTGCATATCGCGCTTCTTGTGGCGCTGCCTGTTGCTGCTTTGGTATTGGTCAGATTGCAGGGCGGCTTTACGGAGCTTGCACTCAGCCTGGTGCTGCTGAGCAAATGGCGGATGTTTGCGGTGCGGCCACGATTCTGGCCGGCAATAATCCGGGCAAATTCTGTTGATATTGTTATAGGTTTATCACTGGTACTCTTTATGTCTAGTACAACTAGCGGCTATTTCCAAATCCTTTGGGCTGCACTGTATGCCGTGTGGCTTATAGTCGTCAAGCCGGGTACGGGGACGCTCATGGTGGCGATCCAAGCATTGCTCGCTCAGCTATGTGGCCTGATGGCGCTATTCCTTGTGTGGTCTGATGGACCGTTGTGGGGACTTATTATCGTTACGGGTACTGTATGCTATGTTGCCGCACGTCACTTCTTTGATAATTTCGACGAACCTTACGCCAAATTGCTGTCATATTTTTGGGCGTATTTTGGCGTAGCGCTTGTATGGCTATTGGGGCACTGGTTACTTTTCTATGGTTTTATCGCTCAGCCAACCCTCATATTGAGTGTGGTAGGCTATGGCCTGGCGGTATTGTACTACCTGGACCATTCCGGCCGTTTGCAGGTTGGGCTAAGGCGCCAGTTCATATTTGTGCTTATCGCCATTATCACTATTATTTTGGCGTTCTCAGACTGGGGCGACAAGGTAGTCTAGAGGGGAGGCGTATGGAAGAAAATATAGAGACAAACAAAACAAATAATGACTTACAGAATGATAAAGCAGAGCGCGAACATACGGTTTCTTCGTCGCGCGTACCATCGGTTCGTATCAAACGGTCACCAATCTTCACACGTTTGAAGCGTGAACTGCCGGGTTGGGGCCGCCGTGTCCGCTGTACGACCGCAGCTGCCGTAGCTGGGATCGTGGTGGTGAGCGCGTTGGTCGGCTATGGGGCAGGCCGCCTGGCGGCCGATCATGCTGCAGGAGACGGTGTCTTTACCGCGACACTAGGATCGCAGAAACAGATAGTAGCCAGCGAAAGCCAGCTAATCGGTATCATAGCGCGCACGGTTGGGCCTAGTGTAGTGTCCGTGAATGTAACGAGTACGTCGCAAAATAACGGCAGTTTTTTTGGCTATGGTTTGCCGCAGTCTCAGCAAAGTGCCGGGACGGGCATCATCCTTACATCGTCGGGACTCATTATTACTAATCGTCACGTTGTGCCTGACGGCACCACGAGCGTGAGCGTAACACTGTCTGACGGCACCGAGCTTAAGGACGTGTCGGTGGTTGGCCGCACGAGCGCCAGCAGCAGCCTGGACGTCGCATTTCTAAAGATTAACAATGCCGAGGGCAAGAAGTTGACCCCGGCACAGCTTGGTGACTCGAGCAAAGTGCAAGTGGGTGACGATGTTGTGGCCATAGGTAATGCACTTGGCCAGTTCCAGAACACGGTTACCTCCGGTATTATTTCCGGATACGGCCGCAGCGTGCAGGCAGGCAGCGCTGATGCCAGTCAGGCTCCAGAGAATCTGGAGAACCTATTTCAGACCGACGCGGCAATCAATGAGGGCAATTCCGGGGGTCCGCTGACAAACCTGAACGGGCAGGTTATTGGTATAAATACTGCAATTGCCGGCAATGCACAAAATATCGGTTTTGCCATACCGGTTAACGATATTATCGGCTTAGTCCGCCAGGTAGAGACTACCGGCAAGCTGCAGCAGCCGTATCTGGGCGTGTATTATATACCGCTTACAGATGACGTAGCGCAGCAGTATAGTCTGGGCAGTGCCCGGGGCGCGTGGATCCCGCCGGTCGGTGTTGTTGGACAGAATCCGATCGTTTCCGGCGGACCAGCCGATAAGGCTGGCCTGCAAGCGGGCGATATCATCACCAAGATTGATGGAACGGCCATCAACCAAACCACCAGCTTGACGTCATTGCTGGACAAAGATCAACCCGGGCAAACGATAAATCTGACGGTTGTACGACAAGGTAAGACGATCACTATTAAGGCTACTCTTGGTACTGCGCCAACGAGTTCGGCGCAATAGTAACCTGGATGGCGATTCTGCGCGGTTCCTTAGGGCCGTGCAAAGCATTGCGCAAGGCCTTCGCTGGCGACAATTTGAAAGCCAGAAGCCTGTGCAATACTCGTTAATGCTGCGTGTTGCTGCTGTAGAGCCTCGGTAATAATAAAGACTCCGGTGGCGGGCTGTGCGTCTAATTGGTGGAAAATATCCCGGTAAAGATCAAGGCCGTCATCTCCGGCGAATAAAGCTTTTGGCGGTTCGTATGTCGCATCTTTGTTGATCACATAGCCGTTCGGAACATAGGGCAGATTGCAAAGTAGGACAAGTCGCGGGCGTAGTACGTCGGATGGTACGGCTTGCAGCAGTGACCCTTCGAAAAAGGCAATTGCCGCGTTGTGTTTGCTCGCATTGGCTCCGGCTATGGCTAAGCATGCGGGGTCAATGTCGGTTGCGATTACCGGCGCGTTAGGGAAAATGCACTTGGCAGTAATAGCCAGTGCGCCGCTACCTGTACCGATATCGATGATTGTTGCGCTTTGCGCTGGCATGTATTGTTTGAGGAGATCTATCATGGCTTCAGATTCTGGCCGCGGGACGAGTACGTGCTCGTCCACGGCGAATGTTCGGCTATAGAATTCTGTATGTCCGCGAATGTAGGCAAGCGGCTCGTGTTGTACTCTACGCCGCAAGTTTTCGGTAAGTATGACCAGCTGTTGGTCTGAAATGATCTGTTCTGGGTAGGCAAGTAGGTGAGTACGATTTGTGTTCAGCGCATCTTCCAGCAGCACTAGACAGTCGAGCCGGGCGGTTTGAATGCCATGTTTTAATAGAAGAGCGGTGTTTTCGCGAATGAACTCCAGTACGGTCATAAGGGGGTGTTTGTTAGTTCCCCTGAGCGAGCAAATCATGCTCGGCGGCCTGCAGGCTTTGAATGAGGTCGTCAATCTCGCCGTTTAGCGCGCCCGGTATATTGCTACGGGAATAGCCAATACGGTGGTCGGTAATGCGGTCTTGCGGGAAATTGTAGGTGCGGATTTTTTCGCTGCGCTCGCCGGAGCCAATCAGTTTCTTGCGTGCTTCGGAAAGCTGCTTTTGGTCTTCTTCCAGCTTGCGCTGCAAGAGGCGCGACCGCAACACCGACATGGCTTTCTCTTTGTTCTTGGTTTGCGACTTTTCATCCTGGCAGGTAACGATCATGCCGGTCGGCAAGTGGGTGATGCGCACGGCTGAGTCGGTCGTGTTGACACTTTGTCCGCCGTGGCCGGAAGAACGGTAGACGTCAATGCGCAGGTCGCCTTGGTTAATAGCTATATCGGACTCTTCTGCTTCCGGTAAGACCGCTACGGTAACCGTAGAGGTGTGGATGCGCCCCTGGCTTTCGGTAACGGGCACGCGCTGTACGCGGTGTACACCAGCTTCAAACTTGAGCTGCTTGTAGGCAGACAAACCATGTACGCCAAAGATGATTTCCTTGAAGCCGCCAGCTTCAGATGGTGACTCGCTGATCAGCTCCAGCTTATAGTTGTGTGTTTCGGCCCAGCGGGCATACATGCGGTACAGTTCGGCAGCAAACAAACTGGCCTCGTCACCGCCCGCCGCAGCGCGGATCTCCATAATCACGTCACGGTCGTTATTCGGGTCTTGGGGTGTCAGGGCTTCTATCAGCTGCTCTTCATTGGTGCTAAGCTTGGCCGCTATATCGTCCAGCTCAAGCTGGGCCATATCCTGTAGCTCGGCATCATCGCCCGTCGCAAGCTCCTGGGCGGATATGCGGTCTTTGAGTAGCCGAGAGCGTTCGTTGAGTAACGATATAGTATATTCAAGTTCACTGCGGCGCTTGGCCAGCTTGGGGTACGAGGGCGAACTGAATACGTCTGGATCCTGGAGCCGTTGTTCTAACTCGGCAAATTCGGTACGGAGGAGTTGTTCTTTGTGTTCCATAGTGTGTCCTTACATAAGGAAATTATACAAACAAAAAACCATCGCGTACCAGAAGGGGCGATGGTTTTTGCGGCATAGCAGCTAGCGCTTGGGGGCGTCGGCTTTTTTGCTTTCGGCCTTTTGAACCTTGGCGGACAGACGGGCGGCACGCTTTTGGGCGGCTGCGGCGCGCTTCTCGCGTGCGGCTTCACCGCTTGCGGCACGAGCCTTGAATCGGTCGACGCGGCCTTCAACGTCTACGATGCGCTCTTCACCCGTAAAGAACGGATGTGAGCTGCCAGAGATGTGCACCTTTACCAGCGGGTAGGTGGCGCCGTCGAGCTCAATAGTCTCTTGGGTCGCGACCGTGGAGCGGGTAAGGTACGTCTTGCCGTTGTTGAGATCCTGGAACACAACAGGGCGATAGGTTTTTGGATGTAAATCTTTCTTCATAGCTTCAGGTGATTATATCTGTTGTCCCCTGAATTGTCAAAAGGGAAATGCCTGCCTTGTGCATCTGGGCTGTATCTGTTATTATACAGATGTTTTATTACTAAGCAGGCAGGACGATAATCCTCCTTTATGATCCATCGCTTGATGGACACTAAGGTACAACGCCGGCAGCCGAGAAAAGCTGCGCCAGGTGCGTCCTTGCCGAAGAGAAAGGATTTATTAACGATATGTCTACCGTAAATGTAGATATCAAAAAACTGTTTGAGTCTGGCGCTCACTTCGGGCACAAGACCAGCCGTTGGCACCCAAAGATGGCGCCATACATCCATAGCAAGCGCAACGGTTCGCACATCATTGACCTTGTGCAGACTGTAGAACATATGGAAAAAGCGCTTGATTTTATGGCACAGACTGCTGCTGCCGGCAAGCAAGTGCTGTTTGTAGGCACGAAGCGCCAAGCGCAAGATGTGGTTAAGCAGCTGGCCGAAGATGCCGGTATGCCCTATGTAACCGAGCGCTGGCTGGGTGGCATGCTGACCAACTGGAGCACCATTGGCGGCCGCGTAAAGCATCTGAAAGACCTAGAAGCTCGCATGGCTTCCGGCGAACTTGCAGGCAAGTACAACAAGCTTGAAGTGCAGCGCTTCCAGGAAGAAATAGATGGCATGAACGCCATTTATGGTGGCATCAAAGACATGAATAGCCGACCAGGCGTCGTAGTTATCTTCGATATCGTTGATGATGTAAATGCTGTCCGTGAAGCCCGCAAGATGCGCATCCCTGTCGTTGGCCTAGTGGACACTAACGCTGATCCGACTGCAGTTGACTATCCAATTCCATGCAACGACGATGCTATCAAGGCGCTACAGGTTGTGGCTGAGTACATGGCGGCAGCCATCACCGAAGGCAAAGCAAAGGCCAAGAAACCTGCGGACGATAAAGAAAAAGTAGCCGCGTAAAGACGAAGAAAAGGGAGGAAGATTATGGCGGTAGATATTGCACTGGTAAAGCGCCTGAAAGACCTGACAGGCGTAGGCCTGACCGATGCCAAGGGTGCATTGGAAGAGGCTAACGGCGATTTTGATGCAGCCCTGGCTGCTATGCGCAAAAAAGGCCTGACCAAGGCCGAGAAGCGCGGCGAGCGGGAAGCTCGAGCCGGCGTCATCGGTACCTATAACCACGATAATCGTATTGGTGTTTTGGTGGAAGTAAACTGCGAAACCGATTTCGTTGCCCGCAACGATATCTTTACGGCGCTCGTCCGTGACCTGGCTATGCACATTGCCGCCAGCAGCCCTGAATATGTCAGCATCGATGACATTTCGGCTGAATCACGTGACAAGGTGACGGCTGAGTTTACTGAAAAGGCATCCAGCGAAGGCAAGCCAGCCGATATGGTGGCTAAAATTGTAGACGGCCAGGTAAAGAAATACTTTGCCGAGCGCTGTTTGCTTGACCAGCCGTTCGTAAAAAACCCCGATCAGACAGTGGGTGACTACGTGCGTGAACACAATGCTCGCCTGGGTGAGAACATTGTCGTGCGTCGCTTTAGCCGCATGGCTCTTGGCGAAGTGGCCTAAGCAGCCTATCCTGCTAATAGTACTGGAGAGCCCGGCATCGTCCGGGCTCTGGTAGTTGCACCCCTCACACGTTACAATGGAACCGAAGGAGAACTAATGAACCCGACACAAATTGTGAATGACACCAAGCAGAAGTTTTCGAATGCCCTCGTGCATTTTACGAGCGAGCTGAAGCGGCTGCGCACCGGGCGGGCGCACGCCAGCATGCTGGACGGAGTGATGGTAGAGGCCTACGGTTCGCCAATGCCACTGAATCAGGTGGCGACAGTTGTAGCTGTTGATGCACAATTGATCCAGATCACACCGTTTGACCCCAGCAACCTTCAGGCAATTGCCAGCGCGATCCGTAATAATCCATCATTAGGGCTTAACCCAACCGACGACGGCCGGGTGGTGCGGGTACCCATCCCACCACTTAACGAAGAACGGCGTCGTGAACTTGCAAAAATCATTGGCCAAAAACAGGAAGAATGCATGGTAGCTATGCGCAATATCCGCCGCGAGGCGCTAGACAGCATTGAAGCCGCCAAGAAAGACAAGCAAGTCGGCGAAGATGATGCCAAGCGCCTGGAAAAGCAGGTTGAGGATAGCTTGAACGCCACACGCGCCGAGGTGGAGTCGGCGTCGAAGGCCAAAGAGCACGAAATAATGACCGTCTGATAAGGGCGGAGGAGGATCTATGAGCGAAGGGAAGGCGGCAGTGCCGCAGCACCTAGGGCTTATTATCGACGGCAACCGCCGTTGGGCGCATATGCAGCGTCTGCCAATTTCCGAGGGACACCGACGGGGCTACCTTAATGTGCGTACTATCGCGGCGGCGGCGATGCGCCGGGGCATACGATACCTGTCGGCATACGTGTTTTCGACCGAAAACTGGAAGCGTGACGAGCAAGAGGTTCGCGACCTGATGAAGCTATTATCATGGGTGCTGAAGCACGAGGTGAAGCAGCTACATAAAGAAGGCATACGTCTGCGTGTAGCGGGGTCGCGCGTGCGATTGGGCGTGGCCATGGTGCGGGCAATTTTGCATGCCGAAGATATGACGAAAGACAACACGCGTGGCACGCTGCTGCTATGTCTGGACTATGGCGGTCAGCAGGAAATTGTTGATGCTGTTAAGCGTATTGCTGCTTCTGGCATTGAGCCAGACGAAATCACGCCGGAGCTTATCACGCATCATCTGTATGCGCCGGATGTACCGGCGCCGGATCTTATCATCCGTACGTCAGGCGAACAGCGCCTAAGTAACTTTATGTTGTGGGGCTCGGCATATAGCGAGCTGGCTTTTCCCGAAAAGAACTGGCCGGACTTTACCGAGGAAGATTTGGACGGCATCCTAGCAGATTATGCTGCCCGACATCGTAGGTTTGGAAAATAAGATATAAGGCCTATGTTTATCAGATATTTACGATATAATACCCACTAACATGTCTGTTGTACTCTTGATTGTAGGGCTGCTGCTCTTTGTGGGGCTGGTAGTGGCACACGAGTGGGGGCATTTTATTATGGCCCGCTGCGGTGGTGTGGAGATTGAAGAATTTGGTATCGGCTTTCCTCCTAGATTGTTCAAGAAACGCACCAAGGGCGGTTGGTTGTTCACGGTGAACCTGTTGCCGTTAGGCGGCTTCGTGAAGCTGAAGGGCGAGCACGACACCGACACGCTAAAGGGCAGCTTCGGTGCCGCCAGCCTAGCCGTTAAGACCCGTATTATGATTGCCGGCGTGGCTATGAATTTGCTAGTTGCGTATATGTTGCTGGTAGTACTGGCGCTGGTAGGCATGCCGCAGTTGGTACACAATCAATTTGTAATCAAAAGCGATGCGATGTATATGCAGCATGCGCAGCGGTATGTGGCTGCTGGGCAAATAGAGTCCGGCTCGCCTGCGGCGCAAGCTGGCATCAAACCAGACGACGCATTGCTGTCATTTGGAGTAGCGGGCAACATGAAGGCGCTGACCTCGCCCGATACCCTCCCGCAACTCACGAGCCAATATGCGGGTAAGCAAGTGCAGGTAGTATATAGGCATGGTGATAGTGGCCCGGTTCTCCAGAAGACCGTCACGCTGCGTACTGCTGCTGTAGTGGATGCGGCCAAAGCCGCAGGCAAACAGATAGGCTATTTTGGCGTCAGCGTATATCCGGCCCAAACGGGGGCAGATATTGTCCGCTCTACGTGGTCGGCGCCAATTGTAGCGGCCGGTGTAACCAAGCAATTTATCGTATTGACGTTTGAAGGTTTGGGCAAGGCCTTGGCTGGGCTCGGTGGTACTATTGCCGGCACGATCACGGGCAACACGCATGCCCGCGAAGTCGCGCAAACCGAGGCATCGTCACAGGTTACCGGTCCGGTGGGTATCTTCTTCGTATTGAAATACGGCAGCACCCTTGGTATACGATTTATGTTGTTTATCGTGGCAATCATTTCGCTGACGTTGGCAATCATGAATATCCTGCCTATTCCGGCGCTTGATGGTGGTCGGCTGTGGATGATGCTTATTAGTCGCGCATTGCGTCATCCTCTAAGTGCAAAGCGGGAAGAGGCCATAACCGCTACGGGCTTCGCGGTGTTGGTCGGGCTTATTATTTTAGTAACCATAGTTGATGTCAGACGATTCTTCTAGCATAAGTGCCGCGATGGGGCCACCGTCCACACGCCGGCTAAGCGTGGCGGTTATGGCTACCTTTGCAATCGTGGTTTTGTTCTTTGGTGCTCAGACACTCGGCAGCATACTTATAAGCCTCATACCCGCAGCCCAGCACTGGTCGCACGTCCAGACAGATGATTGGCTGACGAATTCTATCGGTGCGCAGTTCGCGTTTGTGGCGGTTAGCGACGGCTTGGTACTGGCAGGAATAGCTTGGCTGTTGAAACTGTTCCATTGGCGCTGGCAGGACATTGGCCTGAAATGGCCGAAACTGTGGCACATCGCTGTAGGCCTCGCGGCGGTAGTGCCCTATTATGCTGCGTACATCATGCTGGTAATGGGGCTGAAGGCGTTTATACCAGCGCTCAACATCGACCAAAAGCAAGAGATAGGGTTCAACACTGTTCATGGCGGTATATCGCTGCTGATGACGTTTGTTAGTCTTGTTGTGATACCGCCGATCGTCGAAGAGGTCGCTATGCGCGGCTTTCTGTATACCGGCCTGCGCAAATGGCTGCCACGCATTGTTGCAGCGCTGGCGGTGAGCGCTCTGTTTGGTGCAGCACACTTGATGGAAGGTGGTGCGGCTGGCCCACTGTGGATTGGCGCTATAGATACTTTTACGCTATCGCTGGTGCTGGTGTCACTGCGGGAGATGACCGGCAACTTGTGGGCGGGCATCAGCCTGCATGCTGCCAAAAACGGTATAGCGTTCATCCTCCTGTATCTTGTCGCTGGACGATAGTGGTACAATAAAGTGCAATGAACGCGACGCAACACCTTACCAGCTTGTTTATTCCGGCCTGCCGGCCGAATTGTTGTATTATCTAAGCAAGTGTTCTATATCAACAAGCACGAGGAGAAGCCTCATGAAAATGAGCGAACTGTTTACCAAGACGACTAAGACTGTTCCTGCCGACGAAACCGCCAAGAATGCCCGGCTACTGATCCAGGCCGGCTTCATACACAAAGAAATGGCTGGCGTGTATGCCTATCTGCCATTGGGCTTGCGCGTCCTTGAAAACATCAAGGCAATTGTGCGCGAAGAAATGAATGCTATCGGCGGGCAGGAAATTATTATGACCAGCCTGCAGCGCCAGGAACTATGGGAAAAGACCGACCGTTGGGACGACGAAAAGGTGGATGTGTGGTTCAAATCCAAGCTGAAGAACGGCACGGAAGTGGGTTTTGGATGGTCGCACGAAGAGCAGATTACCAATATGATGAAAAATTATATTTCCAGCTACCGCGACCTGCCGGCAAACGTGTATCAGTTCCAGACCAAGCTCCGCAACGAGCTGCGTGCTAAGAGCGGCATTATGCGCGGCCGCGAATTTGTCATGAAAGATCTGTATTCGTACTCGCGCAGCGAGGAAGAACACCAGAAGTTCTACGATGCTGTCACGCAGGCGTATTTGCGTGTTTTTGAGCGCGTTGGCTTGGGTGATGTCACATTTGTGACCTTTGCCTCAGGTGGCGCCTTTACACAGTTTAGCCACGAGTTCCAAACGGTCAGCGATGCGGGTGAAGACACCATTTATCTTGATCGCGAACGTAAGTTGGCTGTAAATGATGAAGTATACACCGACGACGTACTGGCCCAGTTGAAGTTGGAAAAATCGAAGCTGGAAAAAGTGCAGGCAGCCGAGGTTGGTAATATCTTTAGCTTCGGTGGCACGAAGAGTGAGCAGCTGGATCTGTATTTCACTGATGAAGACGGCACCGATAAGCCCGTTGTCCTAGGTTCATATGGCATAGGTATCACCCGGTTGATGGGTGTAGTGGTTGAACACTTTTCTGATGATAAGGGCATCGTGTGGCCTGAGAACATTGCGCCAGCTCGGGTGCATCTCGTCCGGCTCGGCGAGGGAGCGGCTGCAGTAAAGCAGGCTGATGAGTTATATTCTGTATTGACAGCGGCGGGTATTTCTATATTATATGATAACCGTAACATGCGGCCCGGCGAGAAGTTTGCCGATGCTGACCTCATAGGTATTCCGCATAGGGTTGTCGTAAGTGAAAAAACGGCGGCCGCGGAAACGTATGAGTATAAGGCGCGGACAAGTAATGATTCGCAGCAACTATCCAAGGCACAATTGTTGAAGCTGTTTGGCCGTGAGTAGCCGTGCTGACAGGGCTGCGTATCAGGAAAGAATAAGCTAAAGGAGAGATGACCATGTTGAAGAAATTGTTTCGGTTGACACAGGAAGGCGCAGACGAGCTGCGCGAGGAGTTGGAGCGGTTGATCGCTGAGCGCAGCGTTATTGCTGATCACATCAAGACTGCACGCGAATTCGGCGATCTTGCCGAGAATGCCGAGTATCAGTCTGCGCAGGCTGAGCAAGAAAAGAACGAGTTGCGCATCAGTGAGATCGAACATATCCTGCAGAACGTGGAGATCATCAGGTCGTCCAACGGCGGCAGCAAGGTCGTGCAGCTGGGCGGTCGCGTCAAGCTGAAAAGCGCCGATGGTAAACACAAGGCCTTCCAGGTAGTGGGTACGGTTGAGGCTGACCCACTTGAGGGCAAAATATCTGACGAATCGCCTATCGGCAAATCGCTGTTGGGCAAGAAAGTCGGCGAGACCATCGAGATCAAGACGCCGACCGAAACGGCTATTTACGAGATCATCGAGATCGCCTAGTACCCGTATATTCTTCCTTTAGCTAGCAAGCAGCGCCGACGTGTCAACGGCGCTGCTTTCATTTGTACTTGATTACCGACCGCTGTTACCGATACACTGGTAGCCATGGCAACACTAAAAGAACTCCGTGACGAGCGGCTGCGCAAGCTCGAGGCTCTGAAACAACTAGGTATCAACCCCTATCCGGCACATGCTGAGCGGTCGCACACGCTTGGCGAGATTACCAGTCAATTCGACGCCTTGCGGGGCATGGAAGTGTCGGTGGTAGGCCGTGTGCTGGCCATTCGCAAATTCGGTAAAATCGCCTTTGTGGTCGTGAAAGACGCTACCGGGCAGCTGCAACTGTTCTTGAAGTCAGATGTGGTTGCGCCGCTGGACGCTGGCAAGGGGAGCGTAGGTTTTGAACAATTGCCGTTGCTGGATGTCGGCGACTTTATAGAGGCGCGCGGCCCAGTTATTAAGACACAAACCGGTGAAGTATCCGTAGAGGTGCATCAGATGCGTTTGCTGGTAAAGACGCTGCGCCAAATGCCTACGTCGCACGATGGTTTTTCCAACAAAGAGGAGCGTTTGCGACGCCGCTATGTTGATATGAATGTGAACCGCGAGGTGTACGACCGCTTCGTGCGCCGCAGTAAGTTCTGGCAAGCTACCCGCCAGTATTTGATAGATCATGGCTTCATAGAGATAAACGTGCCGGTGCTAGAACACACCACCGGCGGTGCCGACGCCAACCCGTTTATGACGCATATGGATGCCTTGGGGCAGGATTTCTACTTGCGTATCTCGCACGAACTGCCATTAAAACGGCTGTTGGGCGCCGGCTACGAAAAGGTGTTCGACATCGGCCCGCGCTTTAGGAACGAAAATTATTCAGACGAGCATTTGCCTGAGCATGTAGCCATGGAGTGGTACTGGGCGTACGCCGACTGGCGCGATGGTATGCGGTTTATGACCGATATGTACCGCTATGTCATTAAGGAGACGTTCGGCACGCTGCAATTTACCATCAACGGTATGACGGTAGACCTGGAAAAGCCGTGGGAAGAGTGGGATTACGCTGAGACGATCAAAAAGCGCTACGGCATTGACGTATACAACTGCACCTTGGACGAGGTAAAGAAGGCGCTGACCGACAACAAGCTGGAGGTCGAAAAGACCGAGAACAAGTCGCGCGGTATCGACAAGCTATGGAAGAATATCCGCAAAGATGTCGCGGGGCCGGTGTGGCTCATCAATACACCGCTGTTTATCAGCCCCTTGGCTAAGAAGAATCCAGATAACGAAGATACGGTACAGCGCTTCCAGCCGGTTATTGCCGGCTCAGAGCTGGGCAACGGTTTTTCGGAGTTGAATGATCCACTGGACCAGTTGAATAGGTTCATAGAACAGCAGTATATGCGCGACGCCGGCGACGACGAGGCAATGATGCTGGATATCGACTTCGTAGAAATGTTGGAGTATGGTATGCCACCGGCCTGCGGTTGGGGCTACAGTGAGCGTGTATTTTGGGTGCTGGAAGGCGTGACCGCCCGTGAGGGTGTGCCATTCCCGCAGCTGCGCCAGGATGTAGACGACACCACCAAATCGGTGTACCCAGAGGTGTACGCTCGCGGCAAAAAGGCCAAAGAGTAGTTTTCTGCACATGGTACACGTGACCGACCAGCAGTTCCAGCAGCTTATCGACGACGCTATGGGCACGCTGCCAGCTCAGCACATGGCACGCCTGCAGAATGTGGCTATACTGTACGCCGAAGAACCGTCACCCGAGCAACGCAAAACGCTGCAGCTACGGCACGACCAAACGTTGTTCGGCTTGTACGAAGGCGTGCCGTTGCCGCAGCGGCAGGGGATGACACGTGTATTGCCGGACAAAATAACGCTGTTCAAGCTGCCGCTGTGCGCCAGCGTAGACACCGAAGCAGCGTTGCGTGAGCAAATCCGCCATACCCTGTGGCACGAAGTTGCCCACTATTTCGGCCTTGATCACGACCGCATTCATGAGCTAGAGCGTCCAGACACTGTCTAAAGTCTTGTGTGTGGCCCACCAATGGCGATAGTATAAAAGCATGGAAGAACCAATAACCCTGGCCGTGCTTGCCGGTACTACCCGCGAGCGGCGCGAATCTATCAAGGCCGCACACTACATTGCCGACCGGGCTCGGCAGCTGCCCGGCGTGGAGGTGGTTTTTGTTGACCCGAAGGATTTTAGTTTTCCGGGGGACGGCAACGACCCAGAGGGCAAAGACCCCCGCTACAGCGCAATTACGCAAAAAGCGGATGCATTTTTTATTGTAACGCCGGAATATAACCACAGTTTTCCAGGCTCACTAAAACGCATGTTGGACAGCGAACTACAGACGTATAACCATAAACCGGTCGCTTTGGCTGGTTGCAGCAACGGCGGCTGGGGCGGCGTGCGCGCTGTGGAGTCGTTAGTGCCTGCCATACGCGAAACTGGGCTGGTGGTGCTGTCGTGGGATGTATATTTTCCGCGGGTGCAGGATATTTTTGACGAATCTGGGGTGATAAAACCAGAATACGCCGATAGGTACCAAAAGAATTTGGATAAGTTGTTTGGTGAGCTGCTATGGATGGCGCGGTTGCTTAAGGGGGGTCGGGCGCAGCTGGCCCGCACGGAAGGGTAGGGCATATGAAAGCAGTATGGCATGACATAGTAGTGGCCGAGGCACCAAAAAACCAGCTGATTTACATCGAACAAAATTGGTACTTTCCACCGGCAAGTGTACGGCAGGAGTTTTTGCGAAGAAGCGACACGCCGTATACCTGCCCCTGGAAGGGTGTGTGCCAGTATTTCGATGTGGGCAAGGGTGGCGAGTGGAGCAAAGACAATGCCTGGTGTTATCCAAGCCCGAAACCATCGGCCCTTGAGATCGTGAAGAAAGATTTTTCGGGCTACATTGCATTCTGGCGCGAGGTGGCAGTGGTAGAGTAGCCTGGCCGATACGCAAAAACCGGTCGCATATCGGCCGGTTTTGTTTTTGAGAGACTTCTGGCTGCTAATGGTTAGAGCGGCGCTTAAGGCGCAGGACGTATGCTGTGTAACCAAGCACGGCGGTGCCAGCGGCTACGATACCTACGGTGCTGCCAGCACCCGTGTTGGGTAGCTGGGCGGGCGGCGTAGGTGTGGGGGTTGGCGTGGTGCTGAATGTAACGTCAGCGGCGCAGGCGCTGCTAGCAGCCATCTTGTCTACGCCATTGACGTTGAAGTGGGCGGTAGCCACGATGTGGTACTTGCCGTCGGCACCGTAGGTATGTGTTTGGCTGACGGGGTTGGCGCCGGTAAAAGGCGTGGTGCTATCGTTCCAGTCGATGACAACGTTGGTAAACGTCGCACCGTTGATAGCCTGCTTGTCAAAGCCGCTGATAGTAACGGTGCGGTTGGCGCCTTGGGTGACACTTAGGAGTGTACAGGCAAAGCTCGGCACACGTATTTTCACGACAACCGTAGAACAACCCGACTGAGCATTGTCTTTGGCGATGCTGTTGCCAGTGTAGCAAGCCTGGTTGGCGATGACATCACCGTCGGTGCTGTCGGTAACTTTTACCTGGTATTGCTTGGTGACTTTGTCGCCGGGTACGATAGTACCGATATTTTCCGTAATGGTTCGCTGTGAGGGACTACTGACGAGTTCCACGCCGCTCGGCAACGTGTCGGTCATGACCGTGTAAGCCATGTCGTTGTTGTGGTTGTCTGCCGGCGAGGCAATGTTGCTGACCGTAACGGTGTACAACAGCGTATCGCCGGGGGAAACGGTCAGGGCACTGTCCGCGCTGGTAGCGCTGCTGGTTTGGCTGTTGGTGGTTATGTCCTGAACAGTTTTGGTTATTTGGCCGTGCGGGTGCCAGGCAAATGCTGTGCCGCTCACACAAAGGGCAGTAATCGTACCCATCAGGCCGCTTGCTGCTATGAGGTGCAGTCGTTTCATAAACTCTCCTTACCTTGTCGGAAGTCTCTCCTCTTCCTGTAAGGTGTATATTACCATTTTTTCAGCTATTGTCAACTAAAACCGCCTCTGTTGTCATTTTGTGACTGGTGGTATATTAGTGGGCTGTTTACGTATCTTAATAGTAAGCGTGGTATACTAGAGCAGATAAAAGAGTACACTCTGGAGTGACACGATTTCTCAGTTTTGTGATCCTCTTGCTTCACTTGCTGTCTGACGTTCGGCGGCGTGCGGCTTTAGCGACAACTGCAACCATAGTGACGGTGTTTGCCACCGTAGCGGTGGTAGGTACTATAGCGACCAGCGCCAGCGCTGCGCCCCACGGCGCATCACAGCCGGCCACCACGCACGTTGCACAGCCAGAGCCGCGGGCAGTGGCGGCAATGCCACTTACTTCCCGCCAGCAGTCTCGGTTGCCGGCGCTTCGTGCGGCTACGGTGCCGAAGCCAGCCGATGGTGTCGTAGTACCGCCTGCGGCTGCGGCCGGCCCAGTATCGCCGGTTGGCAGCGCCTCATCTGCCGCTACCGCGCAGAATACTACGTCCTCACAGGTGTCGGGCGCCGTCGTCCAGCCCATGGCGCCAGAGGTGCAGCTAGCTGCTGGCCAAACGCAGTGCCAGCAGGGACAATGGACGTTTACGGTGCCGAGCGCCTCGGTGAGTTTGCCTAAGCCCGCGGCTAGCGATGGCGCGCTCGGCTGGTATTGGGAAACTCGTGTAGATAACGGCACAGCGCCAAGCCAGCCGCCGGTCAGCAGTGCGCCCAGCAGCCAACCATTCCATGCTGGCGATACGTCAGTGCCGTTTGCTCCGGCTACATCGGGCCAGCCTTTGCTATCGGCGCCTGTCGGCGCGACGTATAGCTATAGCATCCGGCTACATATTACGGCGCCATTCGATGCGGCGTCGGACTGGGTGAGTGTGTTGGCTAATACTGCCGCATGCCCCGGCGCCTCAACTCCACCACAGCAACAGTAATCGCTATTGCCTGGGCGACGCCACGATGGCCACTTCTTCGCCGCCGAGATGCTTGGCCACGTAGCTGTCGTGGCTGATATAGAGCAGGGCACCATGGTATGTAGCTAGGGCAGCTTCTAGCTCTTCGATTGAGGGAAGATCAAGATGGTTGGTCGGTTCGTCCAGAATGATCAGGTTGGGGTCGTTGGCGAACAATTTTATAAGTTGCAACCGGGCTTTTTGGCCGCCTGAAAGGTTGCGCACCGGCTGATCGCGGTCACCGTAGGGGTCGAATAGATAGTCGGATAACAGCTGCATGATGCGCTCGCTGTTGACCTGCAGGTCATAGAGCTGGTAAATATGCTCGATAGCGCCGGCCAGGGTCATATCCAGCAGGGTGTCGGCCACCTCTTGGTCGTAGGCGTTGATACGCAATTTGGTGTCAGTGGTGATGGTGCCATGCAGCAAGGTAGCAGGGCGTGTACCGTTGGCTACGTCGGTAATGGCACGGATGAGTGTGGTTTTTCCCACGCCGTTGCGACCCACCAGGCGGGTGCGGTCGCCCGTTAGAACCCGTTTGGTGAGCGGCTCGAAGAGCGGCCTCCCGTTGTATCCGACTGTTACGTTTTCCAACACCAGCAGCTCGCGCTGACGTTCGGCGTGTGAACCGTGGCGGATGCGGATGGTGCGGGCTTTGTGCTTTTGGTAACTATCGGCAATGGTGGGCTTCAGGTCGGTTACCGACTCTTGGTCGATCCAGAAGCTGGGACGCTCCAGCGCTGTCAGCTCGGCCATTTCCTTGAGCAGGCGCGTTTCCATCACTACGAACGGGTTCTTCTTGTCGGCTGTGCCCGTCCAAGAGCTCTTTTTGCTACGGGCGTACTGGATTTGTTTTTTGATATTGGCAATCCGGCGCTGTGTAGTTTCGTACTCGTTTAGGTCGCTGGAGGTGCGTGCGGCGTTTTGGCGCAAATAATCGTCGTAATTGCCCGGGAAGTTGTAAGCGGCCTGGTCTTTTATCTCGATGATGCGTGATGCAACCTGTAGCAGATCGCGGTCGTGGGTGATGGCCACTACGGCGTATTTGACCGACTTGTACCAGTCTATAAACGCCGCTTTGGCTACGTAATCCATGTGGTTGGTGGGTTCATCAATCAGCGCCAGATCTGCGGATGAGTGTTCTATGCGCACTAGCTCTACCAGGCGTTTCTGGCCGCCCGATAAACCGCGCATAGGCATGTCGGCAGGCAGTTGGTAGTCGGTCAGCGACTGTCGTACGCGGTCTTCCACGGTGTGGTAGTCTAGCTGCGTAAACCGCTCCAGCGCCTCGCTGTATTGCTCAATCTTGCGCATGTTGTCGCCCATAGTCTCGGGGTAAGTGTCGATAACATGCTGCAAGTGTGCATACTCGGGCAGGTTTGCCAGCACATACGCCACTACGGTCTGATCACCCAGGTCGTGGTGCTCCTGACGGGTGGCCACCATGCGCAGCCCCTGCCGGGTGATAACATCACCCGCAAAGTCGGTATCTTCGCCGGTGAGCATACGGAACAGTGTGGTTTTGCCCACGCCATTGCGCCCGATGATGGCTACTTTTTCGCCAGCCTCTACTGACAGCTTGAGCCCATGAAACAACTCTTTGTTGCCCATGCTTTTTTGTTCAATATCTACGGTAAGTAACATAGCCAATCCTTGTTTATTTATAAAGATGAGAGGTGGGACGGGCTTACATGATGCTAAGTATATCAGTAGGTGTTGGTATACTAAAGGTATGAACGAGGGTCGTACTATGAATCAGGCTATTTTTGCCGCCGGATGCTTTTGGGGCGTGCAGTATTATTTTGATCAGGTACCGGGTGTGGTAGAAACGGTGGCGGGATATACCGGTGGGACCATGGCCAATCCAACCTACGAGCAGGTATGCACGCATACTACCGGGCATGCAGAGGCAGTAAAGGTAATATTTGACCCCAAGGTAGTTTCATACCGGACGCTCCTGCGGCATTTTTTCCACCTGCACGACCCCACGCAACTGAACCGCCAAGGGCCGGATATCGGCAGCAACTACCGCTCGGCGATTTTCTATGAAAGCGATGAACAAAAGGCACAAGCCGAAGCGGTGCGCGACCAGTTGCAGCCAACATACGCACAGCCGATAGTCACCCAAATATCGCCGGCTGGCGAGTTCTATCCCGCCGAAGATTATCATCAGAAATATGCTGAGCGCACCGGCCGCGGTATGTGCCATGTGGCTTACGAGCCTATAGCAGGCGCAGATCTTCAGCAATAGTACCCGTTCGATATGCTATAGTTACAGCATGAAACTGCAGCCAAAACAGATACTTCGCCGCTGGTTTACGGGTTCGGCAGCCATACCAAATGAGTCGTTCAGGCGCTGGCATATGGTGCTGTCGGCCATATTTGCGGTGCAGGCTGTGGCTATCTTGCTGTTTGGCGCGGCGCATAATGTGCCCATTATGGCGGCGTACCTTATAAAAGATACGTTGCAGTCGCAGCTGACGCACCAGACCGTGCTGGCGCCGGCAGTGCGCCAATTGTTCATGCTGAACATCGCCTATGTTCTGGCCGTACTACTTTTCGTGATGGCAGTCTTCCATGCACTATCTGCTACAGTGTTGCGTGCAAACTATGAGGCGGGGCTGAAGCAGCGCAGTATACGCATACGTTGGATCGTATACGGTATGGCGTTAGCGCTGATGATGGCTGCCACGGCGCTGGCTGCAGGGGTATATAACCTGGACGCTTTGTTGGCGCTGCTGGCATTTGGCTTGCTGGCTGGTGTAACTGGCCTGGTAGGCGAAGCGCTGGGCGCACAGCCTGCCAAGCGGGATGGGCAGCTGCGCAGCGCGGTATGCGCCGCGGCAATTGTGGCGGCAGTGCTGCCACTAGTGATGATCGTACTGTTTGCAGTAGCAACCGGCTTATACGGTAATAGCACTGTGTCTGCGCTGGTATACGGCATGCTGGCGACTGTGTATGTGTGGATTGCGGCGGTTGCGGGCAATATGTATTTGGTTCGCAAGAAAATCGGCAAATGGGCGACGTATGGATATGGCGAACGGTGGTATCTGATACTGGCAGTGGTGCTCCAGTCGTTACTGGCCTGGGAAGTGTTTGTAGCCGTGCTTCGGCCGTAAGGATCGCCGTGGAAAGAGAAAACGCAGCGGCCGAAGTAATTATATTTGACTTCGACGGAACTATCGCAGACAGCTTCGTAATAATGCTGCAAATTATCCACCAGCTGCTTGGACGCACGCTTGCCAAGGAAGATGTAAGCAGGCTGCGTGGCATGCGGAGTCGGGAGGTGCTGCGTACGCTAAAAATAGCACCATGGCGGGCACCATTTTTATCAGCACGAGTGCGCCGGCTGATGAGTACACGTATGCATGAAATTGTGCTGATACCCGGCATAGATGAGGCGCTGCGGGCGCTGGCCGGTGCGCACCGTCTGTATATCCTTAGTGCGAATAGCCCCGAAAACGCCCGAGCATTTCTAGAGCGCAACCATATTGCCGATGCCTTCAGCGGTGTATACGGTAACGTGCAGCCATGGGCGAAGGGCAGGGCGCTGCGCAAAATTGCCCGTGACCAAAAGCTGTCTGCTCGTGATACGTGGTATGTGGGTGACGGCTATTTGGATATAAAAGCCGCCCACCATGCCGGCATGAAGGCCATGGCAGTTGCCTGGGGCTATAGCAACATCCATGTACTGGAAAGCTGCAAGCCCGAAGCGCTGGTATTCAGCAGCGACGAACTAACTGCATATTTTGCAAAGGATGTATAAAAAATGCCCACAACCGAACTCATTTCTGAACCAGTGCGTATTATAAAGATGGTGCACGGCGGCCAGGCGCTCGGCGAGCTGCCCGACGGTAAGAAGGTGTTCGTGTGGAACGCACTGCCGGGGGAGGTGGTCCGCGTGCGTATTATCAAGCAGCGCCGTACCTATGCCGAGGCTATCGCCGAGGAAATTGTGTATCCATCTGCCGAGCGCATTGCGCCGCAAGAGGCAAACTACTTGGCGACCAGCCCGTGGCAAATGATGACCTTTGTAGCCGAAAATACCTATAAGAGAGATATTGTTATCGAGCTCATGCAGCAGCAAAACGTTGCCGCACCTAAAATTGGCGAAACGGTGCACGACGAGCACGAATATCATTACCGCAATAAGATGGAGTACAGTTTTTGGGGTGATGACGATGGTTTGCATCTGGCGCTACACATGCGCGGCAGCCACGGTAAGCAGATTGTGGCGGGCAGCGCGCTGGCTATGCCGGCGCTGGATGCTGCAGCCGAACAAGTCCGCAGCCTCTTGGATGGCTTGCATTGCCGTGCGGGCGACCTGAAGACCATTATTGTCCGCTGTAGCCAAGCGGGCGAGGCGGTGGCGAGCTTGTTTGTAAAAGCCCAGACGTTTCCGACGCTGGAACTGCCCGAAGGGCTGCAGGGACTGCGTGTCTATCACTCCAACCCAAAGAGTCCGGCATCGGTACCAACAAAGTTGCTACAGGAACTGGGCAATTGCCATCTGTCGGATACGCTTTTGGACAAACCGTTCACTTACGATAGCGATTCGTTTTTCCAGGTTAATGTCCCCATGTTCGAGCACGCACTGCAGGCAATTGCAGAGGTGGCGCCCGCTGGAGAGCTAGTAGATATGTATGCTGGTGTGGGTAGTATTGGCCTGTCGGTTGCCAAAGAAAAGGTGGACTTAGTGGAGCTGGATGCCGCCACAGCGGCCATGGCGCGGGTGAACGCTAAGGCGGCATCAGTACAGGCCGAGGTGATTGAGACTGCCGCCGAAAAATCGCTGGAATATATAGCGGGCGACAAGCCGGTTATTTTCGACCCGCCACGCGCCGGCCTGCACGACAAGGTGACGGATAGAGTTTTGGCAGTGCAGCCTCCGTACATCACCTACCTTAGCTGTAACCCTGCTACCCAGGCGCGCGACCTAATGAAACTGCAAGAAACGTACGATATTACCGACATGACTGTGTTTAATTTCTTCCCGCGCACCCCGCACATCGAATGCCTGGCCGTCCTGAAGCGTAAAAACTGATACAATAGTGGCAATGACATATTGGAGGGAACGGAGCCAGCCGTACAAGCCTGGCCAAAAGACGGCGTTCAAGGTATCGCGCTCAAAGATTGAGCTGTTTATGCAATGTCCGCGCTGTTTTTGGCTGGATACCCGGCTGAAGATAAAGCGCCCCGATGGGCCGCCGTTCAACATCAACAAAGCCATCGACGAACTATTCAAAAAAGAATTCGATAGCTATCGTATAAAGGGTGAGCCACATCCGCTGATGGTAGAGTTCGGCGTGCCCGCTGTGCCATTCCAGCATGATCAGTTGGACATGTGGCGCGAAAACTTTACCGGTGTCATCGCCCTGCACAAGCCGACAAACCTGCATGTTTTTGGGGCCGTGGACGACCTCTGGGTCAACGAGGCGGGCGAGGTGATCGTGGCCGACTACAAGGCGACTGCCAAAGACAAAGAGGTAGATATAAACTCCGAATGGCAGATCAGCTACAAGCGCCAGATGGAGGTGTACCAGTGGCTGCTGCGCCAAAACGGACTAGTGGTAAACAACACCGGCTACTTCGTGTATGCCAACGGCCGGCTGGATCTAGACGGATTTTATGGCCGCATAGAATTCCGTACCAAGCTTATCCCATATACCGGTGACGACTCGTGGGTGGAACCGACGCTCGAGAAAATGAAGGCCTGCATGGAGGGCGATATGCCCGCGGTAGGCAAGGCAGCAATGGGCGGCATGTGCGATTTCTGCAGCTATGCCAAAGAGCGTACCAAGCTGACGCTGGACGCGGTGGCCGCCGCCAAGACGGCCAAGAAGTAGCCGGGCTGGCTGTATCTGCTATAATTTGCTTATTATGATCCTGCGGGCAATGCGCACTAGCTCAGTCTCACGCCGTTCATCGGCTTTTGGCCGATAGTATTTTTTATATTCCCATTTTTAGCACCGTAATAATAAGGATTCACCCATGCTCGACATCCAATATATCCGCGAAAATCCCGAGCTCGTCGCCACCAAAACCAAGCAAAAAGGCTATGATGCCGACATCCCAAAGCTGCTGCAGCTGGACGAGCAGCGCCGGCAGTTTTTGAAACAAATAGAAGAGTTGCGCCAGCGCCGCAATGAACTATCCGCGACGCAAAAAGGTCAGCGGCTCAGTGACGAACAAATTGCAGCCGGCCGCCAGCTGAAGGAGCAGCTAGGCGCGCTGGAACAGCAGCTGCGCGAGGTGGATGCCGAATACATGGCGCTTCTCAAAAAAGTACCGAACATGCCTGCCGATGACGTGCCGGTGGGCGCCAGCGAAGACGAAAACATGGTTGCCAAGACCGTGGGCGAGCCAACCAAATTCGACTTCGAGCCAAAAAACCATGCCCAAATAGCCGAACTGCACGGCTGGCTGGACAAAGAACGCGCCGCCAAAGTAACCGGTGTCCGGTTTGCGTACCTAAAAGGCGACTTGGTTCGCCTGCAGTTTGCCATCATCCAATTTGTCATTGCCAAGCTGACCGACCCGGCATTTTTGGATGAGGTGATTGCCGAAAACCATTTGAGCGTCAGCAACAAGCCGTTCGTACCGGTGTTGCCGCCGTTGATGCTGCGAGAGGCCATGTACGACGCCATGGATCGCCTGGAGCCGCGCGAAGACCGCTACAAGCTGGAAGGTGATGACGACCTGTGGCTGCAGGGCAGCGCCGAGCACGTACTTGGCAGCATGCATGCCGACGAAATGATTCCCGAAGAAGATTTGCCGCTGCGCTACCTGGGCTACGCCACCAGCTTCCGCCGAGAAGCCGGGACTTACGGCAAAGATATGGAGGGCATGTTCCGCATGCATCAGTTCGACAAGCTGGAGATGGAATCGCTGTGCCTGCCCGAGAATGGCCTTCAAGAGCATTTATTGCTAGTGGGCATCCAAGAAAAGCTGATGCAGCTGCTGGGAATCCCATACCATGTGCTGATGAAGTGTACTGCCGACATTGGCAAGCCGAACGCCCGTGGCGTGGACATCGAAGCCTGGTTGCCTGGGCAAAATAAATACCGCGAAACCCACACCGCCGACTACATGACCGACTACCAGGCGCGCCGCCTGAAGACCCGCGCGAAGCGTAGCGATGGCCGCGTAGAGCTGGTGCATACCAACGATGCCACGGCATTTGCCCTGAGCCGTGCCCCCATTGCTATCATCGAGAATTACCAGACGGCCGATGGCCGCGTGCGCGTGCCGGACGCGCTGGTGCCGTTTATCGGCGGCCAAACCGTGCTGTAAGTTTTTTAGCATAAGCCCCTAGTATTTCGCAGTACTATCGCAGTAGGGCCTTGGCGTGCAGGGCCGGCGTGACAGCGGCTTCATCACAAACATGCATGCCCCGACCCTCAACAAAAGGAGGGAAGCTCATGCTACAAAACATCGAACTGACGGGTCAGCACATCGCTGTGCACGAACAGCTGAAGAAGTATGTTATCCGCAAGCTGGCCAGTCTTGATCGATATATCCCGCGCCATGCCCGTGAAAGTGCGGCACTAACGGTACGTTTGCGTGAAGTTACCAATGTCGGCAAAACGGAATACGAATGTGAAGCCTCGCTGCGTATGCCACGCCATATGTATACCATAGTTGAGCGCGGGCATAGCGTGCATGTGGCCGTAGATCGAGCGGCTACAAATCTGCGCCAACAGATACACAAGTACAAAGATACCTTTACCAACGACAAGCGGCGCCGGCATATTTTTGGCCGTTTGCGCCGGCGTATGTTCGGTGCGCCTGGCTTCATGATGCAGTAGGTGTTGACACGCCTTGGCGTCCGTCCTGTGCCGCAGAAGCGCGGCCGGGCGCCCGGCGTGCTAACAGCGAAAAGTGTTCGCATTCCCTGGGTGAAAAGGGTACAATAAATTTTGACTATTTGTCTGCAACTGAACCGGGAGAATATACATTAGGTATGAATACTATCTTCAAAAAAGTCCTAGGCGATCCACAGGCGAAAACTATCAAACGGCTGCGCAAGCGCGTGGGCGTCATCAACGGCTTGGAGGAGTACTACAAGACGCTGAGTGATGCTGATCTGCGCAAGCAGACCGACGTGCTAAAAGAACGTTTAGCCAAAGAATCGCTCGACACCATCCTACTCGATGCTTTTGCTGTGGTTCGTGAGGCTGCGGTGCGCACGCTGGGGCAGCGGCACTTCGACGTGCAGCTGATCGGCGGTATGGTGTTGCACGAAGGCAACGTTGCAGAAATGAAAACCGGTGAAGGCAAAACATTGGTTGCCACGCTGCCGCTGTATCTGAATGCACTGACCGGTAAGGGCGCGCATCTGGTAACCGTGAATGACTACTTGGCGCAGCTGCACGCCGGCTGGATGGGCCAGGTATACCACTTTTTGGGTATGACCACGGCCGTTATCATGGCCGATAAATCGTTCGTCTACGACCCAGAATTTACCAACACTGAGCACGAAGACAAGCGTTTTTCGCACCTCAAGCCATGCTCCCGCCGCGAAGCATATGAGGCGGACATCACCTACGGCACCAACAACGAATTTGGCTTCGACTACCTGCGCGACAACATGGTTCGCGAAGTAGACCAGCTGCGCCAGCGTGATCTGCACTATGCCATCGTGGACGAAGTTGACTCCATCCTTATCGACGAAGCCCGCACGCCGCTGATCATCTCCGCGCCCAGCGCCACGTCGGGTACGGCGTATGCCCAGTTTTCCAAGGTGGTGCGCCAGTTGGTTAAAGACACCGACTACGAAACCGACGAAAAGCGCAAAACTGTCATCCTCACTGATGCCGGCGTAGAGAAAATCCAGAAAGCCCTAGCCATAGACAACCTGTACGGCAGCGAAAACATTCGTACCATTTACCATTTGCAGCAAGCACTGCGCGCGCATGCGCTGTTCAAGCGCGATAAAGACTACGTGGTCAGCAAAGACGGCGAGGTCGTAATCGTTGATGAGTTTACCGGCCGCTTGCTGGCCGGCCGCCGCTATAACGAAGGTTTGCACCAGGCTATCGAAGCCAAGGAAGGCGTGGACGTGAAGGAAGAGTCCATGACGCTGGCTACTATTTCGTTCCAGAACTACTTCCGTTTATATGAAAAGCTGGCCGGTATGACCGGTACTGCCATGACCGAAAGCGAAGAATTCCACCAAATTTATAAATTGGATACCGTGGAGATTCCTTCTAATCGTCCACTCGCGCGCGTGGACCGTTCCGACCGCATCTACCGCAACGAGCACGGCAAGTTCCGTGCCATCGTGCGTGAGGTGGCTATGCTGCACCAGAAAGGGCAGCCGGTGCTTATCGGCACCGTGTCTATCGAGAAAAACGAAGTGCTGAGCAGTATGCTGACCAAGGCGAATATCCCGCATGCCGTGTTGAACGCCAAGAACAACGAGCGCGAAGCAGCCACCATAGCCAAAGCCGGCCAAAAAGGTGCCGTAACGTTGGCGACCAACATCGCCGGCCGTGGTACCGACATTATGCTGGGCGACGGCATTAAGGAGCTGGGCGGCTTGTTTGTTTTGGGTAGTGAACGCCACGAATCCCGCCGCATCGATAACCAGCTGCGCGGCCGTGCCGGGCGGCAGGGCGACCCTGGTGTGACGCAATTTTTCGTAAGCACCGAAGACGATCTAATGCGTATTTTCGGCGGCGACCGCGTGGCGGCGCTGATGGATCGCCTGCGTGTCGACGAAGACACGCCTATTGAAAACCGGCTGATCTCCCGTAGCCTGGAAGGCGCACAGAAAAAGGTAGAGGGCTTCCACTTTGACGCCCGCAAGCAGGTCGTGCAGTACGACGACGTCATGAACCGCCACCGTAAGGCTATCTACGCGATGCGCCGCGAGGTATTGCTGCAAACAGATATCAGTAAGCGCATCAAGGTGATGGTACACGATGAAGCGCGCCTTATGGCGGCTTCGCCGCAGGCGGCAACTGAGGGCTTTGATGCCGTCGTGCGCGAGACATTTCCCTTTGATGATGCCACGCTTGACCGCCTGTTCGATTCCGACACGCTGCAGTTTGAAGGGGTGCTAAAAGCCGCCACCGACGAGCTGTATGCTGCCCGCGAGATGGCCTTTACACCCGACATTATGCGCAAAATTGAACGCGATATTTATCTGCAGGTGCTAGATTCGTTGTGGATGCAGCATCTGGAAAACATGGATCACCTGAAGGAAGGAATCCATTGGATGTCTGTCGGTCAGCAAGACCCGCTTGTTGAATATCGCCGCCGCGGCCAGTTATTGTTTGACGAATTGCAAAACAATTTGCGCCATGAGGTCGTGCGTATGCTGTATCATGCCATGCCTATCGAGGCTGCCGAGGCAGAGCAGTTGGCCGAAACCGAGCTGACCCGCGCCGCCCGCAACTCTGTGGAAAATGCCAACGAAATTACCACGGCCGAAACCGAGTTTGAGGAAGCCGACTTTGCACGCAGCGCCGACGGCACCGACCAAAAAAAGAAGACCACCGATAAACGCAAGAAAGCCCGCAAAACCGAACGCAAGCGAAAGGCAGCGGGGCGCAAGCGCAAGTAGCCGCACGGTACGATGAAGCACTCAGTAACAGAACTCAAACTCAAAAACGGTATCCGGGGCCTGCTGGTTCATATCCCTGACGCCAGCGTCATGACATACGACATCAACTTCCGGGCGGGTGAGTACCTGGTGCCGCGCCGGAAGTGGGAAGTGGCCCACCTGATGGAGCACATGCTGTTGGGCGCCAACGAGCTCATTCCGCGCTCGCGCGATTTCCAAGCGGAACTAGAGAAGAACGGCGCCTACAGCAACGCATCTACCAGCGTATACGACATTACCTACGAAGTAGAGTGCGCCGATTTTGAGTGGGATAGGGCCCTGGGTATGCTGCTGGTGGCCATCACCAAGCCATTGTTCTTGGAGGAAGAGTTCAAGGCTGAATACGGCAACGTTCAGGAAGAAATGATGTCACGTACCAACAGTCATTTCCGGCGCCTAAGCCTGGAAATGCGCAAGGGCTTTGGCCTCATTGCCAAGACCGACCAAGAGCGCCTGAAACTGATGCCGAACGTCATGCTGCAGGATATCCGCGGCCACTACCTGCACACGCATCACACGCCAAACATGCGCTTCATAATTGCCGGCAACATCACACCCGACCGATACGCCAGCATCGCCAGCCAAATGGAAAATATCGAGCTCGCGACAAAGGGCAGGCGGTTCGCACTGCCCAACGAAGATGCGACGTATATGGACAAAGCAGTATATATCCATAACGAAACCGTCGAGAACCTGTATTTTTACCTGGATACGTTCCTAAAGCGCCGCCTGACCGAGCGCGAGAACGACGCCCTCAACCTGCTGAATACTATGCTGACCGAAACGCTGTATTCCAAGATTTTGGGTGCCGCCCGCGAGCGCGGGCTGGTATATAGCATGAGCTCCGGCGTATCGCAGACCAAGCGGCTTAGCAACTGGTGGTTTGGCGCCCAGGTATCGGACAAAAATGCTCCGGCGCTGTTTAGCCTTATTGTCAAAGAGATTAACAAAGTAACGTCCGGTACCATTGCCTCCGAGGATATAGAGGCTACCAAACAATACGCGCTAGGGCGATTCCAGCGCAGTATGCAGACCGTGGGCGGCACGGCGGGCGGCTATGCCGGCCGGTATTTCTTTGATGGCATTATAGAGTCGTACGACCGTGTGCCAGAGCGCATTACCGCCATCCAAAAGGAAGACATCGTGACCGTAGCACAAGCCATGCTGGCCGACAATGTGTGGGGTTTGGGTATTTTGGGCTACTGCGGCGAGGAATTTGCAGGCAAATTGCGCGCGCAGCTAGAGCCGCTGTGGCAGGGAAAGGCGTAAGCGCATGCAGGAGGCATTAGTACGCGCCCACAGCTTGCGGCCGCAGGTGTCTGACGCCATGGATCGTTTACGCATCGACGATCTGGAGCAGCAATTGGGCGGCTTGCGCGCCGAAAGCCAGGCGCCGGATTTCTGGCAGGATACGCAGCACGCCCAGCAGGCATCCAAAGAAATCGCCAAATTGGAGTCGCGCATAGAACCGTGGCGCCAGCTCAGCGTAGCGCTTGACGACTGTATCGCCTTATACGAAATGAATGACGCCAGCATGCAGCCGGAGCTGCAAGACCAACTGGGCAGCCTGGAAAAACAGTTCGAAGCGCTGAAGGGTGCGCTGCTACTCAGCGGCCCCTACGACGATTACGATGCAATTATGTCCATCCATGCCGGCGCCGGCGGCACCGACGCTCAGGATTGGGCGCAGATGCTGCTGCGTATGTATGTACGCTGGGCAGAACAACATAAATTCAAGGTAACGACCGACGACGAATCTGCCGGCGACGAAGCCGGTATCAAGAGTGTGACGCTGGAAATAAGCGGCGCCTACGCCTATGGCAAGCTCAAAAGTGAACATGGCGTGCATCGTTTGGTGCGTCTGAGTCCATTCAACGCCGACAGCTTGCGCCAGACATCATTCGCCAAGGTAGAGGTTATGCCGAAGATCGAGAAGCCCGACGAAGTGGCCATAGACGACAAAGACCTCAAAATAGACGTATACCGCAGCGGTGGCCACGGCGGGCAAGGTGTCAATACCACCGATTCAGCCGTGCGCATTACGCACTTGCCAACAGGCCTGGTCGTGGCCATCCAGAACGAGCGTTCGCAGACCCAGAATAAAGAGACTGCCATGACCATCCTTCGCTCGCGCCTTGCGCAATTGCAGCTGGAGCAGCATGCCGAGCGCGTGTCGGAGCTAAAGGGCCCAAACGAGCAGGCGGCATGGGGTAACCAAATCCGCAGTTACGTGCTGCATCCATACAAAATGGTGAAAGATTTGCGCACCCGCTACGAAACCAGCGATACCGACGGTGTGCTGGATGGTGACCTCGATCATTTCATAGCTGCCTACCTAGAATATACACTCGGGTCAGACGCAAAATAGCGCCCATAAAACACCGTTTCAGCCTGGCCTCGGCCGCATAGGGGATGGTATACTAAAAAAGCATAATGATTTTACTGGATAGGGTAACCAAGACGTATAACAAGCATCTGGGTGCGGCACTTGACCGCGTCAGTTTGCATGTGGAAGCAAACGAATTTGTTATCGTAGTAGGCCAGAGCGGTGCCGGCAAAACCACGCTGATGCGCCTGTTGACCCGCGAAGAGCGGCCGACCAGCGGCAAGATCATCATCGGCGGCATAGACTACGACAAATTGAAAGACCGCGACATCCCGCTGTTGCGTCGCAAGATAGGCGTAGTGTTCCAGGACTTCAAGCTGCTACCGAACAAGACCGTGTTTGAAAACGTAGCATTCGCATTGGAAATAGTGGGCGTATCGCGCCGCGAAATCCAGCACACTATACCCAAGGTGCTCGACATCGTAAACCTTACCGGCAAAGAAAAGCGTATGCCTATGGAGCTGTCCGGCGGCGAGCGCCAGCGTGTGGCCATCGCTCGTGCCATCGCCCGCCAGCCCAAAATCCTGATTGCCGACGAGCCTACCGGCAACCTCGATCCCAAGCATGCATGGGACATTATCCGCGTCCTCGAAAAGGTCAACAAATACGGTACCACCGTCCTGCTGACCACGCACAACCAGGAGATTGTAAATACCCTGAAACGCCGCGTAGTTACTATGCACCATGGTCGTGTCGCCAGCGACCGCGCCAATGCACAGTATGAGGCCGTGCCAGAGGAGGGGGGCGGCAAGGAATGAAACGCAAGTACCTGACATTCGTGCGCATCGTGCGCACCGGCATTGCCAACTTCTTCCGTAATGCCAGCCTGGCCGTGGCGGCAATGGCAGTCATGGTGGTGACGTTGACCATCGTACTTTTCTCCGTAGACACGAGCGCCACGCTTAATCACACCATCGCCCAGTTTGCCGACAAGATAAACATTTCTATATACCTGAACGATAACGTCACGGAAAGTCAGCGCAACACGCTGATGCAGAGCTTGCGCGGTTTACCTCAGGTAAAGGGCGTAAGCTATGTTTCCAAAGACCAGGCGCTTGCCACATACAAGGCTGCTAATGCCAGCAACAAAAATCTGCTTGTAGCTATCAACGAAACGGGCAATCCGCTGCCGGCATCTATTGAGGTGGACCCAGTTGATCCCTCCAAGATTGATCAAATCCAGCAAATTTTAGATCTACCGGCTACCAAGACGTTAGAGGATCCTCAAGCCGGTACGTCGTACTCGGGTAACCGTAAACAAGCTATTGATAGTATCGCGCGGGCAGCAAGCATTTTAAAGCGGGTTGGCGTAGTGGCGGTAGTCATCTTTGCGGTCGTCTCCATGCTGATCATTTTTAATACTATCCAGATGGCTATCTTCAACCGCCGCGACGAAATTACCATTATGCGTTTGCTGGGCGCCAGCACTTCGTTTATCCGCGGGCCGTTTGTGGTGGAGAGCATCCTGTACGGTGTTATATCAGCGCTCGTGTCAGTAGGTATCCTGGACGTGCTGTTTGTAGTGGCGTCGAATGCGCTGCAGGCCAGCAGCCTGGGTTTGCTGGACATCGGCTACGCCAGCTCGTATTTTTACAATCATTTCTTCCTGCTTTTGACGTTGCAGCTAGCCACTGGTATAGTAATTGGTGCCGTCTCATCCACTATTGCTACCCGGCGGTATCTGAAGTTTAAGACTAAGTAGTTTTTCCTAGATTCGGCCGCGACCGCCATAACTATCGGCCACCGTAACTAAGCTAAGCGAGGGTAATATACAAATATGGCTGTATATGCTAGGCTACAAATAGACTGTTATAAAACCAACATGAAAATGAAAAAAATACAACAATCTGTCCATTCATTCCGCCATCTGAAGGCGCTGCCGGTGCTGGTGCTGGCTTTGGCATTCATCGCGGGCAGCCTGCCGGTAGCGCTGGTGCGTGCCGACAGTGTGTCGCAAATGCAGGCACAGATTGATGCACTGAGCTCGCAGAACGCGCAGAACGCGCAATCGTTATCGGGCCTGGAGACGCAGGCCGCCAGCTACCAGCAGCAGATCGACCTTTTGGACTCGCAGATTGCCAGCCTGCAGTCGCAAATTTATGATAATCAGGCCAAGCAGGCACAACTGCAAACCGACATCCAGGCCAAGCAAGCGCAGCTAGACCAGCAAAAAGTAGCACTCGGCGAAGACCTGAAGGCCATGTATGTCAGCGGACAAATGAGCACCGTGGAAATGCTGGCTACCAGCAAGAATCTCAGCGACTATGTAGATGCAGCAACGTACAGCAATGCCGTCCAGAACAAGATCCAAGATACATTGACACAAATTACCGCATTGAAAAATCAGCTTATGGAGCAGCAGGCACAGGTACAGGCGCTCCTGGTGCAGCTGGGCGCCCAGCAAAAAGACATAAGCAGCAAGCAGGCGCAGCAGAGCCAGCTGCTGGCCATGAACCAAGACCAGCAGGCAACGTATAACGCGCAAATTGCCGCCAACCAAAGCCAGATCGCAGCATTGCAGCAAAAAATCATCGCGGCAAACTTGCCCAAGGGCGGCAACGTATACTACGGCAGCGCCTGTGACTCATCACACGGTGACACCTATCCTACGCCGCTTTGTAACTCCGGCCAGGATTCCATTGTCGATCAGTGGGGCTTATATAACCGCGAGTGCGTCTCGTATGTCGCATGGAAAGAATACAGCAGCGGCAAGTATGTGCCGTACGGCCTGGGTAACGCCGGCGACTGGACATCAAACGTACCAAACAGCTGGATAGACAGCACGCCGCAGGCTGGTGATGCTGCCGTACGCCCTGCAATCCCGGGCTATGGCTTCTGGGAAGGCGGCCAGTGGGTTGCCGACGTAGGACATGTGATGTATATCGAGCACGTCAACAGTGACGGTACGCTGGCCATCAGCCAATACAATGCCAGCCTGAATGGCATGTATAGTTACGTGCCAAACCGTTCGGCTTCGGGCCTGGTGTTCATCCATTTTCCTAGCCGTTAGCCTACGGCCGGCTACCAGCCGGAAACGGCATAGCATCCGGTATAATAGAACCAATAAACAAAGTGGAGGACGGAGCCTGTGGGGCAGACTGATTCAGATACCGTAGCACATACTAGGCGGCAGCTATGGTTGAAGCGCACACTAGGCAGCAACCGCGGCCGCCTTGGTTTGGGTATCGCTGTTTTGGCCATGGTGTTTGCGTTTGGTGTTGAGGTAGGGAACGGGCAGATACGCCTTGCATTTACGGCGCCTGTCATCAGCGAGAATGGCTCGCTGCCTACCCAGCTGGACTATTCTAGCGTCACCAAGGTGTACGACGCGCTAAAAGACAACTACGACGGCAAACTGACCGAATCGCAGCTGCTGGATGGTATGAAGGCCGGCCTGGCGCAGGCTACGAACGACCCGTACACTGAATACTTTACTGCTGCACAAGCCAAGGATTTTCAGAATGTACTCAATAATTCGTTTTCGGGCATCGGGGCGGAGCTAGGCAAAGACGACAGCGGCAACCTTATCATAGTATCGCCCATCAAGGGCTTTCCGGCAGACAAAGCAGGGCTGCAGCCGCAGGACATTATTGTCAGCATCAACGGCCAGGATACCACCAACATGGCCACCGACGTCGCCGCCGCCAAGATACGCGGGCCAAAAGGCACCACCGTTACGCTTAAGATTGTGCGCGGTTCGCAGCCACTGACGTTTACCGTTATGCGGGACGACATCCAGCTGCCCAGCGTAACCACCAAGACACTGGACGGCAACATTGGGTATATGCAGATAAGCTCATTTGCCGACGATACGGCCAGCCTGGCCGAGCAGGCCGCACAGTCGTTCAAACAGGCAGGCGTGAAGGGCGTCATCCTGGATCTGCGCGGTAATCCGGGCGGGCGGCTGGACGCCGCAGTGGATGTGTCTAGCTTGTGGCTGCCTGGCGGCGATACCGTAGTAGCCGAGAAAGGCACAGCCGGCAACCAAACCTTTACCGCCACCGGCAGCAACCCGCTACGTAACATCCCGACAGTAGTGCTGATAGACGGCGGCTCGGCTTCTGCCAGCGAGATTACCGCTGGTGCGCTGCACGACAATAACGCGGCACATTTGATCGGTGTGCAGAGCTTTGGTAAGGGTGTGGTGCAACAGTTGTTGGATCTAGGCGATGGCAGCGAACTAAAGGTAACGATTGCCAGCTGGTATCGGCCCAACGGTCAGAACATCCAGAAAAAAGGCATCACCCCTGACCGGGTAGTGCAGCTGAGCGACGCTGACGTTACCGCCCACAACGATGCTCAGCTGGCGGCCGCCCAGGCATATCTGCAGCGCTAACAACGGTGGAAGTGTAAGAATTTTTACAATTGACTTGCCATAAGCGGTGCACTACTATTAGGTGTAGCGAATTAAAAGAGGTGTATAAGAGGTGGCCAGGCCGACCAAATATATTTTTGTTACTGGTGGTGTGCTTTCAGGATTAGGGAAGGGCATCGCCGCCGCCTCAATCGGCAATCTATTAAAGGCCAGCGGCCTCCGCGTAAATCTCCAAAAATGCGACCCGTATCTCAACACTGATGCGGGTCTCTTGAATCCGCGGGAACACGGTGAATGCTTTGTCACCAAGGATGGTGCCGAGACCGACTTGGACCTGGGCCATTACGAGCGGTTTATAGACGAAGAGTTGACGCAAAAAAGCTCTCTTATGAGCGGCAGGGTCCTTTTGGATGTCATTCAGGCGGAGCGCATGGGCAAGTACGGCGGCCAGTCGGTGCAAGTGGTACCACACGTAACTGGTGCTATCCAGCGCTACATCTCTGCGGCCGGCGAAGGCTTTGATGTGCATATCGTAGAGATTGGCGGGACCGTCGGTGATTACGAAAGCCTGGCATTCCTGGAGGCTATCCGCGAATTCGGCATGAGCGTAGGGCGCGAAAACTGCGCATATGTACATGTCGTATACCTGCCATACCTGGGCGCCAGTCAGGAGACCAAAACTAAGCCGGCGCAAAATTCGGTACGGGACATCCGCGGGCTTGGCATTATGCCGGACATTTTACTAGCACGCAGCGAGAAACCCGCCTCTGCATCCGCTAAGCGCAAGCTGAGCCTGTTTTGCGGTATTCCCGAAAGCGCTGTGGCGCTTTTACCAAACGCTAGTACGGTTTATGAAGTGCCGCTAACACTGGAGGCCTCTGGTATCTATGAAGTGCTGCAAGAGCGTTTGGACTTGCCGCGCCAGGCCAAGCCCGACATGAAGTCTTGGCGGGCTATGGTAGAACGCGCAACAAAGAAGCATGATGAGCAAGTAACTGTAGGTATTGTGGCAAAATATCTCGACAATGCCGATACTTATTTGTGTGTATTCGAAGCGTTGCGTGCTGCCGGTTGGGCGCACGACGCCGCCATAGATATTCAATGGATCGACGCTGAGAAGCTTGAGGAGGCCGGCGACGCGGAGGTTGCTGAGATTCTTGATGCGGTGGATGGCATTGTAGTGCCCGGTGGCTTTGGCAGCCGCGGCGTAGAGGGCAAAATTCGCGCCGCAACCTATGCGCTGCAGCACAAGTTGCCGTACTTGGGGCTATGCTACGGCCTGCACATGGCGGTCATCGCCGCTGCGCGCCTGCATGGTTTGGAAGATGCCAATACTACTGAGGTCAATCCGCAAACCGCATACCCGGTTATCGCCACGCTGCCCGGCCAAGAGGGTAAAGAAAACACCGGCGGCACGATGCGCCTCGGCGACTACGACTGTACGCTTATGCCAAAGAGTTTGGTATCCCATCTATACGGTACTGCCAAGATTGTGGAGCGCCATCGCCACCGCTACGAATGCAACGCTGCCTATACTGACCAATATGAGTCGTGGGGTATCCGTGCGGTCGGCCGCAACCCCGAAACCAATCTGGTAGAGATTATAGAGGGCGTAAATCATCCGTTCTTCCTGGCCAGCCAATTCCACCCGGAGTTCAAGTCACGTCCTAACCGCCCGCACCCTATGTTCGACGGCTTTGTCCAGGCCTGCCAAGTTGCAAAAAAGTAGCAAGTACGTTACCGTAAGCAGTATGGAACCACAATCTTCGTCGCCCGCACATCCCAAAAGAATCCTCCTTGTTGAAGACGACGACGCCATAGCAAGCGTGTATGTGCTGCGCTTGCAAGCCGAGGGCTTTGATGTTCGCCGCGTCGCCAACGGCGAAGATGCCCTTGCCACGGCGCTTAGCTATAAGCCGGATCTTGTGCTACTCGACGTCATGATGCCCAAGGTTAGCGGCTTCGACGTCCTGGATATCTTACGCAATACGCCTGAAACTGCCAATCTGAAGATTATTATGCTGACTGCCCTGAGCCAGGAGAGCGACAAAGAACGTGCAGAGAGCCTGGGCGTAGATGATTACTTGGTAAAATCCCAGGTCGTCATTGCAGATGTTATTGCCCGCATCAAGTTCCATCTTGGTTTATCTTAGTTAGGCATATTATTGCTAACCGGTAATGATTATGTTATCGTTGTGATTAGATATGCAACAAATGCACGAAAGTCCTAATGGCGCAGTCGAAATGCCGGATCTTCCACGGAATGCGTTTACTTATATGGAGGATAAAGGCGTCATGGCGGGGCGATCTTTGGATATAAGCGCCACCGCACCTTCACTCTTGTCATCAGATGCGGTCGGCGGTTTTGTTGCCCCAGTCGAATCCAGTAGATATGACTGGAGCGTTCCCGCTATAGTGAGCCGAGGGAGCGCCAACCTTCTTTGGGTCGTGTGCCGTCAAGAACGTCTGCAGCGGTCGGACGGCCAGCCATTCCTTGGCGGCCCGGAGCTTGCTGTAGTTGATCCGAACAGGATGCTAGAGGCGTATCGGCACGGAGAAAGCACCGAGAAGGGCATCGTAGGATACCCTAAGATGGATGGTCGGCCAGTAGTTATTGAAACTCCCGGTGAGAGCGTAGAGGTCAGTGCCCGAATGGGAGTTGTTTCTATTAAAAACTCTAGCGATGCATCGCATAGCCCTGTCCGCGTTACGCAATTTTCTGAAGAACGATACCGCATGAGCACGAACAGTGAATCGACTGCCCGAGCACCTCGACAGTCCCGACTGCTTACTGCAGCAAAAGCGCTGGCCAGATTACTGCATTTTTAGCCACCAGAGCCTCTAAGCTAAAAGCCCGGCCAGAACGACCGGGCTTTTAGCTGACAGAATATCCTTTACTCGACAGTGACTTCGGTGCGGCGGACGGAGCGGTTGCTGAACGTGCGCACTTTGCGGCTCTTGAAATTCACGACGCCATCACGAGTGGCATGGATGGTGAAGTTGCGGCTGATCATGGTGCCTTTGCCGGCGCGCTTGGTAAGGCCGACCTGGCGGACGATAATTTGACCGGTACGGACCTTCTGGCCAGCATACAGCTTAACACCAAGGCGTTGACCTGGGCTATCATGAACGTTTTTGGCGACACCGCCGGCTTTTACGTGTGACATCTGTTATTTCCTTGTAATTATAAGCAGCTCGCGGGCAACGATTTGATCTGCTCGGTAGTAGAGAAGATCAGCGCCTCGCACGTGCTGAAAACTGACCTGATTATACCCCATATCAGATAGCTGGTCAATAAGGGGAAGATGGCGAAATTGGTTGGGACGAACCTGCCACGCGGGTATAGCGACGCATAGGCGGGTGCCGCTCGCAAGCTGGCCATGGATGTTGCGCAGAAACTTTTTGATGATGAGGTTACAATCGGCCATGGTTTGCGCCAGTACATCGGGGGCGGGGGCGGCAGTGAACGTGCGGCCAAGGTACGACTCGCAAGCAACGGCATTTACCGGCGCCTCCCATGTAGCACTGGTTGCGTCGCCTTGCTGTACGCGCCATGTGTCGGCACTGGTGTGGTAGGTGGCGTCCAGCCACTCGAGGTTCGCCTTGGAATATGCGACCATCCGCGGTTCTACGTCGGTGCCGTAGGCATGGTAGCCCATCAAAAGTGCCTCCTGCAGTACGACTCCCGTACCGCAGAAAGGGTCGAGAACAGTGGTGTGTTTGCGGCCTGCCCGCATGGCTTGGGCATCGGCTTCCGACAGGCATACATCACCGGTCAGTGTAGGCGCAACGGCCGTATATTCCTGTGGACCAATCGCTAAGTTGATAATGGTTTGTGCCAATTTGGGCGGTAGCATGCCCACGCGTGCATCGCGCTTGGGTCGTTCGCGGTCTCGGATGGTGTAATCGGCGATATCTTGGATATTGGTAGTTTGGGCGATGATGGTGCGGCTGCCGTCGCGCACGAATACCAGTTCCCAGCCGTTCGGGCTGGTGAGCTTGTTATGGATGACCTGGGCGGTGTTGAGCTCGGCACTTTTATTGGGCACTAGGCGTACGCTGCGCCCTGTGTCTTTTTGGATGGCTTTTTTGAGCGATAAACCGAGCGCAAGCAGCTGCGCAGGAGAAACGCCCATACCGTAGGCACTGATGCCGAGGTGCATTTTGCCTTCGGGCATACGCTGGGCTTGCGCCGGAGCTACGCGCACCAGAAAACGCTGGATGGCATGCCAGTCGGTGGTGTCTTGTATTGCAAGCACCTTGCAGAGCTTGATGGCGCCTCCCAGGCGCGAAAAGTCTATGGCGCACGGCGCCAGACTTAGCTGGGCGGCCAGCGAGCCGATTGGCCGGATTGCTGCGGCGCCGTACAGGCTTTCAAGCTCAGCCAGGCCGAGTGCCGGCTGGCGTCCTAGGATAACGATACTGTCGTTCATGCTGCCTTTAGTATACGCGACTATCTGGAGCGCGCATAGTTACTCGCCGGAGTAATGGTTTTGTGGATATAATGAAACAATGAATATAAAAATCTTCCTGAAACGCCGCTGGAAACTACTCCTCAATATTTTTACTATCGCCGCACTGGTATTGTTGGCCGTAGCACTTCGTCATCAGCTGGCGACCACGCTTGATAATCTGACGAAGGTTAATGCCTGGGTGCTGCTGTTGATCATTCCTATCGAGGCACTGAATTACCATGCTCAGACCAAGATGTACCAAGGGCTGTTTGCCTCTGTAGATGAGAATCTGTCGTACGGCAATCTTATGCGAGCTTCCCTGGAGCTTAACTTTGTAAACCATGTTTTTCCTAGCGGAGGGGTTTCGGGCATATCGTACTTTGGCTTCAAGATGCGCCAATTCGGCGTGAAGGGCACCAAGGCTACGTTAGTACAGACCATGAAGCTGCTTCTGCTATTTGTTTCGTTTGAAATACTGCTCTTGTTCGGTATGTTTATACTCGCCATAAGTGATAGAGCCAGTGACCTGACGATTCTGATCGGCGGCGGGCTGACTATGCTAGTGTTGTTCGGCACGCTCGTATTTATGTACGTTATCGGCAGCCGGGCGCGCATTCACGCGTTTTTTACCGGTTCAACGAAGCTGTTGAACCGTGTTATCCACATTGTTAGGCCGAAACACCCAGAGACGATAAACATCGCTAAAACGCGGCAGGTTTTTGAAGACTTTCACAACGATTACGTGCTCTTGAAGTCCCGCTGGCGTGCGCTGAAGGCACCGTTTTGGTGGGCGCTGATGGCAAACCTGACCGAGGTATTGGTAGTGTATGTGGTGTATATCGCCTTTGGGTCGTTCGTGAACCTGGGTGCGGTTATACTGGCATATGCGGTGGCAAACTTCGCAGGGCTGGTGTCGGTACTCCCCGGCGGCGTGGGTATTTATGAGGCGTTGATGACCGCGGTATTGGTAGCTGCTGGTGTGCCGGCGCGTCTGAGCTTGCCCGTAACCGTGATGTACCGTGTGTTGAATACGCTCTTGCAGCTGCCGCCAGGATACGTGCTGTATCATCGTACATTGCAGGGAAATACCCTTGCGGAGGCAGCGGCGGAGCATGAATAGCGCACCGTCGTTTGCTGGCATCGAACTCGCTGTCAGCGACTTCGTGGCGCTGGTGAACCAGACGTTTGAGTACGCTTATCGTACGGTGACCATCCGCGGCGAGTTAGCCAACTTCAAGGTCAGTAAAAACCGCTGGGTTTATTTTGACCTTAAGGATGATGGCGCTATGGTTCGGTTCTTCGGCACGGTGTATCAGCTGCCTGGTCCGCTGGAAGATGGCATGATGGTAGTAGTGCGTGGTGCGCCGCGGCTGCATCCGCGCTTTGGGTTCAGTGTGTCGGTGTCGGCCATCCGTCCGTCGGGTGAGGGGACTATTCGGCGCTCTGCCGAAATGTTGCAGGCAGCACTGACCAAAGAAGGTTTGTTTGACGTTTCGCGCAAGCGGGCGTTGCTGTATCCGCCCACTCGCATCGGGCTTATTACGTCAGTAGAATCTGCGGCCTATGCCGACTTTATTAAGATATTGGATGCTCGCTGGCACGGTGTTGCCGTTGAATGCATAGACGTGCAGGTGCAGGGCGAGAACGCGCCCGCGCAAATTGTTAGCGCCGTAGAAGCCTTTAACCGTTCGGCTGAACCGCCGGATGCGCTGGTGCTGATCCGCGGCGGCGGCAGTGCGGACGACTTGTATGCATTTAGCACCGAAAGTGTTACCCGTGCGGTAGCTGCAAGTCGCGTGCCTACGCTAGTGGCAATAGGACACGAAATAGATATAAGCCTGGCAGAGCTGGCCGCAGACCAACGGGCCAGTACACCCAGCAATGCTGCCGAGCTGCTGGTTCCCGACCGCAAGGCGGTGCAACGGGAGCTGCAAACGGCTTTGGCGCATATGCACGAGTCGGTGATACACGCTGTTGCATCCGCCCAAAAAGACCTGGTTGTATGTGCTGCGCAGCTTGCACGCGGCTTGGATGACTGCATCAGCCGGTCCGAGGTAGACGTTGCAGCGGCCCGGCAGCTGCTGATGGCGCTTGACCCGCGTGCCATCATGCAGCGCGGCTACGCCATAGTGCGCATGCCTGGCGTGGGCGCCGTGCGCCGCACTGGCGACGTGCCGGCAGGTGCTATAGTGGATATTGAAGTAAGTGACGGCCATATTACGGCCCGAGCAGAATAGGAAAGTTGCAATGGCTCAACATACCAAGACGTATGCCGAGATGATGGCGGACTTACAAGCACTTTTGCGTGAAATGCAGTCTGGCGCTCTCGACGTTGATGAAACAATTGTGAAGTACGAGCAAGGCAAGAAGCTGGTACTGCAGCTGGAGACGTACCTCAAAGAAGCTAAAAACACCATTTCGCATCGCAAGGCTGATGGCGTGGGTGAGGCCATCTAGGCATGCATGGCTACGAAGTAGCCGCCCTGTGCGCGCTGTTGTTCGTGACATTTTGTTTTGTATTTGTGCTGCTGTTCGGCGCGCCGTTCTTGCCGACGTTACGGCCGCAAATCCATACGGCGCTGGATATGCTTGACCTGCAGCCCGGGCAGACCATGCTGGAATTGGGCTGCGGCGACGGCCGCGTGCTGGTTGCCGCAGCAAAACGCGGCTGGAAGGTGGTAGGCTATGAGCTAAATCCCATCTTGGCGTTTGTCTCGTGGTTTGTTACGCGGCGCTACCGTTCCCAGGTGCGCGTGGTATGGGGCGACTTTTGGCGTGTGCCCTGGCCTGAGGCGCAAGGGGTGTTTGGATTTATACTTCCGCGATATATGGGCAAGTTGCACAAAAAAGTTATGCAGTATACATACCGGCCTATACGAGTTGCCAGCTTTGCATTTACTATCCCGCAGAAGAAGCCAGCGCAAGTGCGGCGCGGCGTATATTTGTACGAGTACAAATAATTGCGGTACCGGCAGGTGTGCATAGGGTCGGTCTTTTGCGCGCAGCTCTTGCCAAGTGCGGCGTATTTCGAGTACCATTAGCGATATGAAGACTTCTACTATGCGGGGATTCAGCGTATTGGTCATCCCGCTTGTTTTATCAATCCTGCTGCTGATAGGTGCGGCTGTATTCGGCGGTTGGGCCTACGGTAAGATGCTTGATTACAAAAACAATACTGATGCCAAGATTGCAGCAGCTGTGCAGGTCGCGAAGCAGCAAGAAGATGTGGCAAAGGATGCGGCCTTTGCTCAGGCGGAGAAGAATCCACTTCGTACGTATACGGGTCCAGGTGCGTACGGTAGCGTGAGCGTCAGCTATCCAAAGACGTGGAGCGCGTACGTTGCCGACGACACCAATAGCTCACCGTATGTCGACGGATACTTTAATCCAAGTGTCGTCCCAAATACCCAAGGACAAAGTTCGGCGTTTGCGCTACGCGTGCAGGTAGTGCAGCAGGCATACAGCAGCGCCCTGACAGCGTTTACTAGTAACGTGCAGTTGGGCACGACAAAGATAACCCCATACCATATGCCGAAGGTGCCAAACGTGATAGGGGTACGTGTTGACGGTAAGCTGGAAGGGCAAAAGACCGGCAGTATGGTCATCTTGCCATTGCGCAATATGACATTGAAAGTTTGGACAGAAACTCCATCGACCGTGAGCGATTTCAACAACATCATTTTGCCCAATTTTACGTTCGCTCCATAGTATCTGGTGCCGGCGCTATCTCTCGATGCTATACTGGCATGTATAGAGAGATAATCGAGGGGTATACGCCAGATGGCGCAAGCAAGTAGTCCGTATAATCCGCAGCTTATCCTGTCGCAGCAGCTGTTGTTGAGTGTAATGGAGCAGCTAAAGCTGCCGTTGATGCATATCGCTCGGCTTGCAGAACTGCAGCACTTGTCGGGTGTGCAGGACGATAAGAGCGCGGCGGAAATGCATAACAGCGCCCTGACAAGCCTACGTTTCGTTGAGAGCTATATGTTCGGCGTGGGTCTCGCATCTGAGGGTACATTGCTTTTTGACGTAGAGCCGGTGTCCGTTGCGAGTGTGTTGTACGACGTTGCGCAGGAGCTCAACCCGTACGCGGAGGCGTACGGCGTAACACTGGAGCTGCAGCTTGACGGTAAATATGGTCCGGTGATGGCTCATCGTCAGGGACTGCAGAGGGCGCTCGTATCGCTGGGGTCGGCGCTGGTAGAGGCACTGCCGGCGCATGACACTGCCGACAGATGTTTGCGGTTGTCGGCGCACCGTTGCCGATATGGCATTGTTGCCGGCGCGTATGGTGACCTGCCAGGCATATCTACTGAATCGTTTCGAACTGGCAGGCAGCTTTTTGGCGCGTCCCGTCAGCCGCTGAATGCGTTTTTGTCTAGCAGCGGTGCTGGGGTGTTTGTGGCCGATGCGCTGCTGCGGGCGATGCAGTCGCATCTCAGCGCTTCGCGCCATCACCGCCAGAACGGCTTGGGGGCGGTGCTAACGGTAAACCCGCAGCTGAGGCTGATGTAGCATGGCTAACGTATTGCTGGTAGAGCCGGATGTGCGGTTGGCGGCCGTATACCAGGCGGCACTGCAGGCCGCAGGGCATACGGTACGGGCAGGCGCTACCGCTCAGATGGCGATAAGCTGCGCCGACGAACAGCGTCCGGATGTAGTGGTATTGGAGCTGCAGATGCCCCGGCACAACGGGGTAGAGTTTTTGTACGAGTTCCATTCGTATGCCGATTGGCAGACAGTGCCCGTGGTGGTACATACCGTAGTGCCTGCGGGGGAGGTGGCGCACGTGCGACAAACTATGCAGGAATTGCTGGGCGTACGCGCTTACCTGTACAAGCCGCAGACCGCATTAGCCGACTTAACCCAGAAAGTGGCCGAGGTGCTACAGGCAGCATGAATCAGATCGTTACACAGGGCATCATATTGGCGCGCACCGATTACGGTGAAGCTGATCGCATCCTGACGCTTATCACGCCCAATCAGGGCAAGCTGCGCCTGATGGCCAAGGGGGTACGCAGGGTGCGCTCCAAGCTGGCCGGCGGCATAGAACTGTTTAGTATCAGTGACATTACCTTTATCCGCGGCCGCAGCGATATCGGTACGCTGGTGTCGGCGCGCCTTGTTCGGCACTATGGCGCTATTGTGTCCGACTTGGCGCGTGTGCAAATGGGTTATGAGCTGTTGCGCCTGTTGCATAGAAATACCGAGGACGAATCCGAGGCAGATTACTTTAGTTTGCTCGACCATGCGCTGGCTGCATTGAACGACACCAGCATAAATACCGATACGATTGGCTTGTGGTTCCGAGCGCAACTATTGCGCCTAGGTGGCTTCGTGCCTAATCTGCATACAGATACCTCGGGCGACAAATTGGAGATAAGCGGGCACTATACGTTCAGCTTCGACGACATGGCGTTTGCAGTAAGCCCTGGTGGCCGCTTTCAGGCCAACCACATAAAGGTACTGCGCTTGCTGTTTGGGAATTACACGCCGGCAGTCTTGCAGAAGCTGCAGGTGGGGTCAGATTTGCTGCAGTCCGTCGCACCGCTGGTGCAGACTATGTTTTCGACTTCGCTTAGGATATAATGCAAACCAGTATGTACTCACTGTGTATTGCTGTTTACGGATCAGTGCGTGGTATTGGCCTAGGCCTATACTAATTTTTCTCCACACGCTCTAAAACCAGTAATTGAAAGGCAAATTGTATGAGTAATGTTTCTCTTGAAGACATCGTCAGCCTGTGTAAACGGCGCGGCTTTATATACCAGGGCAGCGAAGTGTACGGCGGGCTGGCTGGTACGTGGGACTACGGCCCTTTGGGCGTTGCCCTCAAGCGCAACATCATGCAGCTGTGGTGGAAGATGTTCGTGGATGATCTGGACGACATGTACGGCGTAGATGCTGCCATCCTGATGAATCAGAAGGTTTGGCAGGCTAGCGGACACACCGAAACGTTCACCGATCCACTCGTCGAATGCAGCAATTGTCATGGCCGTTTCCGCGCCGACAAAATTGACACCAGCAAATGCCCGGCCTGCGGGTTAAAGGGTACATTCGGTGAGCCGCGCCAGTTCAATATGATGTTCAAAACCTATGTCGGTCCGGTTCAGGACGACAATTCTATCAGCTACTTGCGGCCAGAGACGGCGCAGGGTATCTTCACGAACTACAAGAACGTGGTAGACAGCTTTTATCCTGACATGCCGTTTGGTATCGCGCAGCAGGGCAAGGCGTTCCGCAACGAAATTTCCCCACGCGACTTCGTATTCCGATCTCGCGAGTTCGAACAGATGGAGATAGAGTATTTTGTCCATCAGGACCAATGGGAAAATGCATTTGAACTATGGCGAAATCGAGTACATGATTGGTTCAAGGCCTTGGGTTTGCCGGCAGATATGCTGCATGAGCTGGAAGTGCCAAAGGACGACCTGGCGCACTACAGTAAGCGCACCATAGACTTCGAGTTCGACTATCCGCATGGCCGCGACGAGATACTGGGCATGGCATATCGTACCAACTTTGACCTCGGTAACATCCAGCGCGCCAGCGGCAAGAACATGGAATACCGGCCGAAAGACGGCGGGGAAGCCTTTGTGCCGCATGTGATCGAGCCAAGCTTTGGCGTGGAGCGCGCCATTATGGCGGTGCTGGTAGCCGCCTATACAGTAGATGAATTGCACGGCGAAAAGCGCACGCTGCTAAAACTGCCAAAGCATTTGGCGCCGGTTCGCTGCGCGGTAAGCCCGCTGCTCAAGAACAAGCCAGAGCTGGTTGAAAAAGCCAAAGAAGTATATGCCAGTCTGAAAAAAGAATTTGGCAATGTGATGTGGGACGATAACGGCAACATAGGGAAGCGTTACCGCCGCCAGGACGAGATTGGTACGCCGTACTGCGTAACCATCGACTTCCAAACCCTGGAAGACAACACCGTAACTGTACGCGACCGCGACACAGCCGAACAAACGCGTGTGGCGATTGCCGAGTTGCTGCCTGGGTTGGCATAAGAAGTGGGTATACAAAAAATGGGCTCGCGAGAGCCCATTTTTATTTCGTCTTTATGATTTTAGTTGATGGCGACGAGTTCGATGTCGAAGACCAGGTCGGAGTTGGCGGGGATGCTGGGGCTGGGGGAATGTGCGCCGTAGGCCTGCGCAGCTGGGATGACCAGGCGGCGGACACCGCCGACTTTCATACCCGGTACGCCCTGGGTCCAGCCGGCGATGACGCCGCTGAGCGGGAAGGTGATGGCCTCACCGAAGTCGTGCGAGCTCTGGAAGATGACGCCGCTCGCGGCCAAGGCACCGGTGTAGTGCGCGGTGATAGTGGCGCCTTGTGGCACGGTTTCGCCGGTGCCTTCCTTTATGTCAATAATTTGTAGTTCCGGAACATTCTGTACCGGCGTGAAGTTGGCAAGCGTGCTGCCTTCGAGTGGGGTATTGGTTGGATTCATCTCTACAGTTTACCAGACTTTATACCGTTGCGCGGTATACTGTAGGGACATGGAAATCCGCGTATATGTGAAGCCGGGCAGCAGCAAGGGGCCGCTGGTGCAAGCAGGCCAAGACGGCCAGCTGACGGTATATGTGCGTGAGCGGGCTATAGATGGCAAGGCCAACGAGGCGGCGCTAGCGGTTCTGGCGCAGCATTACCATGTGGCAAAAACACATATTTCGCTGGTACGCGGCGCGGCTGCGCGGTATAAAGTGTTCCGCATCGTGCTATAGTAGGGCTACTATATAGACAGAAGCGGGGGAAATTATTTATGCGTATGTACTACACCGACGGCAGCGCCAGCCCAAACCCGGGACCAGGCGGCTTTGCAGTCATCTTGGACGGTAAGCCGGCAGTGCTAGGCAGCGAGCCGGGGGGCGGCGCTACTACCAACATCCGCATGGAAGGTATGGCCATCAAAGCGGCGCTGGAGCATGCTGCGGGCGAGCCCTGTGAAATTTATACCGACAGCGAGTTTTGGGTGAACGTGATCACCAAATGGTCCATCAACTGGGAACGCAACGGCTGGAAGAAAAAAGACGGCGAGATAAAAAACTTGGATATCGTGAAAGTAGTGTGCCCGTTGTTCCGTAGTAGTAAAGCCACACTCAAGTGGGTACGCGGCCACAACAATCACGAGATGAACGAACTGGCCGACCATTGGGCGAATGAAGCCCGCAAGCAGTTTTTGGCACAGAAATAGGCTTAGGCAACATGCGTTAAAAAGCGCCCCGACGGGCGCTTTTTTGCTCTGCGCTATTTTAGGCTTGCGGCGGCAGAGGGTTGCCCGGCTTTGGACCCTGGCTCTGGCTGCCATCTGACGCTGTAGGTGTCTCGTCGGACATATTCGGCATTGCAGGTGATGTGTCGCCAGGGCTGACAATGGCCGCTCCGGTTTCGGGCGTCTTGGTGTCAGTTGGTTCGGGAGTAATAGACGGCATCTCGGTGCTGTCATTGGCTATCACCGTGTTATTTGCCGGGGGTTCAGCGACCGGTACGGTAGTAGTGGGGTTGGTAGATGGGGTCTGCGTAGGCATATCGGGCGCGCTGGGTTGAATAGGCACCTCTGGCGTAGCCGGTGCGCCAGGTGTAGGGCCGGCAGGGGTAATAACTCCTGTAGGTGGTGGTGTGTCGGCGGGGTGTTTGCTGCCGCCCATCATCATTCGTAACGCATCAAATAGTCCCACAGTATTCCTCCTGGTTGCATTATATGTTCATGTATTTTCATCATACTCTTTATGCTTTATTTGTACACCCATCCAAATTTCGGGAGAATGCTCGGCAGATGGTAGACTAGAAGCATGAAACAGGTAGACAATCCGCGCGTCTATGCATTTATTGACAGCCAAAACCTAAACATCGGCACCCAGAAGTTCGGGTGGAAGATGAACTGGGCACGCTTCCGCCAGTTTTTGGCCGAAAAATATGGGGTAGAGAAGGCCTATATGTTTATCGGCTACATCCCCGAGAACGAAGATCTATACGAAAAAATGCACGAAGCGGGCTATATGATTGTGTTGAAGCCGACGTTTGACGTTACTAAGCCGCGTGCCGAGGGTGAAGATGCAAAAGAGGCTGAAGAGAAGCCGGTGAAGGGTAATATCGACGCCGACCTCGTGCTATGGGCAATGAAAGAGATGCCGAATTACCACCAGGCAATCATTGTGTCGGGCGACGGTGACTTCTTTTCGCTGATTGAATACCTGGAAGGCAAGGGAAGGCTGAAAAATATCCTGACACCCAGCGGTCATTATTCGCAGCTATACAATCAGTACGAAAAGTATATCGTGCGTCTGGACCAGTTTCGGAGGGAATTGGCGTATCGCGACCACAAAAAGCGACCATCTGCTAAAAAATAGACGTTCGTTATAGAACCTTAACCGCATCTTCCGCTGTGCCGCCAGGCACAGCGTGCTCCTTGTTGTCTTTGCTGTTTCTTCTGTCTTGTTCTTGTCTGGCCAAGAACCAAGCCACCTACTTTTCCCATCGCGGAAAAGTAAGCAAAACGCTAGGCCGAGCTCCCCGTCCTCGGGCAGCAGTTGTCACAGCGACAATCGGCCCAACAACTCGGCGGCTTGGCGCCTTCAAACAGAGTTGGGCCGCCGAAGGAAATTGTCGCTGTGACAACTGCTGACGCCGGGTACGCTCCGCATGGCCAACACGGCTGCAAGTGCAGTGATAGCCTGGTAGTACACTGAGGTGCTACGGTGCACCGGTGGTTATCCGGCATGCGGAACCTTCCCGGCGGCTTTGTTGTAATAACCGACAAC
>DASTXH010000013.1:0-54379 GCA_035758575.1 Saccharimonadales bacterium (SeqCode)
CGGCCCGTGAAGAAATAAACAACCACGGGTAAACCCGTGGTGTTTGAAAAGACCCAGTATCAGTCGCTTTGCGACTGAACCAGCCGGAGAACGGTGTTCTCCGGCTGGAAGTTCATTCACCCACGGCTAAAGCCGTGGTGCTCTGCCCTTCGGGTAATTATAGACCAAAAAGGCCGCTGCATAAGCGGCTTTTTCTTTTGCAAGGGAATGGGTTATTTGTCGCTATAGCATACAGCCTTGTTTGACCCTCTTGAAATGTGAATAAAATAACACACATTTTGTGTGATCTATGATAAGTTCAGCCGAGGGCTTACAACATGTCTGATATAGAAGTGCTTGCAACGCCGGTGCGTCCACCATATCGCATCCGGGTACCGCGACTGATCCGCAACTCAGTAAAACACCTTAATTTCGATACCTGGCCCGGCTTCGCGATGCCAGCAGTGCTCTGCGCATACACAGCCTGTTATGGCCTGTATGTCTTGCATGGTTTTCACTTTCTGCTTAATGATACCTACGCCGTAATCCTTATACCTCTCTGGCTCGTAGACGGGCTGCGCGGCTCGTATGAGGTACTGCTTCGGCGCAATTACAAATTGGATGCCGAAGATCTACGCAAGATTACCGTGGTAATCGCCTGCAAAGATGGCGAGGCCGTAATAGGCCACACATTAGCTGATTTACGCAAGCGATTTCCAGCGAGGCATATTATCGTCGCCTCCAATGGGTCAAGCGACCGAACTTGCCAAATAGTCCGAAGGCACGGCTGCGTATGCCTAGAGATACCCGATGCGATCGGCAAAGTCCGCGCCATACACTACGCCCTCGATGCCGTCCAGACCCCATACGTGCTCCTGCTTGATGATGACACACTCATAGGCGATGCACCGATGCCCACGGGCCTCCTTGACCAAGGCTTTACTGCTGTAGCATTTCGCGTATACGTAAAGGTTTCTACTTGGGTTACGAAATTCCAAGCATATGAATATCGTAAGAGTGCCGATATAGGCAAACGGCGGCACAACAAGCGGGCTACTGTCCAGAATGTATCAGGCGCCATTGGTCTGTTTCAGCTAAGCGAGCTGAAACGGCAGGTAGACCTCCATACGGGCGAATTCTCCGGTGAAGACCTGCAGCGGACGCTGCTCATTCATCTATCGGAAGAGCGCGGAGGCGTGGTCTTAGCAGATTCCATTGTATTGACCGCACCGCCCGCAACTTTCATGCAGCTTTACAGACAACGTGTTTTTGGATGGTTTCCTGGACTATATGCCAATTTAGGTAATTTTCTCCGTTTACTTGTGAAGCGAAACATTCCGCTCGCACTCCGCGAAGATGCGTTCTACAATTCGGTCTTGGTCGTAGGACTCGATACACTGCGGTTCCTAGCCCTGCCTATTATGATCTTTTACCCCGCATACTTTGCCATAATGTACCTCTGTTATGTCGCCCTGGAGACCGTAACATACCTACGATATCAAGGCCAGAGAGGACCGTACTGGGTCGTATTGTTGTATCCGTTTTACGGATTGTTCGGCTTGTATACCAGGCTGGGCGCATTCGCCGTGTTCTTGTATCGCCGCAGCGTGGTGCGTCTGAGCCGATTTACATTTTTGGATGACTATCGGCGGGCTAATCGGTTCGTCAAGTTTGCGAGTGCCTTTACGGTAATCACAGCCATCACCGCCGTATTTGCGCTGAATGTCCTATACCACTATGCCCTATTCTTCACAAACGTCCGTCTCTAGCGCCACTAGTCCTTAAGCCGCAAAAAGCCCGTTTCGTCGTTTACCATAAACCCAGTAAAGCTTCTGTTTCCGCCGAACGTTGTTTGCAACCGTACAGCAGCTTGCTTCATATCTGCCATGCTATGGCCATAAAATGTTATCTTGGCCGGCCGCACATCGGTAGTCTCCTGCCCGATAAGCACATGCACCGAGGGATCACTCTGCTGCACATAGCTCAGGATAGGCCGCATTTTTGCCTCGGTGCCATCAACTCCGTCCGGCTGCATACGATACGCCATGACGGCGATCATACTTTGGGGAAGTGTATGCAGCTCGTCGGCGAGCCAGAATGCCAGCGGTTTCGGCGTCTTGGGAATGGCGGTATTGCTGCCATCGAACCAGCTGGGTATTACAAAACCAAAGCCGGGCGCACCGGCACCCGAAAATAGTGTTCGGTATTTATCGCACAACTGCTCAACAACGTTTTTATAGTCCGCAACACTTTGTGTGGGATTATCCTGAAATTCTGGCGCGCTATAAAACTCTATATCAAACTGTATACCCGTAAGCTGCTCGTCGGTTGAGGCGCCTTTGTTATATGACGCCACAAAGTCCATGAGCTTGAGCGGCACATACCAGTAATCGGAATTTGCCCAATGTGCATTACCTGCCAGCGCACCAGCACGGATGCCATGACTATGCAAAAGAATAACCTCGTCGCGGAGCGCATTGATAAACGCAGCACGCTGTTGTTCGCGTGCGGCTGGATCGGCAATCTCATCATGGTCGTTATAACTAGAGATGTCTATATATACGTCGGTGACGCCTTCGCGTTGCAGTGCCGATGCGTTGGCTTCCTGCTGTGCCCGCGTTTCATGGTCGGGTGCCGTCCAATCCCAAATGCCAACGCTATAACCTTTTGGAAACGTTGGTGCGTCGTTCAAAGCCAGACACACCACAGTCGCCGCCAAGCCTACCGCCAGCACGCATACACCGCCTATTATTACTGCACGCTTCGCCATAAAGCCTCCATTTACCTTTACATTGGAGTCGTAATTGACCGGTGAACCGTGGAAAAGACGCCAATAAGCAGCTCATTATACGTGCATAAAACAATTTTGCCAGCGAATTATTCGTAGTGCAGCGCGTCGACAGGGTTCAGATGGGCGGCACGGCGGGCGGGATACAGGCCAGCCAGTATGCCGATAACCGTCGTCAGCAAAATAACGCCGATGATCAACCACCACGGCAATGTCAGGATATTGGTACTGCCGATATTGTTGCTTCGAAGTTGTTTGTTTAAGATAGGGTTTCCGATAAGGGTGAGCGCATATCCGGCAGCCACCCCGAACACGCCGCCCGATAGACCCAGCAATGCCGCCTCGAATGTAAACAGCCGGCTGATCGCCGCCCGACGCGCACCCACGGCGCGCATCACCCCTATCTCACGCGTGCGCTCCAAAATAGACATGATCATGGTATTAACCACGCCTACGGCAGCCACTATCAGCGCAATGCCGCCTATACTGCCCAACACGTACCCAAGGATATTAAATAGTGCCAACTGTTGTTTTATCTCGGTTTGCGCATCGGCTGCCCCAACGTTGAATGTATGGCGCAGATCGGACGCAACACCTGCTGCGTCAGAGGCTTTATCGGCTTTCACGATAAGGCTAGTGTAGCCATTCTTCGCCAGCTCATCAGTCGTGACGAGTAATGGACGCTGCTGACCGGCGACGGTTTGGTAATTTTGCGTCTCGTACATGCCCCGCGCCCAATCCAGCGGCACCCGGATAGTATAGTTGGACATCAGGCTGGCGTCCGTAACACCCACGATAGTTGCAGATACGAACACGGGCGCCGGATGGTAATCTTGCCCGCTGGCGCCGGGATGGGCAGCAAACCATGTCTGCTGATCCTGATACATCTTTGCTGGGTCGGAACCCACACCGGTGTAGTACTGACTGGTGTACAGCGAAACCTGTTTGCCGATAAGCGCCTGGTAATTGTTCTTAAAACCCAGTTTGTCGGCGTAGTCGGAGCTGACGGTTACGATGCCCGCCCTATCCGCCGCTGTAAGATCGCGGCCGGCCAGCAAATGGTCGACAATAACACCATTGGTATCGTACGCAATCAGTTGCTGAATGCGCAACTTTTGGTTGCTATATAACAGCGCTTCAAATTGCCACAGCTGCACCTGCCGTGCCACGCCCGCCACATGCGGTCGTGCCAGGATCCTAGCCACCAGTGCATCGGTAAGTGTAGTGCAGTCGCTGCATTGCCCGCCACCACGGTCGTTCCAGGTGATGTCCGTTTGCGGTGCGACGGCAACCTGCTGAAAGGTGCCGTTTTGCTCGAACTGATTTGTGATAAATGTTTTAACGCTAAACACCACCGACAGCATGATGGTAACGCTGGTTGCACCGATAACAACCGCAAATATGGTAAGAGCACTACGCAGCTTTTGCCGCCGGATGCTTAGGAATGCAATAAAAATGTAATCAAAAAACCTCATGCGGCCGCCCGCCGCTCGGCAATGCGCCCATCGCGAATCTGCACGATACGCCCCGCCTGCCGGGCGATGGTTGAGTCGTGCGTAATAACCAGCAGGGTTATGCCGCGCCGGTTCAGCTCTTGCAACAGCTTCATGATCTCTTGGCCGCGCTGGCTGTCCAGGTTACCCGTGGGCTCGTCGGCAATAATAATGCGCGGCCCTACGGCCAGCGCCCGCGCAATGGCTACGCGCTGCCGCTGCCCGCCCGACAGCTGGCTGGGCCGATGCCGCAGGCGGTCGCCCAGGCCTACTGCCTGCAGGCAGGCAATCGCGCGCGTCAGGCGGGCCTTCGGCCGCATTTTGGCAAATACCAGTGGCAGCATCACATTTTCCAACGCCGTCTGGGTACCCTGCAAGTTGAACGACTGGAACACGAAGCCGACATATTTGTTGCGATACGCTGAGAGCTTATTGTCGCGCACATGCGACAGGTCATTTCCATCAACCACCACCGTACCGCCGGTAGGCCAGTCGAGGCCGCCGATAATATTAGCTAGTGTCGTCTTGCCGGAACCCGACGGCCCGGTAATGGCCACGAATTCTCCGGCGTTGACAGCAATACTTACGCCATCAAGGGCATGCAGCGTCTCATCGCCCAGCCGATACGTCTTCGTCAGATTCTTGAGCTCTATCAATGCCACCGCAGGTACCGCCTTATGTACTTCCAGCATAAACAATACGCGCGTCCGGCACAATGCGCAGTAAATATCTTACTGCAGTGCGCCGTACGCGGCACCGAACGGCCGGAAGTTGCCCTCGGCAGCGCTGTTTGGCAGGCGGCTGCGGTAGTCGCGCCATATACCATCCCGATCGGCAGCAACATACCAACACTTCGTGATCAAACTTTGCTTGGCGGTAGTTGCTACGGGCTTTGGTATCTTCATACTCCTATACTACTGGCCGAACCGGTACGTCACTATGAGCAATTTTACCGAGCGTCTACGGAAGATGTCACAGATGCATACGCAAACGGGCGTCGTGCAGCATGTAGAACGAGCCAGTTACCAGCAGCAGCGGCTCCGGACGCCGTAGCAGCAGTGCGCCGGCCTTGGCAAGGTCCGGCTCAACTTCATAAGACGTATAGCCACGCGACACGAAATAGTCGGCGATAGCTTGGGCGGGTATAGACTGCTTGATGCGGTCGTCCGGCTCCAGATTGAATGATGTCACTATGCAATACACATTGGCACGTATCAGTACCTCCAACGCCAGTTGCCAGCGGTTGGACTTGTGCTTCACGAATGCCACTACCGCCGCAAGCGGCTGGTGGGGATAGGCTGCCTGCACGCTCTGCATAAACGCCGTCATCTTCTGTTCGTTGTGGGCGCCATCAAATATAATCGTCTTGCCTCGCCGCACCACGGTGTCCATACGCCCGGGGATATGAATGTGTGCCGCGGTTTGGTGCGCTTCCTGCGCCAGCCCTGCGCGGCAGTCACGGTCAAGCGTGAATGCGATTGCCTGGTCTGCCAAGTGAAAATTACGCTGCTGGAACAGGGGCAAATCAGCCAATGTATCATCCGTTTGCACCGGCTCAACAATATGGAGCACTGCGTTTTCACGCCGTGCGGCCTGCTCGAATACCGCCATAATCTCCGGCGCCTGCCTATGGGCAAACACCGGATTGCCCGGTGTAATGATGCCCGCCTTCTGTGCTGCAATTTCCGGTAGGGTGTCGCCGAGTACTTCAACATGGTCGAGACCTATATCGGTAATGATACATACCTTGTCTGGACGCGCCACTACATTCGTAGCGTCAAGCAGGCCGCCCAGCCCAACTTCCATAACCGCGTAATCCACCTTGCGCCGGGCAAATTCGGCGTAGGCAAACGCCACCATCAGTTCAAAATACGACGGCTTTATGCCGCTCCTGCCGACCTCTTGCATAAAACTAGCAAGCCGCGCGCAAAATTCCACCTCGGGCAGAGGCATACGGTTGATCTGCACCCGCTCGTTTACCTCGTCTACGTGCGGCGACACACTCAGGCCTACCGTGGCGCCCGAGGCTTCGAGAAGTGACGAGGCGTAGTACGCGGTGGATGTCTTGCCGGATGTGCCGGCCACATGGATGACTTTTAGCGTATTTTGCGGGTCACCCAAAAAATGCATAAGGTCGCGCATGCGCTCAAGCGTATAGGTGTTTGAACCCGGCTGATTATAGAATGACTGCAGTGCGTGGCGGGCGTCGGCAAAATTACGGATGGTAGACATAGCCTAAAGTTTACACTATCTGTTACTATAGTACACGTACAGATATGCCCGCGTAGCTCAGTGGATTAGAGCGTCTGGCTTCGGACCAGAAGGCCGGGGGTTCGAGCCCCTCCGCGGGTACCAATGTAAGAACCTCGGCCGTTGTGTCGAGGTTCTTACATTAGTGTTCGTCAGGGCTCGAACGCTGAGCCCCAGTGGGCTCAGCCGCCCGAAGCCCTCGCGGGAGCCGTTAGGCGACCAGAGGGGTGAGCGAAGCGAAGGTCGAGCCCCTCCGCGGGTACCAGCGGTTGGTGCGGTCATTCGACCGCGGCAGCCGCTGGTTTTTTTGTGGTCGGGCGAGAATGGGATTGCCAGTGGGCTCAGCCACGTTCCGCGGCCCCGGAGTTCACCTCCATGCGCCCGGATCAACGTCCGCAGTCCACTAATCTAAGTCGTTGTAATACCTGGGGTCTATCTCGATAAGTTGCGCCCTAAGGGTAGCGGCATCAGCTTCATACAAGTCTCTCGCACTCATTGTGGCTGAACCTCCGGGCTTAATGCCTACGAATATCGTATGTTTATCTGGGTACACAACGGAAGCCGTAGCGTGCGTGTCGTACTGAAGCGAGTTAAAAATTTGGGCATATTGCGCTGCCGATGCCATTGTTCTAACGGCCAAGCGGCGGTCTTGGATAATATTATGCAAAAATGGCCCCGCCTGGTTGGTTAAGGCGGCAATTGCAAACGCTCCTAGTAAATTTTTCGTTCTAATAGACCCCACTGTGTAGGTACGCTCGTAGCTAGGGGATGCCCCTGTGCCACAGACCAACTTTATCGCCCCGCCTGGCTCTAGGACACGATCCATTGCCAAAGCCGCCAAATATGGCGCCGCACTATAGGTGGCAGATAACACCCCCAAAATAGCGCTCTCTGACTCCGGCGCGAAATCTTCCATTGCTTCTGCGGACGCAACACGAACACGCACGCCGCTGTCCGCGCCCAACTCCTTGGCCATGGCATCGCTCCATGACAAAACTGATGCGTCTATAGCCAATCTAGGATATCTTTGTTTTATTTCACGCGCAGCCCGTCCCGTACCTGCGCCTAGGTCAAGCAGCCTTCCGGCAGCCAAACCTATAAATACTTCCAGGCCGTTCGCATGTTCTACGTAGCCTGCATAACCTCGATTCGTTTGGTAGTGGTGGTGCTCGTCATGAAACCGAGCGCTCTCGTGCTGTTTCTGAATTGCACGATTTTGCAGCACGTTAGACGGAGTATGAAAGCTACGGGCATTTTTAATAAACCGATTATAACACGGCTACCCAGATAGCATTTATATGATCAGGGTCCTGCCAGCCATCTCCACAGGAGTTGGTAGACCCATAACTGCTAAAAGCGTAGATGCAACATCTTGCAGCCCGCCACCGTCGCGTAAAGCAACATCCGCTACGCCGCATAACAACACCGGCACAGGACTGGTGGTATGCGCAGTCAGCGGTGCCCCTGTTTCGCTATCTATTTTGTATTCGGCGTTGCCGTGATCTGCGGTCATCAGCGCTGTGCCTCCCGCATGCAGAGCAGCGTCTATTACTTGCGCCACGCACTTATCCAACACCGCTATGGCTTCCTTAGTAGCGGCAAAGTTGCCCGTATGCCCCACCATGTCAGCATTGGCAAAATTGACGACTATAAAGTCGCTTGCACTTTTTTTGATATGCGCCGTTACGTCATCGGCCACCGCCTGGGCGCTCATTTCTGGTTGCAGATCATACGTAGCAACTTTTGGCGACGGGATAAGACTGCGCGTTTCACCCTTAAACGGTTCTTCGCGTCCGCCGTTCAAGAAATAGGTGACATGTGCATACTTTTCGGTTTCCGCTACATGATATTGCTTTAGGCCATGCTCACTCACTACCTCCGCAAGCGTATGCCGCACATTTTCGGCCGGAAAGGCTACCGGCACTTCTAGTTCAGCGTCATACTCAGTAAAGCTTACAAAGTGGAGATCTTTCACGACCCGCTTCCGCGCAAAACCACTGAACGTCTTATCTACCAGTGCATGGCTTAATTGCCGGGCACGGTCCGGACGAAAATTGAAAAACACCACCACATCGCCGTCTTCAATACGTGTACGGTCTGCGGGTTGCGTGGCGATAGAAACGGGCCGCAAGAATTCGTCCGTTTCCTTGGCTTCGTACCGCTCGGCAATATATGCCTGCGCGCTGGCAGCTATAGGATGCATATCGCATACCAACATGTCGTACGCCAGTTCCACTCTGTCCCAGCGGTTATCCCGATCCATAGCATAGTATCGTCCGGCGATACTACTGATGCGGCCCGTACCAATAGCGGCAAGCTCTTGCTCGAATGCCGCGATGTGTTCGAGCGAACTGGTAGGCGGCACATCGCGCCCATCAGTAAAAGCATGGATATGTACCTTGGTAAGATCCAACTTTTTTGCAAGGCGGACCAGTGCCAGCGCGCCCTCGGAATGGCTATGAACGCCGCCCGGCGATACCAGCCCAAGAATATGCAGCGCCGTACCGCGCTGCTTTGCCAACTCAATAGCCTGTATAAGCACCTCGTTTTCGTAAAACATACCACTTGCAATTTCGTACTGTTGGCGGCTCAGCGGCTGACGGATGATCCGCCCTGCGCCAATGGTCAAATGCCCCACCTCGGAGTTCCCCTGCTGCCCATCCGGCAGACCGACAGCCTCACCGCTGGCTGCCACCAGCGTATGCGGCCATTGTGCAAAGAGTGCATCGAGCTTTGGCGTAGCCGCACTCGCAATCGCATTGCCAGCCGTTTCTTCGCGGAAGCCCCAGCCATCACAGATAATCAACACACACGGTCTTCGTGTCATCGAGATTCTCCTTTTCTGCCTGTCGGTACTTGTTATTTTGAGTATAGGCCTGGTTGTCTACGCAGTAAATGATGCACACAACAGACAGGTATTGCAGCCCGGTTGTAGAATAGATTGAGTAATGTATCGTTAGCCAAAGGAGGCTTTCTAGTATGACTATCGCTGCAATCCTCGCCCGCCAAATATTCGACTCCCGCGGCTTCCCAACCATAGAGTGTGACGTAATACTAGATGATGGCAGCTTGGGCCGTGCCGCCGTGCCGTCCGGTGCCAGCACCGGCAGCGGCGAAGCGCTGGAGCTGCGTGATGGCGGCGCACCATTCGGCGGCAAAGGTGTGTCCAGGGCAGTGGCAAATGTCAACGACATCATTGCACCCGCGCTCAAAGGCCTTGACGCTGGCAACCAGCGCGCCCTCGATCAAAAACTGCTGGAATTGGACGGCACCGAAAACAAGAGCAAGCTGGGCGCCAACGCCATACTGGCCGTTTCGCTGGCCGCAGCCAAAGCTGCCGCCGCCAGCAGCAAACAGCCATTCTTCATGCATGTCGCCTCTATTGCCGGCAACACGCAGCTCAGCCTGCCCTTACCTATGCTGAATATCCTGAACGGCGGCAAGCATGCCGACGGATCCACCGATATACAAGAGTTTATGATCATGCCCGTCGGCGCGCCCGACCTTGCTACCGCACTGCGCATGGCCAGCGAAATCTACCATGCTTTGGGCAAAGTACTAAAAGGCAAAGGCTACGCCACCACCGTCGGTGATGAAGGCGGCTTTGCGCCAAGCGTGAAAGGCGGTTCAGAAGAAGCGCTGCAGCTTATCAGCGAAGCCGTGGCTGCTGCCGGCTATGCGCTTGGGGCCGACAAAGACATTGCCCTCGCGCTGGATGTTGCTGCCAGCGAACTAGTGGATGATACCGGCTACAACTTTGCGCGTGAAGGCAAACATTACACAACCACAGAGCTTATCGACATGTACGCCGTGCTTGCCGCCAAATATCCGCTGGTATCGCTGGAAGATGGCCTGTCCGAAAACGACTGGGATGGCTGGAAACAGCTCACCGCAAAAATGGGGTCCACCACACAGCTCGTAGGCGACGACCTTCTGGTCACCAACACGAAGCTGCTCAAGCGCGCCATAGACGAACGCGCCGCCAACGCCATTCTCATTAAGCCAAACCAGATCGGCACGCTGACCGAAACAATCGACGCAGTACAAATGGCTCAAAAAGCTGGCTGGCGCACCGTAATGTCACACCGCTCCGGCGAAACCGAAGATGCCACCATCGCCCACTTAGCTGTGGGTCTAAATACCGGCCAGATCAAAACCGGCTCATTTGCCCGCTCTGATCGCATCGCCAAATACAACGAACTGCTGCGCATTGCCGAACAGCTGAAGCGCCCAGCACTCGCCCAGCCATTCAAAAACTAAAACTAGGTCGCTTAGTAGTCACTACAGAGCATCGGGGCTAGGTGCTCTGTATTTGCTGGTAATACGTTTTGCCCGTGGCGGCACAACCAGCCGACAGCGTGGCGTCGGGGATTGCAGCACACAGGGCCATGCCCTGCGTATCGCTATGATAGTACGAGATAAAATCCTTCACCGCGCCCACAAAACAATTTTCCTGCGCAGCCTGGGTCTGCCCCAGCATACAGAGTGCAACAGTGCGGCTTTGGTCGCTAGACGACTGCCCCGAAATATCTCTGCCCAGGCTCTGGTAGCACGTTGCGTCAAACGGTGCCGCCACCGTGCTGCACACCGCGAATACCTTGGCGTAGTCGTACTTCTCTACAATCAAGGCATGCGAGGTCTGCATCAGAAAGCACTGCTCTTTGTACTTGTCTGCCACGGCGGTACACGGGTACAGCGGATCGTCTGCCTTTAGATATTTCGCATGCTGCCCTGGGTTAATTTCGTTCATCACATTTTCCATAAACACGCCGCTGTAGCACGACTCCTGGTTCCACTGCCCATTGAACCGGTCGCACAGCGAAAGCGCCGTAAACAAATTGTCGTCTTCTACCGCCATCAGGCCGTGCCCCATGCCATGCACGCAATTGTAGCGCTCAAATACTGACGCATTGGCGAAGGGTGCGCACACCGTGTTGATCTGCGCCACGATGTTGGCAGCGCCAATCTCGCCGGCAATCGCCTCTACCGCCCCGTGGTAATAACCCGACCAGCAAAAGTTGTCGCCGTGTCTGTATGTTTCTGCAAGCGTCACATACTTCTTGGCGGCCGCCCGGCCGATGACGTGCGCCAGCTGATGGCAGTTGCTTTTTACGTACGCATTTGTGTTGTACACCTGCTTGAAATCGACGAATGCCGCCTCGGGCGACTGCTGCTGTACCATGGCACTATAGCGCTGCTGCCAACAGCCAAATTGACTGGCGTCAGCACCCGTGCAGCTAACAATACGCTGTTGCGCATGCGTCAAGCTCCACGCCACAAGCCCAACCCCGGCCAACACCGCAACGGGCAGTACCCACAAAAACCGCCGCAGACGCTGTCTCATGGCCTCAGTATATCAGCAGCACTACGGCGTAAGAATATCCGCTGACATTTTCACAGCAACATTTAACACTATGGCTCAAGGAGGTGATCACGTGGCGCTGGAAGCAGGCTTCACACAAACGGCAATATCGGCAACGTATTAGGCGCCTACTAGGCGACAGCAATCGCAACTTTTGGTAGCAGATAATTGAGCTCCCATATGCTATAGTGCTACATATGAACCACGATGATTTTACGCCGCACCGCCGGCACTCACGACTATTTAAGGGCTCATTCGCTGGCTTAGCGTTGGTGGCCATCGGCGTTATTTTCTTGTTCCAGAACTTCCTAAACATCGACATCCTCGGCAAACTATGGCCGGTGTTCGTTATTCTGGCTGGCCTGGCAATTATTGTTGACCACAACCGTAGGGCATAGTCTGCGCTAGTTCGGGAGGGCACCATGACAACAGTCACCATCAAACGAGTGTATGATAAACCGGAGGCACAAGACGGCAAACGCATTTTGGTAGACCGTCTGTGGCCGCGCGGGCTTAGCAAGGCGAAAGCGCGTATCGACCTATGGCTCAAAGATATTGCGCCCAGTAGCGAGCTTCGTGTCTGGTTCGGCCACGACCCAGCGAAATGGGAGGAGTTTGCGCGCCGCTATCATGCGGAACTCGCAGCTAATACCGCCGCCGTGGGGATGCTGCGCCAACAGCTGGAGCACGGCCACACCACGCTGCTTTTCAGCGCCAAAGACACCAAGCACAACAACGCCGTAGCCCTGAAAGCCTATCTGGAGCGTCAGTAGCATTTAGTAGCAATATCTGATACGCTGATATCTGTACGCGCCCGTAGCTCAGCTGGATAGAGCGTTGGTTTCCGGTACCAAAGGCCGAGGGTTCGAATCCCCCCGGGCGTACCAGGTAGGACTTTACTTCTTTCAACTTCCATCAAACAGAGGTAGAACGGGCTAATTTGGGTGTTCGAATAGCCTGGATAGCTCCAACTAAGTCCTTGCGGAAATATCGAACACATTAGTACACGCTTTTGCTTTAACAGAGATGTAGTGAATGTTTTATTAAGATCAGTGAACTTCTGTTGAATAAAGTTGGTAATTGCCTCCAGGTTATATTTTTCGATGATAGCATCACTCTTAGCTGTTTGAATCCCTTTTATCTTTTCTTCCAGTAGCTTATTTTGATCCTTGAAGATATCGTCAGAGTAAACACCGTTTAAGTTCTTTTCGATAAGCTTTTGGCGAAGTTCCTGTAGTTTCTTTAGTTCTACGTCAGCTTGTTCTCGTTTCTTGCGGAGCGCGCTAATACGTAAATAGTACGTCTGCCGTAAAAAGGCGTTTATGAGTTTAACCGTTTCCGGCCGCAAGCTGATCTTAGCCAGGAGGTCAGCGGTCGTACCTTCAATTTGTTGCATAGGCACTGACGAGCCAGTCGTACAACGCTTTGGACAAAAGTAGTAGCCATACCGGTTCTTCTTGCCCTTACTCCAAGCGGCCGTAAATGAATGCCTACAACGCGAGCACTTTACGATTCGTCGCAACGGAAAGTCAGAGCTATCCTGGTTACGCCGGGCAAGGGCTGGGGCAGCATTACGGTTTCGTCCATCAAGGATCGCTTGCACCCTATAGAATGTTTCCTCTGTGACCATAGGCACATGCTGCCCCTGCACTTCCAGGCCGTATTTCCTGGATATGAGTTTGCCGGCGTAAAATTTGTTTCTGAAAATATTGCTCAGTGTCTGCGGGCGCAACAGCGCTTCTTTTCTGCCCTTCTGTTGGTCGCGGACGCCATGGTCGTTCAGGATAACAGCCATTTCCCGCAAACTTTTTGTGCCGGTCGCCATCAACTCCCATGCAGCCTTAAGCTGCGCAAAATTTTCTGGATCTTTTGCGGCGTAGCCATCTTCACATAGGTAACCGAGCGGTACGTTACCGTTCGGCAAGCCACTTAAGAAACGGGCTTTCATACCGTTGCGTGCACGTTCACCGCGGACATCGTTATCCATCTGTGCGAAGCCCGCAAGCATGGTTTCAATAAACTTCTCGGTCGGCGTATCGCCAGTTGGCTCTGTCGCGGATATAAGGGTTATGTCTAGTTCAAATAACTTCTTGCGAATAGCGAGATAATCGGCAGTCTGCCGGGAAATACGGTCAAGACGGTATACAATCACGGCGCCGATTTGCTTACGGTTCTTGCGGCAGTAGTCCAGCATATCAATGAGCGCTGGCCGGTCAACGATAGTCTTCGCTGAGCGACCTTCTTCGCGAAAGACTTCAGCGATGTTGAACCCTCGCCGTTCAGCCTCCTTGCCGCAAATACTGGCTTGCGTGTCCAAGGAGTAATTATCGACCTGCTCCTCAGTCGATACCCGAAGATATATAACAGCTTGAGGCTTCGCTAGTAATTGAGTAACGGCACCTGACATACTCTTACCCTTGGCCAAGTACTTGCTTCAAGGTCTGATGATCGAATGCCTGTCGTTCAAATTCATCAAGCCATTCGTCTATAAGGTTCTGAAACTCAGTCGCATACAGTTCGAGTTCTTCGTCGGCTGCATCTGCGACCAGATCGCCCATGATACTTCTCGTCTTTTGAGCTCGAGTTTGTTCTTGATCCGAGGCAAATATTCGTTCGATAGCATTTGCAACGGGCTGCAGGGGGCTGTACGGCTTACTTAGCGTTGCCACTTCCATTGCTGGGTCAGGTTTATGTATCGTATTGAGTCGTATCATATTGTTACCCTGAACTATCACTACTTGGATAGTATACTATCCGTATAGTGTTACATTCAAGCTTAGACTATACAACTTCCTGTGGATAACTAACACTACCTGGATAGTTAGCCTTACAAAAAATTGGCTCCACCCCGTAGCCAATTATTGTCAGTATCTAAGGTGTTACCATTGTCTTTCCGTCTTGCATGCCTTATACATATACGGAGTAGGTGGGATTGGCAATATGAGTAACCACCTCCTAGCCCTACGCAAAACAGCATGCTCATCCTACCTTCAATACTCTAACTTTATTCTCATCAACTCCTATTTCTTATTTTTATTTTATGGACTTACCGCACATAACCACTAGACAACAAGCACTGCTACGCCTTCTATATCGACATAGGTTCTTAGAACGGAAACAAATACAGACATTCCTACACCATGCAAACAAAGGGCGTAGCAGCGCGTGGCTCAGAGATCTTCGCGCAAAACAATACATTGACTGGCTCTATGATGCCGATGATCCAATCGAGAAGAATACAGCTGCGATATATTACTTGAGTATTAATGGAATCCGATATCTTCGGTCATTAGGTATATACCCACCGACAGAGCTTCGTAAACGGTACGCGGAATCGACGCGGAGCCGGGCATACGTCGAGCGTTGTCTCCTGCTGGCGAATTGCTGCCTCAACATGGAGGCGCGAACTGCGGCCGATACGAACGTGAGCTACATGTACAGCACCGAAGCTGATTATGCGAATCCTGACAACACGTACCATTTTGTTGCGGAAAGCGAGTCCATTCATCCGCAGTTGTGCTATACAAAACGACAGGGCGCAGACAATAACGCCGTAGCCACGCATAGTCTGCTGGAAGTGATTGATCCGACGTTGCCTCGTTATTCGCTCAAAAAACGGCTGAAGAACTATGTCGAATTTCTGGATAGCGATGAATGGGAGGATGAGATGGAAGCAGCAGGTGTTGACCTACCGGTTGTTCTTATTGCTTGCCCCGACAAAGCTACGCTCATCTACGCAAAACGGTATACGAGGAAGCTATTACGGGATACCTATGGAGACGAAATAGACGATACCCCTGATGACATTCACATCCGGTTTGCGACGGTAGAGCGAATCAAGAAACTAGGCATCACGGAAAGGATATGGGAAGAGGTCACCGTTTAAAGTGTCGCTTCCTTCTCCTTCACGACTCGTCTCGGCTTGGGTCTGAATACCGTGCCATTCGGGCTATGTTCAATCACTTTTAAGATGAACTTTCGTTCCGGTGTTTCAATGGCAACTTGTATAGGCGTCGCAACGTATGCCACCCGTACGCCTCCGCCTTCCCTGGCAGTAAACTTGATGTCATCAAGCAACGTACCGCCAGGCTCTAAAACATTCAGGGCGGCAACGAGTTCGCGCAACGCGATGTATAGTTTGTGATACTTTTTGACGACCTGGCTTTGCGCGAATTCTTCGGATACTTCTTGCATGATTAACTCCTGTATACGTGACTGTCAGTCACGTATTATGCTACAAGCTGTCTGTAGAAGCAATATTGAAATAGAGACAAACTGTATGCATGACAGAAGGACAATTTCTCAAGAAGTTCGGCCAACGCCTTACGGCAGTTCGTAAGCAAAAAGGCATCACGCAAGAACGATTGGCCGAAATGATCGATGTACACCGCACCTACATCGGCTTTATCGAGCAAGGCAAGCGTAATCCGAGTATTGGCAATGTATACCTGATCGCAAAAGCGCTGAAGATTGATGTGAAGGATCTGCTATAAGGTAGTCAACACACAGGACATCATTTAATATGAGCCTGAATTAAAGTGTTGATTTGCTCAATCAGGGTTATGACGCCAGCAGTGTGTGAGGCTACTCTGACAGTTTCCCATGCCATTTTAACGATGTGCCAATTTGGTTTTGGCAGAACAACCTGTGACTTCATGGTGTCGATATTGGCAACAGCCTCGAGCTTTGTATTTGTATCAAGTTCCGACTTCTTGATCTCCTCAGCCAACTTATTGAAAAGTTGCATCGCGTCGTTATTATTCTGTGATATTGTGCCGTAGTTATTACCACCAACGAAGATAACGTGCTCAGCGGTGATCATCGTCTGAGAAACAGAGGTAGAGTCAATCTCTTGTTCGTGTAGCTTCTGGTCAATGTACTGGTATACGGGTCGCGCAATACATTCCAAGTAGTAGCGCACGTGATCAGTACCAGCATTGCTAGCGATGTGGAAGCTAAAAGCTACCTGGTCGAGGTTGTCTTTGTAAACATCGAGAACCTTGAGACAAAATGCGACTCTCTCTTCCTCATCTTCTGGTAACGTTATGGAGCCAGCATTGCCATATAGCTCAGTAGCCCACTGCTCGACTTCCATAGTGGGGACTGGCAGTTTGTCGATGAGGTTCTTAATTAACTGCTCTCGAGACAAAAAAGCCAGAAATGCTTTAATATCTGTCGTCGCCCGCATGTAGTCTGTATTGTTTAGGTTGGCGGAGAGTGTATTGAGTTGTTTGCGTATGAGCCTAATGTCCATTTAGAGCATCCTTTAATCTGTTAAGGGCGCTATTTATGTCGCCGATTGCTTTTTTGGTGCTGCCATTCGCATCGTTTAGCTGAATAGTTTTTAAGCAGCCGACACAAATAACGGATTTACCAGCTGCAACGTCTTCTAGCGTAGACGAGTTTATAAAATCGCACTCTGGGCAATTAAAACGAATCTGCTGTTTGCCTAGGTCCATTTGATTATCTAATGACCAATAAGTTTGCTGAGAAAGCGACCGACAGATTCAACGTAACCCGCGCCGCTCGCGAGCACAGATGCGGCGCCTACTCCGGCCTTTACCGCATTCCACGCACTCTCTAAGATGTTGCTGTTGGGCTGTTTTTTAAGAAGCTGTGTCTTTATAGTCTCTAAGTCGGCAACGAGTTCGCGCTTCTCATCTTGAGACGCGCTGGAGGCTTTTAAAAAATCGATCAGCCTGTCGATGTCTTGAATACCTTCAGTGTTATTCTGGTTGATCGTGCCCAGGTTGTCGCCCATGACCATAACGCCGTTCATATTCTGTATTTGAACAGTTGAAAGGGGCTTGTTCTTAAACTCCGATGGCTGGTACTTGTCGAGCGCCTTGCTACCCAAACGGTAGTAGCGCACACCGCGTTCCGTTGTGTGTTTTAGCCACTTTTCGCCATCAAGGAACTCAATAGCCAATCTGACATCAGAAGCTTGGTGCTGGGGTAAGTGATGCATGATTTCATTAGAGGAGTAGCCACGTGCTCTGTGGGGTTGCGTCCGTTGCTTTTCATATAAATGATCTAGAACAGCTTGCTTTACCTGATCGTGAGCTACCGCCATCTGCGTACCAACAGCTAAGTCAGAACTAGGTTCAGCTGATCGCCACTCCAAACTCTCGTTAACAGCTAGAAGTATGCTGCGTCCACGCTTAAGATCGTCATAGTAGGCTTCTGTATTCCATTGGTCATTATCTATACCGTATGCACTAATAACTGAACTCTGTCCGTCGAGACTACGAAACTCTTGCAGCTCAGGGCTGTTTTCATCTAACAGTTGTTCAAGCAGCATTGATGTAGAGGAGTAAAAAGTCTTACATTTATCTCTGTCGAGCGTTTGCTCAAGAGCATCAATTTCATTGATTTTTCGCTGCAGCGCGACGCGCAGCATCTGGTTATCTCGCATTACCTTTAGCCTCCCTTGTGGGTTTGTCGTTATTTTGTCGTTTGAGGTTCCGCAAACAGACATCGTCGAGTATTATCAGTGAGTGGCTCATGTGCTTACATGAGCAATTACACGATTCTTCGGTAATCAAATGCATTTTGCTAGGTATAGTGCCGTATGAAAATTGCTGCAGCAACCCCCGCGTGCTCTAAAGTCCCTCTAGTACGTGCGGTCGATATTTAGCGTAGCACAAAATTAGCACTAGGGCAATATGACTGCCAAAATCATACTAACCAGCTTGTGCTTGTTACTTCAATAATACCGGCAAATGCGCACCATTTCAAGAAATTTGTTAACTGAATATTCAACCAAGCGTAGAGCCTCAGCCCGCTGGTGCTGCATAGTAACTCCGTAAGTTAAGGGAGTCCACTATGCATGCACGACCAAAAGCAGTTATTTTTGCCCGTGTTTCGAGCAAAGCACAAGAAGACGAGGGCTACTCGCTCGACTCGCAGCTCAAGCTTTTACGAAACTACTGCAAGAAAAAGCGATTCACCATCGATAAGGAATTTAAAGTTGCGGAAACTGCGTCAAACACGCAACGCCGTACAGTATTCCATGAATTACTGAGATATATCGCGAAGAATAAAGTTCACCACTTCGTCGTTGAGAAGACCGACCGGGCGGTGCGCAACATGAAGGACGCCGCCTACATATACGACTGGATTGAGGGCGACGAACGGCGCGTACTGCATAGCGTTAAAGAGGGACTGGAACTACACAAGTGGTCCAAATCCCAGGTGAAACTTATGTGGGATATATTCGTTGCATTTGCAAAGCAATATACCGATGGGCTCCGCGAAGAAGCTATGAAGGGCTGGGATGAAAAACTGGCGCAAGGCTGGCTTCCCGCCCCACCGCCGCCGGGATACATGACTGTCACAGAGCAAAGTAAACGGATACATATTCCGAACCCGGCGATACACATGTCTATCGAGCCATTGTTCCGGTTCGCTCTATTGCCTGACAGCACGATCACCACTTCGACACAAGAGTCGGCGAATCTTGGCATAACGACACGCAAAGGCAAGCCGCTTTCCAAGAACTCTGTTTACAAATTGTTAACTAATCCGTTCTATATCGGCATCAACCGTTTTAACGGCAAGAAATATCCGGGCGCCCAGGAACCGCTCATCAGCAAGGAGCTGTTCTATGCGGTTCAGGACAAATTACACAACCGACGGCGCATAAAGAATCATTCACACAACCCCGTCTTCAAGGGTATGATCCGCTGCAAGCACTGCCAAGCTATGGTCACGTGGCAAAAGCAGAAAGGCAGGTACTATGGCGTATGCCAAAGAAAGACAGACGCATGCAAGGGTAAAAGAATGCTCAGGGAAGACCGACTGGAAGTACAGCTTACTAGCTTGCTCGAAGAGCTCAAAGACCCGGGAGGAAAAGTACTAATAAAGTTAGAGGCAGCTTTGCGGGTCGGGCAACCCGGGGCCATTGTCGGCGAGCACCGGGAAGCAATCATCAAATCACTCAACAAACAGCTCAAACGCCTGCAAGATATGAGCGATGCGCTTTACGATGACAAACTGGCTAATTACATATCTACGGAGAAATTCGAGCACAAACAGCAAGAGTTGACGGCGCAGATGCTGGAAGCCCAGTCACGTCTTACAAGGTTGTACGAAATGCAAGGGAAACAAAAAGAGAAGCTGAAGAGGCAATCAGAGAGCCCTATAGTTAACCTCTATCTGCAAAGCTTGCCAGGTCAAAAACGGACAATTATTGCGCAGCTTTATGGAGATATCTTGGCGGACGGCGATTGCGTGAAGTTTGCCGTTTTACGGTAAGAATCTAGCATGGCCCTCAGGATAGGCCACTGTTCTATGTGTAGTTTCGCAACTTCGTCGAAAGAGAACACACGGCTTTCGACTATCTCCAGACCGCTTGGCCTTTGTAGCGGCAAATCACTCGTAGCAATAAAGTGAGGAATGAAGCCGTGAGGGAACGGATAGAAACCGCCCACCCTTTGATTGTGGGACACAGGTCGCTTTGCGGTTATTTTACGGTAGCCGAATAACCGGTAGTGTTCAGGTGTAAACCCACCTTCTTCCAGACACTCGCGCAGCAACGCCCGCTCAACCGTCTCGCCCGGCTCAATGTGCCCACCGAGCATCTCCCAACCACGATGGTTCCGGGCAAGCACTACTTGTTCAGCTGCAGGCAAAATCGCTAGACAATATACAGCAGTACACAGTGCGATATCCGGCAATTCGTCGCTTCGGTATAACTGCCATGATTGGTTATCATCCCATTGACCCGTGAGCAGCGGCTGGCTTGTCATTACTTATAGCCTCGATATGATCTTTGTCGCGCCATTGCTTGCCGCAAGCTCGCTCAACGGTTCGGTTTTTAAAAACTCAGGCAGTACATGCGTTCTAGTCGGGTCAATAAAGCCAATTTCCTCGATCTCTTGTTGGCCGTATGTCGTCTTCGAGAGGTCGATATGCAGATAATCTTCACCGTTGGTAATATGAAAGAAAAACTCCAAGTAGTCTTTGCCGCCGTGAGTAAACTGCTGTACATATAGCAAATTACCGACCACTGGCTTGATACCAGTCTCTTCCACCATTTCGCGCTCAACACCTGCGATGAGTGCTTCGCCCTCATCCAAGCCGCCGCCCGGCAGACACCAATAACTATTGTCACGCTTTAGATGGTCTTTGTAGGGTTTAAGCCGCACGCAAAGTAATTTTCCTTCATGCAGCACTATTCCACGAACTGTTATTTTTCTGATCATACAGGTATGCTACCATAGCGTGCTACAATTCGGGCAGACATGGAACATCTATATCTGTTCACGTTAGAAATTGCATCGCTTGAAGTAGGCAAAGCATACGACGAGCTGCCGCCGCATCTGACGCTTGTCAGTCGGTTCTTGTCCGATTTACCTCCCGATGAACTGGCCGCTACGGTTCGGCCTTTACTTGCAAAGACGTCTCGAATCCACTTGGTCTTTGGCGAAACCACAGTCCTCGGCCCAAAGAAAGTGACCGCGCACCTGATTACCAGCACAGAAGAACGGCGGCTACATGACAATGTGCTAAAGCTGCTCGATACGACTCAAGTTGCATATCAGTACCCTGAGTTTATTGGCGAAAATCATAAACCGCATGTCACTGCACGAAAAGATGTACGGTTTGACCCGGGCAGTGAGCACATAGCATCCGCTACTTACCTCATCGAAGTCGTGTATACGAAAAGAGTAGTCCGGGCTAAGTTCACTTTGAACGCAATCTAAAGGTCCGCATTGTCCTGCGACGAGTAACGTCATTTTTCGGAAACATGTCGACGACCGTCAATTCGTCAATGGTAACAGTATCGCCTTTGTACAGTCGCTTGTTAGCCTGCACCGTTGCGTGTGCCCGGTAGCCTTCTTCCTGAAATTGTGGCTCGTCAAACACTGCACCGAGGTTCTTTAGTAGGCCAATAATGTGATTGTGTAACGTTTGCAGCTCCAGGGTCATGGTGAGCGCGGTGACGTGCACTTGCTTCTGCGGCCCGAAATAGTCATCGTCACCTGCGGTTGTCGTGACCGAACACTCGTTACTGGCTAGTTCCGCCAACTCACCAAACAGATCCACGGCCCTGCGATCAACGACAAAGTTTGAGGCCAGCGTAACATGCAGCGGCCAGTGCTTTGCATCGTATTCCGTTCCGTCGGCAACAGACTCCAGGAACTGGACGATGACGTATTTTTGCGTGGGCATTAGATTGCGTCCCGAATCTGCTCGGTAATAGCTGCCTGATCTACGGTTGAGAAATCCGTGGAATCAACCTCAATGACAGCGCCGTGTATATCCAACAGTTCACGGCCGCGCGCCAACCGCTTCTCTAAGTCTTGTCTGCCTTCTTCTCCTTCAATGGCGCTTACGTGACGGTTATTTGTTGCAGCACGCTCAGCCACTCGCCGCCGTATAACGTCGTGGTCAGCATAACAGTAGACTTGAACATACTGTACGCTGTATTGCCGTTGCCAGTTCTGAAACTTCTCGTTGTCAAGCGCAGGGGTAAAGGTACTTTCAAAAATCAGGGAATTGCCGACCCGAAGTTGTTCCTCAATAATGTAATCGATTATCGTATAGCTCGCTGAACCAGCTTTTCGTGATTCTGTCCGGTCTTTCCAGCCGTACACATCAAATAGTTTTACCTTGATGTCATCTTTGCTGATAAGCGGAAGCTTGAGATCGGCGGCCAACTGCTTGGCAAGAGTGGTCTTGCCTGCGCCTGGGAGGCCTAATACCAAGATAAGCGTGGAATGTTTCATGATGCACATATGGTAACACGGGCTAATGATAGATGTACCACGTGACGTTACCCGTCATGTTTACTCTTTGCCAGTGTTTGCAAAAAGAGCAAATCCCGTGCTCTTACAAGCCTTCCATCACGTTCCGTCGGCACAGCTTCTTGGATGAGATGTATGGCTTCGTCGAGGCTTCGAGCCCATATCATTTCGTATCCTGACTGTTTTTCAAAGTCAGTTAATGTGGTCTGATCTAGCTCGCCTATCTTTTTAGCAACGTAGCACGTATCCGTTTGCTTCTGCTGCCATCGGTCAAAGTATGTTTCAATCTTGCCTATTTCTTGCTCAACGGCTACTGTTAACCCGGTTTCCTCCAATACCTCTCGCTGAAGCGCTGCTCGTATATCTTCGTTCTCTACTCCGCCACCTGGAAGCATATAATATCCATGTTTACTCACATGAATCAGTGCGACCTTATCCCCGTCAAAGACAATAGCCCGTCCAGCAGTGCGCGATGTATATGTATCATAGGCGAATCCGGATACTGACGGGTCAACATCCTCCGGGTATATAGTAGCGAGCAGCTCAGCCGACCTATGAATCGTGGCATTCGACTCCGCATAACCAGTCAATCTCTTCAGCAGGTCGTTGACTCGCTCCTGTGTCGGTGAATACAGGAACGCCTGCCATCCTCTCTCTTCCGCAACCTCCAAGTTCTTCGGCTCGTCGTCGATGAACAAGAGCTCTCTGCCAGCGCATCCGGTCCGTTTTTCTACAAGCTCATAAAAAGCCGGGTCAGGTTTCTTGATGCCTTCGACTGATGAATCGAAGATCGTATCGAATAGCTGCAGTTCTTTCGGAAATTGGTCTTTCTTCTCAGGTTTGGTCAAACCAAGCCAGGAGTTACTCATGATGGCTAATTTGTAGCCTGCGTCACGCAGCTTTGGAATGAGCTGTAACGCATCTTTGCTCCAGAACTCGGGTGCATGCGACCGGGCAAGCACATGTTCCGAGCTAATATCTTCCTTTCCGAGTTCCTGTAATACCATGCGCCAGCCTTCTTCTGCAGTCAGTTCGCCGATGTTCATTCTCGCACCAATATTGATAGTTACTGATTGGTTAAATAACACATCAAACAATTGATCACGGGTAATTCCTAAGTCATACGCAACGGCAGCCAGGCTTGACCGCCAATCGAGTAGGACGCCACCGACGTCGAAGACGATCCAGGTGGGTCGTATTATCTGACGCGTCGCAACACCGCACTTATCCGCAATCCGGTTTACTGCGGCCACAATAAACGTTTTGTCGTCTATTGTCACATCTGCTTTATGCTCCTCGCCGAACGCCTCCCATTGCTGCCACCAGAGACCGATTTTTTCGAACCATCCCGAGCGCTTGATGACCGGTTCATCGTTCTCGGCGAGCCGCTTTTCAAGTCGCCGCACGATCACTTCCCGCGGTATTTCCAGCCGTACCAGGACGATTCGATATTCATGCTTTTCTGCCCACGTGGCGTATTCGTCATACCCGCGGTCACATGAGGCATCGAGAACAATCACGTTCTGCGTCTCTTCAGCAAGCTTATCCAGGACCTTATTGCTTATTATAAACTTCGCATGCTCCTGATCTTCGCGCCTTATATCCGGATCAGCGGCTACAATCCGGCGCCGCACTTCGTCGTTCGACAGACAAACAACTCCGAGCCGTTCTTCCAAGGCACATGCGACGGTAGTCTTGCCTGAGCCTGGTACGCCGCTGAAGATGACGAGACAGCGGGGCTGGCGTACATCTTTGTGGGATAGTGAGGCGTAGTAATCGTTGGCTATATGCTGAAATGTCTCTTCGGTCATATATTCTGGAAGTATACCAAACGAAACTTAAGTCCGGTCCTTCATGCATTGCCACATATACAGACCCGCCAGCAGATTCACATTCTCCAGTTCACCATTTCGCACCATAGCCTCCAGGTTGTTTATGGGTACCCAGATATTCTCTATAAACTCTTCGGCGTCACGCTGGCCTGGCTTTTCGGTAAAGTCAGTACATGCCACAATGTATTGCTTCATGTCTGACCGTCGGTTGTTCAGATAGAATGAGCCGATGACCGTGCAGGATCTCGCGTGCAGCCCGCACTCCTCGCTCAGTTCACGGTTTGCAGCTTCAATAATATCTTCTCCTTCACGCATGCCGCCGCCGGGCAGCTGCCAGAGCACCTTGTCCGGAGGGTAGCTATATTCTTTCTGGAGCAATATTTCATTCTTGTCGTTCAATGCAATAACCGCTACGGCGTGCGCTTTTTCGGGTGCACTCCGTACATAATCGGTAACCGTGCCGTCGGGCAGCTCGACGATATCTTCGACAATATGCATGCGGGGATGGTTAAGGATCGTTTTGCGGCTAAGGGTTTTCCAATGATGGAGTGGCATATATGGTCTATCCTATAATACGTTCAAGCAATGTTTTGCGTACGGCTGCCGTGAAACGGCCGGTTCGTTTTTCCTGTTCCGGGTACTGTGCCTTATGTTCCGTGAGTAGTTCGCCATAATCACGTGGGTCTCTGGCGGTATCCGCACGTCCGAGTTCAATGATCAGCGCCTGTAGTTGATCGGGAGACGGGGCTTCAAGTTCAAGATAGTCTCCCAAGCCTTCAGGCAGAGTGTCAATAAGTGCCTTGCAGTCCCCTCGGGTATATGTACGGCGTACCTTTTCAAATACAATTCGGTGAGACGGCAGTATTTTTTTGACGTCGGCGATGAGCATATCGAATTGATCAGGTTTAAAGTTATTGAGCGTCTCTGGTAAGTCGACGCTGATCCGGTCCCGAAAGGTCGTGCGGATATCTGCAAATATCGCCGCATTTGGTTTCGAGAGGTAATACTCGAGCTCGAAGTGCTCCTGAAAGTGTGCGGCTTCGCCGCGTACTTTCAACGTTACGAGTACGTCTGTATTGTCTTTGCGCGTAATATGGCGGAACCGCAGGACAAGTTTCTGCTGGCGGCAACGGAAATCGGCCGTATCGGGGACGACGTCCGACTCGAATTGGTCGCCTTTGCAGACGAAGCCGCAGCCTACGATCCGTTGCTCTAGTTTTTCTCGATCATCCGCCGATCGGAGCGGATATTTTGCCTCGCATTCATGAAAGAAATCAGGCATTATAGCCCCTCTCTGTTACGCCCAGTTTGTCTTGCGTCAGTTCATACTCCCACCCCGCCTGCCATTGCCACGGTGCAAGGACAGTTTCTTTGAGCTCTATACCATTGACCCATTCTTCAAGGCCATACTGTGTGGCTCTATGTCCGATGACCATGACGGTTTTGTCGTCATAACTCCTCAATAAATCGTCAAGAAATGCTTTCATACGCTTTGACGTATCTGCGTAACTTTCACCATTCGGGTAGGGTGTTGTTATGGCGGTTGCTTTGTATGCTTCTACTTCCTGTTTCGGCGCGCCGTTCATGTTGCCGTAATTACATTCACGGAGGCGGGCGTCTTTGACGATCGGATACTTATCTCCGAACGCAAGCTCTGCTGTTTTGTATGACCGCTCTAAATCCGAACAGAAGATAGCGGCAAGCGTCTGATCTTCATACCGTTCACCAAGTTCTTGTGCCTGCTTGACTCCAAGTTGAGACAATGACACATCATTCCAGCCTGACGAGATCTTATGTTCGTTATCTGTCGTGGTGCCGTGGGATTCGAAGATGAGGGTGAGCATATGGGCATTATACTAATGAGGGCGAATACAATCCATGATGGTTGATAGCGAGGATCGTTGGAGAGGACGTCTCATGCAATAAGTACCAATCTATACGCCTATTCCCTCATAAAAACGAGCTGTCTGCTCCGCCGCTCTATCCCAACTGAATGCACTGGCTCTTTCTAACCCTTGAAGGCTAAGTTTTCGGCGCAACGCAGCCTGCATGAGTACCTGTCTTAAGGTATCGGTCAGTTGTTTAACATTCGAAGGGTCGACCTTCAACCCAGCTTCTCCTACGACTTCAGGGAGAGCAGCAGCGTTAGCTACAATTACCGGACATCCGCATGCCATGGCTTCGAGAGGGGGCAAACCAAAACCTTCATAGAACGACGGGAAGATAAAGCACTCCGCCATAGTATAATATTGAGCCAGTTCGTCATCCGTGATGCGACCCGTGAATCGGACGGCATCGCCTAATCCGTATGAACGTATTCTCTCTATTGCAATCGCTCGCATATGGGCATCATCTGATGCTCCGACCTTCACGAACATAAGATCAGAAAAAGATGCCTCACGTTTTAGCTCCCTAAACGCATCTATAAGCGAAAGAAAATTCTTCCGGGGAACCTCACTACCAGTATAAAGGATATAGGGGCGAGCCTGGTTCGTACGGGAGCGTGGCTTGAAAATGTCGTGGTCAACCCCGGGATATATGACCTCTACTTTATTCTCGGCTACACCTAATCGTTCTATTAATTCACGCTTCGTAAAGTCGGATATTGCCACAATCCTACTTGCACGCCTCGTTCCTGCAAAGTCCAGTCCTAAATACAGCCTGCTGCGACCTTCTGGACGTTTCTGCAATACCGTATCGCCGTTCATATCAAGATAGCGGATTATGTCATGGCAAGTGATAATGTACGGCCGGGCTAGAAACCTACCAAAACGACCGAAGTGCTGATGGGAAAAGTGCAGTGTACCCGGAAGTTTCCTTAACTTTTTCAAGTGAGCATAGTCATAAACGAAGTCAGACCACAACTTACTGATCTTACGGGGCTTCTGTTCGGCACGCCTTTCCATCACTCCCGTGAAGTACTCAGAGAAATATATGTCGACCGGTAACCGTTCGGCAATCTTTTGTGAATATATATCAATGGACAAGGTACCTTTAGAAGCTACATAAGTTACCACTGACTTAGCCTATACGGGGTTTGACGAGAACATTCGCTCTACGCGAGCATCGTCATCGAATCGGTCGAGATACCATTGCTTGTCGAGCCATACGAGATCAGCTTGTTCCGCCATGCCCTCGAAAGTTGGAGGCTCTGGAACCTCAAGGAAAAAATATAAGAAAACATCATGATATTTTTTGTCAGCTGAGACATAGTTCCAATAACCGAAGAATTTGGGCACTTCTGGCGGCGCGTAGTTCAACTCCTCTTTGAGTTCACGCAATAAAGCTTCTTCAGGACTCTCTGCCCATTCTACGTGTCCACCAGGAAAATCATAGGCACCATTCGAGCGATGCTGAAGCATGAGAATTCTGTTCTTAGATCGTAGCATCAATTTTGCGCATACGTTTGGTCGTTTGTCCACGGCAGTAACTCCTTGTTGATATTAATAATAACATGGGCACTACTGGAAGCCTTCGCCTAGTAAATATCAATGTCGTGGTGTGTATTTTACGAATATAGGCATGACAACGCCCATGCTCATCTCCATAAAACGTAAGCTTTATGTCTTCATAATGAAAGTGAGGTATGGTACGCTCCAAGGAGAAAAATAAGGATGCTCAACAGTATGAGCCAGTACTCATTACTCGAAAAAATCAAATTGCGCGACAACGATTACTCTCATATAGAACAGAGCCACGATTCTGTGCGGTCAAGCGGAATGCCTCAGCTTACCTGCAGTATTATCATACCCTTTCGCGGAGATCCAGAAGCGCTTGAATATACTCTGAAGTCGTTAACGCGGCAAGAATTACCCTCATCATATATGCGATCAAAAGTTGAGCTTGTGCTTGTCAATGACGGCTCCGAGATTGACCTCAGCAGGCTTATGGCCACGACGTCCCACTACTTCCCTATAACTTACATTAATTTTAAGAAGAACGTAGGCAGATCGCTTGCAAGAAACGCAGCCATTACTTATGCAAAGCATGATATCGCCATCTTTATGGATGCGGACATTGTGGTGAAGGAAGATTTTCTACGCCAGCATTTAACATGGCAGAGCGCCAGCGATACAGCCGTAGTCATAGGCTTTAGGGAGAATATTCCTATTGCGGAGATAAGGCGCTTCTTTTTGGATGCCGCAAAATCAAACCGTATATCTGCGCCAAGTCCTAAAGCTGACTTCAGGTTTAGGAAGTTCGTTCCGCGATCATGGGAGCAAGAGTATCCAGAGCTTCCATATGAGGCGTTCGACACCCAATACGAGCTCATGAAAAATACGAACCAATTTAAAGAGTTCGGAAAATACAGACGAGTTGGAGTATGGCACTTACCGTCGATGCTTTTGACGTGCAATGCAAGCATGAGAAAAGAAGCAGTACTGAGGGCACGGGGATTTGACGCTCGATTCCATGGCTGGGGTATGGAAGATACGCACCTTGGAGCAAAACTGATTGCTTACGGTTACTATATCGTTCCGAGTATAAGCCTTACCGCCTACCATGTGACTACTCCGTCGTCCGAATCTGATAAAGCATCAAAATATGACGAGTTTAAAGCTAATGTCATCACATATGACAATATATTGAAAGAGGCATTTATAGAGGAGTCGGATTTAGATTGGGCTAGAGAGGCGGCTGAGCTTGTTAACCAATTCGCTGGTGTTCATGAATATAGGCCGATGCGCCTTTGAGTCATCCTCACGATCGATTCAACAATCATTAAAGGACTAAGGATGAGTAAACAGATGATTTCTAAAACGAACATTGTAGTTACATGCTGGAACGCGTTCCCCTACACAAAAGTAACCTTGGAGCGTCTCTTTGCAACCGTACATAATGATTACTGCCTGACCATTATAGATAATGCTTCGAGCGATGAAACGCCTGAATACCTTAAAGATCTGAGGCCTCCTTCAAATTGCAAAAAACTGACACTTATTACCAATGAGCAGAACGAGGGAAACGTCGGAGCGGTCAACCAAGGGTATGAAGTATCAAAGCAGCTTGGTGCTACCTACACTTGTCTATGCAACAACGATCTATATTTTCAGGATGGATGGTTTAAACGGCTGGAAGAAACAATGGATAAGAATTCAAAGCTAGGTATGCTCGGGCCACTACGTCCCGCAATCAGCGTCAAACATTACAATGGCAAACCTACCTCGGTAGTCCTCAAGTCCACCCCTGAAGAGTACGACTTAAGGGAAGAGTTAAAATTCTTCATGGGTGAACCAATCGAACAATTTGACGCTGCAGCGGAAAAGATTATTGCCGTTAACGGTAGGGGGCTTGCTATCCTTCCAGTCCCTCCAGAAGCACTGAGCAGTTGCTGTGTATTCGTCCGTAATGTGGCAGCAGAAGATGTGGGCTATATGGCCGATCCGCAGTTTAGCCCATACGGCTCCGACGACATCGATTTGACTTGGGCGATCGCTCAAGCTGGTTATCAGTGCGCGATGCTGAAAGATACGTACGTGCATCACTTTAGAAGCAAATCCATAAAAGCTAACGGAGCCAATCAAAACAAACTATTGTTTGATAATAACCAGAAGTTTTTTCGCAAATGGAAATCTGTTATCCATGATTTCTTGTTGAGCGAACAGACCAAAGGTGTGAATTTGGCAGAGATGCTCAGTGAAGAAAAAGATAACGATTATTGGTTCCTGTTTCGCCTAAATGGCAATATAGGTTTTTGGGATGGCCAAAACTTAATTGGCTTTGAAGATAAAGACGCAATCCCAAAACAGTAGAAAGAGACGTCTTACAATGGCCACGCCCGAGTACATACTGTTTGACATAGATGAAACCATCAGAGGACATCATGGAGCCGACGACCTAATTGATGCTAGGCTAGTGGGCCTCTTGACGGTGCTACAAGCTAACGGCTATAAACTCGGCATAGTGACGGGCAGGTCGTTTGCGTTTTACCAGGAATATCTTGCAGAATTATTCGGTAGGCAGTGGCGGATCCAATCCGAGGAATTATTTTCGCTGGTTATTTACGAAAATGGCCACAGGATATATCTAAGCGGGAAACACGAAGTACTCGTAGACGAACAGTCGCGTTACGAGCTGGATAGAGTCAGGAAAAAAGTCAATGCATTGCTCCAAGCGTCCGATAACTTGTTGTCACGATATGCGGCACTTCCTAAGAAAACCCTGCGTAGTCAGACTCTCGTGACTCTAGCAGTTAGAGAAGCGGCTTCGACTATAGATGATAGTACCGCGATGTTGCAGCATATCCTCAGAGAACTCATGCCGTCAAACAGGACTCTGCGTATGGGCGTTGTAGCGCGTGACCTTATCACGCTCGAAGCGGTATCGGCAACTAAAGCCGCTGCTGTTTCTGGCCTCCTGGGAAACGTCAGGATGATTTTCTGTTGCGATGGCGCCAACGATATTGAGCTGGCAGCGCTAGTTACGCGGCTAGGTGGAAGAGTAGTATGTCCTCAGAACGCGCTGCCAGCTTTGAAGGGTATTGCGTCTTATGTTGCTGGCGCAGATTTCAGCGTTGGCATATGTGATTACTTGGAGACTATTGTTACTGGAAGTGACTTAAGATGAGCGATCCCAACTTGCCACAACATAGATCGCAAGAAGCGTCCGAGCAGGCTCCAGGTGAACATAATGAAGAAGTACTAAACGCTCTAGGGCAAACGATTCTCATGCATCCTGATGGCATAGAGCTTTCCGTGCAAATCGGATCCCATGTAGAGATAATCAATAGAAGCAGGAGAGGAAGATTGAACGATACTCATATTCTTGACGACCGAGTGCGCAAATATGGCAGGATAATAGAATCCGAACGACCCTATCGTCTCTTAAATGAGAGCTGGGGTTTGCAAGTCGCACAGCAAAGAGGGCTCCATGTGCCTGAGGTGTATAGCTATACCCGAGATACTGACGGTCATGAAACCATTGACATGGAGCTTATACGGGGAACACCTCTGGACAGGCTTACGGATAAACAAATCAGGGCTGCTTCTTTGCAACAAGTAGGCCTTCAACTAGCAAAACTCGACAATATATCTGAAGGTTTTGGTTGGATTAATCCTCATAGTAGGGTGGGAACCTATCAAAGCTGGGGTAGCTATTTACAGGATTATGCAGCTACCTATACAGGTGTACTAACGGAAGCCAAGCTGATTGAACAGTCTGAGGCAGACAAATTACTGAGCCAAACCTCAAACGCCAATCTTGGCCTAGTTCGGCCATCACTGGTACACAGGGATATAAAATGGGGGAATCTGATACTTGCCGAAACGCAGGATGTCTTCATCATTGACTGGGAAAACGTAATTCTTGGCGACAGCCTGTACGATCTGGCGATCTTCGGGGTACGAGAAGGTCATAATGAGCCGTGGCGCAAAATGGCACAAGGACTGGACGCGGATATTAATTCTAAGAAATACGCGTTATATGAAGCGATAGCATTGGTAGGGATTGTTGAGTACCACAAAAAGTACGAAACCAATGCAACAGAGAAGGCTGCCCAGTTGAAGGACCTCATCGGCCTGCTTTAAGTCACTACACCAAACCGCCTTCTGGAGTGTGCTTCACAATAACCTCCACCAGATAGATTTGGCCCCTTTTGGAAGAAGCTCTTGATCAATCTTCTGCTTTAAGAAATGTAATAGGCCATAAACCTAAGGTGCAATGTTTCCTTCTCTCGCCAGCCTGCTCAACGCCTCACCGGTCTGCCCCGAGTACATCAACCGTGTTGGCAGTAGACATCCCACCATCAGTGATGCACCGGAAGCTGTCCGCAGATCCGAAATCAGCGGCTGCGTGAGCAGTCCTTTGTAATCATACGGTCGTACGCGCTCCGCATGGTGTTGCAATGCTACGTAGGCATCTTTTTGAAACGTAAGAATCGTATCGCCATCGTGGAAATATTCGTTGAAGATAGCGAGCACCCTTGCTGCATCATACTGTTCCAGGAGCGGAAACGCTTCAGCAAACAGCCGTTGCAAGCCAGCGACCCCGTTCCACGGTCCGCCAGGCGGACTTGCCAATGAATAGAACGGCAATATGTAGATATTAAATGGCGAAACATATTGCCCACTAAACAACCGCGCCATCTTTTCGTGAGGGTCAAGCGTTGCCGGGTCAGCATCAAACTGCAATATACCCGTCCGTTGCAACACATTCCAGAAGCGATGGTAGCGTTTGCCACTTGCCTCATACGCGTACATGGCTTCAAGCGCAATAGATTCTGGGGCAGGGTTGCCAAGTACGAATGCCAGACTTCGTTTGTTCGGGTCTGGATGCTGAGGTACGTATGATTCGGAGAGATACGATAGTGCTCCGTTCTCCACGGATAATATCTTTGATAGGTTCTCATCCGATTGGACGAAGCTTTCTAGACGATCTAGAAAGGCGGCGTAACGGGCTTGGTCAGAGTAAAGTTGCGTGAGAGGTAATGAATGGTGGTCGATAAGGTCAAAGGCGTACTCTTGGTCTCTGCTTTGGAATTCACTCATTTTCTTATCTCTTTTTTAGGTATATTTTCACAATCACGCGAATAACTATTGATACGTTGTCATGATGACACAATGCATGTACCTAGGACAATAATGCTTGCTTTTGCATTGTTATATCCTACCCCTCAACCGGCTCATTCGGTACGCTTTTACCCTCAGAGTCCTTCACTTCTCCCTTATCACCACCCTTACCCGTCCCTTTCCTCTGTCTTTTAACGGGCTCCGGCGCAAACAGTTGCTCCATATATACTTCAACCCCCTTGAGCGGCGTACCATATCGTGCCCGGCTCTGTCCAATCACCTCTTTGCTCGTATCGTCAGATGCTTCCACCTCCAGTGGTACGGTAGTCCCCGAAAATGCGTCTTCACTTTCGTCGCTCGTTGTCTTCATATAGAAATGGTATGGTGCCAAGTTCACAATGTCTCCTGCCTCCACTTCCGGCTTAATGTACGGCAAGATGAATACCTCGTCTTCCGGACTTGCCTTCAGGCATATCATGGTCGCTGCGTTCCCGGCCACGATCTTCACAATACTTTTATCCTCAATCTGCGCAATATTCTGATGCGACACGATAAGTGAAATGCGGAATTTCCGTCCTTCACTGACGATCTCTGAGAACCGTGGCGTGGCAAAATTTTGGAATTCATCGACGTAGACAAAAGAAATCGCGCCGTTGCCGCTCTGGAATCTTGACCCGCTGGTACGCAGCCATCCAGATTAGGGAGGTCAGCATAGTCCCGAAGAAGAGACTCTGGTCTTCACCGATGTCTCCTTTGGAGAGATTGACGAGCAATATCTTGCCTTTATTAATGACGTCTGTAATATGGACCGTGCTCGTTTCCTGGAGCAAGATATGTCGTGACATTTTCGCCGTTATGAAACGCCCTAAGCGATGCGTGAGTGGCGCAGTGGCATTTGACAGCTGCATGCTACCGAGTAATTTGAACTCTTTATCCCAGAATTGTTTCAGTACCGGATCTTTAAGTGTTTTAGCCACTTTGCGCTGGTAAGACCTATCCGTCAGCAACCGCTGCAAGGTATATAAATTCGGGTTTGGCTGCTGCAGGGCAGTCAGAGTGGCATTCCGTAGAATATGCTCCATGCGTGGTCCCCATTGATTATCATCAGCCAGTTTCTTGAAAACTGACAAAACCATGCTCGTGATTGCTTCCTGCCGCTTGGTATCGCTTTCGAACTCGATGCCGGGGTCGAGGATGTTCAGGCCAATCGGAAAATCTTCATCTGAGGGGTCAAACACGACGACGTCGTTTCGGCGGTGCTCAGGGACTATAGCCAGCAATTCACGGAACAAATCACCATGTGGATCAAAGACGGCCATGCCCTTGCCACTCACCATGTCCTGATAGATAGAGCCTTTCAATAAGGTAGTTTTACCTGTTCCAGTTTTCCCGATAATATACGTATGCTTCTGGCGTTGCTTCAGTGTCATACCGATTGGCACCATATCGCCACCGTGCGTATTGACACCGACTACCACGTCAAGCTCTGCGTTGCTGCGCCTGATAGATAATGGAGCAGCCAATTCACGACTCCGACTCTTCACCAGGCCTTCAGTTTTCGTGAGATCAGTGTTTGGGAAATGGTAGAGGTCAGACAGCTCAGAACTGGACAGGATGGTCTGCTGGCTCAAATGATGCGGGGAGAGCATACGACTCCTGAAAGCTGCAAGCCGTTTGTCTCTCGGAGCAAGCACCGGTACAGACGGCCGAGTACCGAATGATTGGTATGTGCTATTAAACGGCCGGAGCGCCTCGACGAGCGCGTTCGTACGCGACCAACGCACCTTGCTTTCAGGAGAAGATACGAGTAATCGTATCGTAACCTCAAATAGCTGCTGATCGAGCTTACCCTTTATGAGTCGAGCCATCTCCAGATCGTATGGATCATCCGTACGGCGCTTGTCTGTACGACTACCGGAAGACCCGTGGTTGCTCAGGAGAATGGAGCCAATGACGCCGCCGGCCACCACAAACAGTTTGGCCATCGCGCCGACAAACCACACCGGTGGGTACCAGAGTAACCATAATGCGTAGCCGGTCGGCGTCCGTTGCGGCTTGATCTGCGATCGTACTTCTTGCCCCAGGGCAATCCTGCTTTCTATATGCTGCTGTCTGCGTATGACCCGGTGGTGCGTGTTGCTAAACACCGGTACAGCGACTACCTGGAGCGCAACCAGCTCATCCGGCTGTAACTTTGTCATGTGCCCGGTAAGAAACGCCATAGGCTCATGTTCTTCAAGCGCCTTGTGATCCTTGAGCGGGAGGATAAAGTCACCGGTTAGGCATAACTCGACGACATGCGTATCGGGAACAGGAACGGTATTTGCATAGTCATCAATTTGCCGCACCTTCATGCCTGGTAGGAATGACCGTAGGTTTTGCCGTACGACCTCAGCTTCACGAAGCGGAATCATGAGGATATAGCGTATACCGTCGTCATTCGTACCGACCAGTTCCAGCGAGTACGGTCTCTTGCGGGCAGCCAGCCGATCCCAGAAGCCATAGTACTTCACCAAGCCACACAAAAGTATGTGGAGCTGTTCAGTCGCAAATGCCGATTTCGCGGTCTGAGCTGGAAATATCAGCTCAAGAAAGGCCTGCGGGATCTCTTTCTGTCCGACGCCACATCTACGCAAAGTGGCACGAAACAACCACGGTACGTTTCGAAAGAAGGTGTATGTGCCGCAGGCAACTACGTATAGACCTACCAGCTCGGCGGCAAGGATGCCTAGAACAAATGCAAGCGTCTGCCAACTGTTGAAGTTATGACGGACAGTGTATCGAGCGGGGCCATTTAAAGCGATATCAAGGAAATGCTGTAAGGCACTCAATGAAAGATGGGGCATCGACAATAACCTAGAGTCCTTCTCCACCCTGCGTATCTAGAGATAATCGTATCAGATTGGTACACGGACGAACAGCCAGACCTGCATAAAGTTGCAACATACGCCATCTTCAAGCATACTATTCCTGAAGACAGACGGGGGAGCCGTGCGACAACGAACCATTGGGTATAACCAATACAGTTACCGACCACCATACCTCAAAGATATGGATAAGGAACATGATCCTGAGTATGTAAACACCCCGGCAATGCATACCGGGTTCTCAGATATGAGTGGCCCGCCACCCGAAGACCGACAACTCACCCGCCTCATACATAAGTTCCACAAAGGCAAAATTGCCTGCCGCAAGGGAATTGTCGCCATGTTCTGGATCAGACCATATACCGACTACCGACCGCATCTCACCGAAAACTTCAAAGAGTACATCCAAGCCATGCACCGTTTCGGCCACGACTATCGCAAAGGTCCGATACCTATCGTTCTCTACGAGCACAACGGCCAGCTCATTATGAGCGCCGACTACAAGACGTATTACTATCACCGAGAAAACGAATCCTGGACGGTACCAGTACTTATCCTCGGCGATTTTACCGAACGTGACTTTTGCCACGGCATCGGCGAACCCTTCAAAGTGGATTCGCTCAATCTCATCAACCGTGACGAGCTCATGGATTCCAATACCCGACGTATCGCGCTTCTGTTGCGCAATGAACCGCTACGCATTGAGACCAAAGAACAACGCGAAGCGGTCAACAAAAAAGACTTCGACGATGCCATGAAAGCGCTGGTGCCTTATGAACCCGACTGGGCCAAAACCATGAACAAGCGCGGTGAAGATCCCAATTTGGTACTGACGCCAGCGCTGCATACAGGCCACTTCTTTGACACGACACCACCTGAAGATGAACGTTATACCGAACTCGTCACGCGGGCACAGACCGGTACGCTCGGCTGTCAGCTTGCAACCATCGCACTCGCCATGATGCGACCGTATTCGGATTACCGCCCAAATATATCCGGCGAACTCCGAAATGAATTCGAAGCTCGCGATGACAGTGCCGACGCTCTACGCATTACCGTATACGAATATGAACCTGGCCACTTTATAGTGAGCGGTGACGATGAGAACATTGCAATATATATGCTCTACCGCGAAAAACAGCTACTGGATGCCTGGTGCAACATTGTCGGACCGTATACCAAAACATGGGCCGTCGGCGAAATAGATAAGCCGTTCCGACTCGTACTGTCACCCCAAGCAGGCTACGATCCCGAGCAGACGATAAAACAGACCGGTAAACGACTCCGCACACTCATGCGCGAAAAGAAGATGTACCTTGATGAACTCTCCAGAAAGACGGGTATAGACCCCGACGAACTGCATCACCTGATTGACGAATATAGCCCCAAAGCACCAAGTATCGAACAGCTTGAGTGCATCGCACGGGTACTAGAAGTGCAAGCGGCAGACATTTTGCCATTTTAAGGTCAACCATAATTACTACTCATGCAATTTATGGTCTGCTCTTACCAGATATGTTAGTATCCATATATGGCTACCGAACATGAGATGATGCGCAAAAAGCTGGGAGAAAAATTCCGCAATATCCGTGAAGCTGCACACCTGACCCAAAAGGAAGTGGCTGACCTTGCGAATGTGCACGTCAACTATTACGCCCGCATTGAACGAGGCGAAGAGAACCCGACCTACGATAAGCTACAGGATATAAAAAAAGCACTGAAAATAAAGTCGTTGGACTTGCTATAAGGCAGGATGAGCGCTGTCTTCTTCCTGTAGTGCAACTCGTAACTGATCGATCCAGGCCAAAAGGTGTTCGAAAGAAAGTGTACCCGGGGTACCAGCTTAAATCCACAGATAGAGAAATGTTCCAGAATATATTTTCTGGAACATTCTTATTTCCTTTGCTCTGTGATTTGGGTTCACATCCATAGGAGCCCCTCTCAATCCGACCTGATCTCGACCAATGTTATACTTTATCCGCCCAAACTAGCTAAGGGTATCCCCGTCGCATCGCAGTAAGTCTGCAACCTTGCTTCAATAGCATCCTCAAGTTCTGGACGACGCTTTTCAGGCGGTAGCTCACGAAGATGTCGCAAGTTTTCGAGGTGATATCGGACAGCCGTCGGCCTGCGTAGTGGCATATTCCTGATGTCATCGGGTGTGACAGGTGGAAGCGTTTGAAGCTGATCGCTCACGCCTGCAGCGGCGGCATTACACATTGTCCGAATGCATTTTTCGCACTTACCGCAATTGTACACTTCAAGATTTTCGACACAGACGCGCATGAAGCGCATCGCATCATGAAGGTCATAGCCTAGATTCGCTGTGATTGGCAAGAATGCCGGAATAAGGGCCGGATTTGCCGCAAGCAATAGAGACGTTGCTGGACACTGCAACCGTGCCCACTCTGTCCGATCCATGATCTAGCGTAAATGAAACGGTCGTCTCGTCAATTTGCGATATGTCACCGGTCACGTGGCTATGTGCATTTACCACAAGCCAAGGTTACGTATACTAAATACTACAAACATAAGCTTAGCTTATCATACAGGTATGAATCACTTAGTCATCTATAATAAAAAATTATTTGCAAGAGATTATATCAACTTGATGCTCACGGGTAATAAGGTACTTGGCAGTAAATTTACGTCTAGAAGAACCGCACCATATCAAAAACTAAAGAGTGGGGACTACCTGTATCTGAAAGAGTCGTCCGGGCCAGTACTTGGACGTGTCCGCGCAAAAGTTGTCATCAGTAAAGAAATCGTCAACCCAGAAGAAATAATGGAGTTCCTGACAAAGTATCGCCAAGATATCGGTATAAACAGTGACGAGAGCCTTATGAATATATGGAGGCGAAACTCGAACAAACGTTATCTTTGCTACTGGACGGTGGAATCGCCCGAAGTAGTGCAGTGTCCTGTGTTTATACACAAAAGAGACAGACGGACCTGGGTAGTCGGCTTTGAGCCAAGCGAAGAACTTCTGGCTGCCTTTTTATAAGTCACGTGACACCATCATGCCCCCCAGTTCCGTGAACGGTGTAAATCTAGGCGGACGAAGAGGAACAAACAGCTCGAATACGGGTAGGAGTGGCTAAACCGAGTCAATAACCGTACCTGTCTCATCCTCCTTCCGACGTTTCGTAACAAGTTCCCAGACCTTTTCACCGTCTATTTCGCGTTCAGCAAACGAATGACGCCACTCTTTAATAAGCGACCCAATACGACCGCTGAAGTCGCTGGTATTTATTTGGGGTTCAGGTGAGCGCCGCAGCACCCAATAGCATCAGCAAGCCCCGACCAGCTACCAGTATTCGTTGTATTTTTGTATTCAGTGGCTTAAAAGCCCGCTATAACTCTACCTCTGTTATCATAGCACAAAACAGATGAAATATCAACGCTTGTATCTGTTATTTACATACCGTAAGCTTGGCGCTGAGAGGAATACTATGAGCCGAAAAGTAGCACAATTTTTTCAAGAATTTCAACAGGCCAGCAAAGATTTTGACGCCGAGCGCAGCGGACGTCAATTTGCCGAGGTCTTTCTGCACAGCGACCCCGAAACCGTCCAGGCCGTAAAACGTGAAGATTTTATAAAAGCTTTGCCGCTACGCAAAGCGTTTTTCGGCAAGCTTGGGTTGCAGCAAACAACTATGCAGATCATCCAGGAGGTCGACATGGGAGCGCACATCCTGGTCCGTGCAACCGTAGACATGACATTTGAAAAAAACGGCACACCTGTGCGCATCCATCAGACCGCCAGCTATATTTTAAAAGAGAACGGCGAAAGCTACGTCATTATAGCCTATATCAATGACCAGCTACTACAGGCACTACTTGCAGAGCATGGCCTAACACCCGCATAGCAATGTGAGTGCACCCCTAGTCTGCCCGCGAGTGGGGTTATGCCAAGCAGCGTCTAAACCTTCTTTGGCCGTCCAGACTTTCTACTGAGTACCCAGGCGATGGACGGGCTGATCTTTTTATCGGGTCGGTGGATGCAGCCTATCCAGCAACATGGGCGGCGCATGCCGTCCTTCAGCTCTGAGACCACCCGCTTGACATGTTCATCGCGCGTCTTTTGTTGCTTTACGGTGATTGTCCAGCAGATCCACTCGTTGCGGGCGAGCGGGGTGATATCCTCCCATAACCGTAACGCCTTTGCGTCGGCTGCAAGCGCCTTTCGCATGTCCACCGGTAGCTCGTGAACCGTGCCACCTGAAATTTTTGATGCCATACTCCCATTCTAATACATTCCTAAAACGATCCTTGCCCGGGCACCTGCTACAATGGTGCGATGGATGACAAAAAATATTTGAAAGAAGCCATCGCCCTTGCAAAGACTTCAAAGGAACCCTTGGGCTGCGCTTCAATTTTAGTAGACAGTACCGGGAAGGTCCTTGCCCGCACCATAAACTCACAGCGAGAGGACAACCTTACAGCATCTCACGCCGAGATGAAGGCCATCGCTACGGCAAATAGACTGATGGGGCGGAAATTGAAGGGAGTAACAGCCTATGGCAATTGCGAGCCGTGTACCATGTGCCTGACGGCGCTTATCTTTGCTGGCGTGGATAGAATAGTCTTTGCTAACAGATTGAACGATCTTATACCAGAGGACGACAAGATAGATATCGACTGTTTTACGTTCATAACGAAGTTCCCGACATCACCGAAGATAGAATTACAGACAGTATAAGTCCTGCAACCGGGTTTTGAGTACGCCGACCACGTTCGGGCTGGCCATGAAGTCTTCTATGGGCATCATCTTCCAGCCCTGGCCCTCATCGCCAAACACGATATGGTCAATATCTTCGTCGGTTATCGTGGCAACCATAAAATAGGCCGCATGACCGGAGGCGCGCACTGGGTACGCTTTCTGTGCCTGAACTGCCCTTGGGCGCAGCGCGATGCCCAACTCCTCATGAATCTCGCGGGCCGCACAATGAAACGAAGTTTCATCGCCCTCGCGACCACCGCCCGGCAAATCCCACATGCCGGCATACTGCAGGCCAGGCTTATTATCCCGCTGGATCACCAAGATATCATCACCCTTTATAAGGGCGACTTTTACGCCGTTAAAAGCCGCGTGCATACTGCCATTGTACAGCAACGCATAGTTCAAAGTGTCGCACTGGTATACACTTGGTGCGTGAAATACATGTACCGTCTGCTTTATCCACTGCTGTTGGCCTATTGGTTTGTACGGCGCCCGCAAAACTATGGCGCAGCAGTTATCCTAAGGGATAAAGACGCCGTACTCCTGGTGCGCCACACCTACGGTCACAGGCACTTGTGGTACCTTCCGGGCGGCGGCCGCAAACGCGGCGAAAAGCCCCGGCATACCGCGCAACGCGAGCTGTTTGAAGAAGTGGGCATAAAAACGTCGCTCGTCTATATCGGCACGGCGCAGGCAACCGAAGATTGCAGGCGTGTCACTGGAGCATTTTTCACAGGCACTATGACTCCGCAACAATTGCGGCAGGATCCCCGCGAGGTTGAAGAGATGCGCTGGTGGCCAATCACGGCATTGCCGCCCACGCTCAGCCCCATCACCCGTGCAGGCGTATCGTTATATCTAATGAAACTTACGCGCCCTGGCGAAGATTCATAAATACTTCGCGCGGCTGACGCTCCCATTGGCTAAATGGTGTTTTTGCGGCCAGAACACCCAATTGCTGCCACGCAACCTTCGCTTTTTCGGCAGACTCCCAGGTGGATGTTGCAAACACGCGGCCCGAAGCATCATCCACCCAGGCACTCATATCCAGCAGCCCATCGACACCTTGGGCGGCGAGGGCCAGCTGATGCATGGCATGTAGCAGATCGTCGCTATGCTCTGGTTGGGGATAATGGATGGCAAGTGTAAAATATTTCATATTATAACTATACCCTAAACCGCACTGGCGATATACGGCAATCCTGTATGTACAAATACACGAGCGTCTTCTATGCTGATATATATGCGTACAGCTTACTCCAAAATCCTCACCGCCTGCGGCCTATTACTGCTGGTTATTAGTTTGATACTGCCCTGGACAGACGGTATGCATGCCCGTGGTATCCCCTTGCAGCGTTTGTGGTCTGCGGGAACGGTCGCACCCGTAACCGAAGTGGCGCAATCTGCGGCAATCATCGTTGCCATGGCTGCCTTTCTCTGCGGACTCAGCCTGCTTGTATCTCGCGTATGGCTGCAGCGCCTGCTGCTAGGGCTGGGTATGGCCTTAGGCTTTGCGACGGTCGTCCTATGGGGGACCATGGAGGCAATCTACAAAGCACCGGGTAATTTTACAGTCGTAAATATCCAGATAGGCGCGTGGGCCGCCTGCCTAGGGGTACTGTTGGTGATAATAGGTTTTGTCTGGACGTTCCGCCGACTGAGCCAAAAATAACTATTGGGTACGTTGCGTAGGCGGCATAGCCGTTGTTATCTCATCAAAAAATAACTTATTTTCTTCGTGAGCGAGTAGTGCCGTTATCTCCGAGCAAATCCGCACACGCGAAACGCTGGAAGGCATGCTGGATGCCGCACAACAGTTCGGCGTGGATACCACCGTCGCGCCAGCCCTGAACGAACGCGACTATGGCGACTATACCGGCAAAAACAAGTGGGACATGAAGGAGCTGATCGGCGAAGAAGCGTTCGATGCACTGCGCCGCGGCTGGGACGTGCCGGTACCCAATGGCGAAACCCTAAAGATGGTATACGAACGTGTGGTGCCGTTTTACCAGCAGACGGTGCTGCCGTTATTACAAGACGGCCAAAATGTGCTGATCGTTGCCCACGGCAACAGCCTGCGTGCGCTTATAAAATATCTAGATTCTATCAACGACGCGGATGTAGCGCACCTGGAAATGCTGTTCGGCCAGATCGTACTCTACGACATTACGCCTGAAGGCTTGCGCGGTAGCAGCACCACTATCAAGATAGACGCATCGCCACCACCAGCATAACCAGCACCATGCAACAGGATGATTGCGTAAAATATACCCTAGAACCCACTGTTTCCTGCGCCTATATTTATACTCATAAAATAAGGATCTTTTATGAGCAAAGAACAATGGGCTACAAGCAGCTGGGGCACAAGCTACACTGAACTGGGTCTAAGAGGCCTACTGCAGACAGACTACCCTAAGGGTGATACTGAATTTCTTGGCCAGACAGTTGACGGACAAACCGATCCAGACACAGCAAACCCACACCTGAATTGCTCCGCCCACCCATTTGCCCAACCGGAAAAAGAAGAGTATTACCGCTTCGTCATAGAACAGGTCTGTCGCGAAACTACTCAGTAATCAGCCGAAACAGCTTAGATCTTGACGTTATCCTATGGTATGAATGCGAATGGTATCTGTGGTGCCGGCTACTCCCGGCACATTGCCGGACACCGCAGCGAGCGTCTCGCCAGGTACCACCATATTGTTTTCCTGCATCCACGAGATAAAGTGCATCACCGTATCCTGACGGGCCGGGCGTATATAACTCTTCACACCGTAGGCGATTGCTAGCTGTTGGGCAGTGCGCGGTTCGCTGGTTACTGCCAACACTGGACGCACCGGCCGGAACGATGAAAGCAGCTGCGCTGTCTTGCCCGTTTTGGTTTCGGCAATAATCACCCGGGCCCCTGCCACATAAGCAAGCATCAACGCACCACTAGCGATGGCATAAGGAATATCCTGCGTATGGCCAACTGGCGCAGACGGTATTTCGTCCGGCGCCGCATGTTGCTCTACGTACTGGACCACCCGCTTCATAGTCTCTACTGCCTCTATGGGCATTTTGCCATTTGCCGTTTCGTCACTCAACATCACACAATCTGCGCCCGTGAATACCGCCGTAGCCACATCAGATACCTCAGCCCTTGTCGGCTCAGGCATTTCCACCATACTCAGTAGCATCTGTGTGGCAATAATAACTGGCTTGCCATAGGTACGGCCCAAACGGGTAATCTGCCGCTGCACCACCGGCACGGATTCGGCCGGTGTCTCTACCGCCAAATCGCCGCGCGCCACCATAACGGCGTCGGATGTGCGCACGATGTCCTCTATGTTATCTACGGCTGCCTTGGTTTCAATCTTGGCAATGATCTTCGCCTCGCTGCCCAGCTCCTGCAAGATGCCGCGCAAACGGTCAATATCGTCGGCGGTCTGTACAAAGCTCAGCGCCACGTAATCGATGTCCTGCGTGGCACCAAACCGTATGTCGTCCATGTCCTTTTTGGTCAGAATGTCGCCCTTGAAATCTGTGTCCGGCAGGTTCATGCCCTTGCGCTTTATCATATAGCCGTCGTTTTGCACCAAGGCATACACAATGCCTTCGTGTACTTTGCTGACTACAGTGTGCACCTTGCCATCGAATATATAAATGCGCTCGCCAGGCTGCACCTTTTCGGACAAATCATACTGCGTTGGGATGTTCCCCGTCTTCTCGTAATCCGCACGATACTGCAGCATGATAGTCTGCCCAGTCTTCACGTGGATTTCGCCGTCAAAATCGCCCAAGCGCACCTTTGGCCCCTGCAAATCCTGAATAATGGCTACCGGCTTACCGAAACGCTCGCTGGCCTTGCGGATCCATGGTATTTGATCCAGCCGCTCTTCGTGGGTACCATGGCTAAAGTTTAATCGGAACCCGTTTGTCCCTGCCCGCAGCAATTGGTCAATCGCCTCTTCGGTGCTGGTCGACGGCCCGATAGTTGCAATAATTTTTGTTCGCTTAAAAGAAATAATAGGCACCCGTGGTGCGATGTCGGTTCCTTGCATAGATACTTCCTAACGTAGTGTTACTGTCTCTATGGGTTCATTATACGCCGGCTTGTCGACCCCTCGACATTGTAGTAATGTCGCTAGTGTTTATCGTGTAAGCATGCTAGACTTTTGATACTGTAAATTTGTGAAGGCGTAGAAAACGCATATGCGCAAGGCAGCTGTGGCACTAGGTTCTCTTGCAGGCTTATATGCGACTGTGTGCCTTTGCACACAGCAAGCCTTAGCCGCAGTGCCCATTGCCTCTATGCCGCTTGTTAGCGCCGGCCTGCCTGCGTACACCAGCGACGATTGTTTTACCAGCAAACCTGCAAGCGATGCGAACAGCGGCAACTACTCAGTCCCGTGGCGCTCCTGCAATAACCCTCCTTCCACGGGCACACCCGTAACACTCACTTACGATATCTCCAGCGTACCGTCTGCGCAACGCACCAACGACGTACTCGTATGGTTCAACGACTTCTCTACTGGCAACTACAACCCCACCCTGAACAGCAACAACTACTACAATACCCCCAAAGATTACACCGTACAGGGCAATACAGCAGCCAGTAGCGGTACACCCCCGGCGAGCGGCTGGGTGACGTTGGCCACCGTAACCAACAACCCTTATCACTCGCTGCAGCATGTACTAAATCTCAGCACCTACAATTGGGTACGCCTATCGTTCACTTCGTCAAACGGCGTCAGTCCGAATGGTGATATTGCACTCAGCATGGACATCCACGATGCAGCGAACGGGATCGTTGACGACTGGATATTCTACGGTGACTCAATTACCCAGAGCGGCCTCCTGAACGACGACACGAACGGACAGACATTCGCGCAACAGATCCACACCGCCACATCTACTTACTACCCGGTCGCAGAATCGGGCGGCATCGGCGGTTTTACCAGCAGTGACGCATTAACCAACATCGGCACGTGGCTGCCGCTCTTCCCTGGCAAGTTTGTGGCGCTCAACTACGGCACGAATGACGCCAACTCAAATCTCTCGCCCGCCACATTCTACTCAGACATGGCCACCATGGTGCAGGATATTATCGCTGCAGGCAAGGTACCAATCGTTCCGACGATACCATGGGGGTGCACCGCCAACCTAACCGCGAACGTGCCAACCTTCAACACCGAGATTCAAGCACTCTATGCAGCATATCCTCAAATCATCAAGGGACCAGACTTGTATACCTATTTCCTCAATAACCAGGCGTACATATCAGGTGCCGATTGCATTCACCCGAACGCAACCGGCGGCTGGACAGCCTATCGCGCCCAATGGGCCCAGGCTATGGCCTCAACGGTGTATACCGTACCTACTGCCAGTATTACGCCCGCTGGCGGCAATGTCACGAGTACACAAAGCGTAACGCTAACCAGTTCCAAAGCGGGCACTGTGCATTACACCACTGACGGATCTACCCCCACACCCAGCAGTCCGGTATATGCGAGTGCTCTGATGGTATCTAGCACCGAAACAGTCAAGGCGCTTGCCATAGACCAAGCCGGCAACCAATCCGACGTAAGCAGCGCGACGTATACCTTCCCTACGCCCACACCCAGCTCAAGCCCGTCGCCCACTCCACCAATACCCCCAAGCACAAAATCGACCTCCACCACTGTTGCCACAACAACCAGCACAGTCGCTGCAGTCCAACCAACATCGCCATCTGCGCCAGCCGAAACAGAAGCCGCCTCGCCAACCACCACCAGCAGCCAGTCGCGTACCGTCATCATCACGCTCACCAATCAACAGCGGCAACCACTTGCCAATACCGAAGTCAGCCTAAGCAATACCGGCCAGACAGCCACAACAAATACGCAAGGTGTTGCTATTTTCTACAATGTCACCCCTGGCGCCTACACCGTACACAGCAATGCGCACTACATGGACGCGATCATACAGGTTACCTCCGGTGCGAGCGCACAGGAAATCTCGGTGCGCCTTGCAGCAAGCACCGCGCGCCCATCTGTTACTTTAGCTTCTAGTGTCAGCGGGGCAGCAATATGCCTCATGATCCTACTAGTCATCGTGGGGCGGCGCAAGCTACAGGCCCGCGCATAATAGCTAAGACCGACAACGACTACGCCCGCAAATCACCTGGCGGCAGTAAACGGTATTTGGGCGTATAACGGTGATGCAACAGCGCCTGCTGTAGTACGCGCAGCGTTTCCTCGGCCTGTTGGTAGCTCATACCGACTCGCGCTATGGGCATGGGGCGCTGCTGACCCGCAACCTGAGAAAAATGCATAACGAGCCCCTTATCGTTGCCGCTGATGGCGACGCCGTCACTGTACAGTACACGGGCGTCTATAGCCAGCAAAACCATGGTAGGCTTGCCATCAGCGCCCATGGCAGGCGGCCGATCGTGAAAATCGTCCAGGCTCATAGGCTGGCTGTAACCGGCTGTTTCCCACAGCTGCACTGCCTCGGGTTCCTTAACGCCAAAATGGCTGATAAGCAGCATCAGGATATCTTCGCTGGGGCGCTCTTCCCCGCTCTCGATGCGTTCCAACACATCGGTATCAATCTCTACCGCACACGACACTTCAGCCACGCTTTCGCGGCACGTCTCACGGATAAGCCGGAGCCGTATGCCTAGCGTCAGGAATGGTGATTGCCGCTTTGATTCTTCCATACACATACTATAGTACCGCCCCCGTCCACCTCAGACAAGCAAAAGTGCAACAATTTTTGCGCTATACTACCACTATGCATCCACAACCAAACGTCAGCCTGCGGGATTACTCCACTATGCGCCTGGGTGGCCGCGCCGCATTTATGGTAGAGGTTCACAGCCGCACCGATCTCACCCAAGCATTGGATTGGGCCGCGCAACAGCAATTGCCGGTCATTATGATCGGCGGCGGCAGCAACATCGTGTGGCGGGATGAGGGTTTCAACGGCCTGCTGATCGTCAACAAAATATTGCGCTACGAAGTCATGGATGAAGACGGCACTAATGTATACATCACCGTGGGCGCCGGCGAGCCGTGGGATAGCGTAGTGGCGCGCAGCGTGGGCGCCGGGCTGAGCGGCATAGAGGCACTCAGCCTTATACCCGGATCGGCCGGCGCGACCCCAGTACAAAATGTCGGCGCCTACGGCCAGGAAATTTCCAACGTCCTAGCCAGCGTTGAGGCATATGACAGCTCCACCCACAGTTTCCTCAATATCCCAGCCGCAGACTGTGCCTTCGGCTATCGCACCAGCCGCTTCAAGACAACCGACCGCGGCCGGTTTTTCATTACCGCGCTTACCCTGCACCTGACACGCGGCAACCCTGCTCCACCATTCTATGCTGGCGTGCAACAGTATTTTAACCAACATGAAATCACCACAGTGACGCCGCAAGTACTGCGTGACGCCGTAATCGACATCCGCTCACACAAACTGCCCGACCCAGTCAACGTTGCCAACAACGGCTCATTTTTTGCTAATCCAATCATTGATGGCGGCACATTCGCCCAAATAAAAGCCGCGTACGACGAAGTACCGCACTGGGCGGTTGACAACGACAGCGTAAAGCTTTCCGCCGCCTGGCTGATAGAAAAAGCCGGCTTCAAAGACTACCACGACCAGGAAACCGGCATGGCTACCTGGCCATCGCAGCCGCTGGTGTTCGTAAATGAACACGCGCAGTCTACTGCCGACCTCCTGACATTCAAGCAAAAGATAGTCGATGCCGTTCAGAGTGTGTTTGGTGTCACCCTCACCCAAGAACCCGAACTATTGCCCTAAAAAGGGTCTATGCCACGCACAAAGGCGTCAAAGTATGCATGTTCAATTATTCTGGATTCCATGCTGGAGTAGTCCATCTGCAAGACATTAACAGGAAGGGAACTTTCTTCGAATAAAGCACGGATCCCATCCCTATGGCTTGCCCCATACATCAAAACCGCGTACCTCTTATCCTGCAACTGCGTACCGCTTGAACAGGCCAACACGTTATCGATTACCGTGTTATACGCACGAGTCTCTCTTTGGGATTGGACTATAGCGGCAGCCTTTTGGTCTTCGCTGTCAGCGCTTGCCAGCAGTACAGGTAGTGGCTTGCCCACGTGCTCACTAAGCGCTTCCGCCTCGTGCGAATTGTGGTCTGCAAGTACCGTCTTGGCGCCCTTAAGTGCTGCAAGGTGCCAGGCGTAGTCCCAGAGACTAATGCAATAGTTCCCGCGCAGCGTATCAAGACCCGCTGCTATGCGCGCCCTGACATCTGTATCCCTCTTCTCAAGAGTGTCGATAACGTCGGCGGTAAGCATCGGCGTACTCGGATCAAGCCCATACCCTTCAGCGCAAAGGATGTCTCCGGGTTTCATATCGGCAATTAACTGTTCGATCTGACGGTACTCCTGCTGGGTTGGACGGTCGGCCGCGGGAGTATCGCGAGAGACCACCCCAAAGTGAGCACCAACGAACAGCTTGAACTCATATTGTTCGCGTAAAAGAGCTGCCTCGTCTGCGGACAGCCTTCGGGCTTGTTCTAATGAGTATGGTTCGTTATTCAACGAAACATATTATACAATATAAACTAAGCTTTGTCACTTGGCAGCGGGTACTGCAAGGCGAATGTCTTAACCGCTTCGCGCAGTTGGTGCAGCTTGGCTTCATCCTCGCGGGCGTCTATGGCGGTGCGCATCCACTCGGCTATTGTTTCCATGTCTTTCTCTACCAGGCCGCGGGTGGTAATGGCCGGGGTGCCCAGGCGAACGCCGCTGGGGCGGAACGGCGGCAGCGGATCGTTAGCCACAGCGTTTTTATTAAGTGTCAGGCCAATCTTATCTAGGGTTTCCTCTACTACTTTGCCGTCCAGATCAAAGCTGCGCTTTACATCGGCCAGAATTAGGTGGTTGTCGGTGCCGCCGGTAATCAGCACAAAACCGCGCTTTTTCAGTTCATCAGCCAGCCGCTTAGCATTCTTCAGAATCTGTTCGGCGTACACCTTGAACTCTGGTTTCAGTGCTTCGCCAAAAGCTACTGCCTTGGCGGCGATGGTATGCTCGTGCGGACCGCCCTGGAAACCGGGAAATACTTCACGGTCGATGAGTGTCGGCAGATTTTCGACGGTCTTCTCGGGCGCTCTGAGTGGATTACTAACCACACCGCGCGTCAGGATCAGGCCGCCACGCGGGCCGCGCAGTGTCTTGTGCGTTGTCGTCGTAATAATATGAAAACCATAATCAAACGGATTTTCAGCCACACCGGCGGCAATCAGCCCGGCAATATGCGCCATATCGGCCATCAGCACGGCACCCACTTCGTTGCCGATAGCAGCGAACTTGGCGTAATCCAGCTTGCGTGGGTAGCCACTAAAGCCAGCCAGAATTATCTTAGGGCGGGTCTTTAGCGCGACTTCGCGCATTTCGTCGTAATCAATCTCGCCGGTTTCTACGTCCTTCATACCATAGCGCACGAAGTTATATAGCTTGGCACTGCTGGTGACTGGCTGGCCGTGCGTCAGGTGGCCGCCGTGGTCCAGTTTCATGGCCATGATAGTATCGCCGGGGCTCAACCATGCTTGGTAGACGGCAATGTTCGCGGGTGCGCCTGAATGCGGTTGTACATTGGCATGGTCTGCCTTAAATAACTTTTTAGCGCGCTCAATAGCGATACTTTCTACCTGGTCGGTGTTTTCCTGGCCGCCGTAGTAACGCCTACCTGGGTAACCTTCGCTGTATTTATTGGTAAATACACTGCCCATGGCGGTGAGTACATCGCGTGAAACATAGTTCTCGCTGGGTATCAGTTCCAGTCCCTCGCGCTGGCGCTTTTCTTCAGCGGCAATCAGCCGCGCGATCTCGGTATCGTTCATCACTATATCCATCATAAATCTCCCTCTTAGAAGTCATACATATCTACAGCTGATGGTGCGGTAGCTAGATCATGCTAGCTATTGTAACAGCCGAGGCAGACCTACACCAAAACCAAGGCTAGTGTGCTCCAGATCAACATTGATATTGACAACACCCGAGCGTAAGTACGACTATATACATAAGGGTAATACTACGAAAAAGAAACATACAAAACACCATATGAACAAAACATCTCCGCGCAAGCGTTCATCAACTGGCTCTGCTCGCAAAGCTTCAGCCGTCCACACTGGGAAGTCATCGATTGTCGACTTCTTCAGGGCGAAAAAGCTCTACGGGTTGGCGTTTGTCGTCATTTTTATGCTGCTTGGCGGCATCTACTTATTGTTCCAGGGTCACGCCGCGTCTTCTTTGCCCGACCCTATTTATAACGGTGGTCAAGCGCCCTGGAACCAACCCATTGGCAGCAACCCAGTAATCGATTCAAACTCTGCAACTATGGTGAATGCTGTAGACAGTCGTGTCAATCCAACAATGAACGCCTTTGGCATGCCGCTTTATACCAGCACGTCCGCCGACCCTACTTGCACTATAAAACTAACGGGCGGCGGTGATCAACCATTCGACTCCGACCAACCAGTCCACATTCCTGCAAATGCAGCCGCTTCAACAGGCGACGACCATTGGCTATTTATTTACGACTCCGCCAAAAACCTCATCTTTGAAATGTGGGAGGCGTCTAAGAGCGGCAGTTGTTGGACGGCAAATACTGGCAATGTGTATAGCCCGACTGGCGACGGCGTATTGCAACCAAACGGTAATGTCCAAGATGGCAACGGGTCAAGCTATTTTGCCGGCGTCGTAAGTGCCGCCGACTGGAACAGGGGATATATCAATCATGCGCTGTCTCTGGCCAGCCAGGCAACCGTAGCAAACCAAGGCCGCTACCCCATGAACGGCTCCACGGATGGCGGCAGCGGTGCGGGACACGTGGTGCCCATGGGCGCACGGTTCTTCTTAGACTCATCGGTTAACTGCGACGGGCTCGGGGCCTCAAAAGTAGAGACAATGGTGTGCCACGCTATGCAAACATACGGTGCCTATATGCATGACACGGGCGGCGTACCCATGAGCATCTATTTCCAGGAAAATACTAGTACGGGCGGTATATGGAGCGGCCAAGGATGGAACGAAAACATGACCTTCTCCAAAATACCGTGGAGCAAGATGCACGTACTGAAGTCCTGGAACAGCTACACTGCCGCGGCAGCCACCAGCATTTCTTCATTCAGCGCTTCGCCCAGCTCAATTGGCTACAACGGTAGCGCCACGCTTTCCTGGTCAACAGGCAGCGCTTCCAGCTGCTCTATCAGCCCTCTTATTGGTTCGGTTGGTACCAGCGGTAGCCACAGCACCGGCAATCTTACCGGCACCACCACATTTACCCTCAGCTGCTCGGGTAACGGCTCGGCGTCAAAACAACTTACCATCACCGTGGCTGCCAAGCCCACGTCACCGTCCCCCAGCCCATCGCCCTCGCCTTCCCCATCGCCCTCACCGTCACCGTCGTCATCGCCAAGTCCTACGCCATCGGGAGACACAACAGGGTCAACTGGCTCGACGTCTACAAATACATCGTCCTCAAGCGGCAATAATGGCAGCACTTCGTCTACCGGCCAAAATAGCAACTACGTCACCCCCGACAGCCTAGCCAGTAACGACAGCACTGCTGGCGGCAACGCTGCATCCGGCACGCCGCTTTCGTCGATAACAGCCGCTGCTACCCTGCCCGCCTGCAAGCCAGGCCAAACGCTTGGACATGGCGCATGCTCCTGCCCCAGCAGCAACGACGCCGCCGTGTGCAAGTTTGCTCGCATTGCCAACCCCGTCATCGACATTGCCGCAGTCATAACATCCGGCCTGCTCGTTTTCAGAGTAATATCCAGCGCCATGACCATTGCCTCATTTGGAAAAGATGCCCTAACCGTCCAAATACAACGACGCAACGGCCGCTTAGGACTGATAGGCCTAGGCATATGTGTCATACTGTATCTAGCGCTTGAGTTCTTTATACCTGGTGGTATACTGAATCGATAATTTGCAAAAAAATATCGCATACGATATATTATTTGCATGAATCTAGATACAAACGCCAAAATTGGTCGCCTTATTGCTCAGATTAGACAAGATAGAGGACTTACCCAAGCAGAGTTTGCCAAACGCCTAAATACCAGCCAATCAGCCGTAAATCGCATTGAACACGGCAAGCAAAACCTGAGCCTGCAAACCCTTGCCCGTATCAGCGACGTCCTTAATAAGCCGCTTATTTCTGTCTCCAGCGGCGCTGTAAACCTGCGTATCGAAGGCGGACATGAGCTCAAGGGCCGCATCAGTCTAAAGACCAGTAAGAATGCTGCGGTTGGCTTATTGTGTGGCAGCCTGCTCAACCATGGCGTCACGCGCTTTAAATCGTTTCCGCGCATCGAAGAGGTATACCGGATCATCGAAGTTCTAGAGAGCATCGGGGTATCCGTAAAATGGCTGCCTGGCAACGACCTAGAAATCCGCCGTCCTACCCATTTAAAACTGGATAGCCTCGATGCCGAAGCTGCACGCAAAACCCGTTCCGTCCTAATGATGATGGGACCGCTGATGCACGACTACGAGTCGTTCAAGATCCCTTATGCCGGTGGCTGCGACCTTGGCACACGCACCGTAGCGCCCCATCTGTACGCGCTGGAAGAATTCGGCATGGAAATTGTCGCTACCCAAGGACACTACAATGTAACAGTGCAAAAGAAACCCGCAGGGCGCGTGGTGCTGTATGAATCCGGCGACACCGTAACCGAAAATGCACTCTTTGCTGCAGCCCGCACCCCGGAAGAAACTATTATCCAATATGCCACAGCCAACTACATGGTGCAGGACGTATGCTTCTTCCTACAAAAGCTTGGCGTTCAGATAGACGGCATCGGCAGCACCGTCCTGAAGGTGCGCGGCGTGCCATACATCAAAAAGAACATTACGTATGCGCTCAGCGAAGACCCCATTGAAGCAATGTTCTTTATCTCTGCCGCTGTCACCACCAACTCATCAATCACCATCGAACGGGTACCGGTAGATTTTGTTGCGCGCGAACTTCTCACCTTGCAGAAAATGGGTCTGCGACTGGACATGACCGAACGGTACAAAGCCGCAAACGGCAAGACAGATCTAGTGGATCTAACCGTGCACAAACACGACGGGAAACTGCATGCCCCGATTGAAAAAATTCATCCCAATGTCTATCCGGCCGGCATCAACGCCGACAATCTGCCCTACTTCGTGCCTATTGCCGCCGTCGCCCACGGACGCACGCTCCTGCACGACTGGATGTACGAAAACCGCGCCATTTACTACACCGAGATGACCAAAATCGGCGAGCAAGTAGAGCTGGCGGATCCGCACCGAGTGTACATTGTTGGCCCCACCAAGTTCCGTGCCGGCGACGTGGTTTGCCCACCAGCGCTCCGACCTGCTTCGCTACTGCTTATCGGCATGTTGGCCGCAAACGGCGTGAGCGTGCTTCGCAACATCTATACCATCCAACGCGGCTACGAAGACCTCGCGGAGCGACTAAACTCGCTTGGCGCACAGATCACCATTATGCACGAACTGGCATAGCGCGGTTAGTTGGGCAGTACTGTTCCGCCGCCATATCTGTTATAATGGCGGCGTGCAGGCGAGTGTCGTATAACGGCTATTATCCCAGTTTTCCAAACTGGTGACGGGGGTTCGATTCCCCCCACTCGCACCAGCTCGGAGACGCATACGATGTTACCCGGAAAGTCCGCAAAACAAGTTTCCGGACTTTCCGGGTAACATCTCGCAGCGCTCCTCGCTACAAAACTTCAAACGCTCCGCTGGTTTGAAGTTTTGAGAGGGAAAAGAGCAGCGATGGGAAAAACCGTAGGTTTGTCCCATACGGTTCGAC
>DASTXH010000036.1:0-3316 GCA_035758575.1 Saccharimonadales bacterium (SeqCode)
GAATGGCGTGTTTACCTATACTGATCACATGCCCCTAATCGGGTAACAATTCACAGACCTAAACTGAGTAGCTTAACGAAAGGCATGGTCATAAACCCACGCAAGCACTGAACCCGTCGTTCAGGTACTGCTTGCGTGGTCACAATCCGAAAGGGTTGCGGGTGGCTGAAAGGTCATCGCCTGGCGGCGGGTTCTGTGTTTCTCTGCCGCTCTAACTAATAAAGGAGTGGTATGGAACGCACAGCACCCGAAACTGTCAAAGCCAAGGTAGCGACTACATACAAGGAGCTGCATAAGTCCCTGCTTGAACTAGTAAGCTTGCTGAATATATTGGAGCCAGGCGGAACGCTAGCCGAGGATGTTTTCATAACCACGCGGGAAGATGGGCAGATTCGTATTGCCTATGTTGCGACGCCGGTGAGCGTGCGGATTAGGACTCCAGAACAGACGTTTATACTAAAGGTCATAGAGCACTAGGAGGGGGGCGTGGAGCGTGAAATAATGTGTACTGTTAATGCATATGCTTTGATAGTACACAAGTAAATGTTATGATAGTAATCTTATTTGAAAGCCTTTTCAAACGAGCTTTTTTTCTGTAGCATAAGCATTATCATATGAAAAGTACTTCCAGCGAGTTCCAATCATACACCTACATTATTGAGTCGCTTAGACTGTTGGGGTGGAATACTAAAAACCCAAACCGTAATGACGACGGCATGATGTATACACAGAATGAAGTTCTTGCGGTGCCAAAACTCAAAAAGCTACTTGGCCTTGATAGGCCAGAGTTTATCCTTGTAGCCGACGCCCACAACTACGTTGCCATCGAGGCAAAGTCATCACACGACAAACTAGATAAAGCAGAAAAGGAGGCCAAGCAGTACGGGGATAAATTAAATGCGGATGGAGTAATCTGTCCAATAGCAATAGCTGTAGCTGGCAACGAAGACGACAAGTACTTTATAAAAAGCTTTTTTTTCGCCAATGGTGAGTGGCTTGAGGTTGAAATCAACGGACGCAAGACAACTGGCCTCCTATCCCATCACGACGTCCAGCGACTTATTCGTAGTCAGAGCAATAAAATCAAAGACTTTGAAATTAGCGACGATCTTTATTACCAGAAGGCCACTGAGATCAATGAAAAGCTCCATATGGGGGCAATCAACAAGAACGTTCGCGCCCGCGTAGTGGCATCTATTCTTCTCGCTTTATCGACCGACCAGGACATCAACCTCAACAATGAGGCTTACGCAATGATCAACGAGATCAATGCCAAAGTTAAAGAGGTTCTTTTCAAGCACGAGAAAAGCGAATTTGCAGATTCCATATCAATACCTAAGCCTCCAACACCGGAAAATCACGTCAAGTTCAGAAAAGCCCTAGTAGATACCATCCAGGAGCTTCGCATGATGAACATCAAATCTGCCATGAACTCAGGCACTGATGTCCTTGGGCGTTTCTACGAGCAGTTTCTAAAGTACGGCAACGGCGCAAAGGAAATTGGCATCGTACTAACGCCACGTCATATTACACGGCTGGCTTCTGAAATGCTTAATATCAACCGTAGCGACAAGGTATACGACCCTGCCTGTGGCACAGGCGGTTTCCTGGTCGCCGCTTATGACCAAGTGAAAAAATCAGGAGCGAGCCAGGGGGATATAGACAGGTTTAAACGTGAAGGTATCTATGGTGTTGAGCAAGAGGCTGACGTAGTGGCTCTAACGCTTGTGAATATGATCTTCCGGGGTGACGGTAAAAGCAATATTATTGAAGGTAACTGCTTCAACTCGCACAAATTTGATGGCGTACAGTTCAGCAAGGTACTGATGAACCCACCCTTTGCCCTCAAAAAAGACGATGAGAAGGAATATAAGTTTATCGATCACGCCCTCAACCACATGCAAGATGACGGATTACTGTTTGTTATAATCCCTAGCCCTGTTATGTTCCGGGATAACCATTTTAGGGCATGGCGACAGAAGATGCTTCGCGAGAACACGTTAGAGGCTGTTATTAAATTGCCGGAAGACCTGTTTTACCCCGTAGGCGTTCATACCTCGGCCGTGATTATTCGTAAGGGCGTACAACACGATATGCAGCATAAAGTTCTATGGGGTTGGCTCAGAGATGGGTTCCGAAAGAACAAAGGTGTAATGAAGGAGTACAAGAACGCCCTCAACAATATGGAGCTAATGAAGTCACTCGTGATCAAACGGCTCAACAATATTGTTGATGATACTGATTCACCACGAGAATACATTTTTGCGCCCATAGCAGATAATGACCGCCTTGAGCTTTCGCCAGAACAATACCTACGCGAACTGCCTATCGAGGACGATATGGTACTTAAAGAAATGCAGAACGTCTATGGCAACTACATAAGCTCAAAGATAGGAGTACTGGCATGATTGAAGACTTCTTTACTATCAAAAAAGGTGTCTCAGGAAACATGGACAACTACAGTAATGGTGACGTGCCGTTCATATCTAACACCGTCCTCAATAATGGTGTCGCCCGACTCGTCACGCCCATGAGTGATAAGGAGATGTTGCCAGCTCCATCCATCGCAGTCAATGGATTTGGGTACGCGACCGTACAGTTGCACCCATATATCGGCGCAGGCAATGGCGGCGTGTACGTGTCGGCACTTGTGCCTAAAGACCCCAATATGACTATCGACGAGCTTGTCTACTATGCTGCACAAATAAATATACAGTCATGGCGTTTTTCATACGGAAGACGCGCTATAAAGCCACGTCTAATTGAGGATATTGTCCTTCGGCCGTACGCCTTAGAGGGTAGCGAGCTATTAACTATGAAGAATGCGCTCAGACAAAAGGTATCGCAAACGCTGACTGCGCTAATGGGATGACGATGGCCACTGACGATGAAGAAATCCGCAAAAGCATAAAGAAATACGAGCAATCTCTGCCCGAATCCGAGCGCAACCTCAATGCCCAGAAAGATATTGAGCACCTTATCGAACGCGCCGCGCAGCCGCTTCGACCAAAACCGGAGCCACGGCAAGATGACGGTGGTTATACCGATACACAAACTCATTCACATAAGCCTGGAGATACTTCGGACTGACACAGTGGTAGGTGCCTCGTAGCGAATTCTTGAGCTGTCCCCAAAAGCCTTCTATTGTATTCGTATTCACGCCGCCCTTTGAAAACTCCAGCTTCGAGTGATTGACGAACTCATGGGTAAAGTCTCGTTTCACACGGTTGTATATGCGGCTGTCGTCAGTATGGAGCGTTGAGCCAGGTGCGAGGCTGGCGCGTAAAAATGGAAGCGCTATTGTCGCATCAGCCTG
>DASTXH010000043.1:0-7414 GCA_035758575.1 Saccharimonadales bacterium (SeqCode)
CCCGTAGTCAAAAGCGGCCACCACCGCTCCGAACACTAACGAAAAAAGGATGACCGCGCCGGTAAGCTGCCGGGTCTCTTTGTGATTGGGCCAGGTTACCTGGCGGAGTTCGCGCCAGCTTGCCCGGAAGTACCGCGGAAAAATAATGCGGCCGATGAACTTGAACGGTTTCCAGACGGGCAGTCTACCTATACGGCCGAAGAAAGCGCCGATTTTAGTGCGCAACCTCCGTGGTTGTTTATGGCTTGCCTTCTCTGTTTTGGCGGCCGATTGCTGGGCGCGCTCGCGCATAGTTTGCGTGGCGGTGCGCAGCTTGCGACGCTTTGGTGCTGGCGTTTGCTCTGTCACGGTAATTTCCCCAATAAAAATAACCTACAGTATTTGTAGGTCACTAATGTCAAGCGTACCAGGTTAGCCGGACGTGGTCAAGGGACTTGGGCGGAATCCGTACGGGTTGGTGTTATGGGATGACCTATACGGGTATAGCGGAGATGTGCAGTGATGGCTTGCATGCCAAGGTCAGACACTTCGCCTTGAGCAATAATATCGCGTACGGACTGTACGGTCTCTGGATCTGCGCTTTGGGGACCGTCGGCAAGTACGTCCAGACCGCCACTCTTGTGCCATAGGAAGTCGTCGTTTGTGCCGCGATATGACCATACGGCAGATTGTTCATGTACATCTACTTGCGTCTCGCTTGTATCGACGGGCACGAAATGCACCACGCCGATCTTGGCAGCGTCATGGTCGATCCATGTGATGTTTATAGATGTCGTGAACTGATATGTAGAAAGATAGGATTTGTATGTGCGCACGGGGTGAGTACTACGGTAGAGCGTCAGCTGTGTATTGGTACTGCGTAATCCAAGGAATGATAGATAGGTGATAATTTCACGGCGTTCGCATAGATATGATTGTCGCGCCTCGTTGGCGTTTAGGTGCATAACGGCAGGTCCTAGTAAAGAAGATGCCAGTACGCCTCCCATAATGATATGCGGGTCAGTGTCTTGCTGAGACGGAGCATACGCTTCCGGGTTTGTGCGCCGAAACTCCATCATTTGTTTGTAACAATATGTCGCGGTAAGTCGCAATATCTCTGCGGTATATCACATTTTTTGGATGGCTGCTAGTAGTTACCTATCTGGTCTGTGCCATGGTATAGTTACTGGTAAGTATGGCTACATTGCTGCTGATGTTCTGGTGGGTGACTGCTGCTGAGCTGGTCGTTTTGCTGCTTCCCTCGGCATGGTGGCGTCGCGCGCTGGCGCCAGTGGCCTGTATTGCCCTCAGCGCGGTAAGTGCCGGTTTGCTGACGATACACCCGAGCCTGCCTATGGCCGCGGTACTGGTAATAGGCGCGTATCGCATCCTCAACTTGTTCCGCGTAGTGCGGGGTCGGATGCACGAGAAATATTTGCGTCGGGCTACAAGGCAAACCAGCCTATGGGCTGTCGCTGCGCAGAGTGCAGTGCTGGGCGTGTGGTATATATCCAATCGTCTGCACGTGTCGACCTATCATGTATGGATTGCGCTGCTGTATTTTGACCTGCTTTGTGCGGTCATTTTGTTGGGATCGACACTGCGCAGTATCCGTAAGACCCGCGTATTGCAAGTGGGCGAACCTGTCACTGGTAGCGACGTGCCGACGCTGACCGTGGCAATTCCTGCCCGTAACGAAACTGACGATCTGGAAGCCTGTTTGCAGTCGCTGATTGCCTGTGACTATCCAAAGCTAGAAATACTTGTACTGGACGATTGTTCGCAGAATAGACGTACGCCCGAAATCATCCGTTCGTTCGCGCACGCAGGCGTGCGGTTCGTACAGGGCGAGGTGCCCGCCGAAAATTGGCTGGCAAAGAACCAGGCATGTCAGCAGTTGCTTACTGAGGCTAATGGTGAGCTGATCCTTTTTTGCGGCGTGGACGCGCGGTTTGAGCCGCACAGCCTGCGGATGTTGGTGGCTGCTATGGAACGCAAACACAAGATTATGGTGAGCCTGCTGCCGCGCAATGAATTGCCCGCCCATGCGTCGCTTATGGGTGCTATGCTGGTACAGCCGCTGCGGTATGCCTGGGAGCTTTCCCTGCCTCGCCGTCAGTTTCACCGTCCGCCGGTGCTTAGTACTTGTTGGATTGCGCGTCGGGAGTTGTTGCTGGCTGCCGGTGGTTTTGCCGCTGTCAGCAGGTCCATTGTGCCCGAGAGCTATTTCGCGCGTACCAGCATGGTGCACGACGGGTATAGCTTTATGCAGGGCGATGGTGTTCTGGGCATCACCAGCGCCAAGGCTTTCGGGGAGCAGTTAGCTACGGCGGTTCGCACCAGATACCCCCAGGTCCACCGCCGCGTAGAGCTGGTAATGGCTATGACCATTGCCGAACTGATGGGCATTGTGATGCCGTATGCGATCCTTGTATGGGGGTTGCTGGGCAACGTCTCGCTGCAGCTTTTATCTGTAAGTGTTGTTACTATCGCGCTCCTGACCGCTGCATACCTCCTGGTTACCTATATGACCTACCGCCGTTGGCTACTGCGGGCGTTGTGGTTCCCGGCGTTCGCCATTGCTATGGATGTGGCACTTATGAATTACTCTATGGTGCAGTACGAGTTCTTCCAGGTGCTCTGGAAAGACCGCAATGTATGCTTGCCGGTCATGCGTGCCGTAGAGCATCTTCCGGCCGAGTAGCGCTGTTCCCTGCTATTTCTCGGGCTTTGCGGGCGTGAGGTTGGGCACGCTGACCGAGAAGCTGGAGCCTTTATTAAGCTCACTTTCCATGCTGATGGTGGCTTGCAGCAAGCGCGCCAATTTTGACGTAACGTATAGCCCTAATCCAGTGCCATTGGTTTTTCGGGTGCGGAAGTCTTCACTTCTGAAGAATTTTTGGAAGACGCGCTTCTGGTCGCTGTGGCTGATGCCGATGCCGGTATCTGAAACGGTAAATATTACGCCATTTTCCGCTGCCTTGGCGCTGATAGTGATGCTGCCCTTTTCGGTGTATTTCAGTGCGTTGGTCAGGAAGTTTTGCAGTACTTCGCGTACGTATAGCTTGCTGGATAACAGGGGCGTTGTAACACCCATGACATGCGCCGTTATCTTCAGGCTTTTAGCTGCGGCCTCTTTTTCGTAATTGTGCAGTATCTCGGTAATAAGCTCATTGACATCAATAGGTTCAACGTCAAGCGTCAGCTTGCCTCGCTCGGCGCGTGACAGCGTGGAGAGGTCGTTGACCAGCTGGGCTAGGAAAAGAATCTGGTTGTGCGCTTCCTCCAGCGCCTGTTTGATCTTGGTCAGGTCGCCGTCTTTTTCGGCTATAAACTGGGCGTTGCTGATGTTACCTTCGGTGATGGCAATGGGCGTACGCAGCTCGTGGCTGGCCACCGAAATAAACTCGTCACGCTCTTCTTCCAGCGATTTTTCCCGCGTAATGTCGCGTAGCAGGACAACGTAGCCGCGTAGGCCTGAAGCACCAAAGCCCAGGCGTACCGGTGCGATGCTGGTGTACAGATTGATGGTGCTGCCATCGTCGTATTCCAAGCGCAGGTCACGGTTGGTGGTGGGAACGATGGCTGCATCTATAAGCGTCTTTACTTCCACCGGATGACCGTCTTTGTCTATAGGATGGAAGATAGTGCCCAGGTGCTTGTCCTGGATGGAATCATTGCGGTTTAAGATATTCATGGCGGCGCCGTTATAAATAACCACGCGCATTTGGCCGTCTACAGCAATCACGGCGTCAGCCATACTATTGATCAGGCTGGTCAGTCGCTCGTGCTCGAGGTTGGTCGAAGGGATGGGTGAGGTGGCGCGCGCCTTGCCAATTCGCATGGTTGTTATTATGCCATAGATGCGTGCGGTTCTGCTACTAGCAGTGTCGGCTGGTAGGTACGCATGGCGGTGCGCAGCTGGCGGGCGTTGGGCAACCAGCCTTCCAGCACACTCCAAAATGCTGGGCCGTGGTTCAGCGCTCTGGTATGGGCTAGCTCATGCAGTATCACATAATCTATATATTCCCAAGGGAGTTGTACCAAGAACAAGTTCAGCACAATATGCTGACGTTGATCACAGCTGCCCCACCGTGTTTTCATGCGTTTGATACTGAGGTCGGTATACGCTACGTCGTGCAGGGCCGCCAGCTGTTGCAGCCGCCTGCCTAGTAGCTCGCCGGCCTGGGTTCGCAGCGCGCGGATACACGCCGCGCGGGCAACCGCCTGTACGCCAGGGTCATTGACGCCTTGGCGCGGGTGGTATGTGGTGGTGATGGTGCTGCCGCGCACCGAGGCTTTGGCCTCCATGACCACGGGGCTGGGCTGAAAATGCAGGTGGTGCGCCTTGCCGATCTGCTGGCCGTGCACCAATGTGCCGCCGGCTATGCGTTGCGACTGTGCGGTGATCCAGCTGCGGCGCGATGCTGCAAACGCAACGCCTGCCTGGTATGGTGCCCACATGGGCAGGCTGACGCGCACGCTGCCGTCGCTTGCAACCGTCAGACGCATGCTGCGGTTACCTTTGCGCCGGTATACTTTAATACTGCCAATGCCGTCTATGCGGAACTCTTTGTAGGGCATGTAGGGGTTACCCTCCTAACGAATAGAAATATTGCGGCGCGAGATGTCTACGCGGCCACGCTGTAGGTTGGCACGCGGCACCAGGTTTACCAGTCCTGGTTTTACTAGAGGCGTCGCGGTGTCGGCCGGAATCAGGCTGGCGTCGCGCAATTTGCGCATCAGTGCGCTATATTGCGTGGGGAATGTGTGCTTGCCACTTACGACCAGGTAGTCTTCGGTGGTGGCAGGGTTTTGCATGTGTGCAATGAGGTTGTCGAACGTCTTGCGGTCGAATGTGGCGGCGTACTTGTCGTCGGCTCGGCGCCGGTCGCGGCGGGTGCTGCGGGCGTACGCGCTGTCGGGGTCGGTTTGGAACCATATCAGCAGCGGCAAGGCATGAGCGTGGTGGGCAATGCTGCGCAGCAGCTGGCGCTGGCCGGCACGCATTGCGTTGGCGTCATATACCACGCTTACGCCGGCGCTTAGGAACTCGCCCGTCATGTAGTTCATCAGCTGGGATATAACATCGTTTTCTTGCTTGTCGTAGCGCGGCTTTTCGAACAGCTCGCCGCGGATGCGGTCGGCCTGCAAATGCGCCGCCTGCAGCCGTTCGCACAGCTGGCGCGCAAAGTATGTTTTGCCCGAACCCGGGAAGCCATACAGCAGGATCAGTAGTGGTTGCGTAGGAGCAATTTTCGCCATGTATGTTATTGTATACCAGATTCCATCGTTCGGTAAAAGATAGTACGTGACTACTGACGTAAAATTTCGTACAATATCACCGGTAGCTCTTGTGGCTAAGGAAAAGAGCAGCCCGAGCAAATGTATTCCATTTGCCCGGCGCGCTGGGAAAAACCTTCGGTTTGTCCCAAGTTGCTCCATAGGGGTGTAGCTCAATCGGTAGAGTAGCGGTCTCCAAAACCGTTGGTTGCAGGTTCGAGTCCTGTCACCCCTGCCAAAATAAGGCGGCCAGCTTGCCTGGCCGTTTTATTTTGGCTGAGATACATCTCGAATGTGCAACCAACGGAGTTGGTTGGAGGTGAAGACTGCCGGTGGCAGTCTGCAAGGGAACCTTCACCTGGCAACTTGTTGCCACGGCTGAAGTTCCGAGGCCGCGGAACGTGGCCGAGTCCTGTCACCCCTGCCATGAAAAATAGCTCGGGCTTTTGTCCGGGCTATTTTTCATTGTGGCGTCTGGGCTGCAGCACCACATTCGCTGGCCGGCGGTCGGATGTGCCTTGAGCAAGCACCCGATTGCTTATCGAGCATTTTGCACTGCGGTGGGGTTTATGCGCCGAGTGCTTCAATATACGCAGGCAAATCACGAAGCGTGACAAGTGCCGGCGCATTGACACTAGCAAACGCTTTCTCCGCTGCCGGCGTCCGCGCTATGCCAACAAAATGCATGCCGGCGCCTTTACTTGCTTGGTAGTCGGTCTCCATGTCGCCTACATACAACAGCTGGCTTGCAGATATAGCCTTTTCGCCAAAGTGCATCAAGAGAGGTTGAAAGACTTCAGGGTTGGGTTTGTGGACTTCGGTATCATCGGCAGACTGTATATACATAAATGTATTGAGATGAAAGCCACTGTTTTGCAGATCGCCGGTAACGAGCCTGCGAGATGCCGAGCTAAGTACGCCTAGGTGAAATGACCTGCTCAATATATTTACTGCATACAGTGCATCGTCGTACGCTTGGTTTTTGAAGTCGCCCACAATAGACATGTAGTTTTCTATGATACGGTCCGTTGCCTCGACACGGTTGAACAGCTCGTCCATAAGGGTCGGAAAAGGCTTGCCCCAATGAGCGAGCAGATGTTCGTCGGTAATGTCGAGATTATAAAACTGCTTGCCTGCGGTCTGTAGCGCCTTGAACTTTGTCTGTTTCGTTTGCAGCAGCGTATCGTCTAAATCAAAAATGATGCCTTCAATCATAGGCGCCATAGTAACAAAATACGTGTCAGGGAGACAACCCTGCCGACATGTTCTTAAGTTACCCGCGCGGGCCTGGGGCTGGGCAATTGCCGGTTTCAACCCATGATGTCAGGTCGCTGAGATGTGCATCCCATCCCTTGCCCGGTACGTCCATGCCGGCATAGGCTTCCCAGCCCGCACCTTCGCCGATACCGCTATGGGTTAGTGTAACCATGGTGCCGCCGTTTTCTTCGGACAGTGCAAACGAAATGGTGGTTGGGGATGGCGAGAATTGCCCTTCCCATACGAAGCTGAATAGTTTGTTCGGTTCTACTGAAACGATGTTGCCGCCCTCTCCCATGCCTGGCATCCATTCGATATGGAACTCGCCGCCTGGCCGTAGATCAATGGTGGCGGTTGGCACGAACCAGCGTTCCAGCTGGGTTTTATCAGTGAGTGCAGCAAAAACCTGCGTAGGAGTTGCCTTGATATGTATTTTTTTAACGATTGTCTTCATATCGATGTAGCTCTCGTTTATTCGTAGCCCTATTTTAGCATGGGGCGCTGGCGAAAGCCGTTGCAGTCGTCGCGCATTAGCACCGCCGGGCTAAAGGCCTTTGTTTGATGTCCGCCCGAGGGGTATCGGATAGCTGTACCCTTGTGCGTTATAGGCGATTGCGCGGTTGGCGACATCGTCAATATTTTTGTATCCGAGGTTATATACATCCTGCAGGTCATCTTCTGAGGGCTGCTCCGGGTAGACGCTTAGGATAGCTAGGCCTAGCTTGGTAGTTTGGAAATTTTGGGCGATGGTGGCGCGCCGTCTATGTCGTAGACTTGGCCGAATATATCTGCCTCCGCGCGGCAGAACGACAATGCATACCACACGGCGGTTGCGCCAAGTTTTTGGGCGCAGCTTGCATGCTGCGCCTCGTGACGCACGAAATAGTTTATAAAC
>DASTXH010000081.1:0-3073 GCA_035758575.1 Saccharimonadales bacterium (SeqCode)
TTCGCAGTGCGGTTCTTCGTCCTCAAACAAGCAAAAAGCCCGGCTATAAGCCGGACTCTTTGCTTGGTCGGGGATAGAGGACTCGAACCTCCGACCTCGCGGTCCCAAACCGCGCGCGCTAGCCAACTGCGCCAATCCCCGGAAAGGCCACACGAGACAAACCAAAGGTTTTCCTCGTATAGCTTCGCTCCAAGAAAATTATATCTCTAAAAGGTTCTATTTTCTTGGGCTCTGCATATAATCTCACTGAACGTTCGATTATCGCGCCGGCAAAATGGAATACATTTTGTCGGGCTGCTCTTCCCTATAGCAGCAAGCTACAGGGTAACAACAGAGGGGATTATAACGTACAACGTACAAAAATGCCAGTTTAATCCAGATACCGCTGGATATGCTCAGCGTGCAACGCCTGGCCGGAAGCATCTGCCCGCACCAAAAGCGCGTTGAACTGACGGGGGCCGCGAGTTTCTAACATATTGCGGGTTATTTTATTGTCGCGCCAGCGGGGAATAATGCTGTCGTACGTTACGCCGAGTGAGGCATCCAGCGCACCGCACATACCCACGTCCGTCATATGCGCCGTGCCACCGGGTAACACCCGCGCATCGGCAGTAGGCACATGCCAGTGGTCGCCAACGACCAGCGTTGCCCGGCCATCTAGATAATGACCGACTACAACCTTCTCACTGCTGTAATCACCGTGAAAATTGACTACAGTCGCGCATCTGTTATGCGACATTTCACGGGCCAAAATTGCGTCAATCACCTGCAGCGGATTATCGGTGGGCGTTTCAGCGTCGCGGCCAACGATATGACCAAGCAGACTTACAACCAGCACATCGCCCTGCGGTGCACGAGCGTACTTGTAGGCAAGGCCCGGCGTGCCTTCGGGGTAATTGGCCGGCCGGACAATGGGCTGGTCAGCACGGTCGAGCAGGGGAACGATTGCGTCACGTTTAAGGCTCCAGTTGCCGCCAGTACAAAAATCTATGCCCATTTCGCGCATGCGCTGGAAATCTTGCGGCGATACCCCTTTCCCATCGGTGACGTTTTCGGACTGCGCCACCACAAAATCTACAGTATGCTCTTTGCGCACGTCCGGCAGCACCTCCGCCACGGTACGCATGCCTACCTCGCCCATTATGTCACCAATATACAAAATATTCATCGCTTTTGCCTTTCTTGCAGCCACTGCGGCATATCGTCAAACGTCAGCCGGGGGATGTCGCGGATACTGTCTTCTTCGGTCATGCCTGGATATACTAGCCGGTAGGCATCTACTGCGTTGCCAATGATCCGCTGGTCCCATGTTAAACCAAGCCGTTCGCTCACCCGTTTCACTGTCGCCTCATCCGGCCCTTCTATTTCCACCATCGGCGGCAACCACGGCCACTCGTCCAGTGTTACCTCGCAGCCGTTCAGGCGCCATAGCTCGCGGCGTGTGTGTTGTTCGGAAATCACCTTCAGGCCAATGGCTTCGAACAACGCAATGGTGTCATCGTACGAAGACACCGTCACTTCAATTTCGTGCGTATCACGCGCGGCAGTTTTACTTATATGCTTGTAGGTCAGTTTAACCTTACTGCCCTCATCGCGTACCCGCACGAACCCCCAGTGGCCTTCCGGCCCTGCCTGCAGACGCTGATCAGGATAATCCATAATCACACGCTTCATGGCGCGCATAGGGTAAACACACACGGCATCCACCTCCCCAAGCTGGGCCCGAATAGTGTCGTATGAGACGTGCAGGAACGGGGCTTCAACTTCGGGACGCATAGATTACTTGGCGAATTCGACGGCGCGGGTCTCGCGGATGACGTTTACTTTGATAGTACCTGGATATTGCATAGACGATTCTATCTTAGTGGCAATGTCGCGGGCCAGACGGATAGCAGTAAGGTCATCTACCTGCTGCGGGCGCACAAATACGCGCACTTCGCGGCCGGCACTGATGGCATACGACTTTTCGATACCCTTGAACCCGTTGGCAATGTTTTCCAGTTCGCGCATGCGCTCGGCGAAGTTTTCCGCCGAAATATTGCGCGCGCCAGGGCGGGAAGCGCTGATAGCGTCTACCACCCGCACCACTAACGCTTCTACGGTGGTAGCTTCCATGTCATCGTGGTGCTGCTCGGCGGCCAGTGCGACAGCTTCGGGTGCGCCGTATTTGCGCAGCACTTCACCGCTGATGTGATGATGTTTGCCTTCCATCTTGTGCGTCAATGCCTTACCCAGGTCATGCATAAGAGTGGCGTACTTGGTAACTTTTACGTCGGCACCCACTTCTTCGGCGATCAGCCCCGCCATGTGTGCCATTTCCGTGGAGTGCTTTAGCACATTCTGGCCGTATGACGTACGGTATTTTAGCTCACCCAGCAGATGCAACAATTCGCGCGGAATACCGATGACACCAACTTCGCGTGCAGCATCTTCGCCGGCACGGACTACTTCTTTCTCTACGTTCTTCTGGGCCTTTTCTACTACTTCTTCAATGCGAGCAGGGTGGATGCGTCCGTCTTTCATCAGCAGCTCCAGCGCCTGGCGGGCAACTTCGCGCCGCACAGGATCGAAGCTGGAAAGCACCACGTAACCCGGCGTGTCATCTACCATAATGTCTACGCCGGTGGCACGCTGCAGCGCCTGAATGTTACGGCCTTCTTTACCGATGATGCGACCCTTCATCTCCTCGTCTTCCAGTTTGATGCTTGTAACGGTGCGCTCGGCAGTCACTTCGCTAGCCATGCGCTCCATGGCCGTGGTAATGATGACACCAGCACGCTCTTCAGCCATGTCGCGGGCTTCGTTTTGCAGCTTGGCCACCAAGCCGGTGAGATCGTTACGGATGTCACGTTCGGTCATTTGCATGAGTTTTTCGGCAGCCTCATCTTTGGTGAGCTTGGCGATCTTCTCCAGCTTTTCCTGCTGACGACCGCGGATATCGCGGATTTCGTCTTTCAGTTTCTCTACTTCGTCTTCACTGCGGCGCAACCCTTCGGTGCGCTTGTCGAGTGAATCGAGTTTCTTGTCTAGCGCCTCTTCGCGCGATACCAGACGCTGCTCCAGATCTTTCAGC
>DASTXH010000088.1:0-10887 GCA_035758575.1 Saccharimonadales bacterium (SeqCode)
GTATCCCGAAATGTATGTCTGCACCGAGGAGCGCAGCTTTGACGAGTACGTATTTGAGGTGGCAAAGTCGTATCCGCTGAGCCAGATGTTCGGCTACCGACGGCACCGCATACGCTCATTTTTGGCACGAAACGACGAGGGGGATATCGAGCTTCGTCCACTCGACCTGACGCAAGAAAGAAACCGGAAGCTATTGCTTGAATATGATTGGCCGGCCAAGGGTGTGAACCGTATATCCAGCATGTTCGATGAGTCCTGGGAATATACTATCCGCCATGCAACAGAATTAGGTCTGGATAACCTTTGCCTGTTTATTGGCGGCAGGCTGCGCGCCTACTGCATATTCCACCGTCCGGCCGACAAGCGCTACATTATTTTCAAACATGCCAAGATCGATTACCACGTGCCGCGGCTGTTCGACTACTTTGTGTACGCTGTGGCGCGCCGTTTCAGCGAGCAGGGTGTGGCGTATGCCAACCTTGACTCGGATATGGGGCTACAGACACTGCGCATGATATTTATTACTCTTGGACCCTCCAATTATTTCCGCAAGTACACCGTACGTCCACGCCGAGGTGTGCAGCGGTGAAAACGCAAACCGACACATCCTCCCAAGCTTTTCGGGCTTTTCCAGAGTTTACCAAGCTGACATTTCAGAATCGGTGCCAGTACGAAGCACTTATCAGGAACTATCCGCCGGTAGCAGACATATCGTTCCCAAACCTCAAGGTGTGGTGGGACTATTTGGACACTTGCGCGGTATCGCGGCTGCATGGCAATCTAGTTATATCGTACTGGTTTCCCGGCGCCGAACAGTATTCGGGGTTATCGCTGGTGGGTACGCAAAACGTGGACAAGTCGTTGTGCGCCATTTTTGACTATTTGCGAGACAAAGGCGAAGAAATGCGGCTGGTACATGTGCCGGAGTTTGTGGTGGCGCAAATAGAATATCCCGAGCTGTTCGTATGCAAGGAAGAGCGCAACTTCGATGAGTATATCCTAGACATGCACGCCCTGTATCCTATGAATCACTTGCCAACATATCGAAGGCATCGGCTGCGGAAATTCTTGGCGCAGGTCGACCAGAAGCGTATTGCCGTGAAAAGCTTGGACTTGTCTGCGGCAGAAAACAGGCGTCTGCTACTAGGCAAACAATGGCCGGCAAAAGGTATCAATAAATTTACGAAGATCTTTGAGGATGCTAACCGCTTGCAGGTCGACCAAGCAGACATATTAGGCTACGACAACGTGTGTATTTTTATCGATGATGAGCTGGCGGCATACTGCATGTACCACCGCGCCGCGGACGTCCGTTATGCTGTGTTTGTGCAGGCAAAGGTAGACTATGCCATTCCGCGCGTACTCGACTATGCAGTTTATGCCTTTGCGCAGTGGTTTGTTGAGCGGGGTATATCTTACGTAAACCTAGATTATGATTTAGGTGTTCCTTTTCTACGCATGATTATGATTACCCTCGGGCCTTGCAACTACTTTCGTAAATACACTCTTCGGCCTCGATAAATGGCCGTATGTATTTGTGCGCCTATGTGATGCACATCACAATAAATTGACAGATTGTAAACAAAGTAGTATTGTATGTTTAGGCTTACTAGCCGCAAGACTCAAAGCCTGGAAATATTAGCAGAGAATCCGGCACCAGCGTAAAACCGCTGGGGCCGGTTTTTGTTTTATCACATTTATAAGGATGGACGTATGGCATTAGCAAGCGTCTATGAGACGCACCCTCAAGACCCAACCGTAGCAGTTGAGAGCGGAGTATTCCAGGATCACCCAGAGGCTGCCTTTTATTTAGGTGTCATAGCGTCGCCCGGCATAATCTATAAACCGCGAGAGTACCAGGCCGCGCGCCGTCTGCGAGCAAACGTTTATATTGATGAAAAACATTTTTTGCCAGAAGAAGCTCGCCAGCGAGACGGTGGGGAGTCGGATGTTGATGATGCAAGATCTGTACACTTTGCGGTGATTGAAAATAGGGGTAATAGTGAGCTTCCGCGCGTTGTAGGCACGTCGCGACTTATTCTTAAACGGGACGGCAGTGACAGATTGCCTGTAGAGAACCTCTTTCCGGAAGCTTTTGGCCCATCGCCAGCACCAGATTCTAGTGCCGAGGTGTCACGCTATATAGCACGGCACTCTGAACGGTCAAAGCAGAAAGCAGTATCTTTAGCGCTGATTCGAGCCATGACAGCGTGGACACTAACAGAGACGCGCCAGCCTGTGTACTCAATTGTTGAGCGTCCTATGGTGAGGCTGTTTGACGCCATAGAACTGCCATACGAGCAGATTAGCGATCCTAAGATGCTGCCTGAGTACAACACGGAGAATATGGCGATTGAATTAGATCCCGAAGCAGTTTTCCATTCAGTGAGGGCTGAAAAACATCTGGCGGCTGCCGCGATGCAAGCCTTCTTTCAGAAGGCTGAGGGAAATGGCGGTCTTGGCTATTTTAACGAGAACTTTGGAGAGAGGCTGACATGATAGCCCCAGAAGCCGAACGCAACTTAGGTTTTTTCACGGAAGAGGAGCAGATGCGGTTAGGGACCGCTGTGGTAGCCATTGCGGGTGCTGGTGGCGATGGCGGTGAACTTGCGCTAAGCTTAGCGCGGTTGGGAATTGGCGCGCAGGGAGGCGAAATACGGCTTGCCGATCCGGATACATTTGAGCGAGAGAACATCAACAGACAAGCTTGCTGTACGACTCGAACAGTAGGGATGAACAAGGCTGTTGCTGTCGCAGAATACATCCGTGAGATCAACCCCGATATAAAGGTTACTACTTATACGGAAGGCATCACACGGGAGAATACCGAGTCCTTTGTGGCGGGTAGTGATCTTTTGGTTGATGAGACGGAGTTTACGATGCATGCAATCGGTATTGCATTGGCGCGTACGGCTAGGCATCATAATGTGCCTAACCTTCAGGTGATCAATGTTGGCTTTGGCGCGCAGGTTACATCATACGACGCCCAAGGCAAGTATACAATGGAACGACGCTTGGGAGTGCCAGAAACGATGCCTCTGGGTGAGGTGGCCGAGCAGGGTATTCCAGTGACCCGTTGGCTCGCCGAGCTTCCTTCATATGGTGACTTAGGGGTGTTTGAGAAGGTCGCAAAGGGCGAGAAGTCTGCACCTTCAGTAGTGACAGGCGTTAATATAGCCGCAGGCATTGCGTCGGTACAGGCCATACTGCATCTACTAGGCCCAGGCAACCACAGGCCAGAGCCAGTTTACGCGCCACAGGTTCTTTCGGTGGATGCGATGACAGGAAAAGCTCATCATATAAGATTTCCTCGCCTTCGTGTGATGGTATCGATGGCGGGGATGGCGCTTCGCAGCAAGCTAGGCTTAAACCCCCGCGCTGGCTACTAAGACCTTCGTAGCACTTTGTCGTTGACCAGTAGGGCCGTATAATTGCGATATGATGCTAACGCCTATCCTGACTTTGGATATCCTAATATCTTTAGTACTTGTCGGCCTGGGTAGTGTGATTCTAATTCGGAATAATAGAGTGCTTTCGCATTGGGCGTTTCTTATATTCGCGTTTAGCTCGGCCAGTTGGATCCTCAGTAACTACTTCAGCAATGACCAGCACCTTCACTACGGCATTGTCCTCATTGCGAATCGGTTTACGCTGCTCTATCCAGGCCTAGCATTGGCCTCGCTCATGGTATTTGTCTCGACACTAGTCCCTGCGAGTATCTTCATAAAATACCCGCGCATCTTGCTGACGGCTAATCTTGCGGCCTTCGCGCTGACACTCACTCCGTGGGTCGTTGCTGCAGTGCACAAGCAAGGTTCGGTGTACGCTATTGACTTCGGTGGTCTAGCGGCAGTCTATTTCGCGATGCTCTTTATCGACCTTGCTCTTATAGTTGTCGTTCTCACAAAGGGCATCAGGAAAAGCAAGGGCGACGACAAACTACGCCTGAAGATGATTGCATGGACATCTCTAACGGTGCTGGCGATCAATTTCTTCACGAACGTATTCCTGCCTTTTTTTGGCAATCTTTTTCAGCTAACCAATCTAGGCCCGCTCAGTACGGCCTTCATGGTTGGGGGGCTGCTTTATAGCATTGCGCGCTATAGGCTATTTAATATACGGCTCGCAATTGCCAGAAGTATTGCATATCTCCTGTCTTTCAGTCTTATAGGTGTTATCTATGGCGCGTTACTTATCGCGGTGTCATCCTCTGCTTTTTTCAGTAACCAGCCCCTCGTGTTCCAGCGTAGCGAGTATATAGCTTTTGCTATAGCAACGGCGTTCGTCTACCCAACGACGAAACGTTTCTTTGATAAGGTTACCGATAAGATATTTTATAAAGATGCATACGATACACAGGCATTTCTTGACGAGCTGAATCAAGCCTTAGTAAGCAGCATCGAGCTTGAAAAACTACTGACACATTGTGCGGAAGTAATCGCGAAAAATATGAAGGCTGAATATTGCCTTTTTGGTATCGAGCAGACGGCTTTTAAGGGTGTGCGTATTGTTGGCACGACTAGGAAAGATTTTAGCCAACAAGATATACTGAAGGCCCGCAGCATGACGCCGCACCTTGGCATGTCGGTGATTGTCGTGGACTATTTGCCGGCAGAGCTCGATAAGCTGAAACAACTGCTAGTACGGAACGGCATCGCAGTACTTGTTCGACTCGTACCTGAGTTCTCCGTTTCCCGAGATGGTGTTGAGGGTTTGGGGTATATTATGTTGGGGCAAAAACGAAGCGGCAACTCATATACACCTCAAGACGTACGACTATTGGGGACAATCGCAAGTGAACTCGTCATAGCCATTCAAAATTCACTTCACTTTGAAGAGATCCAAAGATTTAACATAACCCTGCAACAGCAAGTAAATGACGCGACGCGGAAGCTTCGACGGACGAACCAGCGGCTGCGGGAACTGGACGAAACCAAGGACGACTTTATCAGTATGGCTAGCCACCAGCTGCGCACGCCGCTGACCAGCGTGAAGGGGTACTTGAGCCTGGTGCTGGAGGGTGATGCCGGCAAGCTGAACGAGACGCAGGCCAAGATGTTGCGTCAGGCGTTCAGCAGCTCACAGCGCATGGTGTTCCTGATTACCGACCTACTGAACATCTCGCGGCTCAAAACGGGCAAGTTCGTTATAGAAACTACGCCGGTAGACCTGAGTGCGCTGGTGCAGGAAGAGGTGGAACAGCTGCACGAATCGGCCGAGATAAAGCAGATTACCCTGAGCTTTACCAAGCCCGCCGCCTTCCCCAAGCTGATGCTGGATGAAACCAAAGTGCGCCAGGTAATCATGAACTACATAGACAATGCGCTGTACTACACGCCGGTGGGCGGCAAGGTGGCGGTGGAGCTGACCGAAAAGCCAGCTACCGTAGAGCTGCGGGTGGTGGACAGCGGGATTGGCGTGCCAAAGGCAGAGCAGCCGCATTTGTTTACCAAGTTCTACCGCGCCACCAATGCCCGCAAGGCGCGCCCAGACGGCACAGGCCTGGGTTTGTTCATGGCCAAGAAGGCAATCACGGCGCAGGGCGGCTCCATTGTATTTTCCAGCCACGAGGGGCACGGTAGCACGTTTGGCTTTGTGTTCTCCAAAACCCGCCTGAAGGTGCCCGAAAACATTAGCGCGGTGCAACATTCGCTGACGGCACAGATAGACGCCGACGTGGCAGCCGACAAGAAGCGCCAAAAGCAGCCTGCCTAGCCGGCGTCCGGTGGTATCCCGGCGTGTTGTGGATAACAGCGGCATAATGTTGCACGTTGTGCTATAAAAATATGTAGTTTCCCGAGCACTGACTGACCGCTCTATTGAAACTAACAAACACCCTTTGGGAGTCCGAAGGGTGTTTTCTTATCACAGACCATGGCAACGTGCAGGCGAAGAGGTTTTGGGCATGGCTGACAAACGGGATGCGCGGTTCGAAGTCGAGGCTTGCAGACAGAGAAGATCCCTCATAGTCTAGCAAGAAAGGCGGTCACCTTGGTGAATGCATCTCGTGCTGCCTTGTTTATGGGCAATGGCTGAAAGCCGTGTGGCGCATGAGGATAGTGCGCCTTATTGAGAAAAAAGAGCGTGCAAGGCACGCCTGCTTTCTGAAGGGCTGCGATGTATTGCAATGTTTGCGGATGCAAAGTATCGCACTCACTGGCAATAGCCAGGACTGGCGGCAGCGCAGCAGAAACGAACGTTGTTGGCGACGCATCGACTAGCCGTTCGCGTTCGAATACTCTCGAAGCTCCAAGGAACGCCTGTAAGTAGGTATGCAAAAACGGGAATGGTATTGCTTGGACGGTTTGGAGGTCGTAGACGCCGTAGTATAGGATGAGCCCTTTGATAGTCTTGCTGACATCGTGTGAGGCGGTTAGCGCTGCCAAGTAGGCGCCGGCCGAGCTGCCGGCCAGGAAAATCTGCGAAGGGTTGCCGTGATATGAGGCAATGTTTGCCCGCGCCCATGCCAAGGCCGCAGCGCAGTCCTCGACTGCGGCAGGAAATTGGTGTCGCGGCGCCAAGCGGTAGTTGATGGCGCACACTATGTACCCATTCCGCGCCAGCTTTGCGCAGAAGTATGTTTGCTCGGTTTTGTCGCCGCCTATCCAGCCGCCGCCATGTATGACTGCCACGACCGGCATTGGATTTTGTAGCTGTCCCCGGGGAGTATAGATGTCCATGCGTTGATGTCCACCGCTTCCATATGGAATGCTGCGTCTGATTACGCAGCCGCTCGTCAAGCCGATTATTCGCGCAGGCAACCATAGTAGCGCTGTTATGCCACGCGACCTCCACTGCAGTAGCCATACGTCCATAGCTCGTATTGTACTCGATAGCCGCCTCTGTTGACAGATGGTGTTTTGTGCTTGATACTAGTTTCACTATGTCACAGATACTGGAGAACCAAATACCCATTGTTGAGGCGCCGGAACCCGCGCCCATACCGCTGTCCGCCTTTTTCCGTAGAGTCGGTGCCGTAGCTTGTGAAACTGGCAGTCCCGCATATGCCACCGATGTTGCTTTGCAGGAAGCAAATGTACATATCCGTGCTACGGGGGACGATCTTGTTGAGTATGCCGGTGCCGGCCTGCTTATCGTGGCTGACCATAGGCAAGGTGGTGAAGGGTGGCTCAATCTTGCGCTCATGAACCGTATGGGTCGTACCGATGTACATATGCTTGGTAAGCCATATGCGCCGACCGGGCGGATTATGCACAGCATGGGCGAGCCCATGGCTAGTTTACTGTTGCCCGTGATTCCTGGCACGATGGACGCGAACAAAAAAGGCCGCGAGGCTATAAACGAAGATGCTATTTTTCGTATACTTTCCCCTTCTGCAGTGCTCCCGCGCGTACAGCGGGCTGCCGTTAATCGGGCGACGCTTCAGAGGTCGGCCAATATTGTTGCCAATGGCGGCGCTGTGCTTGTTGCGCCGACCGGTTCATTGTCTGACGCAAGCAAAGCTCCCTGGCAGCGTGGCATAGGGGATATTGTCCGTATGATTCCACAAGACATTCAGCATGAGGCACGCATAGTGTTCGTCCGGCCAAGCGATTTTCCAAAATTAAAATTTATAGCAGCATTGGCACTGCGGCAATTTCGTCTACGCCTACCGCGGCTAACAATTGCTATGGATATTGTTGATGCCGGTACGCCTGCCGAATTATTATCCTTGGTCGACCGAACCGATCCTACGGCCAGTCAAGAGATTACCGAGCGGCTACAGCAAAAATACCTGAATTACTTTTCAAGTACTAGCAAGAAATCTATCGGCTAGTATTCAATTTATTCAAGTTCATGATTTCGTTCCGAAACACTGCCAGGTTCGTTAAGAGCGTTGGCGGTACATCATGCACATTCATTATCGCTGACTGGCCTAGGTGAAATGCATAGAAGAGCCGTCTAGGAGGCTCTTTCTATAATTACCCGAAGGGCAGAGCACCACGGCTTTAGCCGTGGGTGAATGAACTTCCAGCCGGAGAACACCGTTCTCCGGCTGGTTCAGTCGCAAAGCGACTGATACTGGGTCTTTTCAAACACCACGGGTTTACCCCGTGGTTGTTTATTTTGGCAGGCTCTACGGCTAGTTGTTAGAGATGTCGCCGAAGTTGCCGGACGAGGCATTGACCCAGTTGCCGTTTCGGGCGGTGTGGTATGTCCAGCCCCAGGTCGGTTGTGTCCAGTTTATTGCACTGGCATTATCGAAGTAGCTCAGGAAGCTAGGGTGTGCCGCGGTGGCATCAAAGGTGCCCAGATTGCCGTGGGTTGCATAAGGCGACGTGCCGGATAGCGTGGCGGTGAAGACATTGGTGACGTAGCCGCCGTTGATGACGCCGTTTATGCCGGCGGCCAGCGGCGTGCCGTTTTGCGGGCTGTTGGGGCCGCTGGTTACAAACGAGCCGGTATCATTGATGGTTGCGCAGTAAGTGCCGCTGCCCAGGTCGAAGACTTTCACGCTGCGCATTAGTGAATCGGTTGCCCAGTTACCAAAGAAGCCGCTGTCGGTATCATTCGTCAGCTGATAGGTGACGTTCACGATTTGTTTGCCGCCGCAGTCGCCCGGTGTGTAGCTTGTGGGCGTTGTGGGCGCAGCAGCGCTAGCAATCCCGGTTACACTAAGGGCTACAATTGCGCCGCTGAACGCCAGGCCGAGCTTAGCTGCAGATGCGAGCTTGTTTTTGGTTTTTCGCACACCAATTCGCACGTGATAGTAGTTCATCGCCCCTCCTTGGTTAATGATTTTAGTATAGCACCAGCCCGTTGTCGCCGGCTCCTGCCGTGGTCTGATATGCGTTGGGGCTTAGCTAAAACGCAGGCGGATAAACTAGTCGTATGATTGCCAGGCCTATCAGGCCGCCTGCAAGTGCAGATCCAGCCCAAACCGGCGTTTCTCTGACCCATTGCTTGGTAGACAGCTTGATATGGCTATTAAGCGACAACGCCTGCAGGCAGCCGAACGGTGTCAGGCCGCCAGCCCAGGTGAGCAGCACGAACAGTAGTCGCATTTGCCAGATAGCAATGGGGTGCTGCATCATTATGGAGCCTTGCATACTGGCCAACGCGACGTTATCGGTGACTGCGGAAAGCAGAGACAGGACAACCATGCATATATATTGCAGCGGGAAGGGCAGCACAAAGAAAACTGACGAAATGTTCGGGTATTGTGAACATACGGTAACGATAAGCCACAAGAGCGAAAAAATGATCATTAGCTTGAGCCAAACAGGTGACTCCGTACGAAAATGCTCGCGGGTTTCTTTGCTGCGTCGCAAGTAAAGAATGCCGATAAGAGAGGCTATGCCGGCGGGCAGCAGCAGCTGCCACAGCGGCCATGCGTAATTAAGAAAGTGGGTGGCCGTAAACACTGCATGGAGTATGACGCCCAGGCCCAGCAGCACTATTGCGGTAGTAGAAAGCGCCAGCTCTTTGGGATCGTCTACCTTTTCTTCGTCCTTGTACAGGTGTTGTGGATCTGGCTCGGGCGATTTCCAGGCTACATTAGCGCGGAACATACCAATTGCAAGAAGCGCTGCCGGCAGAGCAATGCCCAAGATAGAGATTGGCCAGTTAGTGAACCAATAGTAGGGGTGGATGTGCGCAAGCTGCGCGTGCATAATCTCGTCAAATTTGATGTTTGTGGGCTCCGCCGCCACGGTAATAAGATTGGATATGAGCCCGCCAAACAGCAGAGCGAATGAAGCCCGCAGCGCCCATTTTCGTTCCAATAGCCCTAAAAAGATAATGACCGATATGGAGATGATTGTTACGCCGTCCAGGATATTGCCGGTGACCCCGGCTATGGTTACAAATACGGGTATGACGACGGAAGGTTTTATATCGATGCGCTGGACGAGTGCGTACATACGCCGTGGGATGGATGAGAATCGAAATAGTAGCGTTACGAGTACGATAGAAAGATATGCCGCCCATACAGCCGGACTGATGGCATAAAACGATGACTCACGCCCGCTCGAGGGAAAAATGTAGACAAGAAGCGCTATGACGGTGCCTACGGCGATGCCGGCAAACAGCCACGCACCTAGGCGCTGAGTCCAGCTGATCCATGCGGGGAGATCACCGAAGAGCGAACAGACCACGAATGCAATGCCGAGTATTGCGCCTACAGATGACAAGCCAGCGGCACGAAACGGCTGCAATAGCAGCGGCGCTGCTACAAGCACCAATCCTAGCAATAACCCAACACTGCGACTACGAAGTATATTTTGCATACCAGATATATCAAAATCATATCGTACCATCGCCGAAACACCACCGTCAACGTTGTCGGGATGCGGCACTGGCTTGTATGTGCCTCCGTGGTAGAATGAAGCAGTAGCAGTATGTAAGGCGGTGGAGACATGTTTACCAAAAAGACAATTCGCGACATAGACGTAACGGGCAAGACGGTACTGATGCGGGCAGACTACAACGTGCCCGTGGAAAACGGCAAGATATCCGACGACTACCGCATAAAACAATCGCTGCCGACCATACAATACTTACTCGAAAAGAACGTGCGGCTTATTATCTGTTCGCATTTGGGCCGGCCGGATGGCAAGCCGAATGAGGCGGAAAGCTTGGCGCCGGTAGCACAGCGGTTGGGCGAGCTGGTGTGTGCGGACAAAGTGCAATTTGTGCATGACTGCATCGGCCCGGAAGTAGAGGCGGCCGCCAAGGCGCTACAACCAGGGCATGTATTGTTATTGGAAAACCTGCGTTTCCATGCCGAGGAAGAAAAGAATGATAATGCGTTTGCGGCGCAGCTGGCCAGCCTGGCGGAGCTGTTTGTGCAAGACGGCTTTGGCGTGGTGCACCGTGCGCATGCCAGCACCGAGGCAGTAACGCGCCACCTGCCCAGTGTGGCTGGCCTGTTGCTGGAAAAAGAGG